>JAAXIC010000050.1 GCA_012270555.1 Chloroflexota bacterium
GAATTACCTGACACTTACAATTCCGAGCGCAGCGTCGAACAGGGTTCGCGGAATCTAGGGTCCATACTGCACGCAGTCTGATAGCCTCAGCACCCTAGATTCCACGCTCTTAGCGACACTCCGCTGCGCGACAATCGCAATTACCGCACTCTTGAACAATCAGAAGAAGCTCAAAGGGAAAAACTCGCGCAAGACGGCCCAGATGCTGCTGTAGATGGCGCCCACCCAGAAGAGTCCGTTCAGGGTAGTGCCGACAACGACCAAGATATAGGCACGCTTGCCAGTGATGCCCATGAGCCAGATCAGCGGCACTCCAGCCATCGTGGGGCCTGAGAGGGTGTAGACGAGCAGGATGACCAAGTTGCGCCGCCTTTCCGTCGCCTCCACAAACCGGCGGATCTTCTCCAGACGATCAGTCTTGGCACGTATCCAATCGGAGAGATCAAGTTCGAGCAGCAGCAGGTAGAGCAACGCGCCGTTGAGAACGATCATCACGAGGATGGTGGCGGAAGTGGCAACAAAGGCGTTGAAGCGCAGGATGAGGTAGTTGGAGAAGATTGTGACGATGATGTCAATGGACGGCCAGAGCACAAGCGTGACCAACCGCCGCAGATACTTCCTGACGGTGAGAGGATCGACCTTACGCGGCGAGACGCGGTTGACGAACATCGTCACGCGAGTCTCGATTTTCCGGTTTTCCGGCTGGTGTTCAGGCGGCGTTGAGGCCATGGGGTTCTCGCCGTTCAATGCAAAGCATGTCGTAGCGCCGGGCCGCGTAAGCAGCGGTTTGCCGCTATCCGGCCGCGTCAGCGGCCAATGACGGTATCCATGCCCACGAGCGGCACGTTGGTTATCAGCGAGGCCTCGAGGCTGAGCGCGCGCAGGTCTTCCGCCTCAAGATCATGCACGTTTGCCTTGCCGCACGCCCGCGCGAGCAGTTGAATTTCTTGGGTCAAGGTGGCAATGAAATTCGCCATGCGGTGTGCTGCATCCGCGAATCCCGGCAGATCGGCAACGGAATCTCGTTCGGCTTCTGCACGGTCTTCACCCGCCGCGCCATCGCCCTCACTCTGGGCGGCCACCTGCTGCGTCCAAGGTTCCAAAGACCGTAGTGCGGCAGTGCCGATTGAGACGGCGTCCACGCCCAGTGCCAGCGCTTTGGCTACGTCCGCTCCGCTGCGAATACCACCGCACAGGATCAGGCCGACCTCGTCCTCCAGCCCCAAAGTTTCCAGTGCGCGCCGCGCCTGACAGACGGCCGCAATGCCGGGGACGCCGGTGTTCTGGTTCAGAATTTCGGGGCCGGTAGAGGCCCCGGCTTCCATGCCCTCTACCGTGATGATGTCTGCGCCGGCCTTGGCCGCAAGTTGCACATCGTCGAACACATGGGCAGCACTAATCTTGACAATGATGGGCACCTGCCAGTCGGTTGCCTCCCGCAGTTCCTCCACCTTCTTCGGGAGATCGTCCGATCCTACCCAATCGGGATGCCGTGTGGGTGAGTGCGTGAGGCGGGAATAGGCGGTCTCCTGCATCGCGCCTTGGCTGTTGCGAGACGGCATGCCGATGCTCGGACTGAGGCCGCGTACGCTGACAAGCTCGATGACGTCGGCCTGCAACATGTGCCGCGGATCGAAGTCGACGCGGCTTGGCAGCACTTCGTAAGAGAGCATCTTCGCATATTCGCGCTCTGCCGCCAGCATGCCGCCGTACCCGGTGGTGTAAAGAATGCCGGCGTGGGCCGACCCGTAGGCCAGTGCCGCGCGCACTGCGGGCGATAGCAATTTGGCGCCCATGCCGGCAATTGTCACCGGCGTACTCAGCACAATCGGCTGCGCGGCAAATCGTGTGCCAAGGGTCGTGGCAGTCGTGCACTGTTCGTAAAAGGCTTCCAGCGGCACCCGGCTCAGCGAACACGGGATCAGCGTAAGGTCGTCAAAAGTGGGGAAGCTCCGTGACCGGCCCGGCCGTCCCGCGCTCACGTGACCCGAAGAGGACTCAACCTTTTTCTCGGTTGATACCGGAGTGGCAGCGAGCGTGCCTTCCGTACTCTTCCGCGTTACCATGACCGCTCCTAGCCTGACAGGCCCGGGCTGTTCTTTGCGCCACCAATGTCCACGGCGTTAGCAGTGCCGCCGCCCGCGGAGTTGGCAGTATACTTGCGGAACGGTCGCGCGTAGGAAAGACCGGCCGTGGCGGCGATGCCTTCCACGCGGGTGCGCTCGTCCGGCGTTAGTTCCGCTTCCGTCACGCCCTCGCCTAGCTGCTTTACCGCTCCTGCTACGTAGATGCGGCCGCCTTTCATGCCATGTCCCAGGCGCTCACTGGCATTGCCGCAAACGATGAGATCGCCGTCATGCATCATGAACCCGCTCATGAACCCGACATTGCCCCCTATCACCACCATACCACCAACCATCCCGATGCCGGTGCGGGCGGCCGCATTCCCATGCACGCATACAATGCCCCCGTGAATGGCCGCGCCGGTGGCATTGCCGGCGTGCCCGCGCACAACCACGCTCCCACTCTGGAGGCCTTCGCCGGTGCTCCAGCCGGCGCTGCCTTGAATCTCGACAGTAGGCCCATCGCCCATGGCGCCGCAGTAGAAGCCCACACTGCCGCCAAAGATCAGGTGCACCGGCTGAAAGAACGCCACGCCCAGACTGTGCCGGCCGCGCGGATCGTACACGTGTATATCGTGCTCGCCCTGCTCGATTGCGCGGCGAATGAGTTGATTTACTTCGCGCGTGGTGCGATCTACAGCTTCGATGAAGAACATTTCGAATGTCTAGAGTGAGGCGCTTTGCCCAAACGGGTCTGCGACGGGCGGCATCCGAATGGGCCAGACGTGCACTTCCTTCGCATCAGGTTCCCAAGTGACGAGGTCTTGTTCCAGTCCCTCGCAGACCGCGGCAGCTTCCGAGCTTACCACCACAAAGTCATCGGTTTCGGCAATGACGAGTGGTCGCGCGCCCATGAAGTCCTTCGCCGCGCCCATTTCTCTTTCTGTTGCCGCCACATAGGCATAGGTGCCGTCCAACACGCCCAAAGAAGCGCGCATCGCGTCTTCCAGCGACGCTCCTTGCTCCATTTCCAACGCAAGAAACGTGCCGATGACTTCAGCGTCGTTGTCGGTAAAGAAACGCTGGCCCTGCGCCTCGTAGCGGCGCCGGAGCTTGTGATGGTTTGTCACCTGCCCGGTATGCGCCACGGCCACGTCGGGACGCGGGCGCGCCCAAAAGGGTTGGGAGTGGCTCATGTCTACACGACTTTCCGTTGCCAGCCGAGCCTGGCCGATCATGTGCGTGCCTCGTATCGTGGAGAATGCGTATTCCTCTTCGAGATGTTCGATGGAACCGACGTCCTTTACAATGCTCAAACACCGGCCGACACTAAAGCACTCGACGCCGCCGATTTCACTCACGCTTTCGACAACGTCCACCACCCCGCGCAGGTCCTCAACCGCGTCAAGCACGAGTTGCAGCGTGTGGCCGACCATGCGCGATTTGACGACGTTGGCCTTGCGACCAACGCGCCGTACCACGCGGCCGCTGAGTGTGCGCTCGTCATCGCCTTCGATCTTCACCGCCACCAAAACTTGACCATGCGTTTGCGGCATGAAGAATGCGGCCCCGGTGGAATCGGGCGCGTGCGGCGAGAGCGAACGCAGCATCTTTAGTGCGATACTGCCAATGGGCGCATAGCCATCCCCGGCGCGATCGAGATAGCCGACAACACCATACACAACTCATGCCTCCTTCTCTCTATCATACGCCTTCAAAGACCGGCCTACACCCCGCGGCTTGTCTTGGACTTTGCGCCACATTTGCACTTTCGTTACCATCTGCGATTTCAGGCCAATCAGTGCTCTTGGGGCGTAACGTGCTGTTCGCGCCGATTATACACTGGCAGCGCTTCCCAAGCCGCATCTGCTTGACCCTCCATTTGCGCCGCACATATAATTCAAGAGTGCCCTTTGGATCGATTGTCAAACCAAGTACGCGGTTTACACAGCGTGGTTTACACAACCAAGACGCGGTTAGGCGCGCGGCGCACGCGCCGACGTAGCTCAATGGCAGAGCAGCGGTTTTGTAAACCGCAGGCTATGGGTTCGAATCCCTTCGTCGGCTCCAATGCAAGCAATCTTCGCTGCTACCAACGGTGGAGCGTCACTATGTTGACACATTCGTCTTTCGCGTACGGCCTGGGCACGGACAGCAGCGGGTAAGTGCCGCAGGCGCGCTCCTGCCACGCCGCAGGTATGATTACCGCGCTAAGGGAGGTGAACCATGGCGCCTTCTCCGCCGAAACGCGTTTCCATCGAAATCCAGCCGGATCCCGGCGATGAACGTGACCGGTGCGAGTTGGCCTTTCACGGTGTCGACGGCGTGGTTGATCGCGGCTTGGCGCTCACCCTGCCAGCCGGCAGGGTCGGCACCTGGGAACTGACGGTAACCGTCCGCGACGCCGTGCCGGCTGGCGGCGGCTTCCTCTTCCAGCGTCACGGCTTCTTGCTCGGACATCGTGTCCAGGACTATAACCCGCGCGGGCGGGATTACGTGACTTTGGAGTCGAACGCGACGGCGCGGCTTCAGTTGGTGGTGAACTCGCTCAACCAGTCCCACCGGCCGAGTTTTGCCCAGGTGGTCGTGACGGACGGCGCGCTTGCGCCGGGCGACCGCTTTACTTTGCGCATCGGCGACCGACGGCAGGGCGGCGCGGGCAGTGAGGTCTACGATGCGACGACCTTGGGCCGGTTTGTGTTTGCCGTAGACCGCACCGGCGCCGGCACGTACCATACGCTGGCGTGCAGCCCGGCGACCGTTCGCATCACTGCCGAACCCCACGCCGACTTGCTGCGTGTGCTCGGGCCCTCCGTGGTCGCGCCGGACGAACCGTTCGCCCTGCACCTCATTGCCTTTGATCGGCATCGCAATGTGTGCGACCGCTACCGGGGAACAGTTGTGCTTACCGGCCCCGACGGAACGAGCGGCACACTCCCGCCAACGGTCACGTTCACCGCGCAGGAACAGGGAGTCTTGATTATCAAAGATGTGCGTCTTAGTCGGCCGGATCTCTACCGCTTTATCGCCACGGACGAGGAGAGCGGCCTGCAGGCGCTGAGCAATCCCACCCTCTGCGAGGCGGAGCCTAAGCGGCGCCTCTTTTGGGGCGAGCTACACTGCCATAGCTGGGGCGATACCACCCTCTCCCTGATGAGCGAACCGAACTTCAAGGTGCATCCCGCCCGGCGGCACGAGCAGGCGCGACAGGTGGGACGCCTGGACTTCTGCTCGCCGGGGCCCATGTCCGCGCCCAACGATGAAGACCGTCCCGAGGTCTGGCAGGCGCACCAAGCGGCCTACCGTGCCAATGACGAGCCCGGCACCTACGTGCCTTTCCTGGCCTACGAGGCGCATCCGGGTGTAGGCGGCGACCGCAACGTGGTCTTTCACGCGCAAGAAGCCACCCATTTGCCCATGAAAGCCTCCATGGACGGCGTGATGGACGCCTATGGTTCGCGTGATGACGTGCTCCTGGAAGCCCACATCGGCGGCGGCCCGCCCAATTGGACGGCCTACCCCACTGAGGAAGCGCCGCTGCTGGAGGTCACGAGCGGGCACGGCGCGTTCGAATGGGTGCTGCAGCGGGCGCTGCGGCATGGCTACCATCCAGCGGTGATCGGCTCCAGCGACGTGCACCTGCCGACCCTCGGCGCGCCCATGTCGGCCCACTGCTTCCGGGGACGCTTCAACCACGAACTCAATATCCGCGATACGGCTTTCGGCAGCGGACAAGTGGCCGGGGTCTACGCGCCAGCCTGCGAGCGGGAGGCAATTTGGCAGGCGATCCAGGACCGGCGCACGTTTGCCACGACCGGCGCGCGCATCATTCTGGACGTGAGCGCAAATGGGGAGCCTGCCGGCAGTCTTGTCACGTCGTCTGGAGACGTGGATTTGCGCATTGTCGCGCACGGCTGTGCGCCAATCGAGCGGATGGACGTGATTCGTGGCGACCGCTGCTTGTTTTCCTGGTTTCCCGGTGAGCTTGACTCGTCAATCGGCTACACCGACACCCGGCCCCTGCGCGCGAGCGCCTACTACGTGCGCCTCCGCCAGACCGACGGCGAATACGCGTGGAGCACGCCGGTCTGGGTCACGTGCGCCGACGGCAGCGACGCACCGGATCCGAGCCTGCCGCTGTGGAACTCCCATGAATCGGTTGACCTCGCGAGCCTGCGCCCGAATGCGGCGGAAAAATACGAAGCCGCGCTCCTGGAGTACTTGGAAATCGAAGAAGACCCGGCGCTGTTTCGAGACCTCACTCCGGTGAAGCTCCTGGAGGAAGCGCCCGGCCGCTCAGCGCTGTTCTACGCCTACTACGCCGCCGACGGCTGGCCGGTGAGCATCCGCTGGTACTACGAGTTCGACCTGCCGCGCATTCATCTCGACTGGGGCTGGCGCGACTTCGGCGCGCGCCCCACACCCACGAACATCACCGAACCGGCGGAAGAGAAACCACCTTTAGCATGACAGGTCGTCAACTCGGATAGCTCAACCGTAAGGACCGTCATTCCGGCGAAAGCCGGAATCCAGAGCCACAAGACTCTACCGATGAGCATCCCGTCTCTTTCGCTTAAGCCCTCCTCCGAACTTTAGTGAGGCGCAAAGACCAAGCGTCGCACGAGCTACCAATGCATCACTCCGTCTTTCCCTCGCTCGTGGGAATCTATAATTAGCAAAGACATGACCGTATGTTGACCACCCTTACCAAAACTAGGAGGCACATTTACCATGCGCCCGCTCGCCTTTGAATACGATCTCTCCCAGCACATCGATGAGGCAGAGCCGACAATGCTCTTCACCGGCTCCTCGCCTGAGGAGCTCCGCGACTGGCAGGAGCGTTTTCGCGCCAAGGTGATGAGCCTGCTGGGCATCCTGCCGGAACGCGCCGCGCTCGTGGTGGAGTATGAAGAGGAAGTTGACTGCGGAGCCTACACCCGCCACAAGCTCCGCTACCAGACCGAGGAGGCGGTCTGGGTTCCAGCGTATCTTCTGGTACCCAAAAGCGTGTCCGCCGCGCAGCCAACAGCCGCTATCCTCTGTTTGCACGGCCACGGCCGCTTCGGCAAAGACAGTATCGTCGGCATCAAGGACACGCCGGAGCGGACGGATGAGGTGGAACGCCTGCAGTACGACTTAGGCCACCGCTTTGCCGAGCAGGGGTACGTGGTGCTCGCGCCCGACCTGCGCGGCTTTGGCGAGCGCCAGCCGCACTACCCGGACCCCAAACCCGACTACTGCTGCCGCAACTACATGGCCGCCACCCTGCTAGGCCGCACCGTGGTCGGCTACCAGCTCTGCGACCTGCACGCGGCTCTGGATGTGCTGCAATCGCTGCCCTACGTAGATACCGAGAGGCTCGCCGCGGCAGGTCTTTCCTATGGCGGGCGCATGACGATGCTGATCAGCGCCATGGATTCCCGTATCAAGGCCTGCGTGCCTTCCGGCTGCCTGAACATGTACCAGGAGCGCTACCAGAACCTGCATCAGTGCGGTTCCCAACTCATTCCCAGCCTGCTGCTGTATGGCGACACACCGGAAGTCTTCTCGCTCATCGCGCCGCGCCCGATGGTCATCGAATGGGGCCTGCAGGATAAGCTCATCCCCCACGAGTGGGCCGAACGCGCCCTGACCCGCATCCGCAATGCCTACGCCGCCTCCGGCCAGCCAGACAATCTCACCGTGCACCAATTCGACAAGGGCCACGTCTTCGAAGGCACCGTGGGCGCAGAGATGCTGCACCAATGGCGGCAGGGCGTAGAATGAAGAGAGAGACCTATTCGCCGGAACCAGCGCGCGGTTCCTGACCGCAGACTAGAGGCGAACACGGCGTGAAGAGACCTGTCGCAATATTTGTGCTGGGCCTTGGCCTGGCGCTGCTTTCCGCCACGTCCGTCGGCGCAAGCGTGGACTGCCAGTTCGTGCTGGGCTTCAAGACGCTGCGGGACCTCATTGGTCACGAAACCGTCGGCGAATGCCTCGAGAACGAACATCACGACGCCAATGGCGATAGCTTGCAGCATACTACCGGCGGTCTCCTGGTCTGGCGCAAGCAGGATAACAGGACTGCCTTCACGGACGGCTATCGCACCTGGATCAACGGTCCAAACGGACTGCAGCAACGGCTGAATACCGAGCGCTTTGCCTGGGAGCACGACTACGTACCGGGTGGCGGCATCGCAACGCCGACGCCGACGCCAACGCCCATCCCAACGCCTACTGTCCTCCCTACGCCTACGCCTACCCCAACTCCTACCCAAAGGATAGATCCCCGCCTCGGCCGGGCATTGCAGGCGCTTCAGACAACATCTCTCGGCCGGACACTCTACGCCTGGTTCTCCGAGGCGGCACCCAGCCTGACGTTTGGCACAGTGCCGAAAGGCTGGACGTCCCGCTACCATGAACCGCCGCGCAACGAGATCGTCATTGATGCGGCTCTGCGCAACGAAAGTGCCGACGCGCTCGCGGCCCTCATCGCCTGGGAAACGGTGCTGGCGGTCAATAGCAAACGCCGCGGCCCGCAAAGCGAGCGCTGGCGCTCCGGGACGGACTGTCTGAACGAGGTGGTTGACGCCGAAAGCGCTCTGGCGCGCTGGTGGATTTCGCGGTTTGGCCAACAGGGCTTGCGCGATGCGAGTACGGCAACGGAGCGTATGCTCAATTACCTTGCGCGGAGCTACCGCGACCAAACCCTGGAAACATCAGTGCTATCGTCTGCGGGGTACCGTGAGTGGTGCGCGCAATACGGCGCGCTGCCCCCTATCCCCGAGCCGGAACAATTCGTCGACCCTCTGCTTGAAGCGGCGCTTGAGCTCATGCGTACCACAGAGTTCGGTGAGACCCTCTACGAAGCCTACCTGGAGTCCAATGTACACTACCTTGGCTTTGACGACTTAAGCCGCTTTGACGTACCGCACGTCTTGGGCGTCTACAACGTAAATCGCGGCCGTATCTTGCTCGACGATTCTCTCCGCGAAGCCAGTCAATATATGCGCGTGGCCGTGCTCGTGCACGAGTTGTTCCACGCCCGGCCTGGTAGAGACTATAGTGACTACTCCACGGAGCAGTGCTTCGAGGAAGAAACGCTCGCGTTCAGCGCGCAAGCGGTATGGTGGCGCGAGAAATTCGGCGTGCGCGGCAAGCGCAATCCGACAGAAAACGAGCGGTGGATGAACAACATCCTGAGGCTGTGGCTCGCGGGACGGATCGATGACTGGATAGAACAGAGCGAAGGCTACCAAGAAGTATGTGCACAGCATGGCGATTAGACACGCGCGCCTAAATGTCATCAAGGAACATCCGGTCGCGCGCTGTGCGCGAAGGGCGGTACTGAGTCGCGGTGCAAGGGCGCTTTTCGACCTGGCGACCGGTCAGTTATGTACAACTGTTGGCCTTGCGCACATCATGTGGCGTGAAGCGTCCAGCTAGGGTAAGGCCTCACTCGCGCCGCCGGCGTTCTTTGTTGCGCTAAAGTGCGGCGAGGGCTTGTAGCAAGCTATGCGCTGCGCTACCATCGAGTATGGCGAATCCCGCGCCGGACTCTCTGACCGGATACCTGCGCTATCCGGCGGATGCGAGAGCAAAGGGGATGCGTGTCCTCGGGACAATACGCAACCGTGTCTACGGTTTCGTTCGGTTGGGACGTTTTCTCACAGGCAGGAGCCCAAGCGCGCAGGGTCTTGGCCGCTTGCCTTACGAGAGAAGGTTTCAACATGACGCGGCAAAAGCATTTCAAGCAACTCGTCCGCAGCCGCATGGCAAAGACCGGCGAAAGCTACACCACCGCTCGCCGTCACGTCCTGGCAGCCCGCACAGAAAGCGATAGTACCTTGTCAGAATCCCCCCACTTTCCCGGCGCCCATCCCGAAACGACGGCCCTGCGCGCGGCGTTAGCCCACGCGGGCGTGACCAATCCGGCAACTGGTGACTTCTTCACAGAGCCCATGGTCTTCGGCATCGCCGGCGGCGTTGGGGCCGGCGTCTTCCACTTCTACTACGCCGCCGAGGACTTCGCCAGCTTCTACGTGGCCGGACGGCACCGCTGGCACGAGAGCGATGCCTACGTGCACGACGCCTGCCAGCGTTTTGGCGTGACGCCGACGGCGCTCGAAACCGGGGCCAAGAAGAAGGCCGCCACAAACCTCGCCGACGCGGTGGACGCGACCGGCTGCGCCATCGCCTGGGTGGAAATGGCGCTCTTAGCGTATCGGGGCATACCGAGCTTCTATGCGGGCGGTGGCTACCACGTCATAACGGTCTACAGTCTGACAGATGACGAGGCCCTGATTGGCGATCTCACCGATGAACCAATCGCAATCCCGCTCGCTGATCTCGCGGAGGCCCGCGCGCGCATCAAGAAGCAGAAGAACCGTGTGCTGACTGTCAGCGGCCCGCAACAGGATTTCGACGTGCGCGAGGCTGTGCTGGCGGGCGTGAAGGCATGTCACGACGGCTTGCAGAACCAGCGCATGAAGAACTTCACCCTAGAGGCCTTCAAAACCTGGGCCGACCGCATGCACGGCAGCAGCGGCAAGGAGAGTTGGGAGCAGGTCTTTCCTCCCGGGCACCGCCTGCTGCAAGGACTGCGCTCGGTGTATGACTTTGTCGAGCACTACCACACCGGCGGCGGCTTGATGCGACCGCTTTATGCCGCATTCTTTACAGAGGCAGCCACGGCCTTGAACGACGGGGCTTTCACGCCGCTGGCCGAGATGTACGCCGACCTGGGCCGCCTGTGGGGTGAACTCGCCGACGCGGCACTGCCGGACAGCGTGGCGCCGTTCCGTGAAGCCAAGGAACTGCTCGCCCGCCGGGAGGAAGTCTTCCTCAGCCAAGGCGCCGCCGCGACCGAGGAAGTCAAAGGCATCTGGACGCAACTCACTGCCCTGGAGCAAGCCATGAGCAAGGAGTTCCCGCTCACAGACGCGGAGAGCGCCACTCTGCGGGCGGAGCTAAAGGAACGCATCCTGGAAATCTTTGCCAAGGAATGCGCCGCCCACGAGGCGTTGGGCTCCCTCGTAGGCTAGGCAAGGGCTTGTCCGCAGCCTCGGGCCAGCCATAGCGTTTCACATACCGGCCAGATCTTTGGGGAATACCCAAGAGCAGTATGTAGCAACGCCTGCACGATGCCTACTGATCTAGTGTCCAACACACAGCCGTTCGCGGTGAGCTTGTCGAACCGTGGACGGCAGTTGCGAATCTCACTGGCGTGTATTTGCTAACGCCCAGACGAGAATTCCGCCTGGCCGAAGTGCGCACATTTCAGACCTAACCCTGCTGCAGCGCCCGGCGCACTTCGGCAATGAGCTTGGGGTTCGCTTTAAGCCGGATTGCGTTCTGCAGGTCTGACTGCGCCCGGGCGGCGCTGCCGGTGTAGCCGTGGCAAAGCGCGCGGAAGGCGTAAGCGCGCGCGTGGCGGTCATCGAGTTGGATGGCGCGGCTGAATTCCGTGATGGCACCGTCGAAGTCGCCGAGATCGTAATAGGTGAGCCCACGCTGGAAGTGCAGCGCCGCCGTATTCGCTGCCGTCTTGGTTTCGTCTCCTGACGCAGCGCGCTCCACATCGTCCCTTTTCAGTGTGTAGTAGGCGAGCGGATGGCTCGTGTAAGCGTTGGACAAGAGAACCGGGATCTCTCCGCTCGCATAGCCCTTTTGACGCTCGTAGTAATTCTTGTAGATGAACGCATTGTGGCGGTCGTAGTGCCCCGCCAATTCCGCCCACGGTGTCGTGGCTACCCAGGAATAGTCCAGGGCGGGCTGCTGCGCCTCCGGTGCAGACACGCCACGAATGTCACAACCTGCAAGCACGAGCGCCGCCACCATGAAAAACAAGAGAATCGGCTTCTGTGCTCTCATGCCTCAATCTCCCGGCACGCCTGAAACCTTACCCTATTTCACCACGTCAGTGTGAGCATTGTCACGCGGCAACCGTCAATTCGTCGCGGCTTTGACAGTTTAGTGATGCTGTGCGGGGGCTCTTGCGCGGACCGCAACGTTGAACTCTCTTTTCACCCGCACCGCAGGTTACAAACCTGCGCTACCGGAAATAGCGCCGCGCTCTGGACATTGGCCGGTTGTATGTTCTTGTCACTCATTGGGCAGTAAGGCAGCGCCGGGCGGGCCCGGGGGGGTGAGCCGCCACTTCTGCCGGCATCCTTCCGGCTCGAATCTCTTGCGCTAGACTCCGGCGAGCCGAGCCCCCCCCGGGGCGATTGTTCGAGTTGGAGCGCAAGCGGACTTACTCGTACACCGTCTCGCCGGTCTTGTTGGCGTTGATGAACGACCAGTCGAATTCCACGCCGAGGCCAGGATCTTGCGGCACGGCCACGCAGCCCTCAGAGTCCACGGAATAGAGCTCGTCGCGCCATTTCGGATCGGCGTAGATGGGCGCTTTGGTGTGTTTTACGTTGGGGTGCACCAAGCCAAGCTCGTAGTAGTTGGTGTTGCGGATGGCCGCCATGCAGTGGCGATGGGCCAGGCCGCCGCCGTGCAATTCCACGTCCAGCCCATAGGCCTCCGCCAACACCGCCAGCTTCATTACGCCCGTAATACCGCCGTCCCGTCCGCTGCCGGCGCGTAGGTAATCCACGGCCCCGGCATGGATGGCATCCGCCTTGGTTTCCAGGCCGCGGATGTGTTCGCCCATCAGCAGCGGCGTCTTGATGAACTGGCGCAGCTTGGCGTGCACGAACTGGGAAACCCCGCCACCGCGAAAGGCATCTTCGTACCAGAAGTATTTCGCTTCATCGCAGGCGCGGCCGACCTTCAGCACGTCGTCGAACGTGCCGAACGCCCCGGCGGGATCGAGCATGATGTCCATGTCGTCGCCCACAGCATCACGGATTGCGAGCACCGCCGCCACCTCGCGCGTAATGGGCGCGCCGATCCAGCCGTGAATCTTGAAAGCCGGATAGCCGTACTCCTCTTTGCAGTGCAGGGCGAACGCGCCGTAATCCTCCGGCGTGCTCAGGCCGCCGTTTTCGTCGCCGTGGTACGTGCTGGCGTAACAGGGCAGGCGCGTGCGCCAGCCGCCGAGCAGGGCGGAAATCGGTACGTCCGCAAGCTTGCCGGCGATGTCCCAGAGCGCCACGTCATGGTCGCCGGGCGGCGTGGACGTATTGCCGCGATTGAGCCGCTTGAGATCCTGCCAGATGATCTCGCGTTCCAGCGGATTGCGTCCCAGCAAATAGCTTGCCGTGCGGGCATCAATGCCGCCGGGAACTTCCGCGCGCACGCCCGCGTCAGTTTCGACGGTCAAGATGCTGCCGCCGCCCGGCAAGCGCGCGCCCTCCTTGTACACCATGTCAAAGCCGTACGCGTCTTCCATGGTCAGGTTCTCGATCTCGTGCGCGTAATGTATCACCACTATGCGCGTAATCTTCGGCGCTGCGCCCATCTTTCTCCGCTCCTTGCTACCTCGATAGATTGTCGCCGTGTTGGATAGAAGGGTACCATCTTAGCTGTCTGCATTACACCGCGCCTTGACGCTTATCTCTCTCATCTGCGGAGAAGGCTCATTTCTGTGCTACAATGGGCATATTCAGGCCACATAATCACACCATTTGACGTATATTCGTGCGTGAAACGTATGCGGAGGCGTTGGAGAACATGAATCAAGCAGAGGAGCAGGCGGCTGCGACGGAGTCGGAGACTGCGACAAAGTCGGAGACGCCTAGTGAGGTAGAGACCCCTGCGGACGCGCCAGCGGAAGCCGCCTCGCCGGAGGCTGCGGTAGACGTTGCTGAAGCAGAGGCCGCGGCGGCAGTCGCCCCAGTGGAAGAGAAGCAGGTCTCAGAGGACTACCAGCCCCAGGAGTTCGAGCAGGACTGGCAGCAGCGCTGGCGCGAGACCAAGCTTTACAAGACTGAAGACAGCGAGGATAGCCGCAAGACCTATTACTGCCTCGACTTCTTCCCCTATCCTTCGGGCGACGGACTCTCCGTCGGTCACTGCCATAACTATATCCCCACGGACGTGATTTCCCGCCAAATGCGCATGCGCGGCTATAACGTGCTGCACCCCATGGGCTGGGACGCTTTCGGCCTGCCCGCCGAGAACCGCGCCCGGGACACCGGCATCGCGCCCCGACTGACCGTGGACCAGAACACCGCCAATTACAAACGCCAACTCGACCTCATCGGCTGCTCGTTCGACTGGGACCGTGAGATCGACTCCAGTTCGCCGGAATACTACAAGTTTACGCAGTGGCTCTTTTTGCTGATCCACCGCCGCGGCTTGGCATATAAGGCCAAGGGCCAACAGTGGTGGTGTCCCTCGTGCCAGACTATTCTGGCCAACGAGCAAGTGCACGACGGCCGCTGCTGGCGCTGCGACTCTCTGGTGGAGAAGAAGAGCCTGGAGCAATGGTACTTCAACATTACAAAGTATGCTGACCGCTTGCTCGATGATTTGGAGAAGATTGACTGGCCGGAATCCACCAAGGAGATGCAGCGCAACTGGATCGGCCGCAGCGAGGGCACGGAGGCGGTCTTTCTCACGGAATTCGGCGATGAACTGCGGGTCTTTACCACAAGAGCAGATACGCTCTTTGGCGCTACCTTCATGGTGCTGGCGCCGGAGCACGACCTGGTGGACAAGCTGACCAAGCCGGAACAGAAAGAGGCCGTGGACCGCTACGTGGCCGCCGCAGAGCGCACGGAGGAGACCGAGCGTCAATCCGCCGAGCGCGAGAAGACCGGCGTCTTCACCGGTTCCTACGCCATTAATCCGGTGAACGATGAGCACATTCCCATCTGGATTGCCGACTACGTGCTCGTGACCTACGGTACCGGCGCGATTATGGCCGTGCCTGCCCACGACCAGCGCGACTTCGAGTTTGCCCAGAAGTTTGGGTTGGACGTGCGCGTGGTCGTGCAGCCGCCGGACGACGTGGATTGGGCCGTTGCCGACGCCTACGAGGGCGAAGGAACGTTGGTTAATTCTGGTGACTTCGACGGGGAGACATCCACTGTAGGCGGCGAAAATATAACGCAGTGGCTGCATGAGCGCGACTTGGGCGGACCCAAGGTGCAGTTCCGCATGCGCGATTGGCTGATTTCGCGCCAGCGCTATTGGGGCGCGCCCATTCCCATGATCAAGTGCCCGAAGTGCGAGTGGGTCGAGATGCCCACGCCCAAGCTGCCGGTGCTGCTGCCCGAGATTGACGACTTTCAGCCGACCGGCGACGGCCGTTCGCCGTTGGCAAAGGTGGGCTCGTTTGTCGCCACCACTTGCCCGAAGTGCGGCGGCCCCGCCGAGCGGGAGACGGACACGATGGACACTTTTGCGTGCTCATCCTGGTACTTCCTGCGCTTTGCCGACCCGCACAACGACGAGTTGCCGTTCGGCCTCGACAAGGCCCGCCATTGGCTGCCGGTAGACCTGTACGTCGGCGGCGCCGAACACGCCACCATGCACCTGATCTACGCGCGCTTCTGGACGAAAGTCATCAAGGACGCCATGCTCATCGACTTCAACGAGCCGTTTACGAAACTGCGGCACCAAGGCGTCGTCTTGGCCCCGGACGGAACCAGAATGTCCAAGAGTCGCGGCAACGTTATCGGCCCGGACGAAATGGTAGAAATGTACGGCGTTGATGCGTTGCGTGTGTATGAACTCTTCATGGGTCCGTTCGACCAGAACATCAGTTGGAGCACCGAGGGCATCTCCGGTTCACGCCGGTGGCTGGTGCGTGTATGGAACATGCTGCTGGGCCGGATCGAGCAGGGCAGCGAACCCATGCCCGTTGCGGAGGCCGAGGCGGAGCTAACGCGGTGGATCAACCGCGTGATCAAGCGCGCCGGTGAAGACATCGACGCCATGAAGTTCAACACCATGGTCGCCTACTTCATGGAGTTCACGAACTGGCTCTACAAGGTCTACACGCCGGAATTGGCGGCTACGGAGACCTGGAAGCGCGCCATGGAGCAGTTCCTGCTGGTGCTGGCGCCGGTCGCACCCCACATGGCTGAGGAAATCTGGGAGCGCTGGGGCAATGAATTCTCAGTCCACCAGCAAGATTGGCCGGAATTCGACGAGGAGCTGATCCAAGAAGAGACGTTCACGCTCGTCGTCCAGGTGAACGGCAAGGTACGCGACACCATCGAGGCCAGCGTCTCGCTGGATGAAGAAGGCGCCCACGCGCTGGCGCTGGAAAGCGAGCGCGTGCAGCAGTTCCTGGACGGCCAGGAAGTCAAGCTGGTGAAGTACGTGCCTGGGCGGCTGATAAACGTGGTGGTGGGGTAGTCTCGCGCCGTGCGGCTAATCGCGGCCATGGGCTAACCATTTAACCAGGGAATTGGTTGACTTAGGGCAAAGTGTAGCCTTGCGTACTTTCCGTTGGCTTTCTATCCCTGTAATCTAAAATCATGTTGACCGGTGCACACCCAGCTTGCGGCGTCAATCAGCCGTTCTAGCTGAACGAGAGCTGAATGAATTGATTGATGTGTGAACCCCCAATCCGTTCGCCCTGAGCCTGTCGAAGGGCAGTAGATTGAGAATAGAGCAAGCGCGAGACGAGGTCTCACGCGTAGTTCAGGAGGCAACAAACAATGAAGAGACGAAATGTGTTGTCCGGACTGGCCTGTGGCGCCGCGGCCGTCGGACTAAGCGCATGCGGCCAGTCTTTGGTCGGGCAGCAGAGCACCGGCGTCGCGTCAGTTGACGTCAGTGAACTTCCCGTGCTCGGCGAAGCGCCGGAGCTCATTGACACCACGTGGATCAACTCGGAGCCGCTGACGCTCGCAGGTTTTCGGGGAAAGTCCGCCGTGGGGTTGGCCTTCTGGACCTATGGCTGAATTAACTGCCTGAACGACATCCCCGGTCTGGTGGATATACATAATACCTACGCGGACGATCGCTTCACGCTGATCAGCATTCATACGCCTGAGTTCAGCCACGAGAAGGTCGTCGACAACGTGCGCAAGGCTGTAGACCGGCTCGGCCTGCCGTATCCCGTCGCCATCGACAACGACTTCAAGATTTGGCGGTCGTTCGGCAATCGTGCCTGGCCTACCCTGTACCTAATCGACCGCCAAGGCGACGTGCGCCTCGCCAAGGTCGGCGAAGGCCGCTTCGGCGTCGTGCGCGGCGCGATTGAATACCTCAAGGAGAATGAGGCCTAAGCATTGCTGTCCACGGTAAAGAAGCCGCGCGAGTAAAGAAGCCGCATGGGTCAAAGAGCCGCCGCCTCTGTCTCAACTGCGCGTGGCTTAACGGCGTCTTTCCTCGCGCTCTTGGCGTTCCGGCTCACTATCACGTCTTATTACCTGAAGCGTGAACGCATGCCTTGCTTTCTCTCAGGGCACGCCGCGTTCACGTGCTACCGGAGACCTTTGCGTAACTCTGCCAAAACGCCGGAATTGGGCTGGATTGGCACCGATTTCCCCTCACCCCCGGCACTCTCCCCAGGGAAAGGGAGTTTTCTCGCCTGAACGTCGGAGTTGTGCAAAAATCTCCACAGAGAGAGGTGGTGATTCCACTTCTTTCGGTCGAGGTTATGTAATGGCCTCCGATGGGATAAGGAACTTTCACGACTTGGCAAAAGGAGTGTGCGCATGCCAGCAGAATCATCCGTCCAGCGTCCCAATTTGCTCTTCATCATTTCCGATCAACACAATCCCATGGTCACCGGCTGCTATGGCGATCCGGTGGTGCAAACACCCCATCTGGGCCGTCTGGCTGAGCGGGGCGTGGTCTTGGATAACCTCTACTGCACCGCGCCGCTCTGCGTGCCGGCGCGCATGTCGTATATGACCGGGCAGTATCCCACCGACATCGAGACCTGGGACAACCGGCACATTCTCGATCATGCCATTCCCACGTTCGCCCACGCCCTCGGCGCCGCGGGCTACCGTCCGAAGCTCATCGGGCGCATGCATTTTGTGGGCGCCGACCAGCACCACGGCTTTGCCGAGCGCATCGGCGGGGACGCCTCGCCCAACTACCCCGGCGGCCGCGGCGTGGACCTCGGCATGCTGGGCGGCGGCACGGCCGGACCCTACCATGTGGCCTTGGAGCGGTCGGGCGCCGGCCAGAGCGGGTATGAAGTGATTGACGAGGATACCACCGCTGCGACGGTGGACGTGCTCAATCGCCTGGGTTGGCAACGGCGCGCCGGTGTGCTCGATGAGCCGTTCTGCCTGACGGTAGGCTACCTGCTGCCGCACCAGCCATACGTGGCGCGCAAGGCGGACTACGACCGCTACTGGGGCAAGGTGCCGCCGCCGGCCCATCCGGAACCCCCCAGCGACCCGCATCCTTACATCGGCTGGTGGCGCGAGCAGTGCGGTCTGGACAAAGCCACGGATGACGAAATCATGCGCTCGCGCACGGCGTATTGGGCGCTGGTGGACCGCATGGACGCGATGATCGGGCAAATCTTGGACACCCTGGATGCCAACGGCCTCGCGGACAACACGCTCGTCATCTACACTTCCGACCACGGCGATCAGGTGGGCGAGCACGGCCTCTGGTTCAAGCAGACCTTTTACGAAGGCTCGATCCGCGTGCCGGCCATTCTCTCCTGGCCGGGCAAGCTCCCCGCGGGCACGCGCTTTGCGGGGGCCACCAGCACGGTGGACGTGGTCGCCACCATGGTGGACGCGCTCGGCGCCGAGCCGCTGCCGCAAGGCCGGGGCGACTCGCTACTGCCGGTGCTGCGCGGCGAAGATGCTGTCTGGAAGGACCTGGCACTGGCCGAATACGCGCCCCACGGGCGCTTCCAGCGCATGGTGCGGCGCGGCCAGTGGAAGTTGAATTATTACCAGGGCGAACCCACGCAGCTCTTCAACCTAGCTGATGACCCCCACGAGACCACGGATCTGGCCGCCGATCCGCAGTACCGCTACATTCAAGAGCAATTGCTCTCAGACGTGCACGTAGACTGGAACCCCGACTACATCGCCCGCCGCCTAGAGCAGAAAGCGGCAGACCTAGAACTCATGACGCGGTGGATCCGGCACGTGCGGCCGCCAGAGCCATACCACTGGCCGCTGACCGGTGAGATGAACTACCTGGACGACTACGACGGCCCGGACAAGGACACGCGCACCTTCGCCGATCCGCTGTAGAGGATGTAGTGCGCTGCAGAGCGTCTTGGCAATGGGCAAGAGCCCGTGCTATACTACTTGCGCCAACGCAGGTATGGCACGAGAGGGTGTGTGCTATCTGATTGGCAGTTCAATGCGTGGACTCGTAGTGCGGTTTCACATAGAGGAGGAGACCGATGGAGACCAAGTTTACACGCAGAATGCTTATGGGCACGGCGGGCGCGCTTGGCGGCGGGGTCTTATTTGCCGCCTGCGCCACGGGCGGCGCAATGGCCCCGGCGGATGACGCTCCGGCCGATGATGACATGGGCGAGGCCAAAGCCGAAGAGATGATGGGCCCCTCCGAAGTCAAGTTCTGGACGTACCAGGACTTCTTGCTGGAAGGCCACATTGGCAACAATCTCCTGCTCGAGTTTCAGGAGGCGAACCCCAACGTCGACCTGGCGCTCACGCCGACTCACATCGGCAGCGGCAGCAAAGAGAAGCTCATTACCGCGGCGGCGGCCGGCGCCCCACCAGACGTCTTCTACATGGACCGCTATCTGGCGGGCCAGCTTTCCGCCCCCGGGTTCCTCTTGAACCTGAACGAGCACATCAAGGCGACGGGCGCGTTTAGCTGGGACGACATTTGGCCCAAGCTGCGGGATGACTGCACCTGGAAGGGCAACATCTACGGTGTGGGTCTGCACACCGACGCCCGCACGTACATGTTCAACGTGGACCACTTCATCGAAGCGGGCCTCGATCCGGAAGCTCCCCCCACCACCTGGGACGAGCTGGAGTCGGCCACGCTCTTGCTTCACAAAGCGGGGCAGGACGGCGTGATCGAGCGGCTCGGCTACTCCACCGGCCCTCCAGGCAATCCGCCGGTCGGTTTGCAGTGGTACATCCACTTTTGGCAGCAGGGCGGCGAATACCTTACGCCCGACAATAAGATGGTCAACTTTGACAATGAAATGGGCGTGACCGCGCTCAAGTTCATGATCAACATGGTCGACCTTTGCGGCGGCAACGTGCGGATCGATGAGTTCCTGGGCCAGCAGCGGCCCGATCGCAACGATGCCTTCACCACCGGTGGCGTCTCGCAGATGATCGGCGGCCACTGGTATGCCGCCACGTATCGCAAGGCGTGGGAATCGGCGATCAACTTCAAGTCCGCGCCCATGCCGCTGCCGCCGGATGGCGTGGCGACCAACTACCAGGGTGGCTGGGCACTGGCACAGCCGCAGGGCGCTGCTAATCCCGACGGGGGCTTCTCCCTTATCGAGTTCTTCCTGGATGGGGACGTCAACTTGCGTTGGTCCGTTGGCGCCGGTGACTACATCCCCGCGCTGCAGTCAGCTTCCTTCGGCGGCTACCTGGAGCAGGTGCCTGAGGCTGAGGCGTATCTGGCAGAGTTGGAGCTCGCGAAGTGGGTGCCGGTTATCCCCGGTAACGATGAGATCATCGGCATCAACATCGACATTTGGTTCCGAGCCTATGCCAAGGAGATCACGCCCGAAGAGGCCAACAAGGAGCACGCCGACCGTGTACAAGAGGTCCTCAATAAGTGGGCCGACCAGCTCTAGACAGGTTGAGAGCGTGGCGCAGTAGCAGCTTGCGAACAGTAGGCTAGACTGCCGCCAACATTGAGAAGAGCTTGGTACTGTGCCGTTCACCCGGAAGATGATTCTGGGTGAACGGCATAGTGATTCCTAAGGGCGTGCTGTATGGTGAGTGAAGAGAAGATGCGATCAGGCAGAAAGAGCTTGCTCTCAGCCCGCCGTTGCGATTATCCATTGGTTGCCGCAGGGATCCAGGATGCGGGCCATGCGGTCGCCATAGGATTCGTCCGAAGGCTCGGCAATGGCCGTCGCGCCCGCCTCAACAGCCTGGGCATACGTGCTGTCGACATCCCCAACGTAGAGGTGTATCAGCGATTTAGTGGCAGGAAAATCCGGCGGGAAGGCATCGGCCACCATCAGAACAGCGCCACCGATTTCAACTTCGGCATGACCGATA
Organism: Chloroflexota bacterium; assembly: GCA_012270555.1. Taxonomy (GTDB): domain Bacteria; phylum Chloroflexota; class UBA11872; order VXOZ01; family VXOZ01; genus VXOZ01. The sequence goes on from JAAXIC010000050.1 coordinate 21,113, forward strand.
CCGCCTTGGGGCATGGGGACACTTCGGCGCTCAACAGCGTTGAACGCATCTGCTAAAAAGCTAATGTACCCGGCAGCGCCTTCGACGAGGAGATAAGGAGTAACGGCCGTATAGCCATCAGGAATAGGTTTGTCGGTGGACACTGTGCCTCCTCTCGCGTTGGAGTTCCTATGGACTATAGGAGAGCCTTATCCCTGATGTCAAACGGAACGCGCAATGGCCGACGGGGGAGACCCCTTTGTTAACGGAGCCCTCGGAGTAGGCCGAGAGCGGGATGGCCGCACGTTCAGTTCGGGGGAGGGCCAATGGAACATTGCTCCAGGCGAACCGAGTTACTCGCCGGCGGCCTATTCCCGCTTTGGACGTACCATTGTTAGCGTGAGAACACTAAAGAAGTGGAATTGGGCGTGGAAGGTCAAGTTTATTGAGAAGACTAGGCTGTGTGGACATTTCACCGTAAAGCGCAAAGGATTGCCGAGTGCGTCGACACTGATATG
>JAAXIC010000002.1 GCA_012270555.1 Chloroflexota bacterium
CTAACCCTCTCCCACGGGGAGAGGGGACTATTCGACTCTTGCCCTGAACTTCCAATCCCTTGTCAGAGGGACGAAACGCTCCAAATTGCGGCGCTATGCCATGCAACTCTTTAGATACGCTGCCGTGGCGGGCAAGGATTCCTCCGGATCACCGGTGATGCCGCACTCCAGCGCCATGAAGCCGTCGAAGCCGATCTCCTGCAGCGCGGCGAAGCCCGAATTGAACTCCGTGTGGCCGGTACCGGGCTGGGTGCGGTTGCTATCGGCGAGATGCACGTGCTTCACATACTTCGCCGCCCCGCGGATGCTGGCCGCGATGTCCGCCTCCTCGATGCTCATGTGGAAGAAGTCGGCCATGATATTGACGTTGGGATGGTCCGCCGCCGCGCAGATGGCAGCGCCGTCCGCGAGCGTATTGGCGAGGTGCGTCTCGTAGCGATTGAGCGGCTCCACGAGGATGTTTGTGCCCTCCCGCGCGGCGCTCTCGCCGGCTTCGCGCAGCAGTTCGACGTAGAGGTTGCGCTCCAGGTCCGCGCCGGACTGGTAGGGCGAAAGATCGGGAAAGATCGGCGTCCGCCCCCGCACCGGCACGGCTATCACGCCCACGAGACCCAGTTCACCGGCTAAGGCCAACAAGCCTCGAAAACGCTCCATGCGCGCGGCACGGTCGTCTTTGGTCACGCCGAGTAAATCATGTTCCGAGCCGGTGCAGATTGTGCTCGCCTGCACGCTGCTGTTGCTCAGCACCTGCTTGACCTCCGGCAAGCGCTCCGCCAAGCGGCTGTGCATCAATTCCACGCCTTCAAAACCGAACCGCTCCAGGTTGTCCATTTTCTTCTGGAATGTGTCTCCCGGTACCTTGTTCTCTTGGCAGGCGATCTTCATAAGAACCGTGCTCCTCTCCTATTGCAGAAGTAACTTCGAACGACCGCTCCCTAGGTGTAACTGTCTGGATTGGAAGTGACGGTCAATCTCTCTTGTAAGGTCATCTCTTGTCTCGCTCACCCGCTCTCATCTGCCGTTCGCCCTGAGCCTGTCGAAGGGTAAACGGCAGGTTGCCGCAATCTCCGTTCCAATGCTCCACACTATTCCGGCACAATCATCACCTTCATGCCCTCGGCGTTGTTGTGCGCCGCCTCGATGGCGTCCGGGAACGCGCTGATAGGGAATGTGTGGCTGATGAGCGGGTCCACGGTGACCTTTTCCTGCAGCAGCAGGTCCATGGCCAGCGGATAGGTGTAAGGGCTCAGATGCGCGCCGTGGATGTTGATCTCCTTGCGGTCGCCGATGATGGTCCAGTCGGCCTTCACGTCTTCCCCAAATACGCTGAACTCGACGAACGTGCCGAGCTTGCGGATCATATCCAAGCCCTGCGTTACGCCGGAAGGATGGCCGGTAGCCTCGATGTACACGTCGCAACCGTAACCGTCGGTGAGATCGAGGATGGTCTCCAACGCGCCGGGGTCGGTGGGGTCCAACACCACGTCGGCGCCGAACTCGCTCGCCAGCGCGCGGCGTCGCGGATGCAGGTCGATGCCGATGAGCTTGCCCGGCGAGTAGAGCCGCGCCGCTTGCAGCATGCAGAGGCCGATGTTGCCCATGCCGGCCACCACGACGGTATCGCCGACCTCAATCTCGCCGCGCTCTACCGCGTGAAGCGCGCAGCCCAGCGGCTCGACGTAAGCGGCCTGTTCGACGGTAAGCCCCGCAGGCACTCTATGGACGATGGCGTTGCGCGGCACGCGCACGTGGGTCGCCATGCCGCCATCACAGATGCCGCCCTTGAAACCGAAAATGTAGTTGACCTGGCACATCCAGTAGTTGCCGCGCGTGCAGTGGCGGCACTGCCAGCAGGGCACGATCTGTTCCACCACCACGAGATCGCCCTCTTGGAAGCCGTGCTGTTCGGCAACGGCCGGATCGATTGCCTCCACGTACCCGCTGAACTCATGCCCGGGCACGACCGGCGTGATGACATAGGGCTTGCGGGTCTCGTTGCCCCAGAAGTGCCCCGCGCCGTCGTAACACTTGATGTCGCTGGCGCAGATGCCGCAGGCGGCGGTGCGCAGCACCATAGACGCATCCATCATGACCGGCATAGGGGCTTGTTCCACGCGGTAGTCTCCGGGCCCGTGACAGACCACCGCCTCCATCGTCTCAGCCATAATTTTGCTTCCCTACGTTGGGTACATCGAGAAGAAACCAGCCATGCGCCACCGTCTTCTTTAGAAGACGGTACTAACGCTCTCAGTATGGTAAGGGTCTCGCTACGGTGTCAAGGCATCTGATAGTATGGCGAAACCAACCACGCCCTCGTGGGATAAAGTGAGGAACCAGCCACAATCTCCGCCACTGCCCGCGGCCGGATAATGGTTCGATTCAGGCAGCTTCAGCGTTCTAGCTGCATCTCACTGCCTACCTACCCACAGCGCGGACGCTCTGATACTGGCAGCCCTGGGGAAAGTGCTGCACGGGCACGTCTGGGAAGTGCACCTTCAGGTACTCGGCCAGCGAGCGCATGCCCCACTCTTCGGCGGTGGCGTGGTTCACTACCAGCAGGGGCAGGTCGCGGTCAAGCGCCCAACTGCCGTCGGCCCAGAAGCGCATGCCGTCTTCGGTCACCAGCAGCGTATCCGGATAGTTGCCCTCCTTGTCCCGCAATTGCGCCATGTCCGGCACGCGGCAGGCGGCGCCCGTGCCGATGGCCAGGCGCTCGACCGTGCGCGTAAGGTCGCCGACGATCTGCACCTGGTCCTGGCCGATAGCGCTGAGCCGCGCGGCGAAGCCCTGCGCCAGGTCATGCACCGTTTGGCTTGGTACCCCAAAGAGACCGTACCAGCGGCGCTCGTCCTCCGCCAGCGGCTCGGCTGCCAGACCCAGACCTCGGGCCCAGCTATCGCGTATGCCGTGGGTGGGCATCACGTCCCACACGTCGTGGCAGCGATACACGACCATGCCGGTCTCCGCCAGCCAAGCGCGTTTCGCTGCCGTGTGGTCGTCGGCGAACGCCCCGGGATCGTCGTCGCGGTGGACGTAGAAGGTGGGTTCGTGCGTGATGAAGACGTTACAGCCCGCCGCGTGGGCGGCTTTAAGCGTGACAAACTGACTCTGCCACGCCACGGCAATACCGCGCACCTTTGTGCTGGGCTCACCACTCTTGAACGTATCGACGGTCTGGCTCCAGTCCACCCACGTGCCGACTTGGCGCATGTGTTGATCGATATCCAGCGCGCGCATCAGGATTACCTTTACGACGTGCCAATATGCTGTTTGCGGCCACAATAGTGAAGCCAGTATGTTGGGGGTTTCGCTGGGGTGTCAAGGCACGTGTCGAAGTATGAACGCAACAGGCAAGACAATACAGGGCCAGGATACATCTGCACGAGGCTTGTGCCTCGTGCAAACAGTTTGCGTCGATCTCTCGCTATAATGTGGACATTGCCCCGGCCGACCTGCAAGCGAGCAAACGATGGAATCAAAAGCGCAGACATCATCATTCCGCTTCTCGCCGCGCCCGCACAGCGCCCACCTCATCCCCTGGCGCCCTTGGTCGAAAGCTGCTTTTGCGGAAGCACAAGCCCGCAACCGGCCTATTCTGCTTTGCCTCACCACGGCGTGGAGCCAGTGGTCGCATCTCATGGACGAGCGCGCCTATTCCGATGATACCGTGCAGTATCTCATCAAGACCGATTTTGTGCCCGTGCGGGTGGATGCCGCCGCGCGGCCCGACATCGACCGGCGCTACAACCGCGGCGGCTGGCCTACCACGGCCTTTCTGACACCGGAAGGCGAACTCATGGCGGGCGCGACATATATTCCCGTGCAGGAGATGCGCGACTTTCTGGTGGAACTCGCCGCAGAGTACCGCAAGAATCGCGACACCATCCGCGAGAAGCTCGGCGCGTTGGAAGAGAAGAGGCGGGAGGCGGAGGCTGCTGAGAAAGCCACGGACGGTGTGCTTACGCCCGCAATCCCTGCCGAAACCATGGCCTTCATCACAAGCGCGTTCGATCGCGTGAACGGCGGCATCGGCGACGCTCCCAAGTTCACCCATACGGAGGCGCTCCACTTCGCCCTGGAGTGGTGCCAGCATACGCTCGACTACGATCTGGCCGCGCTGGTCAAGCACTCCCTCGACATCATGGCGCTGAGCAACCTCTTCGACCGGGAGGACGGCATGTTCTTCCGCTTTGCCAATGACGCCCAGTGGGAGAACCCCGAGCGCGAATGCACCCTGGAAGAGAACGCGGCGCTGGTCTCGCTCTACATGGAAGCTGCCCACGTCTTTCGTGAGAACGCCTTTACGCAGACCGGCGCGCGCGTGCTGCAGTTCATGCTGCAGAAGCTGCATGATGCGGCCTCGGGCGCTTTCTATGGAGGATTCTTCGCGCCGCAGGAGTACTATCAACTGCCCGCCGACCAGCGGGACGATTTCGGTGAAACATGTATCGATCCCGTCATCCACGCCAAGGAGAACGCCCTGGCGGCACAGGCGTTGCTGGATGCCTACCGCACGACGGAAAACCCACGATACTGCGACCACGCGACTGCGATCCTGGAACACCTATGGCAGCATATGTGGCATGAAGAGCGCGGCATCGCCCGCAATTGGGACGGCGCCCGCGACCTTGTCGAAGCCCGCGA
>JAAXIC010000044.1 GCA_012270555.1 Chloroflexota bacterium
GTAGCCCGCAAGTTTGCCACCTGTGGACGCAGCGCACGATCAAGGACAGTGCCGGCAACCCCCTCAATCCGCTGCGGCGATGCAGTTTTGCAAGCCGCATGATGCCAAGAGGCGGGGGACAAGCCCCCGCGCTACTTTAATGCGACAGCATTACGATATATCGTGCCCCTACACGCTTGCCAATGAAGATTCCCCCTCACCCTAACCCTCTCCCGCCGGGAGAGGGGACTGCCTCGTTGCGACGAGGGATTCGCAAAGGTCTCCGCCGGGAGAGGGAACAAATTCGCTCGGTTCCCTTATACAAGTATTGCAAACTAGCGCCGGGAGTTCTTCAAATTGGCAAGGAGCGGCGCCTAATGGTGCGCCACGTCACCGTTGCGGTTGCTCAGCCAGAGGCGCACCAGGTGGCGCCGCCGCTCCGGCTCAGGGTAGTCCTCGAACGACGTGCGGTTGTGCAGCAGCCAGTGGTTGCTCGTGAAGAGCATCTGGCCCGGCTCCAGCAGCATCTCGACGTGGAGTTCCTGGCGGCGCAATGTCTCCTCCACCGCCTCCAGCGCTCGGGCTTTCGCGGGGCTGAATGGTTCTCCCATCTTTTCCTGACCTACCTGGATGTAGTAGTACAGGTAGCGGATGTGCAGGCCTTGCGCGTCCCAGCGGAAGATTGGCGCCTCGAAAACCGGCGGTTCACCCTCCTTGAATTGACCGCGCCGGTCGAAATAGAAGGTCTCGTAAAGCGCCGGCAACACATCCGGGTACGAGGTGAGCAGTTCGTTGTGCAATGTATACGCGCTCATGAACTGGCTCCGGCCGCCGGACTTCGCCCCCTGCAAACTGAGCAGGCCTAGAACATCGGGGATGGGGTCGCCAAAACTGTGGTCCATATGAAAGCTGCTCTCCAGGTTGCTTTCGGAGAAGCGCGCCCCCTTTTTCACGTCCCGTCCGGTATCACGCACGTCAAAGAGCAGCGTGCCTTTGACGTCCTGAGCAAAGGGAATGCCAAGCAACTGGCCGATTGCCCAATAGATCGCTTGCGCTTCCTCGCGCGTGTATCTATCGAGGGGCAGCCGCTCGACGATGATGAACCCGCGTCCGCTTTCCAACCCGCCAAGCGCGCTTTGGAGAACCGCGGCACAGGCGGGAAACTCATCGCTTCGAATACGCACGTCGGTAATGGGCGGCGACTGGCTCGGCCGCTGCGCGAGAAAGGCGTTCAGTTCCGCAAAGCAGTCCACCGTTAGCTCATAGCGCCAAGACGCACCCGCATCGATAGTCTGCGCGGTCCACGCTCGTTGGTCTGTAATCACTTCCGAAAGCATCTGGGTTGCAGCCATTACATGCATCCTCCAAATTTTGTCGCGCGCCCGCCATCCCGGCGCCTCTTGTTGACGTTGCCTGTCTTTCCTGTGCCAGTCCAGAATTCTGCTCGCTGGCCATTGGGCTGAGGCTTGTCCGCGTTCCTTCATCACACCGCGCTGCACTCAGCCGCAATTCCACTCCGGTTTTCTGCATTTCCACAGCTAAAGCTAGCCGCCCAGCCTTGTGACCGTCTGTGATATTCTACACCACTTCACCAGGTGGCAAGCTTCATCGCTTCTTGAATCCACACACCTACCGCGCTAGAATCGGAAAGTCCAAGTGCATGGTGTGCACGTTCCCTCCTTCGTCCGACCACGGCCTAGACAATAATCTCAAATCAATACAAACGGCAGCACTGAATGGCAACCAAGAGCGCGCCAAGCGAAAGTAGGCAGATGCCGGCATCGCCCGCGGGCGCCGACGCCGCTGGGTACCTCCGGTGGCTCCGAAATCAACAGAACACGTACCTGCAGCGCATGGCGCCGCTGTGGGCGCAGACGCATCCCTACGCGCGGCGGGTGTTCGCGGAGCGGGGGCTGACGCCGGACGACTTCCGCACCGTGGACGACATCCCCAAGCTGCCGCCCATGACCAAGCAAGACTACATTCGCGATCCGGAGGCGTATCGCTTGGACGCCAGCCGGGCGCGCGACCTTAGCCTGGAAGAAAGAACCTTGGCCGACATCATCTATACGGCGGGGTCTACCGGCGAGCCGACGCCCTTCTACGATACCGTGCACGATCGTTTCGCGCGCATTGATCTGCTGGGACGCGGCGCGCGCATCGCGGGGATCGGACCCGACGACACGGTGATGAACCTCTTTCCCTTGAGCGCCGTGCCGCATCAGGGATACTTGAGCGCGACTTGGGGCGCTATGGCCACCGGCAGCAAGCTGCTGAGCGCACATACCGGCCGCGCTTACGCCGACTTTCCGGTGCACCGGCGTATGGATGAGGCCATTGACCTCAGTGAGAGCCAGCGCGCAACCGTGCTGTGGGGTATAACTTCCTACGTCCGGCGCGTGATCCTGCGCGCAGAAACGCTCGGCAAGGACTTCAGCGCCGTGCGACTCGTGATGGCAATGGGCGAGCCCTGCCCCACGGCCATGCGCGACGACATGCGCGCCCGGCTCATGCGCTTGGGCAGCCCGCACGTGACGGTCAACAACGGCTACGGCATGACGGAGCTGATGGGGCCGTCCACTGAATGCCGCGAGAACGGCGGCGCCCATCTGCCAGCGCCCGAGCAGTTCTACTTTGAGGTGGTCGACCCGCAGACGTACGCGCCCGTGCCCGACGGCGAGCGGGGACTGCTGGTCCTCACGCATCTCAATCGCCGGGGCACGGTGCTGTTGCGCTACGTGGCCGGCGACGTGGTGGCGCTCACGCACGACCAGTGCCCCCACTGCGGACGCTGGGAGCCGCGCTTCCTGGGCAGTCCGTACCGGGTGGATGGTCTGACGAAGGTCAAGGGCACGCTGGTGAATCCGGCGGTGCTGCTGGACGGACTTTCCAGTCTGCTTAGCCGCGGGGTGAAGGAGTACCAGGTCGTGATCAGCCGTGAAGCGCCGACCGATCCGCTTTCACCTGACGTACTGCGCGTGCGCGCCGCGTGTGCAGATGAGCACCGCCCGCGCTTGCGGCAAGAAATTGCGGCTACCGTGCGCGCCGAAACGGAGATCACCCCGGAAATCGAGTTCCTGCCGGCAGACGGCTTTGGCGAGATTGCGGGAGGCTACAAGTTCAAGCGGTTCGTCGATGAAAGAACAGTCTCCGCTTGACGCTGTTCGCAGGGAATCCCTTTCCTATTCAACCAAGGAGTGATTGAGAGCATTGGCAGCACCGAAACGCACTGACCGGCTCGTGGCCGGTGAAGAGCTGGAACCGTTTACCTTTCAGGTCACGGAAGAATTCAATGAGAACTACCTACACTCAGTTGAGGACTTTCACCCGCGCTACGTGACGGGCGTGGATGGCGCGCAGCCTATCATCCACGCCGGCCTGCTCTTCAACTTCAGTAATCTTACCCGCAGCCCGACGTTTTCTCTGCCCGCCGGGGTGGCGGCAATTCACACCCATGAAGAAGCCACGTTCTATGACCCCGCACCTGTTGGGAGCACAATCACGGTCTCCTGGAAGATCCTTGATACCTACGAAAAGCGGGAACGGCTATACCAGGTCGTAGAAGCGCTCATCACGACGGACACCGGCGCAAAGGTGCTCCGCCGCGTCTCGACGAATATCTACATGGGAGAAGGCTGAGAGTCAATTGAACCCAAAGCCTGCCCGAGAACCGTCACTCCGGCGAAAGCCGGAGTCCAGGGCCGGTCCGAAGATGGATTCCCGCGTGCGCGGGAATGACGGATTGGGTATGAATCCGGTTGAACGAAAAACCTGGGATGATGTCACTTATCTAGGGTACTTTCAAAGGCCACACGAGTACCTTCGAAGGCCGCACGGAAAAGTCCTTGGTCTTTCCGTTCGCACTGAGCCTGTCGAAGTGCCGAATTAACGTAAACGCAAGATTGTTGGCGCAAACATAGAAGGATTCAAATAGTGCCACCACTGGGTCACGATACGCCCGTTGGCCACACCGTGACCGGCCGCACGAAGAAGGTCACCTCGTACCGCACGTGGCTCTTTTCCGGCGGCTGGCCGCGCTTTGACGGCTGGCCCGCCAAGAATGTGCATACCGATCTCGCCGCCGCGCAGCAGAGCGGCTTGCCGACCAGAGCGGCCTCCGGCGCCATGTGCCTCGGCTACCTGACGGAACTCCTGGTCGATCTCTTTGGGGAGGCGTGGCTGAGTCACGGCGAGCTCACGTCCAAGTTCATCGGCATCGTCGACGCCGGTGACGATATTGTGTCCAAGGCCCGCGTGACCGAGGTAGAGAAATTAGGCTCAGGTATTCAGATTTCGCTCGACGTCTGGTGCGAGAACCAGGACGGCACACCGGTCGTGGTCGGCACGGCCAGCGGCAGGGTGCAGTGATTTCGGTTCCTCCTATAGACCCCTGCGTGAAGCCCGGTGCATACGTCAAGGAATCGTGTCGGCAGGCGAGAAGACCCCCTCTCCCACTGGGAGAGGGCCGGGGTGAGGGGAAATCGTGCCGGTGCAGCCACGTCACTCCGGCGAAAGCCGGAGTCCAGTGTGAGTGGGGTGGGGGAGTAGATGCCGACATGCGCCGGAAAGACGGATGTGCAATCGTCGTTCAAATTAGGAAAAGTGTGCCAGGCAGGCGCACCGTCCGCTCAGGGTCTGTCAAGAGGCTAGTCCTACGCGAGAAGAGTCTTGGAGAGATAAGCTACCGCAATTGAGGAGCGCAATACATGCCGGGCATCGTAGTCTGCGTCCATCCCCGCGCCGCTGAGGCAGGCGCGAAAGTCCTGGAAGTGGGCGGCAACGCCTTCGACGCCGCCGTCGCAACTGCCTTTGTGCAGATGATCGTGATTCCCTTCAGTTGCGGTGTCGGGGGCATGGTCTCGGCCCACGTGCTCTCCCGCGACCACCAAACCCACACGATTGTGGACGGCTGCCTGCGTGCCGGCTCGCGGGTGACGCCGGACATGTGGGAAGCCGACTACCGGGGTGAGGGTGAGTTTAACGGAGAAAGCCTCTTTGAGGACTTTCGCAGCACCATGGGATATACGGCAATCTGCACACCCGGCGCGGTGGCTGCCTTGGGAGAGGTGCACCGGCGCTTCTGCACGCTGCCGTGGCGCGACCTCCTGGAACCGGCCATACGCATCGCGCGGCAGGGCTTTCCCGTGCTGCCCGGCATGGCGCAGTTCGCCAATGAACAACCCGAGCCATACAAGCCGAGCCGTGTCGAGCGCCTGAGCGCCTCGCCGGACTGCGCCGCGCTCTATTTGAAACCCGACGGCCTGCCGTTCGACCCGGACGACCAACTGCACAATCCGGCGTATGCTGAAACGTTGGAGCAGCTTGGCGAGCGCGGCGCGGAAGACTTCTATCGCGGTGAGTTAGCCGCGAGGATTGGCGCCGATCTCGAGCAGAACGGCGCGTTCGTGACCCGCGACGACCTGGCAGCCTACGAACCTGTCACCTACGCGCCGCGTTCCACCACCTACCGCGATTACACGGTGTACAGCAACGGCGCGCCGGGCGGCGGTCCCCTGCTACTGCAAGCGCTCAATGTGCTCGGCGGGTTCGATCTGGAGAAGCTGGGACACGGCAGCGTGGATCTCCTTTCCCATTTGGGGTCAACCTTGCAAGTGGTCAATCAAGACCGCCGCGACTACTTAGGAGACGCGGACTTCCTACCGCAAACTCCCGAATCGGTGCTGCTTGCAGCGGAACGCACGGCGGAATTGCGCGCAGCGGTGGCCGCCGGTACCGTAGGCGGCATCGTGCCGCCCCAGGAACACGGGGACACCACCCACCTCACCGTGGTGGATGCCGCCGGCAACATCGCGTGCATCACCCACAGCAACGGGAACCACTCGGGCATCATCACGTCCGGCATGGGGTTCGTGTACAACAACGGCATGAACCGGTTCGAGCCCTTGCCGGGCCGCGCCAGTTCCTTTGCCCCGCGCAAGGCGCGGCTGCATCTGATGATGCCCGCCATCGCCACGCGCGACGACACGCCTGCGGTGGCCTGGGGGGCGCCGGGCGGCAACGCCATCCTGAGCGCGCTCGTGCAGGCGTTTACGAACGTGGTCGATTTCGGCATGACCGCCACGGAAGCGGTGACGGCGCCGCGCATCCACGCCGAGGGCGATATGCTGTGGTGCGACGCCCGTCTGCGCACGGATACCTGCGACGCGCTGCGGGAGAGGGGTTTCACCGTGGAGCAGAGTCCGTTGAGCTACCCGTCGCGTTTTGCGCTGTGCCAGCTTGCAACAATCGGGGAAGACGGCAGGCTGGACGGCGGCTCCGATCCGCGTGGCGACGGGGCGGTCATGGCCACGTAATCCTGTGCATTGAAATGTGGTTGGATAGGCTTGGGTGTGCGCCTCGGCTCTCAACGGCAGTACATAGAAGCGCGGGGGCTTTCCCCCGCAACTCTAGTACAGTTAGCGTAGAGTCAAGAGAGGATGGATTCCCGTTTTCACGGGAATGACGGAGTTGGGAGTGAGACAACCTTGGCTGGATTTGTATCATCGGTGTGCGACTGGACGGTGCGTCGTGCCGCCGTCATTGGCGCGGGCACCATGGGCGCTCAGATCGCCGCGCTGCTGGCTGGTTTCGGCATCGAGTGCGAGTTGCTCGACCTACCCGAGGCGGAAGAACGTGATCGGCGGGCCGAAGCGGCCCTGGAGAAACTGGCAACCATGCGCCCGTCTCCGCTTTTCGAACGCGACGACCTGACCCGCATCCGCCCCGGCAATGTGGAGAACCACGCCGCGCGCTTGGAAGAGTGTGATTGGGTCATCGAAGCGGTATTCGAAGATCTCGGCGTGAAGCAACGCCTCTGGTTCGCTCTGGCACCCCACGTGCGACACGACGCCGTCGCCAGCACGAACACGTCAAGCATACCTATTCATTCTATTGCCGCTGCGTTGCCCGTAGACCTGCGGCGCAGATTTATCGGCGCGCACTTCTTCAATCCCCCTCGTTTTCTGCGGCTCTTCGAACTGATCCCCACCCACGAAACTGACCTCGCGGTTACGGCAGCCGTGCAACGGCTCGGCAGCGAAACGCTCGGTAAGGGTTGCGTCCTCGCCCACGACGTGCCGGGCTTCGTCGGCAACCGCATTGGGCTGTATGTCCTGGCGGAGACGATGCGCGCCATGCAGGAGTTTGGGCTGGGACCCGATGACGTGGATAGCGTCACCGGGCCGCCGCTGGGCCGTCCCCGCAGCGCCACGTTTCGCACCCTCGACCTCATCGGCCTGGACGTCTACGTGGACATCTGCGACAAGCTGCAAGCCACGGTGCCGGAAGCGTGGGAGCAGGCTGCCTTTGCGGTGCCTGATTTTCTGCGCGAGATGGTCGCGTGCGGCTGGCTGGGCGAAAAGAGCGGTCAAGGATTCTATAAGCGTGAGCAGACGGACGGTGGCAGGGAGATACGTGTACTCGACCCGGAGACTCTGCAATACCGGCCGCAGCGCTCGTTGGATGCGCCTTCATTAAGTGCCGTGCGAAAATTGGAGGAATCCGGTGACCGCATTGCCGCACTGGCGCAGGCCGACGATGCCGCCGGCCGGCTCGCCTGGCGCATCCTCTCGCGGCTCTTCGCGTTCGCCGCGGCTAAGATTCCCGAAGTCACCGACGAAATCGCCAGCATCGATAACGCCCTGCGCTGGGGCTTCGCCTGGGAACTCGGGCCCTTTGAGACCTGGCAAGCCTTGGGCATCGCGGACACGGCAGACCGTATGGCGCGCGACGGCCTGGCGGTGCTGCCGTGGGTAGACGCGCTGGCGCAACAGGGCGATCCCTTTTACCGCTATACGGACAGGGGCACAGACCAAGCCACACCGGCTTCCGGTTACGCGCATGTCAGCGGCAGTGAAAAGTCACTCTCGCTGCCGTGGTTGGAGGCGCAGGCCCAGCCGGTCGTTTCACGCGCCGGTGCGACCCTCCGCGATCTGGGCGATGGGATAGCTTTTCTGGACGTTCACGGGCCGAAACAGACAATCGACAGTGATGTGCTCGACGTGATGGAACTAGCCGCGGAGCAAGTGCCGCCGGCGTTTCGGGGCCTCGTGCTTAGTAGTCACGTACAGCCGCACTTTTGCGTCGGCGCGAACCTCGCCTTCATTCTTCAGGCCGCACAGGAGCAGAACTGGAAAGCGATTAAGTCCTTCATTCACAAGCTGCAGTTCTCGCTGCTGGCGCTTAAGCGCATGCCGGTGCCGTTTGTGACGGCGCTGTACGGACGGGCCTTGGGCGGGGGTATCGAGCTTGGTCTTTCGGCGCACCGCGTCGTCGCGGCGCGGGAAAGCTACGTGGGCCTGGTGGAAACCGCCGTAGGTCTCGTTCCCGCCGGTGGCGGCTGCAAGGAGCTGCTGTTGCGGATGGTGGGGGAACGGGATTATGAAGAGAAGATGGATTCCCGTTTTCACGGGAATGACGGGATCGTTACTCACAGAGATGACAAACAAAATCGTCACTCCCGCGAAAGCGGGAGTCCATCTGATGTGGCCGCAGCAGTGCAGCGCGCTTTTGAGACAATCCAATTTGCCAGGGTGTCGCAACACGCGCCTGACGCGGTAGCCATTGGCTATCTCCGCGCCAGCGACAGCATCGAACCCAATCCCGATCATCTGCTCTACCGCGCCAAAGCGGCAGCCATCGCGCTGTCCGAAACTGCGCCGCTCCCTCAACCCAAGCCCGTCCAACTCCCCGTGCTCGGGGCGGAAGGATGCGACGCACTGCTCGCGCCGGTTGAGGAACTGCTACGCGATGAGAAAGCCACGGCACACGACCTTACGCTTGCCCGAAAGCTCGCCCGCATCCTTACCGGCGGTGACGCCCCGGCCGGCACCATGGCTACCGAGGAACACGTTCTCGACCTGGAGCGCGAGGCATTCGTGAGCCTTTGCGGCGAACCGAAGACCCAAGACCGCATCGCGCACATCCTCAAGACCGGCAAGCCCTTACGGAATTAGGGAACAGCATATCCTCACCGGTCAATGAGACGGCGTCCATCCGCAAAGCCATTTTCGGCAGCGCAATCGATCACTCCCGCAATGCGGCGTTGAGCGATGCCTGGAGCTTGAAGATGATGCGGTCGCGGATGGTGTTGACCTCGGCGTCGTTTAGCGTGCGGTCCGGGGCGCGGAAGGTGAGCGTATAGGCGAGACTGCGCTTGCCCTCCGGCACTTGCGGCCCTTGGTAGACGTCGAAGAGGTCGATGCTTTCCAGCAGACTGCCGCCGGCCGCGTCTATTTCTGCCACGACGTGCTCGGCGGGAATCTCAGCATCGAGGACAATGGCAAGATCCTGCACCACGGCCGGATGGCGTGAGGTCGCCGCGAACTCCGGCGTGGCGTTGGCCTGCGCCACCAGGTCGTGGAGATTGAGCACCAGAGCCAAGACCCGCTGGTCGATGTCGTAGCCGGCGCTCACTTCGGCATTAATCTCGCCCACGATCCCCACCACGCGCTCTTCTTCGCCAGCGCGTACGGTCACTGCTGCCGCGCGATACGGGTGAAAGGTCGGATGCGTAACCGGCGCGATGCCGTATTCCTCCGCAATGCCGAACCGCCGCAGGACATGATCCGCCACTCCCTTGATCGTGTAGAAGGAGTTTTCGGCGCGGTCCCCCCACTGTTCGGTACGGTATTCGCCCATGACGGCAGTGAGAATGCGGCGTTCTTCCGGCAGCTTCGCGCGGACGGGGAGGAAGACCGGCGCAATCTCGAAGAGATGCACGTCGCTCGTCTGGCGGCGCAGGTTGTTTGCCAGGGTTTCCAGCAGGCCCGCCAGGGTCACCGTGCGCAACGCGCTGGCCTCCGAAGTAAAGGGGTTCTTGAGGTCAAGGGGAGAAACATGGAGCGGCAGCACCGCGTCAGCCACGGCGCGCGCTTGATCGTCGTCAAGTTCCGCCGTCACCCCTTTCGGCAGCAGCCGTGCCATGCGCGCCGCGTTCGTCAGCGTATAGGTAATGGCTTCCGAGAAACCCGCGCCCACTAGTATCTCTTTGGCGCGGTCGGTCCACGTGCGCAACGGATCAGGCGCCGATTCCGGCAGAGGGCCGGCCGGCAACGTGGTGGGTATGTTGTCGTAGCCCACCATGCGGGCGACTTCCTCAACAAGGTCGGCGGAACACGTGACGTCCAGCCGGTGCAGAGGTACCGTGACCTGCAGCCGGTCGTTCTGCCTGCGATACGTGAAGCCCAAGGGCCGCAGGCTTTCGGCTGCCTGCGTCAGAGGAATCTCCATGCCGAGCAAGCGCGAGAGGTCTGCTTCCGAGAGTTCGATGTCGGGACGCTGCTGCGGGCGGACGTATGAATCGGCGGCGTGGCTGCGGGCGCGGCCGTTGGCAAGCTTGGCAATGAGTTCAATAGCGCGGTCGCGGGCCATCGGGACCAGCTCCGGCGGTACCCCTTGTTCGAAGCGTCGCGAAGCCTCGCTGGGCAGATTGAGTGCTTGCCGCGTGCGGCGGATGGACGTGGGATCGAAGCTGGCGGCTTCCAGCAAGATGCTGGTGGTTCGCTCCGTCACTTCAGTGTCCAGGCCGCCCATGACACCCGCGAGGGCGATGGCGCCCTTGGGGTCGGCAATCACCAGCATGCCGGCTTCCAGCGTGCGCTCTTCGCCGTCGAGCGTGGTGAGCTTCTCCCCAAGATGGGCGCGGCGGACGATGATCTGTCCGTCATCCACCTTGTCGTAGTCGAAGGCGTGGAGCGGCTGGCCAAATTCGAGCATAACGTAGTTGGTGATGTCCACGATGTTGTTGATGGGCCGCATGCCCGCCGCCTCCAGCCGTTCCTGCATCCAGCGCGGCGAGGGGCCGATAGTGACTTCCGTTACCACACCCGCTGCGTAGCGGGCGCAGAGTTTCGGCTCCTTGATGTCCACGCGCACCACGGGTTGATTGGGCACATCGATGCGGTTCACCGCCGGTTGGCGCAGCCGTTCTCCGGTGAGCGCCGCCACTTCCCGCGCCACATTGAGCATGGCGAGGCAGTCGCTGCGGTTTGGTTTGAGGTCAAGCTCCAGGATTGTATCGCCCATGTAGTCTTGCAGCGGCGTGCCGAGCGGCGCGTCGGCATCGAGGATCAAGATGCCTTCGTGGTCGTCACCCAAACCGAGCTCTCTCGCCGAGCACACCATGCCCTCGGATTTGACCCCCCGCAACACCACCGGCTTGAGCTTGATGCGCTGCGGTGTATCGCTGTAGGCATCGTTGAGCTCGGCGCCGAGGAGCGCCACGGGCACCTTGTCCCCCACGGCGATATTCATGGCGCCGGTGACGAACGTGGGTTGGTCGGCCTGTCCGTAGTCAACGGTGACAAGCTGCAAGCGATCGGCATTGGGATGACGCTTCAGATCGACAACGGTGCCGACGAAGGTGTTCTTCCAGAAGTCGCCGATCTGGATGACTTGCGCCACCTCGATGCCGGCCATGGTCAATCTATGCGCCAGCTCTGCTACCGGCAGCTTTACCGCCACATATTCTTCGAGCCAGCGGAGTGAAACTCGCATGCGATCAAGAACCTCCCAGGGAGCGCCCGCTCCAGCGAACTTTTTTCCCCGCGCCTACCGTATTTGGACTGTGGTGCGCCTCGTGCGCGGCGCTGAATACTTTGCATTCACTGTTGCTTTTGCACGTTGCCAAAGGGCGAGTGTTTCAGTCTCTGCATCAACCCAGCCATGGCAGCGTGTTTACTAAGATGCTTTATGACTTCAGCTGAACTGCTGCATGACTTCAACGGAATTGTTGCAGGAAGCGGATATCGTTGTTGTAGAAATACCTGATGTCATCGATGCCGTATTTCAGCATGGCGATGCGCTCCACGCCCATGCCGAAGGCAAAGCCGGCATACTGTGCCGGGTCGTAATTCACGGCCTCCAGCACGTTTGGATGCACCATGCCGCATCCCAGGACTTCCAGCCAGCCGGTGTGCTTGCACACGCGGCAGCCGTCGCCGCCGCAGACGTGGCAGCTAATGGATACTTCCGCGCCCGGTTCCACAAAGGGAAAGTACGAGCAGTTGAAGCGCACGCGCGTATTAGCACCGAAAAGGTCGCGAGCGAAAGCCGTGAGCACCCCTTTCAGGTCGGCCATGCTCGTGCGCTCGTCCACGGCGAGCCCTTCCACCTGGTAGAAGATGGCCTCGTGGCTGGCGTCGGTCGCCTCATTGCGGTAGACCCGCCCCGGCGCGACAATGCGCACGGGCGGCGGCGTATTCTCCATGATGCGTACCTGCACCGGCGAGGTGTGGGTGCGCAGCAGCATCGAGCCGAAGTTCTTCGTGGGATCGGCATCGACGTAGAACGTATCCCACATGTCCCGCGCCGGATGGTTGGCGGGAATGTTGAGCATGGCGAAGTTATAGCGGTCCCACTCCACCTCGGGACCCTCCACCACCATAAAGCCCATGCGCTCGAAGATGCCGAGGATTTCGTTGAGGATCTGCGTCGTGGGATGGAGCTGGCCCATGCGCACCGGGGCGCCGGGCAGGGTGACGTCCAGCGCTTCGGCTTTTAGCGTCTCGGCGTGCTGGCCGCGCCGGAGGGCCGCTTGTTGTGCTTCTAAGGCCTCCGCCAGCCGCGCTTTCACCGTGTTGGCCAATTGGCCGACGCGGGGGCGTTCCTCTTTCGGCAGCCCGCCTAGGCCGCGTAGAAGCTGGGTTACTTTGCCGCTGCGGCCCAGATAGTCGGTGCGCCACTCGCTCAAGTCGGACTCTGCAGTGAACTGCTCCAGCCGGTCGTGCGCTTCACGCTCCAGCGCTTCGAGTTGCGCTACTATGTCCGCTGCCGTCGTCTCATCTGCCATCGTCTCGTGTCCCTCACTTTACAAACAAAAAGCAGAAAGCGGGTAAACACTTTCTGCTCAACCGGAGAGGCAGGTGCGGTGCTAGGCTACGCGTATGTAATGCGCCTAGACGTTGCCCGGCTCTCCGGGCCCGTAAACAGCCATGCCCACCGACACATACTTGCCCCTCGTTTCAACCTTTCGGCGCTGCCATGCCTTCAATGCAATCTCATGGCCCGCCACGTTCAAAGGCATAGTATAGCGATGTTGCTTGCTTATGTCAAAATGTGTGGCTGTAGACGCTTTACGCTGGGTGCGCGCGAGGCAATTCGAGCCAGAGTCCTTGGCATTGCGCGCCACACGTGATTCCAGATACGCTAGTGCATGGAGTAAGGCAACTGTTTAGCGCTACCTGGGTGTCGACATAATAGAGCATGTTTCTGAGGCTACACGGCCCCTGCAGTTGCCTAGATGTCTCACAGCATTTGGGACTGTGTTCTCAAGGTATTGACCATGTCCTTTTCTAACCTTTGGCAGACATACGGCCCCGTGGTGCGGTCGTCGCACTTTCGCACCGTGGCCGCCACGGGCGTCTTGATTCTCGCCGCCTGGCTGGTCTCCTTTACGGGTGAGGGGGGAACCGGACAGCACTTCCATCTTGGCCAGACAGTGACAATATCATTGGTGCCGGAAGGCGAGTCTTACCTGGCCGTGGGGTTGGCGCTCGCAGCGGTCGGAATCGGCGGACTCGGCATTGTGTGGGGCGCGCTGCAAGGCTTGCGGCAGCGGCAGGTGAACGTGGATGAACTCGTGAGTATCGCCGTCATCGCCTCGGTGCTGCTCGGCGAGTACCTCTCCGCCGGTCTCGTGGTCTTCATGATGATCTTCGGCCAGCTTCTCGAGGAGGCCACCAGCCAGCGTGCCACGGCGGCGTTGGAGCATCTGGCCGCGCTCCAACCCGACCGCGCGCATCGCGTTTTGCAAGGTGACGAGATTGAGGAGGTCGACACGGACGAACTGCAACCCGGCGACATGGTGCTGGCGAAGCCGGGCGAGCGCCTGCCGGTGGACGGCGTGGTGATTGCGGGCACGGCAGCAGTGGACGAGACGTTGGTCACCGGCGAATCTCTCCCCGTGCACAAAGAGCCGGGGCAACGCGTGTATGCGGGCACATTGAACCAGGACGGCGCGCTGACGATCCGCACCGAAGCAGTGGGTGAAGAGGCGTACGTGGGGCAGATCGGACGCCTGTTGGACGCCTTGGAAGAGGAGCGCGCGCCGATCGTGCGTGTGGCGGACCGCTACGCCAAGTACTTTACGCCCGCAATTCTGCTTGTCTCCAGCGCCACGTGGCTGATTTCCGGTAATCTCAGCGCGGCGCTGGCCGTGTTGATCATCGCCTGTCCGTGCGCGCTGGTGCTGGCTACGCCCACCGCGATTGTGGCCGGCGTGGCAAATGCGGCGCGGCAAGGGATTCTCATCAAAGGCGGCGCGCGCTTCGAGGCCGCGGGCGCGGTGGATACGGTCGCGGTGGATAAGACTGGCACACTGACACTTGGCACGCCTGTGGTGCAAGGGATCATACCGATGGACGGCATAGCAGCCGACACTCTGCTCACGCTCGCGGCGGCGGTGGAACGCTATTCCGAACATCCGCTTGGCAAGGCGCTCGTGGCGCATGCGACCGAGCAGTCACTTGCTTTACCGGCCGCTGAAGACTTTCGCGCCTTTCCGGGGAGAGGCGTGGCGGCGCAGGTGGCGCAACAGCATGTCCTGGTGGGCACGCGTGACCTTATCGAGTCTCAGGATGTGACGGGCGTGCCGTCCCAGGAACAAGCGCCTCAGGAAGGCAGTCTCATGCTGGTGGCGGTGGACGGCCGCTTCTGGGGCTGGATTCAGTTTGCCGATACCGTGCGGCCCGGGGCGTCCCAGGCCGTCGAGCACCTCCACGCGCTGGGCATTGAACGCGTGGTAATGCTCACCGGTGACCGGCAGCAAGAAGCAAAGCGCCTGGCGGATACCGTGGGCATAGACGACTGGCACGCCCAGTTGCTGCCGCAAGATAAAGTGGACTGGATACGCGGCGCGCGGGACGAGGGAAATCGCGTGGCCATGGCCGGCGACGGCGTGAACGATGCTCCCGCCTTGGCGGCGGCCGATCTCGGTATCGTCATGGGCGGCACGGGCACAGCGGTAGCCGCGGAAACGGCCGATATCGCACTCATGCGCGGCGACATCGGCCAACTGCCCACGGCCATTGCAATCAGCCAGATGACCCTGCGCGGCATCAAGCAGAATCTACTCTTTGCGCTGGTCTGGAACCTCGTCGGCATTGTGCTGGCGGCCACCGGCGTGCTCGGCCCAATCGCCGCCGCGCTGGCCCACAACCTCGGTTCGGTGGCGGTGGTGGTGAACGCCGCCCGCTACGTGGCCGCGCCCAGCAAGCTGCCCCCGCACGTCCACCAAGAACGCGTCACCCAACAGCCCGACGCCGTCTCCGATCCGGTGTAGGCCGGACGCCATTTGGGATAGAAGGAAGAAAGCCAGCCACTTTGATGGTCACGGACTGCGCGCGCTCACTACGGAGACCCTCGTTTAGACCGTCATTCCGGCGAAAGTCGGAATCCAAGGGCGTAGGGTTGGGCCGCCACAGAAGCAACTCCAAGCTCCTTCCTCTCTTTCTTGGTTTTTCCGCTGAACGGCCACGGGTATCGTAGGAGATTTCCTAAAGAATCCTCCGGTGTGATGAAGCGTGGCGCGTTTGTCGTGCTGAAACGCATTCACTCCCCAGACTCAGCGAACTCCGCCAGCTTCTGCAACACCACGCGCCAATGCACCCGCATCTCCTCGCGTGCCTCAGCGCTGGCGAGCTTCTCCTGATGGAAGCGCACCGCGGTCTTCTTGCCACTCGGCTCCAGGTAGACTTGCAGGGTAGAAGGGGCGGGGAAGTCCGGCGGCTGCCAGGTCAGGCGCACGAGCTTCTGGGGAGTGAAGCTGCGGATCTCGCCGCGTGCGCCCTCCGCCGTTTCGTACGCTGCGCCCTTCTCCCAGCGCAGTTCGGGAACCGTGCCGAGCCACAGCGCACGGCCTGCTGGCTCCACAATGAGAGCCCAGGCTTCTTCCGGCGAGAGCGGCAGGGTCTTCTGCACGCCGATCTGGAACCCAGCGCTCTCCGTCCCGCCGAGCACGCGCTTGCCGCGCGCGCGTTCGTACTCCACGGTTACCATCTGGCACCACCAGCCGCTCGCGATGTAGCCCTTGTCGTGGAGCATCTGCGCGACCTGCTTATGCGGCAGCGCCTCCGCCCCTTCGCTATCGAGCAGCGCGAACCACTCGTCCCAGCCCTTGCCGGTCGCCTTCCGCACTGCGGCATCGGATATCTTTCGCTGCGTCGTGCTCATGGTTTTCCTCGCGGTGCGACTGCACTGCATGTGGTCATACGTTTATGTTGCCAAAGATGGAGGAACAGCGGACATGTAGTACTCTCACATGGGCTTAGCGCAGTTCGGACAGTGCGGCCCGCGGCGTATCGTGCATAATTGTCACGTCTTCCGCTGCAAGGAGGTGTGCCTCATGCCATGCTCAAGTTGTCTCGAAGTGCAGGGCGGAAAGGTTCAGGCTGGAGGAGCGCTTTGAGAGATGAAGCAGTTCCACCCCCACTACTTCGTTTGACTCGTTGTAATCGAGTACCACACCCGGCGAAACTTCCTCAGACTCGACTATTGGCGAGTCGTCAAGGCGCAGGTAGAGAGCGTCAGCTTGCTTGTCTACGTTTAGTTTCATAATTCGCTCACCATGCTTCGATCAAAGAATACCGTCACGACCCGCCAGGGAGCAACGTGGGTGTTAACTGCTATACGCGGCACCCGGTTACCGTGCTCCGGGATGCGTCGGACGAATGCGGATCACGCCAAGGGCCTTCCCGTCATCGGCTTCGGTGAAGATGCTGTGCCCGACGGCTTGGCCCAACAGCGAGTCATCCCGCCTTGATGCGATGCAGGGGCAGCGCCTCGGCTTCCAGCGTGGAGAGATCCAGCCGTTGCGATGCATGGTCGATGTCGAAGCCAACCACCTCGCCGTCGGCGTCTATATCGACGTTCAGCCCCTCGATGATCTCGATGGTCTCCGCCCCCGGTCGCGCCTTGAACTCGACGTAGAGGCTGTCGGTCTCCGGATAGTAGTGAAGTTTCATGTCTGTTCCTTTTCGGTAAAACGTCGATCGAAAAACGCGTTGTGAATAGTCTCACCGTCCTCCAGCGTTACGACGCGCAGATAGCGTGGGGCGGTTTCACCGGGCAGGGTGACTGCTCCCCAAAAGCGCACTCGACCGTCCTGCTGCCTCTCCCTGCGGAGGGGCGAAGCCAAGACCTGAGCGCACCACGCCAATTCGATGTAGGGACGCTTGCGGCGTACCTGCTCATCGAAATAACGCGTTGTCTTCATGATTCTGCGTTATCTTCCCAGCCCTATGCGGTGCGTGACGTCGCAGGTGTTTTATGAAGTCCGGTTCCTCGCCTCTGCAAAACCTCGCTACACATCGATGAGTTCGTATGACTGTGGCTCAGGAACGGGCAAGCCGTCTTCCTCAAGGGCCTCGACATAGAGGTGAATGGCCTCGCGAATAAGCGTGCACACTTCCTCTTTGGTCTCCGCGGCAGCCACGCAGCCGGGCAAGTCCGGCACATGGGCGCCATAGCTGGTTGGCCCCTTCTCTATAACCACAGCGTATTTCATAGTCAACCCTTTCTCTGTAGCCCAGCCTGCTTCAGGATATTGTTCCACGTTCCCTGTGGCATATCGACGCCCGGATGTCCTGCGATTAAGACGATGCCCTGCTTGGCCGGGTGTTTGTACACGCGGCGCCTGGCGATACCTCCTCAGACTCCAGTATGCAACGCTTATTACGCGGAC
This sequence comes from Chloroflexota bacterium, assembly GCA_012270555.1. Taxonomy (GTDB): domain Bacteria; phylum Chloroflexota; class UBA11872; order VXOZ01; family VXOZ01; genus VXOZ01. The sequence continues at coordinate 17,660 of JAAXIC010000044.1, forward strand.
TCATAACGGCAATACGCGCGCACGATTTCGGCGTTCGTCAACCACGACCAAGGCTCCGGCGGACAAGTCGGCCTCATGTTGATTGAGGGCAGCGATAACTGCACCCTCCAGGTGATCCGGCAGAGTGTCTGCCGTGCGAATCTGAAGCACACTCGGCCCCGCTTCGTGCGAGAGCGCCAGCATGGTGCCGAAGTCCAGATCGTGGGTAAACACGACGTATCGGTGAGCCGCCGCCCATTCCATGATGTCTTTATCGCTGGCCCTTGGGTCGCCGACAGTGGACCAATGCACCGCCTCCCATCCATGCTTCCGCAGAGCCGGCACCCAGTCGGGCGAAAGATTCATGTCAACGAGGAGTTTCAGCCTCATGGCGTAGAGAGGGGGACTTCCCGTTCCTCCAGCCTCCAGGCGGCGTAGGCCAGGGACTGATCGATGTCCTCCTGCTCAAGATACGGATAGGCCCGAAGTATCTCGGCGGGTGAGTGGCCGGCCGCCAACAGCCCCACCACCGTACCGACCGTTACACGCATACCACGGACGCACGCCTTACCTCCCATGACTGCGGGATCGACGGTGATTCTCTCGAACGATTTCATGTGCTATCTCCTCTCATGTCCAGGCCCATGGGGCTCACAGCCGTGTGTGGTTAGTGTATTCCAAAGTCAGCGGTCCCATGACGCCTTCTCTCGCGCCAAGTACGCCCTTACCTCTTCCGCTGTTTGGAACAGGCGGCGCTCCGGTCCGCTGTTGAGGATCTCCATGATGGAGCGGCCCCGCTTACCGGACTCGTACCGCACGACCACATCCACCGTCTGCCCCGCCTTCAACTCTGGACAAACGATCTCCACCTTGCCGCCCGGCAGCGCCGTCGCCTTTTGATGGATTACCTTTTGCACTTTGGCGCCTGGATTGGTCAATGGAAGACCGGGACCCATATTGGGTGACCGGAACTACTGGAGCCCTCAACTCAAGGAGGAACTGGCTCGGCAGGGCCTGAATCTGCAAAACCCTTTTAGATTGGCTGGTCGTGATCTCTGGCAACGCAGAAGTGCTCAGCCACACCATGGCCTTCATGCTGAACTAAGCTCAGGGTAATCCGCCATTACGAATCTCGAAGTTGGTCAACTAAACCTAAACTTGCGCATCGGGTTTGCTAAGTAGACGGGGCCTCAAGATTCTGTTCCGGAGTATTCGACTCGCATGTAGGTCTAGTCAGGACATCTGACTGCGTGGCTGAATCACTGGTTTCTGGAAAGAATCTCTTGACCAATTCAGGGATAGCATACTCCAAAAGAAACAGCATTGCTTCGGCACTTTTCTTTGGGACAATCGATTCTTCTCCAAAGAGATATCTGTTTGCCTCATAAGATACAATGTGTTGTGCCAAGGACAATTCTGTTGCCGTGAAGTCGCTTTGCAAACGCAGTGGCAAAGGCCTGTCTGCCTCGGACCCCTCTTCGTAAGGCCTGCGCTCAATCTTGAGGAGAACTCTCGGTGACAGTGGAAAATAGTATTCATACGATGAAAAGGCACCTGAGTCCCACCAGGGCCTGATAGGAGGCAAATAGCGCGAAACCGGATTGTCCGATGTGTAGAGCTTCTTGGTGCCGAGGCCTTTTCCAATGCGCCATGGTGCTGCTCGAATCAGATTAGCAAAGCCTTGGGTTTCTCCTAGCATATATGTACTAACAGAGGCTGGCTGAGGTGGTTCTTCCTCTTCGTACCACCAGTGCAGTGGCTTATCCTGAATCTCTCTAAATCTCCTCTCACCTGCGCTCTCACCAAGATGAAGTTTGAGAATTTCTCTAACTTTGTCCTTAATTAGTGAAACTTGGGAACTGGATGTGCTCTCGTTCCTGATTCGGAAGGCAGGAGTCCGAAACGAGAAAGCAGCGATGTATCTAGCAAGGGCGTTCTCTTCCTTCAGGCTAAGCTCATCTATGCTAGATGGGCGCTGGACAAGGCGTCTAATCACTGGCATTGCTTGACTCTCAACATTGGCGAGCCAGTCTTCAGCTGAGTAAGTTACTCCATCAATCTCCACATCGTAGAAGCGACGCCCGACAGCAATATTGTCTACTGAGGCCCTAAACTCTCTATCCTCGACTAGATCTGTTACCCCAATTAGATTGTCATGTTCTAGGAATTGACGCAGGTATGCGCGTGGAACGTAGTGTTGGCGTTTTGTTTGTGTGACGCTTAGGATTGGTTCTTCCCATCGGAAGTTGAAATCCATTGGTTTCCTTCCATCTCCTCGTCAATTCTGAACTGCCCCACTTGAGGAGGCAGTGTCGAAACTCTCTATCTTAGCGCCAGGCGGGTAGCTAACTCGATCAATGATTCTCATGAAGAAGATTGGAGTTGCTAGTCACAAAAGCAAGAACAAGTGGAAGTATTATCCAAACTATCACTTTGCATGCCATTAACTTCAATGGTAGTCGCCAAGTATGTTTCAGTAAAGTCATAATCTAACACAATATTCGATTCCGGGAATGTTCAATGAACGAAATGTTGAGTCGCCTAGTTCAAAGACTAGGATCCCGCTGAACAGGTAGCCAATCGTGTTTAGGAATCCTTGGATGCGGTTTTGCAGTTCACCTAAGTCAGCGTAAGCCCCAGTTGCGCTTTGAATTGGGCAGTGTCGTAGTACTCGCGCCATTCCGTGATCTTGCCGTTGTGGCAGGTGATGAAGACGCTGGCGGGGAGGCGGGCGGTGTTGCCGGTGAGGCGGTGGCGGCAGGAGAACTCCCACTCGCAGGCGGCGGTGTCGCCGTGGGCGACGAGCGCGCGCACCGTGAGCCGGATCTGGGCGAACGCGCTGAAGAAGGACGTGAGCGACTGGCGAATGGCGGGTATGCCGCTGAGCGTTTGGCCGGAGGCGCTGGTGAGCACGGCATCCGACGCGAAGTCGTGGAGGATGGCGTCAATGTTCGCGGCGTTCCAGGCGGCGGTCTGGTGCTCCAGGATGGCGGCGGATGTGCAGGGGTCGGTGGGCATGAATGGTAATTTCCTTGGATTGGCGCGGTTTTATTCTCTGAGTCGCAGCATATGCTCCTAGGGTGTCCGAGGGAAGTCAAAGGAGCTTTTCTCGTGCCACCGATGAGGGTGATGCAAAGTCTCTACAGAGCTCTAAACAAAGTACAGCAGCACCAGCACCGTGGCGCTCCAGAGGACGACGCTTCCGAGCAGCCATGGGTCGCGGAAGAGGAGTACCTCGGGGCTTTCCGCGCCGCCCGGCGCGCGGACAATGCGCAGATAGCGGAGCAAGCCGAAAGCGACAAAGGGTACCGTGACGATGAGTATCGGATTGCCGAACGTGGCGGGCGAAAAGAGCGTATAGAGCACGTAGGCAGCTATGGTTGTCGCGGCTACGCCTGTGAGCCAGCGGTCGAGCGAGGCAGTAGTGTAGCGCCCCAGGTTGCGGCGGTGCGTGGACGCCCGGGGGCCGAGCAGCGCCAGTTCGCTGCGGCGCTTGCCCAGGATGATCAGCAATGCCGCCAGCAGCGTGCAGAGGTAGAGCCACGGTGAAATGGGCGTGAGCACGGCCACGACGCCCGCGGCGGCCCGCAGCAGGAAGCCGGACGCGATTAAGAGTACGTCCAGCAGCACCACGTGCTTCAGCCAGGCGCTGTAGGCGAGATTCATGCCCACGTAGAGCCCGAGGATCGCGCCGAGCGCAAGCTGCAGGAGGAATGCGCCGACAAGCGCGCTGCCGAGCAACACTATCGCGGCAGTCAGCGCCACACTGCGCGGCAATTCACCTGCCGCCAGCGGACGCTGCCGCTTGAGCGGGTGGACGCGGTCGGCGTCGCGGTCGAGAATGTCATTCACCAGATAGATGCCGCCGCTCGCCAGCACGAAGAGGCCGAACATCAGCACGCTGGACCGTACGGCGGTAGCATCCGTAAGTTGCTGGGAAAAGATCAGACCCGCAAAGACGAGGGCGTTCTTGATCCACTGCTGCGGGCGGGTGGAACGCAGCAGCGCGCTAGCAATAAAGAATACGGAGCCTTCGGCCACGGAAGGCCCCATGTCGGCTGCTTCAGGCGGGTCGGAAACCTCGATCACCCCTTCCGGCGTGGTGAAGTCTGCCGCGTGTGAGTCGGCTGCGCGTACCGCACGGCTGCCGCGCTTCTGGCGATCTACGTTGTGACTAGAGGATTCACCGCTCACGCCAGATTCTCCGCTGGCAGTTGAAGATTCGTCCTCACCCCCGTATCGAGTACGGGGCAGGCTCTAATCCTCTCTCCCAGGAGAGGGAACTGACCGCGAGCGCGGATTAAGTAGGCGCCGCTCACGGCAGGTCCTCCGCCGGCAACACTTCAAGGCGCAGGTGGAGTACCTGCCGCGTGCTTTCCGTGATGCGGTAGCGGGCGTCGCTGCGGTGCCCGGCGACCCAGACGATAGCATCATCCTCCGTGACCACCAGCGGCACCCGGTCTCGCAGACGCGCCGGCACATGGGCATCCACCATAAAATCTTGGAGCTTCTTTTCGCCCGTCATGCCCAGCGGCGTGAAACGGTCGCCCGGGAGGCGCGTGCGCACGCGGAGCGGCCCCGCCAACAAGCCTGCATCGAGCCAAGCATCGTTGCCGGGAGTTCCGGCGCAGAAGTCCACTCCCTGCGGTTCAACCAATACGGCGCTGATGCTGCAAGCCAGGGGCGCAATTGCAGTGCGTCCGGGCAGGCAGAGCGCGACCGGCGCGAATGGTTCTCGTGCCGGCGCGTAGCCGATCCAGACGCCGTCGTGTTCGGCGCGGCAGAGCAGGCCGTCGGGCAGGGCAGAGGCTACCCCCGTCGTGCCCGCTTGCAGCGTTTTGCGGGCGTCCGCCACGTGCGCGTGCTCCAGCCCTTGGGTGTGCCCCGCCACCCGGCATACGGCGCACCGCAACACCGCCGTTTGCAAGGCGAGCGGCAGCGCGCGCCACTCCGCATGGGCGAAGAGCACGCCGTCAGCACACTGCTGGGCGTGTCGATCTAGCCAGTCCTCCGCCGTGGCGGTGAGGTACGCATGGTCTGCCGCGAGCACATGGGCCGCGCGGGCGAGCGCGCGCGCGACTGCGGGGTAACGGGTCTCCAGCAGCGGGAGCACTTCATGGCGCAGCCAGTTCCGCTGCGGCGTGGTTGTCTCGTTGCTGCTGTCTTCTCGATACGACAGGCCCCGGCGGGCGCAGTAGGCGCGCAGGTCGGCGCGCGATACGTTCAGCAGCGGCCGTACCAAGGTGATGGTCGAATCTGGCGGTTTGTAATCCTGGATGCCGCTAGCGGTGTCCGTCATCCCCTCGTCGAGCAGTAGCGGGCTCGCGTAACGCATACCGGCCAGCCCGGCGAGACCGCTCCCCCGCAGCAGATGGAGTAGCACGGTCTCGGCCTGGTCGTCTTCATGGTGGGCAAGGACGATATAACGCGCGCCCACCTTGCGGGCGATGTCCGCTAGCTGCCGATACCGCAGCCGCCGAGCGGTGTTCTCCGGAGAGGCGTGATCTTGCTGCGCCCGCGCCACGTCTATTGAATCAACCGTGCAAGGCAAACCCGCTCGCGCGGCGCATTGCGCGACAAAGTCTGCATCCGCATCTGACTCCGCGCCGCGCAGCCGGTGATTAACGTGAGCGACGTGGAGTTGCCACCGCTGCGCCGGCGCAAGCTGCCGCAGGGCGTCGAGCAAGGCAATCGAGTCCGCCCCGCCGGAGACCGCCACGACTAGCGTGCTGCCGGGGGGCAGTAGTCCGTGGGAAGCGATGGTAGAGTTTATGGTTTCCAGGAGAGGATCGGGCGTGGGATCTGGGTCGCGCCCTGCCTTGGTTACTACCTCTAGGGTGTTCTCGTTTTTTTGCATGCTCTCATGGTACCCCAGGTGCACTACCATGCCGCGTATATTGTGCTGAGTCTGGTGAGTGGGTATTGTCCTGACAAGGAGCGGCGCAATCCTGAGCCCAATGCTAAGGAACCTTGTCGTCATTCGACGTCAGCTATCTGAACGGGAAAAGTACCACAAGTAGGGAAAGTCATATGTAGCTTAATGCTGAATCCGTTCGTCCTGAGCTTGTCGAAGGATGGACGGATTCAGCATATGCGCGGAATAAGAGGTTGCATCTACCGTTCCCAAAAGGGAAGTCGCCCAACATGGGCGTGGCAATTCAATCAGAGAATGTAACCGAGTAGGCGCCTGCGAATGTTGAGGCGTCACACGCCGGTGCTGCCAAAGCCGCCGCGGTCGTCGCTGCCAAAGTGCGCCACCTCGTCCCACGTGACGCGCGGCGCCGGAATAAGCAACGCTTGGGCGATCCGTTCGCCGCGCTCCACGGTCACGGCGGAGTTCGTGACGTTGTGGAAGAGGGCTTGGATTTCATCCGTGTCGCCGCAATAGTCCTGGTCGATGATGCCGACGCCGTTGGCTTTCAGCAGACCCTTGCGCGACGGGGTGCTGCTGCGGCTGGCCACGATGAGCGCGTAGCCCGGCGGCACCTCGATGACGACGTTACAGGGCACGCGCGCCGTCTGCCGCGGCCCAATCGTCACCGTCGTGCGGGCGCACAGATCGAAAGCGACCGCCCCCGCGGTAGCATAGCGGGGCAGCGGAAGCGTGGGGTCGATGCGTTTGATGCGAACGTCCATTAGCGAAGGTGCTTCCTCATGAGACCTTTGCGTAACCCTTGCCACAGCGGGGCAGTTCCCTCTCCCTTGACGGAGAGCTTTGCGTAACCCTCAGGCAGTCCCCTCTCCTGGTGGGAGAGGGATAGGGTGAGGGTGGATTTGCTCAGAACGCCAGTTGGTCCATGGCTGATCTGGCACTGAAATATATTGACTGCATTTACTATACGATCAGAAAGGCAAGGAATCCCCTCACCCCTGCCCTCTCCCTGTATAGACCGGGTTG
>JAAXIC010000040.1 GCA_012270555.1 Chloroflexota bacterium
TCTGTACACTCCCCAGGGAGAGGGAGCCTCTTCCGCCTGCGGGTCCCCTTCCAGGGAGAGGGAGCCCATTCTGCCCGCCGGCCCTCTTCCCAAGGAGAGTGAGCTTTTTCCACCCACCGGCTCCCTTCTCAAGGATAGGGGCGGTTCGCGAACCGCCCCTACATCATACTATTCCTATTGTTGGCAACGCCTGCCTGCTACACGGCGCGCATGTCCTGTCTAAATGAACAGCGGCGCCAGCACGAGCGTAATCGTGGAAAAGAGCTTGATTAGCACGTGCAGTGAGGGGCCGGCCGTATCCTTCAGCGGATCGCCGACGGTATCGCCTACTACGGCCGCATGGTGGGCCACAGAATTCTTGCCGATGACGTTTCCGTCGGCATCTTTCAGGTTGCCGGCCTCAATGAATTTCTTGGCGTTGTCCCACGCGCCGCCGCCATTGTTGAGGACAGTGGCCAAAATAATACCGGACATCGTTCCCACCATGAGAAACGCCGCTTCCGCCTCCCAGCGCAGGGCAATGCCAACGATGATCGGGCCGGCAATCGCCAGCAGACCGGGTAGGATCATCTCACGGAGTGCGGAGCGTGTCGTTATGTCAACGCAACGCGCATAATCGGGCCGCACGGTGCCTTCCAAAATACCGGGGTTCTCTTCGAACTGGCGCCGTACTTCCTCGATGATGTCGCCCGCCGCGCGCCCCACGGCACGAATCGCCAGCGCGCTGAAAAGGAATACGACCATAGCTCCGATGAAGCCACCAATAAAGACTTCCACCTTAACCAAGTCAACCTGAATCGCGTCGTGCGCCAGACCCAAATTATGCCGCACCTCATCGAGAAACGCTTGGAAGAGCAAGAAGGCCGCCAGGCCGGCAGAGCCGATGGCATAGCCTTTGGTGAGCGCCTTGGTGGTATTGCCGACTGAGTCGAGCTGGTCCGTAATCACGCGGGCCTCTTCCGGCGCGTCCGACATCTCGGTGATGCCGCCGGCGTTGTCCGTAATCGGTCCAAACGTATCCATCGAAAGCACGTAGGCGGCGCTCATGAGCATGCCCATGGTCGCCACCGCCGTCGCGTAGATGCCCTTCACCGCGTCGCTGACGCCTTCCACCTCAGCCAGCGTGCCGAACCAGAACGAAAGGCCCAACGCCACGGCGATTGCCAGGACGGAGGTCGCGGTTGTCTCCAGACCGATTGAAAAGCCGCTGATGATGTTCGTGGCTGGGCCGGTGCGGGAGGCTTCCGCGATTTCCTTGACCGGACGCCAGCTACCGGACGTGTAGTACTGGGTGATGTACACAAAGGCCAGACTGGTCAGAATGCCCACTGTGCCCGCCCAGAAGAACCAAAGGTCTTCCAAGAGGTAGTAGACCGACACGAACATGAAGATAAGGGAAAGGACGGTAATAACGTAATAGCCCTTATTGAGCGCCGACATGGGATTATCAGGATTGGCTCCGCGCGCCAGCATGACGCCGACGATGGAGGCCACCAGCCCAAAGCCACGCACGATCAACGGGAACAATACCCACGCCAGGTTGTTGGTAGCGACCGCGAGGCTCGCACCGAGGATCATGGCCCCGATGTTCTCCGCAGCGGTTGATTCGAAGAGGTCGGCGCCACGGCCGGCGCAGTCGCCGACGTTGTCACCCACCAAGTCTGCCACTACCGCCGCGTTACGCGGGTCGTCTTCAGGAATGCCCTGCTCGACCTTGCCGACCAAGTCCGCGCCCACGTCAGCAGCCTTCGTGTAAATGCCGCCGCCAAGTTGGGCGAAGAGAGCCACAAAACTCGCACCAAAGCCAAAGCCAACGATGCTGCTCACTACTGATAGCGAATTGTCCGGCGTGAGGTTGTTGCCGCCATAGATCAGGAGCATTGCGCCAACACCGATCAAACTTAGCGCTACCACTAAGAAGCCAGACACGGCACCGCCGCGCAGCGACACTTTCAGCGCCTCTTCCAGGCTCGCACGCGCCGCATTTGCCGCACGACCGTTGGATTGCACAGCAATGTTCATCCCAACAAAGCCGGAGATGCCCGAGCAGACAGCGCCAACGAGGAAGGCAACCGCGGTTTTGATGCCAAGCTCGGTGTCTGATGCAAAGTAGCCAATGATGGCGCCAATCACCACTGCCGCCACAATCGCCAGCACGGCGATGGTGCGGTACTGCCGATTCAAAAAGGCGGTCGCGCCTTCGAAAATCATTCCCGCGATCTCCTGCATCTGTTCCGTGCCGCGATCGCGCCGCAACACGTCATATGCAAGCCAAATAGCAAAAATCACCGAAATCAAACAGGCTATCGGCACTGACCACACAAGTTCCACGTTACTGTGTACCTCCCGTTGTTGGCACGACACTGTTCTCCTGCACCACACTCAGGGCGCTGAAGAATGCTTCCATTTCTTCCTCGGTTCCAATCGTAATGCGCAGGTAGCGCTGCAAGCCGTGTTGCCGGAAGTAGCGCACCAGCACCTGCTGTTCTTTCAATGCTTCAAAAACGTCTGCCGCCGCATGTTGCGTGGGCTCGACAAAGAGAAAGTTCGCGTCGGAGGGGTAGACTATGCAGGGAAACTCTCGCTCTAACCTGCGCGCTACGCGTTTGCGGCGCTCACCAATCTCCGCACAGACTTTCCGCATCCACGCGTAGTCATCCAGCGTGGCGACCGCGATGGCTTGGCTGGGTCGGCTAACGCTGTACGAGTCTCTCAGCTTCCACATGGGTTCTAGGAGTTCCGGCCGTCCGAAGGCGTATCCAACACGGACTCCTGCGAGTCCGAACGACTTGGACATGCTTCGCGACACGATAATGTTGTCATACTGCTGTATCAAGGGCAAGCAAGAAGCCGACGCAAAGTCGACATACGCTTCGTCCACCACCACCAAGCCTTCACACTGCTGCGCCAAGCGCTCTATCTCAGCAGGCGGCGTGAATGTGCCTGTAGGAGAATTCGGATTGGAGATTGCCGTAAGCGTGGCCTGCAAACCGGCCAATTCATCAATCGGCACGGCAAAGTCTGGCCCCGGCGCAACGGTCTGTATCTCGGCATCCTGCATGTGCGCCCAGACTTCGTAGTAGGGATACGTGGGAAACGTGTAGGCTACCGTCTGTCCCCGGTCAACGTAGGCGCGAAACGTAAGATTGAGAATCTGATCCGAGCCGTTGTCGACGTAAATCCAGTCCACGTCGAGTTCGTAGATTTCGGATAGCTTCTGGCGCAAGTCCCGCGCCAGGGGATCAGGATAACGCGAAAGGGCCTGGTTCGCCTGTCCCTCCAAGGCCGCCTTTGCCTTGGGCGAGGTGTACGGATTCTCATTGGTATTGAGCTTCGTCCACCCGGTGCCTTGGGGCTGCTCCCCAGGCACATAGGGCGACATCTCCTGGATGGCTTTTCGTGGGGTCGGAATCACTGCCTGTCTCGCCTCCTAAAGGCGTACTTCACCGCAGCACTTCTCGTTCGCTGGGACTTTTCGTGAGCCAAAGCCGGCATCTATGGGCTCGCCCAAAGATGGGCACAACACACCAATGCCAGCACACTGGCAACTGGGGCATTATAGCGAACCTTGTGAATAAAGTCACGTGAGAGTAACCCCATGGGATCTAACCCCAGGGCAGGTGAATAGGCCTGGCAGCCAGCCTGTTGCAACGCTGAATTGCCAACCTCTATTACTGCAAGTCTTGTAGCAAGACTTGCTGCAAGTTTCGCTGTTGGGGCAAAAAAAGCAGTAGAGCACCCCTGAGGGATGCTCTACTTTCTATCGTACGAGAGTACGAGTGACTACTGGATGCAGCCGCCTTCGGCCAGCCAGTTCTCCAACTGACCCTGCGTGCGCTCCAGTCCCTCGGGTACCGTCAGCGTGCCGGCAACCATCTCGTCCCACGTCTCGCGCCAGCCGGCGTTGAACTCGGCTTGCTTGAAGATAGTGGGGGTAATGCGGCTATTGGCAGCCTGCATGAGATAGACGTTGACGTCTTCGTAGTCGGTGGTCGTAGCCGGCGTGACGTTCTTGTTGGCCACGTAGCGCCCGCCGCCCATAGCAGCAACGGCGTCAACCACGTCGGCACTGAACGTATGCTTCAGGAACTCCCAACCGCCATCGGGGTTCACACCGGAGCCGCCGAGATACATGGCGTTGTTGGCCAACGCGACGGGGCGTCCGGCGGGGCCGTTCGGCATCGGCGCCATGCCAATTTCAAAGAGGTTGTTCGGCGTGATCTGGGCCTCGAAGGTGCGGACGTTGAAGGAACCGGTGTTGAACATGGCTTGCGTGCCCTCAGTGTATGAGCCGCCCATCACCTTATGCTTCAGCGCCACGTCTACGTGGAACTGCACGGCCTCGCGGAAAGCGTCGGTAGTAAAGGTGGGGGCTGTGCAGCCCTCATCCCAGAAATCGGCGCCGTACGCCCAGACGTACATGCAGAGGTAAGACGTGTAACCGGCATAGAGCCGCACGCCGCCCTGCACGATTTCGTCGCCGTCCATCTTGGTCAGCACCTTGGCGTCCTCCAAGAGCGCCTCATAGGTCCACTCGCCGTCGGCTTCCCTCTCGGCTGGATTCTTCAGGCCCGCCTCAGTGAAGAGGTTCTTGTTGAACCAGATCTCTTTGCCGTTGCTGAACCACGCGAAGCCGTATATCTTGCCCTGGTACCTCTCTGTCGTAGCATCATAGAAGTCATCGGGAGAAACATCGGAATCCGCAGCCAAGAAGGGGTCGAGGTTCGTGATGATTTCGGAGTCAATGAAGGGACCCAACCAGGCAAAATAGCCGTAAACGGCATCAAAGGCAATGCCGCCCGCCTGCGCGGCGCCGGCCTTGGCCGGCAGTTCGCCAAAGCTCGTGCCGGTCACGGTGAGATTCAGGTCCGGATGCTTCTCCGCGAAGGTATCGAAGATGCTGCCCCAGGAGTTCTGCCAGATCTCGTTCTGGGCCAAGTCGACGTGCAGGTAATTGACGACCGCCGGCTCCATGGCCTCGGTCTTCTCCTCAGCCTTGGGCTCCTCTGCCATCTCTTCGCTAGCCGGAGCCTCTCCCGCCATCTGCGCCTGACCGCAGGCTGCCAAGAGCAGGCCCGCACCGGCCAACGCACTTCCGCCGAGAAACGTCCGGCGGGACAAACCTTTTCGCATGCTCAACCTCCTATTGCGGCATACGCTTCCTCTGTTTACTGCTCGCACCTGAGAACAGAGGACCTACCCCTATCGCATAGGGCTTCTACACAAATGAGCTTAGATGGGAATCCCCCCATCCTTGCCGTGCAAGCATAGTCTATGACAACCAGATAGTCAAGTCCTGAGCGTAAAAATCCCTGTTTGCAAACCAGGCAGGCTGTGAAGGACTCTCCCTATCTCTAAGAGCCTGTTTACGTTCTTCCGAGATTAAGTTTGCATAGCCGATAGAAGCCGTTCGTGCTGAGGGCTGCGCGAAGCCCCTGTCGAAGTACGAAGGCCATTCGCAAGCTTATTGCGGTCCCGTTCACCCTTCGACAAGCTCAGGGCGAACGTTGCGCGCCCAGACAAGAAGATTGTAAACAGGCTCAAAGGTGCCTTTTCCGTCCGAGCCGCCGGCAAATCTCTATCGCCTGCTGGACTTCTCAACATGCCACTCTGCGCGTTGCAGTTCTTCACGCCGCAGACGCATCCGCCACAGTCGACCCCAAAAGAGTCCTAATGGCAAGAGGAGCGCGACTATCGCGGCCGGCGCCATCCAGTGGGTGCCAATGACGAAGACGAGCGACTCTTCAGCGTTGAAGAAGAAGAGAATGGCGCCCCCAATGAAGAGCTTGATGAGGATCAGCGACCAGATGAGGATCCAGCCCGGCACCGGGCTTTCGTCCTTTATCGACGGCTCGATGAGTTCATGCGGCCGCTGCGTGAGAAGACGGAACACCAACCTGCCTCCACTGCACCATCTCCAACCCATTGCTGTCACTTGGTTACCGATTATACCCTATAGAGAAGCGCCAGCCACCTCAGTATGTTGGTTTTCTGATATTTTACTGATGTACGTCTGATCTCCCATAAGCAAACAGTGCGCGCTATCCCATGGGTTTCCACTCTTAGAGGGTGTGCGAGAAGTTCGCAGCAACAGTACCCGCTCATGGTTCGACAAGGGCTTCGCGAAGCCCACTCACCACGAACGGGTACTGACTTTCCAACGGATTCTGTTTCTGATCCGTTCGTCCTTATATCTTGAGAAA
>JAAXIC010000013.1 GCA_012270555.1 Chloroflexota bacterium
ACTTTGACGACACCCCCTAGGAAGCTTCTCGGTATCTTGGGAAAGTTGCTGGACGATGGCCTGCCTCAAACTCAACTCAACTGCCTCAATGCGAGCGTCTAACTCCTGGAGATGTGGAGACAAGTCTAGACGTTCTTTGACCAAGAGTGATTCAATTCCTTCCATGAAGGCACGACGCCGCTCATCGACGAATTCTTCGTAGTCTGCATGTGTAAACGGGTTCCTCATAAGGACACTAAAGGCGCAGCGAGAGACAAAGTGAGATTCGAGTATGCCAAGCACTTCCGACTCACTACTGCCGGCAATTAGCTCAGGAAGGTATTCGTTGGGAAGACGGTCATTAATGACCTCGCGATTCGTTTCCGCCGTCAGTGGCGCGCGATTTAGAATAGAGTCAATTGACGTACTCAGTGCAAGCTCATGACCTCGGCTCTTGGGCACTATATGATGGTCGTCGAGTTCTCCGTGCTTTGGAACTGTACCGGAAACCCAGTCGCGAGCTCCTCTGAGGACTAGCAAATTGAAAACACCGTTGTATACGGAAGTCCCTCTTCTAATCTCTCGCGCAAGGTCGAGTTCCCTAAAACTGCTCCTAAACTCGCTGATTAGTCCGGGCTCGTCATCGTCATCAGCAAACCAAGCTATCATGTCCAAATAGTCCCGAGCACTCGTAGACTCAACCGAACCCGAGTAACGATTCGTGAAGACGCTGGACCAATACCAGAATCGAATCTTACGTTGAGCACTGAGCTTCAGGTCAGGTGGCAGCTGATTGGCTTTGGCTTGTAGCGACGCGAAGGCCGGCAGGATTGAAACATAAGGAAGGTATTGAGATGAAATGGCACCGAATTCTTGGGGATGGCGCAGTAAGTCAATTGCCCGCTCCACCGCATCGACTGATTGATTCCATCTTTCCTCAAAATCTGCAGTGTCAGCAACAAGAACCTCAGGCCGGACTACGCCATCCGGGCCACGCACTTGCCTCGGATTGCCCGGAATAAGGTAGTACAGGTATTTTGGCGAGCAATAGCCTTGGCGGAGGATGGACATAACTTGGAGTAAATATACATTCATTCGTCCTGTCTCAACGAACTCAAGACGCGGTGCCGCGTCCCGCCAGAGTTTCTGTCTAAGTTTGAGACCCTTTGGCCTCAAGAGTGCATTTAAGAGATCGAAAACGTCTAGGCGAATTCCCCTACTATTTATTTGAGTGAAGATGTCGCACACCTTGTCGATTTCAAGATCTTCATCCATCTCGATATACGATATCTGGTATTGGGAAGTTATATCGTTCAAGTGGTTACCGAACTGATTTGCGTTCTCGGCATGTTGCCCGGCCAATTGTGCCTTGGTGCCGTTCGTGTGGCTAACCACTTCTTGCCAGTAGTTCTCGTAGTCGTTAACCCATTGGAACAGTTCGTATCCACCTCTGCCAATTACTGATAGCGGGAACATGTGATTTTCAAATTGCCTTGTACGGTCTTCCAAGAGGTTCAAGCCTCGGCGAGTCCAGTCATACTCGAATGCATCGTCGTAAGCCTGTTCCATGAATCGATCTACCCTAATGAAGTATAGGAAACGATTCTGGCGTCGCGGCGCAGCAATGTCAGGTGCCATAAATGCGTAGTACATTGCAGTTAGGCGCTGTTGACCGTCGAGTACAATATGAGTTCGCTCGCTATCTCCTTCGAAACCGTAAATCGATTCGCACGCTAGAGCTTCGAAAGTCTCTTCCTTGCCTTTCCACAGCAGCAAGCTCCCGATGTAGTATTCACGGAAGATGGAACGCATGAGCGCGCTGATATCCCATGGCTCCCATTCGAAGTCTCGTTGAAAGTCTGGAATCACATACCTGCCGTCGCGCAAGCGCGTGATGATGTTTGTGAGACTAACCTGACCGGGTTTTTGAGCATCCATCACATCAACACCTCTATGCAAATAGCTTCCAGGTTAGGCGCAAGTCCCATACTCTTGTCGGCCTTTAACAAACCCACTCCTTCCCGCTAGATAAACCAGATAGTGTCGGAGAAAGGTTGGTCAGATGTACTCTTAATCGAGTCTCGCCAATCTTCAGCAACTATGCGGTCTCACAGGACCACAAATCTCCCTTTGCTCTCGGTGAGCCCCAAGGAGCCCAGCGCAGACTGTCTTGGCCTTTTCTAAGGCAGCGAATTGCTTGCTAGAATCAAGACAGCCGTTGCTCAGTCTGCGAATAAACTGCAAGAGTCTCCTCTGACGCAAGTAAGGCTTGGTGGGCAAGAGAGGACTCGAACCTCCGGCCTCCACGATGTCAACGTGGCGTTCTAACCGGATGAGCTACCAGTCCTGCTGCTATGGCGGAGTATAGCAGGGGACTAACGCCTGGGCAATTGGGCTACCTGCGCAAGAACGCAGCATCCGGCAGCGCGGGGATGGGATGTTGTGCCGCTGGCTCGCGCAGGTCCAAAAAGCCGTAGCGGCCACATTGCCAAAGTGGTCAATGCCATAGCCCTCGGCAACCGAACATGGTGTGCGCCTGCCAAAAGCGTTTGGCCTTAGAAAACGAGAGACATGAAACAGCAAACGCAGAAGCATCCCGCCGAACCGCCCTATGTATATCAGATGGTACCGGCCATATTTGCCCCTTGGGTGCCGGCCCAACTGGTCTTCGCAGCGCCACAGATTGGCGAACGTTTCCTGGATGTCGCGTGTGGTACTGGCGTTATCGTGCGACGTTGCCGAGGCTTCGGACCTCATCGTGGAGCTTCGTGAGCGTAAGGCGAGGCTGGAAATTGCCGCAGAAGAAGCGAGGAGCTTGCCCAGGAAGCGGCGGCAACTCCTGGATAGCAACGCTGTCATCACTTTCGCCGAGGAGATGGACGAGATTCTCAAGGACTACGACTACGGAAGTCTCTTACGCTGCAAGAGCAGGTGCCCTGGACAGATGGTTGAGGGGCAGATCACCTGGGCTAACCTTGTAGGTTACCGCTCGCGCGGGTTGGGTACCGAGCGTTAGGGCTTTCAAGAATGGCGCGCTGGGAATCGGTCAAGTCTGCATAGTCATTGGGGTCCAGGTAGCTGGCCGACCATGAGAGCGAGTGCGGGCTGTACTTGAAGAAGATGGTGCGGCGCTCGTCAGCGCCATTCCAGGGAAGGGTACCGTGGGTAAGGGCCTCGGTGAATAGGATGGCGGTGCCGGCGGGTCCGGTTACCCGCTCCACGAATGGGCCCGGTTCGTCCATCGCTTTCCACTCTTCGGGGAACTTGAAGTTGCTCTTGTGCGAGCCCGGCACGCAGCCAAAGCCGCCGTCCATGGGGCCGACATCCTTCAAATTATAGGCAACCACGGAAAGGCCGTTGTACATCATCCCGTTGTGGAAGCGGTAGTAGAACGTGGGGCTGTAGGGAGCACCGCCGCCGTGGAGGTTAGTCCCGATCGGGCCCTTACCCGACCTAATGACGTCGATATAGACGTGGTCGAGCCTGAATTGATCGCCAAGCAGATTGGCCAGGTAGGGTGTGATGGCCGGATTGTCGATGAGGTCGCGGTACTCCTTGGACCAGTCGAGCAGGTTCTCAAACCTGTGGGTTTGCATGTCCGTTGGGCACTCAGCGGCGATGTGCTCGTCGAGCACGCTGTTGAGCCGGGCGATCATCTCAGGTGACAGTGCTCCCGGCACAGCAAGGTAACCTTGAAGGTCGAACATGTAGCGCTCGTAGTCGTTCATGAGTTGTCTCCCAGTTACATGTTTTCTAGAATCAATGGCAACAGCCTTAATCCCATATTCCTTCCAGGCCCTGATTGTAGCCTACGTTGACCGCCTCGATGGTCCACCACGAGGCGGCAACTCAGAACTTAACTTGCCACTCTGGAGGATTTAACGCAAGAACCTGGTTTCGCTCTCTATAACCGGAGTCATTCCAAGGCAACAGACATGCACGTGAGTGGCGTTCATGATTTGCTTGCGAACGGGCGACCCTCTAAATCCCCTTACACGGTTCCGTTCTCACCCTCCGTAATGTCAAATCCCTAAGAAACTAGCACAGAATGGTCTGCCGCCACAGCCGGCGGAACCACGGGGCGGGTCTGGCCAGGTGCTACCGAGGAATAGATTGAGCCCCCTCTGGTCATTCCTATGAACTGGTGGGCTAGAGAGGACTCGAACCTCCGACCTCCACGATGTCAACGTGGCGCTCTAACCGGCTGAGACACTTGCCCTGCATTTGCGGCGGAGTATAGCACGGCGCTCATGTCGGGACAATGGGCAGGGAGTGATCCAACCGTAAGTTTGCTGTGCCATTAAGCGACTACTGGCGCCTCAGCTACTCCCAACTCGACAATTCCCGAAATAAGGAGGCCCCGCGGCCATGTCAGTTCTGAGTCACTCAGTAGTCCTGTTCCTGCCGAGGGCGCACAAGGCCGCGCTGCCTTAGCGTTGCAAGCTGTTCTCGCATGTCGCCTGGACCGGCACGGGCGAGCCAGCGATAAAAAACGGCGACTGCTGCAACCGGTGTGTCACTCCGGTGCGTGAGCCATGATGAGATCGCGCAGGGTCACGATGCCAATGGCGTTGCGGTGTTGGTCGACTACCACGGCGCGAGAAATCTCGAAGCGCATGAGCAGGCGGACGGCGTACCTGGCGAGCATATCCTCCGGGAGAGTCAGGAGCGGCTTCGACATGATCTCGTAGACGTTGACGCGCTCCGGGGCGCGGTTGTCGGCGATCACGCCGCGGGCGATGTCGGCGACCACGACGAGGCCCAGTTCGTCATCCTCGTTACGACGGTCGACGACGAGCGAGCTGACCTGTTGGCGCTTCATCATGGCCATCGCGTCGGCCACGGTCGCGAGCCCGTCGATCGTGTGCAGTTCTGCGACCATGAGGTCTCTTACCCTGATGGGATCACTCTCTGTCATATCTCGGACTCCAATTCTTCCAGGATTGTGGGTATCTGCGTTTTGAGTCCCACTGCGTCTTCAATGGGTATTTGGAAGGCGATGCCGGCGCCCGGCTCGGAATCGAGTTGTGCCGCGTCGCGGATGCGCTCGAGTATCTCGCGGGCGCGGGCCTCGGCCACCAGGAAGAGGGCGAGATCGCGCTTGGCCGCGAGGTCAAGGCCGAAGAAGGTTTTTTCCGGCCTCAGACCACCGCCGCGCACACTGGTGACGATCGTATCGCCAGTGGCGCCCGCCGCGCGCGCCGCTTCTACGACGACATCGGTCTTTTCGTCGCTCACCAAGGCAACGATCAGCTTTAGTTTCACAGCTCAAGCCTCCTTGGGAAGTTTGGATTTCCGCCTGCGGGCCAGCCAGGACGCAGCAATAGAGTATCCCAGCACGGACATAATTGGGAAGACGCTGGCGAAAGCGATGAGTCCGAACCCGTCAATCAATGGGCTCCTTCCGGGAACGCTCGCGGCGAGGCCCAGCCCGATAGCCGCGACCACGGGTACAGTTACAGTCGAAGTGGTAACGCCGCCGCTGTCGTAGGCGAGGGGCACTATTGACCGGCTGGACCTGAATGTGAGCAACATCACAACGATGTAGGCACCGATGATGTACCAGGGCAAGGGAGTGCCGGTGACGATGCGGAAGCAACCCAGCGCGACGCCCACGGCAACGCCGACGGCCACGGCAATCCTGAGTCCCCAGGCATGAACGGCTCCGCCCGAGGCGTCGCGGGCCTTCATCGCCACGGCAACGAGGGAAGGCTCGGCCACGGTCGTCGCGAAGCCGATGGCAGCGGCAAAGGCGTAGAGCAGCAGGTAGTCGTGCCAGTCGATGCCGTCAGCCAGCCTCTCCGCTCCCAAAGTCTCAGGGGCGGTGAGCTGGCTCGCCATCGTCCTGCCGATCGGGAAGAGCGCATTCTCCAAGCCTATGAGGAACAGTGCAAGTCCCACCAGAACGAGGACGGATCCCGCAGCTATCCGGCGCAGGTTGGGCGGCTTGCGACGCAGAAAGACGAGTTGAAACAGCAGGAGGATGGCGACGATGGGCGCGACGTCAAGGACGGTGGAGAGCAAGGCATCGGCAAAGGTGCGGGGAAAGTCGGTCACGAGGCCACCATCCCATATGCGAGGACGCAGATCATTGGCGTGAGGCTAGCGAAGGCGATGAGACCGAAGCCATCGATCATGGGGTTGCGCCCGCGGATGGCCGTGGCGAGTCCGACGCCGAGCGCCGTCACAAGCGGGACCGTTATGGTGCTGGTAGTCACGCCACCGGAATCGTAGGCCACGCCGACGATTTCTGCCGGGGCGAAGACTGTCATGGTGGTCACCAGCACGTATCCCCCGATGATGAGCCAGTGGATCGGCCAGCCCTTGAGGATACGCAGTATGCCCAGCACGATGGCGGCGCCAACAGATACGGCCACGACCATGCGCAGTTCTAAGGCGTAGGTTGCGCGCGCGCTGTCATCGTTTACAATGGCGCCGGCTTCAGCAGCGACGGCGGCGGCTTCGGCGGCAACGGCGATCAGGGCCGGTTCGGCTATCGTCGTCCCGAAACCGAGGCAGAAGCCGAAGGCTAACAGGATGGTAGCGCTGCCCTTCTGTGCGAACCCCTGCGCGAGCGCCTCTCCCAAGGGGAAGAGGCCGCTTTCCAGCCCCTGGATGAAGAGGGTCAGCCCAGCTATCACGCAGAGGAGCCCTATGAGCACGCTCAGTAAATCGGGGAAAGGCTGGCGGAGCACCACTACCTGGAAGAACGCTATGACGAGGATGATGGGCGCCAGGTCCCGCACCGAACTGAGAGTCAAACCCAGCATTGCAGACAGGAACTGTGTCACGTCTTCCGGCTGCTTCTCTGGGTTTGTGCCAGCCCGACACATGGGGTGTCATGGGACAAAATGGAGTAGCTCAAGGAAGGGTACGTAAGGGTTCGGTTTGTATGCCATGCTTCCACAACCCAAAGGGGAAGTGGGGAATACTTGTCGAGCACGGCTAAGTCGGGCCCCAATCTGAACTTCAACAAGAAGGCTCTCGATTCTGTCCACGTGGGTGGGCAAGAGAGGACTTGAACCTCCGACCTCCACGATGTCAACGTGGCGCTCTAACCGGCTGAGCTACTTGCCCTTCTACTGTCGCGGAGTATAGCACGGCGCCCATGTCGGGACAATAGGTAGAGAGTGCGGTGACCGGCACGCTACAGCACCCCACCGTTTGCCTAGCGCAAGGTCACCAGCACCTCATTGCGGCGAAACCACGGAATGGTGAACGGTGGATCGTAGGTCGCAATCCTCCAGTCGCCCTGGTGCTCAAGACCCCTTGCCTGTAACCAATCGGCCAATTGGGCCCTTTGGCGCTCTGCGCTCTCGTTGGAGAGCCTGCCGCTGAAGCGAATGCTGGCGACTTCGTGCTCCTCAATCTGGCGAATGGACACACTCTCGTTGGTGGGAAGCGGCGCCGTCTCGGCCGTATAGCCTGCGGGCAGCACAAATGCCATCGTCCAAGCGTCGATCTTCTCCCCGGCCAACCTCCGGCCAGGTGCATCCTCGCTTGACGGCCGCGGCTCCACCAATACCGGTACCGTCATAGCCAGCGTTTCCGAAGGGGCCGAACCGGTCGGCTCCACGAGCACCGGCGTCGTCATTTTGACGTTTTCCCGGCTGCGGTTTGCCCCCGAAATGTAGCGGAACAACGGTCCAAAGGACCCATTCGTCGCCCGGTCAAACGACCCGGCCACTGTGACCTCCGCGAGCACATAGGATTCATATCTGCGAATCTCGATGTTGCCGTCTTTCAAGACGACTTCATGCGCAGGCTCTTCGTAGGCGCTGCCAAACAGCGAACCGAAGATAAACGACCGCAAGAAATACACCCCTGATCCAAGCAAGAGAACAACTATCAGCGCCACGGCCAGACTCCGCTTGACTACCATCATCCCCTCCCGATTTCACGCACACTTTCGCCTCTATACACTGATCGTATCCGAGGTTCCTGAATTGAATCTGAGTTGTCCGCCGGCCAAACCCGCTTGCGCGTGTCTTGCGCTCATTCAAGTGATCAAGCCGACTGAACGCGCGTACAATTGCACTACTTGCCTTGCTCCAGTTTGCTGTATAGCATGGGGCTAACGCTGGATAGGATCGGTCCAATGAGCGCCGGTTTGCCAACTGCGCCAAGCAATCCCGGCCAAGGACGAGAAGGCGCACATTGGATTTGCACAGTCACGTTAAGGCGCAGTCACACTGAAACAGAGGGGTTACTATCGTGAGCGTAACACTGGAGCGGCCCGAGGTGGGCACAGTAGCGCCCGATTTCAGCCTGCCGGACGTGTACGGCAAGCGCTGGACGTGGAGCGAGTTTCGGGGCAAGCGCGTCCTGCTGTACATGTGGGCGTCGTGGTGAGGCTGCCGCGCTCAGTTGCCAGGTTGGCAACAATTCGCGGAGAAGCACGCCGCTGACAACTTCCAGATGCTCTCCGTAGCCATGGACGGCGGCGGCGTGGAGCAGCCGCGGGCGTTCGTGGAGCAATTCGGCGTGACGTTTCCAACTTTTCTCGACGCCAGCGGGCTCCTCTTCCGTCTGTACGGTTTTTCGGCCGTGCCGAACGGCGTCTACGTGGACGAAGCGGGCATCATCCGCTTTCAGCTCTTTACCGGCTTCAGCGTCGACCGCGAGGATGTGGTGCAACAGCTCGAGACGCTGCTGGCGACGCCGTCAGGGGACGTGCCTCCCGCACCGACTGTGGCACAGCAGTCGTTCGAGGTCGAAGTCTTGCTGGAGCAAGCGGCGGCAAACGGCGACGATGCGGACCTACAGCTTGCCTTGGCAGAGGCCTGCCTGCAAGAGAGCGAGAATGCGCGTGCGGCGGAGGCTTTCGCGCGCGCATTGGAGCTTAATAGCGAATCCGCCAATGCCGCCTTCGGTCTCGGCACCGCTCTGCATCAACTCGGACAAACGAGTGAAGCGCTGGACGCCTGGGGGCGCGCCCTAGAGATCGAACCGGACAACTTTGTCATTCGCAAGCAGATTTGGCGTCTCAAGCACCCGGAGAAGTTCTACCCTGTCGTTGACTACGACTGGCAGAAAGTGCAACTCGCGGCAGAGAAAGCTGCGGAAGGCCGGGCATGAACCTGCGAAGCAGACGCTGGTTTTGCACCCCGTTACTTCCCCGAAAGTGAGAACCTAGGGGCAAGAGAAGATGGATTCCGGCTTTCGCCGGAATGACGAAGGTTGGCGTTCTGTTTTCATGGTAATCACCATGGCCGTCTGTCGGCCACACAAGGGAATGAAATGAACGCACATCCTCCGTTCGTGCTGAGCGTGTCGAAGCATGAACGGAGGGAGAAGTGTCGAAAGCTGTCAATCGCTTCCGCCGTTCACCCTTCGACGATGCTCAGGGCGAACGGCTTGGTCACACTATTTTCATGGTGATCGCGGATCGGGGAGTTTCTCCATTTGACAGGGGCTTTTAGGTACTTTTCGTTTGTTGTGAGGCTCACTTCCGCAGGCGATTTTGCGTGCAATGAGGAACTAGCGCATGGCGTGGGGGTTGCTGGATAGGTTCAGGCGGCCCAAGTGGCTGCTCGACCGCATCTTGCCGGTCGCTGAGCACGTCGCCGCAAGCGATAATGGGGCGCTGCCCGCGCTCCTGATAGACACGCTGCACGAGCAATTCGGCGCGCAGCGCGTGTGCATCCACTTTGCCGATCCCGGCATGCTGTCCCCCAAGACACGCGATAGCTTTGTCGCCGCTTGCCCCGCTGCCTCTGCCAACGCCACGGAAGCAGCCAAGGGTGCGTTAGCCGAGGCAGGGTTTTGGCAGTACGCACTTACGTCGAGTAAGCCGGTCACCGCCGCAACCGCGCCCGCCGCCATACAGGCTGCACTCCGTCCAGTCCTCACAGCCGCCGGTGTGCGCGACGCAGTTGCGATTCCCCTCATCTACAGGGGTGACGTCTATGCCGTGGTGAATCTCTACTTCAAACGCTCGGTGCCGTCTCAGCTTGCCACTGCGGAAGACACCTTGCAGAGCATTCGCCTGCTCGGAAACCTCGTGTATGGTGCTCTGCTGCAACAATATCACAGGGGCATGCTGCAACAAGAGGATTCAATAACCCTTGCCCTGGCCCAGGCGATAGCGACTAGGGACGGCTATGCCGACGGCCATGTCGTGCGCGTGTGTGCGCTGGCGGTGGCACTGGGTGAAGCGGCAGGGTTGAGCCGCAACGCACAAGAGGCGGTGCGCAAAGGAGCGATGTTGCGGGACATCGGCAAGGTGCATGTCCCGGACTACATCCTCCAGAAACCCGGCCCGCTCGATGCCGCAGAACGCACGCTCGTCCATGAACATCCGGTTACGGGCGCGCGCATGCTGCTGGAAGGCGATTTCGTCGCAGACGCCGATTTCATCGCAGACGCCGACTTCGTCGCAGACGCCGGCCATGGTGTTGAATCAGCCAGCCGGACGCTCCCCTTAGTTGCCTCCATTGTCCGCAGCCACCATGAGCGGCTCGACGGTTCCGGCTATCCCGATGGGCTAGCGGGATCAGCCGTGCCGGTGCTCGCCCGCATCGTTGCGATTGCAGACGTCTATGCAGCGCTGGTAGCGGACCGTCCGTACCGCGCCGCGTTGCCGGCGCCTCGCGCCGCGGAGGTGCTTATGGATATGGCTGGCCCCAAACTCGACGCGGATTTGATCTCGCTCTTTCTTTCGCGCGATATTCCCGCGGTCGATTTGTCCGATAGTTCCGAACAGCCTGCTCAGACCACTGTTGCTACCACCGCAATCTAGAATTTTGACTGCCCGCGATAGCTTGCCGGTTTTCTTCGGGCCCGGCTGCAAAATTTCTTATGCCGCATCCGTTCCCTGCCGCGCGCGTCTGAAGGCAAAATGCGTTAAGAACGGCATGACGAGCGCGATTGGTACAAGGCTCAACATGGCGATCCGAAACGAAAGGTTTTCCGCCAAGACACCAATGACATAGGGTGGAAGCAGGCCGCCAAGCGCCGCGCCAAGCAAGAGCACAATGGAAACCGTGCCGGGCCGGCGAGGAAACCGCTGGAGAGCCACCGCAAACATGGTCGGAAACACCGGGGCCAGGCACAAGCCGAGCAAAAAGACCGCCGCATAGATTACGAGCACGGAAGGCGCCAATCCGACCACGAGAATCAAGGGTGCGCTCGCAATCAAAGGAATCTGCATGATCTGTTCGGTCGTCAGACGGCGGCTCAGCCACACTATTGCCAGCCTGCCCAGGAAGATCGCTCCCCAAAACAGAGAGACAAGCACCGTGCTCTGCCCATAGGGCTCCTGAAAAACTTCGGTGACGTACGTCACACCCCAGCCGATAAGTGAGACTTCTACCCAGATGTAGAGTACAAGCACAGCCGTAATCATCGTGATCAAGCCGTTGCGCGCCAAGGGGATGACGTTATCGCGGCTCAATCGCTCGATGCTGGCAGCTTGCGGAAGCTGGACGCGAAAGGTGAGGGGCAAACAGGCGAAACCAAGCAGTCCAATGGCTATCATGGGCAGGCGCCAATTGACATCCAAAGACAAGCCAATGAGCAAAGGGCTGAGAACGGCGCTCAGTCCAAAGAACATGTGCAAGCGATTGAGATCAGCCACGCGATCACCACTGCTCGCATCTGAAGTAGTCACATTAGTAATTATGTCAATACAGCCCAGTCCTGCTCCCGTAAAGAACATAATCCCAGCCATTACGGTCCAATGCGGCGCTAGACCCCAGCCCAAATAGCCGAGTCCAAGCATGAGGCTAGTGCCTACCAAGACCGGTCGCCGACCATAGCTGTCGACAACGTACCCTGCAATCATGACCGCCAAGGCAAAACCCGCCGTCGCCAGCGGAAAGACTATGCCTACGCTCGCGACACTCAGCGAGAACTCGTTACGCATGGCCGGCAAGGCGGGACCGATAAGGTTCCAGCCAAGCCCCATGAGGATGACGAGCGCGTAGTTCAAGAGAGACAAGAGGCGGTAGCTGGGCGCCTTCTCTCGGGCAATCTCTGTGGGTAACGTTGGTGCGGCTGGCTTTAGCATTGACTATCGCTGCGTGCTTTGACTAGGGCTTTATGAAGCCCAGGCTTCGCGAAGCCCACTCAGCACGAACGGACTAAGTGACATGAACGAATTTAGGCGGCACGAACGGATCACGTGAACTGGAAAACGGATTGGTATATCGGTTGCCTTATATCTTAATAACAGCCTGCTGCCTATGTCACGCGAGCAATTGGCCGTCATCATGCGCGATTGCGGGCGTTCCCTGCCAATCCGCCACTTGATCCCATACGCAGGCACGTATGTTGATGCGGCGTTAGTTCTCACGCCCGGAAGGCCGCGGCTACCTTTCTGATGGCGTCCAGCACGTCGTCAAGGTCTTCCTGTTGCAACGTCGGGTAGACCTCAAGCCGAAATGAGCGTGCGCCGATGTCTTTTGCGTGCGGGCACTCCACACGAGTGTAGTCCACAGCGTCGAACGGCGCGTGCGCGTTGCCGTAGCCGACCCTCTGCTGATAAACAGGCTCCAAGTAAAGTTCGGCGCTCGTGCCGCGCGCAGCCCGCACTCCCTCTGCTTGTACCGCGCGCACAAACTCATCGCGCGTGCAGGTAAGCTGCGCCAGATCGAGAGTGACGTAATAACAGTAGAAGGCGTGCTCTGATTCCGGCGTCTCCGGCGCGGGACTCAGCACACTGTCGAGTTCCCTGAGTCCCGCGGTGAGATAGTGCGCATTCTCGCGGCGGCGCTGCAGGTGCCAATCGAGGCGCGCCAGCGCCTTGAGTCCGATAGCGCTTTGCATCTCCGTCATCCGATAATTGTAGCCAACGCGATAGTGCGTGTACTGGTTCAGGGAGCCGCGCGCCAATGCGCTGCGGCGTTCGGCCTCGTGGAAGCCGTGGTCCCGGAAGCTGCGGGCGACCTCGGCAGCCTCAGGGTCATTGCTGCCCACCATGCCCCCTTCACCACCGGTGGTAAAGATCTTGTCCTGGCAGAAGCTCCAGGCATTTACCGAACCGAGGCTGCCTACTCTCTTCCCGCGATAGGTCGCGCCATGGGCTTGGGCGCAGTCCTCAACCACTGCTAAGCCATGCTTGCGCGCAAGCGCGAGCAGAGCGTCCATGTCGGCCGGCAAACCGGCTAAGTGGACTGGAATGATCGCGCTCGTGCGGGGCGTTATACGCTCGGCAACGGAATCGACTGCGATCGTGTGCGTTGCCGGATCGATGTCGGCAAAGATAGGCACCGCGTACTGATTGGTAACTGCCGAAGCGGACGCAATGAAACTGCGCGCTGGCACGATGACTTCATCACCCGGCCCTACGCCCGCAGCCGCCAGGGCGACGTGCAGCGCACTCGTGCCGCTGTTCACCGCGATCGCCTCATTGACGCCCATGTAGGCGGCGAATTCCGCCTGAAACTGGCGGCCACGCTCACCGGTCCAATAGTTCACGTGCCCGGAATCCAGGACCTCCTGCACCGCCTGCTTTTCGTCATCCCAGAAGACCGGCCAGCGGGGAAAAGGGCGCTGCTCTACGTCCCGTACCGGCGTGCCGCCGTGGAGCGCGAGCTCACGCGCTAGTGTCTGTTGTGCCACACTCGTTTTTCTTTCTCTGTTATGTGCCTATCTGATGTACCATTCCCGCAATCAGTAGACGGCAATTGTCTTGCGAGAGTATACGTCATTGGTGGTCGCGTGCAAAGAAAACAGCTATACCTCAAGCGCGCGCCAGTGCCGCAAGACCTCGGCCACGCTCCACGCCTGCGCATAGCAACCGCGCGGCGCATGCGGCGGATCGCCATCGAACACTTCACTGATGGTGCCCAAGGCTCCGTCTGTCATTTGGGCTACAAGACCCTCAAGCACGGCTCTTGCCACAGCCTTGTCATTGTCGTAACGCAGCAGCGCATCCAGGTACGGCCCAATCAGCCAACTCCACACCGTGCCGTTGTGGTAGCTTCCTTCCCTATCCCACAATGAGCCGCCGTAGTATCCTCGGTACTGCGCATCCCCCGGCGCAAGCGAGCGCAACCCGACCGGCGTGAAGAGAGTCTCTGTAACAACGCTCAGCACCTGCTGCGCCTTGTCATCAGGAACGAGGGTATACGGCAAGCTGAGCGCAAAAACCTGGTTGGGGCGCAACGCTGGGTCATTGCCGTCCGGACCGTCGATTACGTCGTAGAGATAACCGCCCTCTTCATGCCAAAAGCGCTCCATGAAGTGCTGCTCGATCATTGCACGCCACCCCGGGATTTCCTCTACGGGTTCTTCAGCCGCATTGCACCAGCACTCCAGCAAGCGCAGCGCATTATACCAGAGCGCCTGGATCTCCACCGGCTTGCCAATACGCGGTGTGGGCAGCCAATCACCGGCTTTGACATCCATCCACGTCAATTGCACCCCCGGTTCACCCGCCCACACCAGACCGTCCGCCGGATCGACATGGATGTTGTAGCGGGTGCCACTGTGGTAGTGGCGGACGATGTCTTTGAGCACCGGCAAGAGTTCGCGCAGCAGCTTGTAGTCGCGCGTTTCTTCTAAATACACGTGCAGCGCTTGAAAGTACCACAGCGTTGCATCTACCGTGTTGTATTCGGGAACCTCGCCAGCATCCGGGAAGCGGTTGGGAATCATGCCCTCACTGACGTAGGCGGCAAAGGTGCGCAGCAGCCCTCGCGCGGCGTCGGAGCGATTCGTCGCCAGTGTAAGACCCGGCAGGCTGATCATCGCGTCACGGCCCCAGTCGCCAAACCAGGGGTAACCGGCGATAACCGTGAGCGACTGCTCACCTTCCGCCAACGTTCGCTCCACCAAGAACTGGTCGGCGGCAACCACCAACTGCGCCCCCATCGGGTCGTCAAGAGGGTCTATCGCCGCCTGCCGCAGTAAAGCAGCGATGCGTTCCTGCTCCTCATGCAAGGCGCGCGGCGCATCACGCTCGATGCTTTCCAGAGGCTCGGCGCTCGCAACAAGACACGTGCTCTCCCCGGGCGCAAGTTCCACCGTGCAGTCGAGCGGATGATAGAGATCTTCCGTGAAGTCCAGAGCGCGTTCTCTCTCAACGCGATAGACGTAATTCCAATACCACTCCTCCCTCGCTTCAAACCCTCCGCCCTCGGCGAGAATGAGATGGAGTTGCGGTTCAATCTCATTGGAGACAACCGTCGCATACGTGGTGTCATGGATAGTAACAACAGGGCGCGTGTGATCCGAACCACGCGTAAGCCCATGGAAGTCGCGCAGAGCGGTGAAGAGCCGTATGGTTAGCCCAAGAGGCTCTGCGCCGGAGCGATGTGTGTACGCAACATAGGTGGTGTTCTGGCCATGCGCCATCCAGATTCGCTTCTCGAGCACGTTTTGCCCCACGTGGTAACTGAATACCGGCACCTGCCCTTCAAGGTGAACGGCATTCAGTAAAGCGAAACCTTGCGGATGGATGACGTCCGGCTGAAACTCATTGGCGCCAAGTTCAAAGGTCTGGTCCGCAACGGAGACGACCTCATCTGCTTTAGCGAGCATTACGGTACGCCCCAACGGCGGGTTCAAGGCGGCCACCAGGAGGCCATGGTACCTGCGCGTATTGATGCCCGTTACGGTACCGCTGGCGTAGCCGCCGATACCATTGGTCACCAACCACTCGTGCTGAATCGCCGCTTCCAGATCGTGGAGGACAGCGGCATTGAGCGAAATCTCTGTAGAAGGCATGGACATAGAAACGGACGTTTGCGCGCAGTTAACCATTCACGTACACAATCTCGGAGCCAGAAATGGCACCAATCCAGTCAGCGGGAGGGTTGCTCTTAGAGGAGTGCGCCAAGGTATGACATAGAACAAAGAACATGTCTGGGTCAAATGGGTGCCGAGAGCCGGAATCGAACCGGCGACACCAGGATTTTCAGTCCTGTGCTCTACCGACTGAGCTATCTCGGCGACTGTTTGGTGGGCGATGCAGGACTCGAACCTGCGGCCTCTACTTTGTAAGAGTAGCGCTCTAACCAGCTGAGCTAATCACCCACGCAAACCGATTGTATCATCGCCAAAGGCAAGATTCAATGACGTTACTTGTCAAGCAAAGCAACGGCTGGGACGACTCCGCAAGCCTACGGGTGCCCTGCAAAACATCGGTGATTCTCTCTTGCGCACGTGGGATTTGTGCCGTACGCTCCGGCCCGCATTACCTGCCCTGTTGTCAGATATAGTAGGCTCAAAAGAACGTCCGTGACGGCAAGCCGCAAGAGTCCAAAAGCGAGATCGCGCTGTCCCAATGACCCGACCTTGCGATTGAGAGTACGCCTACGCGAAGCGGTCCTTTGGTTGTGTCAAGATGTAGCAAAGGCATGCAAGGCACACCCGCACATCCCACTGAGAAATCCCGGAGAATTGCCGCTTGACGGGCTTTAGGCCCTACGCTATCATAGACGAAACCTGCCATAGGAACGCAGTTGGGGCGGTGTTTAATGGCTGGTGTGAGGAACTCCGATTTGGAGTCCCTCTTTTGATATTTAAGGGATACTCATAAGACGCACAAGACTTTAGACATCGAAGCGCAACCTCGAATCATCCAAGCACGCCAATGGAAAATCGTGTATGAGCCTATCGAGTTCTCCAGACCCCGTTTTACCCATTCAGTCTCCGTCGCACGTCGGCCTCTACCGTCCCGAGTTCGAGTTTGACTCTTGCGGCGTCGGCTTTGTGGCCAGCATCTCAGGCGTGGCGGAACACAGGATCCTGCAGACGGCTATCGAGGCAGTCGTTAGGCTGAGCCATCGCGGTGCGGTCTCCGCCGATGGGCGGACCGGCGACGGCGCGGGCATCCTCACTCAAGTCCCACGTCGCCTCATGCAACAGGAACTTGAGTCAAGGGGCATTCGTCACGTTGCACCCACTGACGTCGGCCTCGGCATGGTCTATCTGCCGGAAGCCGGTACCACGACCAACGCTCAGGCCGTAGAGATCGTAAATGATGTCCTGGAAGAACAAGGAATCCCGCTGCTGGCCTGGCGGCGCGTGCCGGTGAATGTGGCTGCCCTCGGCGCTATTGCAGCGCAGACGGCACCCGACATTCAGCAAGTCCTCGTGCAGCGTCCGGCAGGCATGGACGACCTCGCATTCGAGCGAGCGCTCTATGTAGCGAGAAGGTCGATACAGGGCGCGGCCAGCCGCGCGGGCATCGACGAACTCTACCTGCCTTCGTTCTCCCACCGTACGGTAGTTTACAAAGCCCTCATCATTGCGAGACAACTTCCAGAGTTTTACCAGGACCTCAGAGACCCCGACTTCGAGACCGCTTTGGCTGTCTTCCATCAACGGTACAGCAGCAATACTTTCCCAACGTGGCAGTTGGCCCAGCCGTTCCGCTACCTTGCCCACAACGGCGAAATCAACACGCTCTGGGGCAACCGCAATTGGACACAGGCGCGCGAGCACAGCATGATCGCGGCCGCCTGGGACGAGCGGATTGGCGCCGGGATTCCCTTCATCGAGCCGGAGGGCAGCGACTCCGCTTCCTTGGACAATCTCGCGGAACTCATCCATCTTTCCGGTCGCGACATCCTGCACACGCTTGCCATGATGTTGCCGGAAGCATGGGAAAACAACGAGGACATGGATCCGGACCTGCGTGCCTTCCATGCCTACCATGCCGGCATCACAGAACCGTGGGAAGGCCCGGCGGCGCTGGCGTTCACCGATGGCCGCATTGCCGCCGCCTGCTTGGACCGCATTGGTTTGCGCCCGGCCCGTTACAAAGTAACGCGGTCTGGAATGGTAATCGTTGCTTCGGAAGCAAGCGCCAAAGTCGTTCCCGATGCCGATGTCATTGAAAAAGGTCGGATAGGTCCCGGCGAAATGGTGGCTGTCGATACGGAGAACAAGTGCCTTTTGACCAACAAAGACATCAAGGAGCGGCTGGCCAAGCAAGCTCCTTACCGCGCCTGGCTCAGGGAAAATCGTGTCCGCGCTCAGGTTAGCGTACCGAAACCGGAGGACAGTCTTGACTTTGACCAAGCTAGTCTGGGCACGTTGCACCGCGTTTTCGGCTACAGCAACGAAGAGTTGCGCGTCGTGCTCGATCCTATGGGCAAAGAAGGCAAGGATGCCGTATGGTCCATGGGCAACGACATTCCCTTGGCGGCGCTTTCATCCCAGCCGCGTTCGTTCTTCAACTACTTCAAACAGCGTTTTGCGCAGGTAACGAATCCGCCCATAGACTCGCTGCGCGAGTCACTCGTCATGTCGCTACGAAGCTACCTTGGCAGTCGGGGGAACCTGCTCACGGAAACGCCTGAACACGCCCACCTCTTGGAGTTCGATAGTCCGTTGCTGGACCACGCTCAGTTCAGAAACCTCGTCCATCAGATAGACCATGCCTTCTCGTCGGTAACTCTTTCGACACTCTATCCGGTCGCTGCAGGGCGCGCGGGCATGGAAGAGGCCTTGCAGAGACTCTGCTCGCAAGCGGAGCAGAGCATCGATGAGGGGCGAACGGTCCTGATCTTGAGCGACTT
Source organism: Chloroflexota bacterium (assembly GCA_012270555.1). Lineage (GTDB taxonomy): Bacteria > Chloroflexota > UBA11872 > VXOZ01 > VXOZ01 > VXOZ01. The sequence continues at coordinate 18,453 of JAAXIC010000013.1, forward strand.
GAACGTAGACCCCACCCATGCGCCCATGCCGATTCTGCTTGCCGCGTCTGCCGTGCACCAGCACCTTGCGCGCGCGCGCAAGCGCATGCAGGCGAGCATCGTCGTCGAGAGCGGCGAAGTGTGGGACATTCACCACTTTGCCTGTCTCCTCGGACATGGCGTGGGTTTCGTGTACCCCTATCTTGCGCTTGAGACAATTCGCCATCTCGCGGAGACCGACCGGAGGCAAACGGTAGATGTGCTTACGGCGTGGCAGAATTATCGCTTGGCGGTGGACGACGGCCTCCTGAAAATCATGTCGAAGATGGGCATCTGCACGCTGAGCGGCTACCGCGGCGCGCAGATTTTCGAAATCGTCGGCCTGAATAGCCGCGTATCGAGCTATTACTTCACCGGAACGCCCTCCCGCATCGAGGGTCTCGGCTTGAGGGAAATCGCGGCGGAAGTCGCTAACCGCCACGCCGAAGCCTTTGCGGAGCGAAAGAACGGCAGACTGCCGGACTACGGCCTCTACCGGTTCCGGCGCAATGGCGAATATCACGCATATAGTCCCGCCTCTGTGAAGACGCTGCAAAAGGCGGCGGTCACAGGGGACATGGAGGACTATCGGCGCTACACCGAGATGATATACGATCGACCGCCCACGTGTCTGCGCGACCTGCTCGACTTTGTGCCGCGCACCCCGGTTCCGCTTGAAGAAGTAGAGTCGGTCGAGTCTATTCGGCGTCGCTTCACGACCCAAGCCATGTCGCTGGGGGCGCTTTCACCAGAAGCTCACAAGGCTATCGCCATTGCCCTGAACCGTATTGGCGGCAGGAGCAACACCGGCGAAGGGGGAGAAGACCCCGAGTGGTACAAGCCGCTGCCCAATGGCGATTCCGCCAATTGCGCCGTAAAGCAAGTCGCCAGCGCCCGCTTTGGCGTGACCACGGAATACCTCGTGCGGGCGCGCGAACTCGAAATCAAGATGGCGCAAGGTTCCAAACCGGGAGAGGGTGGGCAACTGCCCGCTTTCAAAGTTTCTCCTTTCATTGCCAGAATTCGGCACGCCATTCCCGGCATTCCGCTCATCTCGCCTCCACCTCATCACGATATTTACTCTATCGAAGACATTGCTCAGCTCATCTATGATTTGAAGCAGGTCAATCCGCAGGCGCACGTGGGGGTAAAGCTGGTCTCAGAGGCCGGCGTCGGCACCGTGGCGGTCGGCGTCGCCAAGGCCTATGCGGACTACGTGCTCATTTCCGGTCAGGATGGCGGCACGGGTGCCTCGCCGCTGAGTTCTATCAAGAACAGCGGATTGCCCTGGGAACTGGGTCTGGCTGAGACGCAGCAAACGCTTATGCGTAACAACCTGCGTTCGCGTATCAAAGTGCGTGTTGACGGCGGCTTCAAGACCGGCCGCGACGTGATCGTCGGGGCCATGCTCGGCGGTGAAGAGTTTGGCTTCGCTACCGGCAGCCTGGTGGCGATTGGCTGCGACATGGCGCGCCAGTGCCACCTGAACACGTGCCCCACCGGCGTCGCTACCCAACGGGAGGACTTGCGCAAGAAGTTTACCGGCACGCCGGAAATGCTTGTCAATTACCTCACACTGGTCGCCGCTGAGGTTCGCGAAATCCTGGCAAGTCTGGGCTTTTGTACGTTGGAAGAAATCATCGGGCGCACTGATCTTTTGCGCCAGCGCGTACTGGCCGAAAACGCTAAAGTCAATACTATCGATCTTCTTCCCCTCCTGGCTGAAGTCGATCCCAGCGGGGCGCTGCCGCGCGTCTCCCAGCAGGAGTGGAACAATCCGCCAGGATCCACGCTCGATGATGTCATCCTCCTGGATGCTGCCGCTGGCATTGCGGGAACAGAACAGGTAAGCCTGACGTACGACGTGCAAAACTACATGCGCAGCATCGGCGCCCGCGTGGCCGGAGCCATTGCCGACAAGCACACTGATGCCGGCCTGAGCAAAGATTCCGTGGCGCTGACGTTCAATGGCAGCGCCGGCCAGTCCTTTGGCGCTTTCTCTGTGCCCGGCATGACATTGACCCTGCACGGCGAGGCCCAGGACTATGTGGCAAAGTGCATGACCGGCGGCGAGATTGCCATTATTCCTGCATCGGATGCTCTCCTACCTTTTGACAAAAACGTCCTCATCGGCAATACCTGCCTCTACGGCGCGACCGGTGGGTCCCTTTTCGTAGCGGGACAGGCTGGAGAACGCTTTGCGGTACGCAACAGCGGCGCGGAAGCGGTGGTTGAAGGGGCAGGCGACCATTGTTGCGAATATATGACTCGCGGCATCGTAGTCGTTCTCGGCGAAGTAGGGTATAACTTCGGCGCGGGCATGGCGGCCGGCATTGCCTACGTGCTTGACGAGCATAACACCTTTTCCCGGCGCTACAATCCGGAGATGGTGGATATCGAGCCGTTGACCGACGGGGAAGATATCAACACGCTGCGCCATCTGCTGGAGCGGCATGTTGCGGTTACGGGAAGCCCGCGCGGGAAAGCCATCCTGGACGACTTTGGCCGCTACCTTCCGAAGTTCTGGAAGGTCTTCCCCAAGCCCCTCCGCGCATTAATGGAACAAGAAGCCGACATAGAGTCCCAGATCGAGGCCGGCGCGGCGCGCTGACGGCAACGACCTGAGGGTGGTGTTTTCCACATGCGATGTGGACCGCGTTTGCGTATACCCATGACCTGCGCCGCAGGCCATGCGTACACCCTCTTCCTCTTTATCCTGTAACGCCAACAGGACCCACCGGCGGCCGCTGTGAGCACTTGCTGGCTTGCACACTACGTGTTACCGGCGCACATGCCCTTTCTTGAGCAAGTCAAACGGTTCTGTGCTACAATACGAGCGGTTGTGCACGTTTGTGAGCAGACGCAAAGAGGCCACGCTACCCAGTCCGACACTAACGATGGAAACGTGAGGCTGTGCCCGTATGGAAGGAATCGAGTACCGTGAGATGCAGCCAGACGACGTTTTCAGTGCGTTAGCCCTTCGCAACGAGGTATTTTCGGACGCGCTCGTATCGCAAGAGGACTGGGAAAGAGACGAAATGCTGGCATCCATCGCCGTCCTCGAAGGCGAGGTGGTGGGTGCAATCCCCCTGGTACTGCGCGAAACGGTGATCGCTCCCGGCGTGACGATTACGGCGGCGTTTGAAAACTCCGTAGGCACACGGGAAGAACTCCGCAGCCAGGGCATTGGCCGGGGCATGATCGCCCAGGCCCGCGAATTCCTGCCAGGCCGCGCCGACGCGCTCTTCGTCTACCGCGGCAACGAACGCAGTGACGGCTACCGCTTCTACGCAACCACCGATCACTACGACCTGCTCTATTCACGCCACTATAGCTACGGCTCACCGGAGACCAGTTACCTGCCACCCGGGGTCACCTTGGCGGGTAAGGAGTCCATCTTCCTCAACACGGAACGCCTCGAAGCTATCTTCAATAGCACCTACGGGCGTTTTGGCGGTTATCCGCAACGCCGCGGGGACTATTGGCAACGCGCACTGGATTCCTCGATCTATGCGGAGTTTCCCACCGACTTCTCTTTCGTTCACATCATCCAGAGCGATGAGCTTCTTGGCTATGCAATTTGCGGCATGCGCACCACGCGGCACAATGGCATGGCCGACGTGCTGGAAATGGCAACGCTGGGCGCGGACCTGAGCATTGCACAGCGCATTCTCACCGGTGTGGCGTCTGTCGCCGGCGAACGTAAGCTCGGCGTAAACATTCAAATATCCGACGAAGACCCCTTCCGCCCCCTCTTCCAAGCGAACGGCTTCCTGTCGGAGCCGCGCGGTACGATCATCATGGGGCAAGTCATCGACGTGCCGAGCTTCTTCGAGAAACACTGGCACGAGCGCTTCGGCCTCTACAACACCGCCCTCGAAGTCACCACCCCCAAGGACGACTACGTGCTCATCGACCCCGAGACGCGTCAGAGTACCCTGACGCTGGAGATGAAGGAAGAGATGCTGCACCGCTGGCTGCTTGGCCGGCTTGACCTCCGGGCGCGCCTCACCGAAGGCAGCATAACGGCGTACGGCGCGAATTCAGCAGTTATCGAACAGGTCTGCGACGCGATTCCTTTCTCGCCTTGGGCATACCACTTTATTGACTGGATATAGCCCGAGACGACGACATACCTGCGGTTTATGCGGCGCGTATAATCCGTTGCATCAGTTAACCCGAGTTCCACATCTCAGCCCCACATACACGCTAATCGATGATTGTTACAATTGTCCCGGGGCAAGTGCGGAAACCGTTTCTGTTGCAGAACGAGGCAGGAATTGTCTGTGGAGTGCGCCCTTGCCCACACATCCGGCATCGGACTACCATATTCACCCACTCTGCGCCGTGCAAAATCACGCGATGTAATGTGACTAGCGATTCTTCTATAAGAACACCGAGGCGACAAAAATGAGTTCTAAAGTGAACTGGAGAGAGCATCCCGCCGTCGTCGTTTGGAGCGATGACTGGGGCATGAACGCGTGGGCGCCGACCGAGGAAGCCTACAACGCCACAAAGCACGAGGAACTCATGCAAACGCGCTGGTCCTCGGGCAGCCTGGAAACGCCCGAAGACCTAGAACGCACGTATCAATTGTTGGAAGCGCATCGGAGCGGCGACGGCCAGCCGATTGTCTTTGAACCCTACTACATCGTGGGTGGTCCTGACTATGAAGCCATCCGCGCCAACGGCTTTCGCCATTACGTTGACTTTGGCCTCGACCAAGGAGTCTCCCAAGGTTGGGAGCGCGGCGACATCGTCACCAAGGCCCGCGAGGGCATCGAGCGCGGCGTCTGGGCGCCCCAATATCACGGCAGAACGCACCACTTCAGCCACCATCGCTGGCTCAAGCGGCTGCGCGAGGGTGAAGCGCGGGCGCAGCGGATGTTTGCCCACCACATGTACGTCTGCGAGACCGTGAAGGAACGTGTGCCGGAGCATGAAGACATGGCGGAACCGGAGCGCAAAGAATGGGTGCGGGGTGCGCTGAGCTACTTCATCCGCATTTTCGGGTTTCCGCCTACAAGCGTACGCAATTCGGACGAGGCTGAGATTGCCTGGGCGACGCAAGGACTGCAGATTAGGGTAGGAGTCGCCGACCGTGAGGGAGAGGATCAGACCGGAAAGCACTCACCGCTTTGCGACCTTTGGTACGCCGGCAGCGCCATTAACTTCGAGCCGTTCCAGACGGCGGACCAGGAAGACATCCTCACCCGCGTTCAGGCAGAGACTGCTGCCGCCTGGGAGGCCAATCGACCGGCCTTCATCAGCAGCCACCGCCGCAACTTCACCGCCTTCACGGACGACGTGGATAACAACTTCGCGGTATGGGATTCTTATCTCTCGTGGCTTGAAGCGGCGCATCCAACCAACGTCTTCCTCACCATGCCTGAGGTGCGCCAGCTCTGGGAAAGTGGCGTCTCATCACGCCGCTACGGGAATACGCTCATCTTCCGCAACTGGACAGAGAAACAGCAGACAATCACATGTCCGGCGGGCCCATATGAAGCTGTTGAAGACATCACATACGCCGACAATGAATCCGCGCTCTCGGTCTCCAGCGCTGGTGAAAAGCACATCCTGGTAGCGCCTCACGGGAACTACTGTCTCACCGTAGGAACACGCTGAACCCACCTCATTGGCCATGCTATACTGCAATCAGCGCACGAGAGCGAAAGAGGAAGTGAGATGGCGTCACCAAACGGTAGACAGGAGCGGGTAGAGAGGCACGCCGCCACCAGCCTGCGCTTCATCAACCAGTCCCAAGCAGAGCTTGCAAAGGGGGACACGCTTCAGGCTTCGGAGAAAGCGTGGGGCGCGGCCGCACATGCGGTGAAAGCCGCCGCAGAGGGCCGGGGATGGAACCACGGCACGCACAGGCTGCTCTTCGACACCGCTGCCCGCATCGCGGACGAGACAGGAGACCCCGAATTCTTCGACCTCTTTAAAGTAGCGAGTGCCTTGCATCAGAACTTCTATGAGGGCTGGGAATCGGACTATACCGTGCAGAAGAGCATAGAACGCGTAAAAAGGCTCGTGGAGAAGATGGAAGCGCTGCGGCTACAGTCGACCCGGGGCGCGTAGATTACTACCAATTGCGGTGGGACGATCCTTTGTAAATTACCGCTTTACCGGCGTTCCTATTCCGCGATCGTGTCTGACCATGGCCTCAACGCCAGCCGAGACTCATTCCCCTATTGCAGATTCAGTACCAAGCCACCCCGAACCTGTTTGCGCCAGTGGAGATAGCCTGCGTCCTCTATGGCGCAGGCTTGCCTTTGGACTTATTTCTCAGCAACTGTCTGCCGCCTTGATGCTGCTTCGTCCACAAAGCTAACGTTTGATTGTCGAAACGTGCGTGCGACGCGTGGTAGTATCCCTATATCCGCCTGCGCTGCGGCATAGCCAGCGGTTTCCGGTTTAAGTGACCGCTTCGGGTCGCCGCATGAAACGCTACGGCAATCTTAGAAGGGACGTGATCAGTGCGAGACATCACCCGCTCCGAACAGCTCTGGACACGCGCCAGAAAACATCTTGCCGCCGGAGTGAGTAGCAATATCCGCTTGCAGGAGCGCCCGGCGCCCCTCTACTTCAGTCACGGCAAAGGTTCCCGCCTGTTTGACGTAGACGGCAATGAGTACATCGACTACGTGGCTGCCTACGGACCGCTTATCTTGGGCCACAGCCACCCTGAACTTGTGGAAGCCGTGCAGAGACAAGTGGCCTTAGGGCAGACGTATGGCGGCCAGCACGAAATCGAGGTAGAGGTAGCCGAGAAGATATGTGCGCTGGTGCCGGCTATGGACGTCGTGCGTTTCTGCGGTAGCGGCTCTGAGGCCAACCACGCGCTCTTTCGACTGGCACGGGCCTACACCGGACGCACGAAGATCGTACGTTTTGAAGGCCACTACCATGGCTGGCTGGACGACCAGATCATCAGCGACCACCCGCACTCGGAGGAAGAAGCGGGAGCGCTGCCGTTTCCGCAGCCGGTGCTCGGCAGCAAAGGGCAACTTCCCCACGCGGCCGGCGAGACCCTGGTGCTCCCTTGGAACGATCTGGACGCCTTTTCACGTCTCATGGAGCGTGAGGGACAGAACGTGGCTGCCGTGATCACAGAGCCCATCATGTGCAACGGCGGCTTCATCCTGCCGAAACCGGGATTCTTGGAAGGCCTGCGTGACATTTGCACGCGTGAGAGTTCTCTGCTTATCTTCGACGAGGTCATCACGGGCTTTCGCGCCGATCTGCACGGCGCGCAGGGTCTGCTTGGCGTAACCCCGGACTTGGTGACACTGGGTAAGGCGGTCGCGAATGGCTTTCCGCTGAGCGTCTTTGGCGGACGCCGCGACACCATGGACCTCGTGGGCAGCGGCGTCATGCACGGCGGCACGTACAACGGCAATCCCATCACGCTAGCGGCCGCCAATGCCACCCTCGACGTGCTTTCTCGTGACAATGGCGCGGTGTATGAGCAGATACGAGCCGTTGGCCGCAGCCTCATGGCTGGCATCCGTCAAGCTGCGCAGGCTGCGGGGCAATCCGTCCTCGTGCAGGGCATCGGTCCGGTCTTATTCGCCTGGTTCACAGATTTGTCGGAAATTACCACCTTCCGCGACAACTGGGCCTGCGATGAGGACAAGTATGCGGTGTTCCAAGGCAAGCTGATTAACCGCGGGGTGCGCACCATTCCCTCGGGCCGCTGGTACGTATCGGCAGCGCACACCGAGGAAGATGTGCGCCAAACGGTAGACGCCGTGGGGCAAGCACTCAAGGAGATGTAGCCAAAGGAAGCCGGTAGCAATCCACGCGGTTGAGGGGTTCATACTACCGAGATATTTCTTCGAAAGAGAGCCGCTGGGGCTTGCCCGCTGAATCTCATCAGCTTGAGTTAATTCAACAGCCCATAGTGATGCAGAGAACTACAGTAGCGTTATATAAAGAACTGCAAGCAAGGAGATCGTCCAATGCCCAATCTGCTTGTTGGAAAGAGTGCAATCGTAACCGGCGCCGCCAGTGGCATAGGGCGCGCCATTGCCCTGGCCTTCCTACGAGAAGGCGCGAGTGTTCTCGGCGTCGATCTCAACCTGGACGGCCTGCGGGAGACGGCAGACCGCGCCATGGTGCATGGCTCCCCATTCCTAACGCAGCGCTGCGACGTTACCCAGCGCGCCGACGTTGAAGCTACCGTGGAGCGGGCCGTAGCGGAATTTGGCAAGCTCGACATTATGGCCGCCATCGCCGGCATTGCCCTGGAGCACGACTTTGTGGATATCAAGGACGACGATTGGCACCGGGTTGCTGCCGTAAACATGCACGGCGTCTATATCTGCGATCAGGTGGCCGCCCGCCAAATGGTCGAACAAGGCCATGGCGGCCGCATCATCAACATGTCTTCCGTGAACGGCCTGATGGGTGAGGAAGAGTTGGCTGCCTACAATACGTCAAAAGGCGCCGTTACGCTACTCACGAAGAGTGCTGCCATTGACCTGGCAAAGCATGAGATTACCGTCAATTGCCTTGCCCCGGGCTACATTCGCACCCCGCTCACGGACGAAAGCATCGCCGATGAGGCGTGGATCAACGAATACCTAAAGCGCGTACCTTTCCGCCGCGTGGGTGAACCGGAAGAGGTTGCCGACTGTGCGGTCTTTCTGGCGAGCGACCTCAGCCGCTACGTAACCGGCCACGCGCTTGTGGTTGACGGCGGGCAAATAGCCGTAATCTAGGAATCCCAAAGCATCGGACGCGGGTCTTTTGTCAAAAGGGCAAGGGCCCGCGTTTTGCATTCCCACACGTCGCAGGCGCTGCAGGGCTTCCTTATCCCTGCGGCTTGGGATGGAAGTCGCGCTGCGGCCGGATTTCGCGAGCACGGAACTCCTGGAGGAATTCTGCCGTACGCTTGACGGCAGCCTTATAGAGAATTTCGCCCTTTTCGGCAGTGGCGACAGTGGGGTCGCCCTGGATGCCGGTTGACGTATTGCGGCTAAAGAACTCCTGAAAGTGGATCCTGGTGTTGGCCGGCCATGCTCCCCAGATGTGCTCGCTCCGCTGCACCTCATCCACCGTGCGTACCGCCTTGCTCATGTCCACCAAGTGCGGACAGAGATAGAGCATGAGAGAGGTCTCGTCCTCTTCGGCGTGGTGGGCCACGCCGTGTGATTCGCGGGTCCATGGCAGGTCTTCATCCCGCACCAGGGCCCAGTAATTCGCCAGTACGCTGATCGCCGCGCTCTCGTTGTTGATGCGGCGCATGGCGAGGTCCAGCACCGGCACGTTACTGCCGTGGCCGTTCAGGAGCACGATGTGCCGAAAACCGTGGTGGGCAAGGCTAAAGCCTATTTGCGCCACATAGTCGATGATCGTGTACATGTTAATGGCGATTGTGCCGGGAAAGTCCAAGTGGTGTTCATTGAACGAATACACCACCGGCGGCATCACGATCACGTCAGGCGTGAGTAGCTCGGCCACGTCATTGGCTATTCGGTGCGGAATGATGTAGTCAACCATTAGGGGCAGGTGCGGCCCGTGCTGCTCCATGGTGCCCACCGGCAAAACGACCACGGGATCCCGCAGCGCCGCCTCGCCCACCTCAGGCCACTTGAGCTCTTCATACCGGAAGTTTTCCATTGTGTCAGTTAACCTTTCGTCAAGAACCAGCTATGACCCACTCTGAGCCACGGTGTGTATGGCAAAGTATCCACTTAGGCAGTAGAGAGACGGTCAGTCCACGCGCTGCACTGTCACCCACGAGCGGCTTTCGGATGACTCTACCACCGCGTGCAGCACCTCTTGCGTCTTGAGGCCCTCGGTGAACGTCGGCGTGATCTCGCGGTCCTCGCGCACCGACTGCACAAAGGTCTCCATCTGCCGGGTTGCGCCCGCTAGCAGTTGGCCGCCGTGCCCCTTGTCCACCGTCGGCGGCTCACCTGGAATCGGCTCGCCTTCCTGTCCAGGCATGAAGAGCCAGCCCTGCGCGTTCTCGTAGAGGATGCCGCCCTTCCGCCCGTTGATCATCGTATGGCGCCTACCCACCGGGAAGTTGGAATGCACGGAACCGAGCCTACTCACGCCGATCGTCCCATGTGCGCCGTTCGCGATTTGCATGAGGATAATTGTATCGTCGTCGAGGTCATGCGCATGCGGCGTGCCGTCGTCATCGAAGACCTGCGGCGTGAATGTCTTCATGTTGGCGCTGACCTCGGTTATATCCCCCACGAGAAAGTGGACGAGATCGATGTGGTGGGAGCCGAGGTCGCCCAGGATGCCCGTGCCCGTGCGCTTGGCGTCGGTGCGCCAGGTGAAGCGTGGTTTGTCGGAGCGTACGAGCGCAGGGTTTAAGCTCTGCGTATGCAGATGCACGACTTCACCAATGACGTCATCTTCGATGAGCTTGCGAATGTTGTTGGCTGCCACATTCCAGCGATTGGAGAACCCCACCACCGTGCGAAGATTCGCCTGACGCGCTGCCGCATACATCTCACGGGCCTCTTCCACTGTAACCGCCATGGGTTTCTCGCAAAAGATGTGCTTGCCCGCTTGCGCCGAACGCATTACTAGATCATGGTGAAAGGCGTCCGGCGCATCCACCAACACACCGTCAATCTCTTCAAGAGCGAGCAGTTGATCGGGATCGGTGAAGGCATTTTCGATACCAAACTTTGCGGCGAACTCTTGCACGCCGTTTTCCCGAGGCCCACAAACGGCAACGAGCTCAACGCCCTCGATGTGCGCCAGTCCCTCTGCGTGCACGTCTGCGATCATGCCGTAGCCAAAAACACCGAACCTAAGCATAGCGTTAAACCTTTCACATAACTGCAAATCCGTATTCCACGGTCACTCCCACGGGTGCGCTGGCACATCACTGAAAGCAAACTTGCGATGGCTCTTCCTATTGAGCACAACTGTGGTGAAAATCCTGACTTTCGATAGTAGCTGAGCGGGTCTAGCAAACTCTGCTGCCCAGACCGTCACATGACCGGAAACGGAAGCACGCAGAGCGCTTCAAACTGCTGGCTTCCTCGTCCTAGTGAAACAGACAGAGTGGAAAGACGCAACCGGCGCCCTGGTCGCAATAACCTAACATTAGTGGCCGCTATCCGCGAAGCCTCTGCCCGCGTGGACGCCAACCTTCTGGGAAGTGCCTGTGCAAGTGATCCAATCACCGCGTTCTGCCCCCGAGCGGCGAATCAACAGCAGGGCGCATCCCATTCCCCCTGCCCTGACTCGCTACTCCACCGGGGCGAGCGAAAAGCCCTCCTGCTGCAGTGCAGCCGTCAGGCGGTCCATATTGTCCGCTACCGTCTGGCCGGGAGCGAAAATGGATGACCCCGCCACAAGCACGTCCGCGCCGGCCAAGACTGAAGCTACGGCCGTTTCGGCATTGATGCCGCCATCCACTTGCAGCCGGACGTCGAGGCCTTCTCGATCAATCGCCTCGCGCAGCACGCGGACTTTCTCAAGCATCGCCGGCATGAACGCCTGTCCTCCCCAGCCCGGCTCTACGGTCATCACCAAAGCCAGATCGAGGTCGGGGAGATAGGGGAGCAGAGCTTCAACCGGCGTACCGGGTTTGATTGCCAGTCCGACTCGCTTCTTGGCAGCGCGAAATGCCTGAAGAGTGCTTGGCACATCCGCGCATGCTTCAACATGCAGCGTGAATAGGTCGCCCTCACTGCCGAGAAACAACTCGAGGTGACGCATAGGCTCCGTGACCATGAGGTGAACGTCGAAGACACGTGCAGACGCCTGCCGCACGCTTTGAATCACGTCTGGCCCAAAGCTCAGGTTTGGCACGAAGTGCGCGTCCATGACATCGAAATGGAGGTAGTGTGCGCCGGCAGCATGGGCTGCCTTCACACTATCCGCCAAGTGGCCGAAGTCCGCGGCCAGCACGGAAGGCGCTATTCTGACGTGGCGGGAAAAGGCATCGAGCCGTGAAGAAGCCATATGGGAGGCGGCGAGCGGAGTGCTACAGGGATTTTCTCTTAAAGAGACGCAAATGACGTATGCCGTGTTGAGTGAAATATCGCAGCCGTCACCTAATTGAGGAGCGGCAGGGGATTCTGGAAACGGTTATGGTACAGCACCTCGAAGTGCAGATGCGGCCCGGTAGAGTAACCAGTGCTGCCCATCGCTCCAATGTATTCACCGGCCCTGACAAAGTCGCCAACGGATACAGCGAAGGTGCTGAGGTGGCTGTACGTGCTAACCCAACCGTTACCATGGTCGATGACAATACGATACCCGTAGCCGAGTGCGCTCCAACCGGCCGCGCTAATCCGGCCGGCGTCAGCGGCCACAATTGCGGTCCCGGTGCGATTGCCGATGTCCAAAGCAAGATGGCGAGAATGGTAATACTGCGTAATGACGCCCTGCGCGGGCCACCGGAATTCCCCGAACGCCGCCACCGGTTGCTCACGCTGGGCCAGTTGTGTATCTCCACGCGCCTTGCGCAGCGCCTCCGGCAAGATGCCGTTCGGAATGATCAACTCCATTCCCGCTACAAGCGTCGTGGAGAGGCCGATGCGGTTATATTCCGCAATCGCAACCGGATTGCTTTGGTACTTCTCGGCTATTTCGTGCAGCAGGTCCCCACTGGCTACAACATGGATCACGCCGTCTATTGGTGGAATGCGCAGCTTATACCCAAGGACCAGGAGATGGTCTGGAGCAATGTCGTTAGCCCAGAGCAATGTGTCGAGCTCAATGCGAAATCGGTCAGCGATGTCAACGAGTGTATCATTGCCCCCCACCTCGTACGCGAAAATCTCATCTCGCGGGCGTAGAATTACCCTGGTTTCCAGCAGGATAGGGCGTTCAATCACATCCGGGAACACTGCTTCCGCCGTGCTGACACGGAAAGCCGGTATTGTACCATATCTCTCGGGCTCATCGAGGAGCGCCCGCCCGGAAATCTGCCCGGCCACAAGAGGCGTAGCCCAGAGCGCAGCTATCCCAAGGGCCAGCAAGACGACGTGGCCGGCGGCACGATAGGCAACGGTGCTAATCCATTGCGACAGAGCCTTGCTGCGAAGCGTCAGCGTTGCCAAGCGTGGAAGCCGAAAGACGCCATAGGCGCAGAAGATAACCAGGCCGACAAGCTGCAAGCCAAGAGACCGGCGTGGAACCGTGGAGGCAGCCGCTGGCAGTTGAGCTTCAGCTTGATCTTCGCGGGAAGCGGCACCCTCTTCGCGCAGTGCCTCAAGCGCCATTTTTGACTTTCTCTAGAATGATCCTAGCGGGGCAAAACAGGCGGATAGGGGTTGCTATCACTCTCTGGTAACCTCGAAAATATCTACAATATCCGCTATCAAGGCAGCCGATTCGCACGGTATCAGCTACCCATTGGGTTGTCAACAACCGGATTCGGGCGCCGCTCAATCCATTCATGGCGTTGTTTGTATGTCCCAATCTCCCGGGACAAGCCTGAGTTGAAGTAACCTGGGCGTGTCTTTGCATCCGGTAAAAGCTAAAAGGTGAGGCGCTGCCTGTTGACTTGGACGGGGAGAAACTACACGTCCACGATCTTGCCCAAGCGTCATGGCGGCGGGCATAATGCGTAAGCAGTGTGTAGAAAACGCAGGTTAAGCAATCCAGATGAGGAGCGTAACCCATGGTCGAGCACCTGGTGCTGTTCAGAGTAAAGCAGGGCGTAAGCGAAGACGCAGTTCAGGCGATGCAGGATGCATTGCGAGGGCTTCAAGAGGCGATACCGGGGATACTGGAAATCACCGTGGGAGCCAACTTTAGCGAGCGCAGCCAGGGATTCACTCACGGCTTGCTGGTGCGCTTTCAAGACCGCGCCGCGCTGGACGTCTACATTCCCCATCCCGCGCATGAAGCAGCGCGGAACAACTACATCCTGCCTATCGTCGAGGACGTGCTCGTCGTAGACTACGAGCGGTAAAGCGCCCCAAGCCCAATCATGCGCGGCCGGCGCGCCTTGAAAATTCTACCCACCCACGGGCATCGGTCGCCAAATGCGGGTGTCAACCGCCGGATGGGTCCGCCGTCGGCCACGCCCCCAGCACTCTGACGAGCACACATTGCTTCTCGAGTTCCGCGAGCGCCGTATGTACGGGGTCCCTGGCGGGATGCCCGATGAGGATTGCGAAAAAGTAGTAGTCCCACGTGCGCCGACGCGAGGGCCGGGAGAGAATGAACGTCAGATTGACATTGTACTTAGCAAATATGCCCAAAGCGTTGTACAGGGAACCGGGTTGGTCCATGACGCTGAAGAGCAGGGCGGTGCGATCGTCTTCCGTAGAATCGGGGAGTTGTTTGCCCAGTATCGCGAAGCGCGTCACATTGTCCACTCGGTCCTGAATGCTGTTCGCGATTATGGGCACTCCCTCCGCCTCCGCGGCAAGTTCGCTCGCGATAGCCGCAGCGCCGGGCTCATTCTTGACCCTCGCGACTGCCGCGGCCGTGCTCACAACCTCTATCGTGTCGGCACGCGGGAGCTCTTCCGCCAGCCAACCCCGGCACTGCGCCAGCGCCTGCGGATGGGAGTATACGACCTGCACGGCATCTCGCGGCGAACTGGATATGAGATGATGCGCAATCGGGATCACGATCTCCCCGCAAATCTGCAGCGCCGTATCCAGGTACTGCACAAAGGAGTCGAGGGTAGGCGTTACTCCGCCCTCGGTAGAGTTCTCAAGCGGCACCACGCCATAATCCGCCAAGTCTTTTTCTACAAGCTTAAAGACATGGTCCACCGAGGCCGCCGCCTGGAGTTTTACGGCGCTGCCGAACGATTGGATCGCCGCCTGATGGGTAAAGGTATTCTCAGGCCCCAGGTACGCTACACTGATCTCTTTTTCCAGCGCGCGGCACGCGGAGAGCACTTCACGATAGATGGTCGTGATCACATTCGCGCTGAGTGGGCCATCCTTGGCGGCCGACGCTACATGCCCAAGCACCTGGCGCTCGCGCTCAGGCACATATATCGGCAGGTTCACGCCTTTTTCTTTTCCAACACGTATCGCCAGCGCCGCGCGCCGCTGAAGACGGTCGACTATCTCGCGGTCAATTTGGTCTATTTCCCGGCGCAAGTCCGCCAGGATAGCATTCGGCTTACGCATCAGAGCCGTTTATCCACTGCACAATAGACCACCTTCCCAATGCATGAATAAAGTTACGTGCCGTATGGGAGGAGTGTCGCGGATTCAATAGTCTAAGAGCCTGTTTACGTTCTTTCGAGATGAAGTTTGCACAGCCGATTGAAAGCTGTTCGTGCTGAGGGCTGCGCGAAGTCCCTGTCGAAGTACGAACGGCGATTCGCCAACTTTTCACGTCCCATTCACCCTTCGACAAGCTCAGGGCGAACGTTACGCGCCCAGACTAAGAAGATCGTAAGCAGGCACTAAAACCCAGTCTATTCGGGCAGTATTGTAGCAGGTTCATTTTCAGCCTGCACCGCAGTCGAGGCTTCCGCATGGGGGCTGTCGGGCGCCGCAACCGGCAAGGCTGCCATTGCTGCGCTCCTTGACGATCCGGTGAGATCTTCCTAGAATTAAGGCGAGAGGATGAGCCATAGTCACGACGCAGCAACGTTAGCAGAGGCTTGTGCTGGCATGGCTGGCTTGAGGCGGTGAGCACGCACACTTCTCGTTGCGCGTTCGGGACGGGTTTGCGGCATTCATGAAGGAGTGAACATACCGCAATGACGTACGTGATTGCAGAACCTTGTATTGACGTCAAAGACAACTCATGTGTGGATGTCTGTCCGGTAGACTGTATACACTCCGACGACGATTCGGCGCAGTTCTTCATTGACCCGGATGAATGCATCGAGTGCGGCGCGTGCGAGCCGGTCTGCCCGGTAACGGCTATCTTCTTTGAGGATGACTTACCGGACGAGTGGCGCAACTACATCCAGCTTAATGCCGACTTCTTTGCCGATCAATAGGGGCTGCGGGCCAGTAGTGCCTTCACGCCGGGTCTTGGCGCCAGGTTAGCTTTCCCTAGCGCTTGAGAACGCGGCCGCAGACTCCTCTGAGCCGTCGTCGTTCTCGATTTCCATCTGTGACCCCCGCACGAACCGCGGATCATTGCCCAAGTCAAAACCCCGCTGCAGGTCGTGCTCGTAACCGGCATACGTGCTGGTTGCTTGATCTCCGTATTCCTCCGGCCAACGAATGCGAAAGATCTGGCGTGGCCGATCGGCTTTCCCATCCACCCGGTAGCGGTCGACTGCTTTTTCATCGAGAGTGACGCCGAGGCCGTGACCCTCGGGTACACCCATGTAGCCGCGCTCGACCACAGGCGATTCCGTCAGCAAATCGTGCTCCCAGATGTGGAGGCACGTAATTGCCGGCCACAACGCGTGGGAGAGCACAGCGCCTAGGTGTGCTGCCCACGCCGTCGTCATTCCCAACCCCACGAGTTGCAGCCAGAACGGCTTATTGGCCACCGCCGCTACCGTGCCTGCTTCCATTACCTTTGCCAGACCTCCACCTACCACAAAGCCGTCGCAGACATCGTCTTGCAGTGCAGTCATGATAGGCGGCGTGCCGTAGTGCATGGCCAGCGGGCGCGGCACGTGCCGGCGGATTTGCTGGTTGCCGGCCACGTCCCCTTGTGGTATCGGCGTTTCGTATATGGAGACATTGACGAAGGAAAGCAACTCCTGCAAGAGCGGAATGGCCGTACCGGCATCCACGAGCATGCTGTTGAAGTCAATGTCCAGGTGCATGGACTTTGGAATGACGGATTCGAGCGCAGCAAGTTGCGCGTGGATGTCGCGCCATGGTCGGCCCTTGAGCTTCATCGAGGTATAGCCTCTATCAAGGGCTTTCTGCGCCTCTGCCGCCCACTCCTCCGGCGCCATATCCAAGCACCACCAGGAAATGGGCACATGCTTCCGCACCTGCTCGCCGATGAGCCGGTGGATCGGCACACCAGCTATCTTGCCGGCCAAGTCCCACAGCGCCATCCCCGGACCGGCGCCAAGCGAAGCGTCCCACAGGTGTGCGTGCGGCTCCGTGCCAACCAGTCGCTCTTTGAGGTCCTCCGGCGACCTGCCCCAGGTGTACTCAATCACCGTCTCGCCGATGCCGGTCAAACCCGAGTCCGTGTGGATGCGGCAGACCTCGACGAGGCGCCAATCCCCACTCAAGCGAGTCATATGAAGATCGTGATGTTCAGTAAACGGCACCAAGAGTCTAATCTGCTCTGCGTCAGTTATCGTCACAGCCACGGTTTTCCTCCTCACTCAAGACAGTCAATTGCCTTTGTACGGTCCTCACAAAACGGACACGAGAGATTCGCAGGGGGACGGCTCCACTCGCGGTGTTGCCATCTCACGGCAGCCTTAGTCCGTGACGTTCTGCGCTAGGTAGTGATGGATGCTGTGCCTTCAGCATCACGCTTGGGGAAATCGAAGTCGATGAGGGTGCCGCACTTTCTTTCTACGTCCCGCCAGGACGTCACGTCAAGTTGCAGACGCACGATAGCGCACGTGGGGAGTTCGCCGACAAAATCCCTGGACAACATGTTGCTGAGATCCGTAAAGCCAGGGTTGTGACCGACCAGGGCCACATTGCCGTAGGTATCATCGACGCTTCTGACTATGCGCAGCAGTTGGTCCGTCCCAGCGTGGTAGATGCCCTCATTAAACGCAATGCGCGACTTTTCGTAGCCAATCTCCTTTGCCAAACGCCTCGCGGTGCTGCGCGCGCGCTTGGCAGGGCTGGAAATCAAGGAATCCGGCATGAACCCAATGAGCGCCAGCCGTTGACCCATGGTGACAGCGTCCCGCTTGCCCCTCCGGTTCAATGGCCGCGCGGAGTCCTCCATGCCAAGTTCTTTCCAACTGGACTTCGCGTGCCGTATCAACGTGAGCAGTTTCATCTCACACCTTAGAGCAACAAATCAAAATACCGCTTGCTCTTTTCATCCAATTCCCGGAGATCAGGAATGTGAAACCGATTGCCGTCAATATCTATGATGAGTATTTCATGCTCTGAAGGCAAGAGCACCGAGTCGAGTTCCCAGCGCATGACAAATTCACGCATGCCGTGGTCGGTCTCCACGGTCCAGAATGACGTGCGCCACTCGTTGCGGTAGGCGCGCACGGAGCGAATGCGGTACACCCGGTAGTAGCTCTCCAGTGAGGCAAAGAGGATACTCTGGGACTCCGCGTCTAACTCGTCGGGGTTCTCAATCAGGCAGAACTCTTTGTCTTTTGTGTCGAGAATCGAGACGTACTGCTTCTGCGAAAGCGGAAACGCCCAGACAGCCTTGCCCCGCAACAGGCAGCGGTCATCGACGATCTCCGCCCGCAATTCGCCACCAGGGCCCCTCATAAACCGGATCTGACTGGGGTCAGTGGTCCCGGCGCCAATATCAGAGATGCGCACGGCCTCTGTTTCTTTTAGCATTGTTTCGTTCAATAGGAGCCTCTTCCGCTAAGCCTTTGCTGAAGAATCGAATTTCCGCGCATGAGGCGGACCTTAGAGCCCATAGCGGCGCACAAACATACGCAAGCGAATGTAGACTTCATTGTCGAATGCACGTAGGTTCACGCCAACCGGCGCCCCCATAGTGTCACGAGCATTAGCGCTCAACCGCCCGCAAACGGGAGACCGTACGCTGCATCTCCACCAACTTGTGGTATATCCCGCGCTTGGACAACAGTTCCTCATGAGTCCCAATCTCCGCAACAGCGCCTTCTTCCATGACAACTAACCGATCTGCATTGCGCAGCGTGGACAGCCGGTGCGCGATGGCGAAGGTCGTTCTTCCTTTGATCAAGCGACTGATGGCCTGCTGGATCGCGAATTCCGTCTCCGTGTCAACCGACGCCGTGGCTTCATCGAGGATGAGAATGCGCGGGTCCTTGAGCACTGCCCGCGCGATTGACACACGTTGCTTCTCTCCCGTCGACAAACGATTGCCGCGCTCGCCGACGAGGGTATCGTAGCCCTCCGGCTTGGCCACAATGAAGTCATGGGCGTTCGCCGCCCGGGCAGCAGCTATCACCTCCGGCAAGTCCGCCGTGGGTTTCGAGTAGCGGATGTTTTCCAGTATGGTGCCGCTGAAGAGGAATGGCTCCTGCAAGACCACGCCGATCTGGTCGCGCAGGCAGGTCAGCTCGATGTCGCGAATGTCGTGGCCGTCGATGAGCACCTCTCCGTGGTCGGCCTCGTAAAAGCGACACACCAGGTGCGCCGTAGTGCTTTTGCCCGCCCCCGACTTGCCCACCAACCCGATCATCTCGCCGGGTTGCACGTGCAGGTCGATTTTCTTGAGCACGGGTTTCGTCTTATCATAGCCGAACGTGACCTCACGAAACTCAACTTCGCCCCTGAGCGGGCGGGGCGTGAGCTTTCCCGGCTGACCGAAAGGTTCGGTCGGCGTGTCCATGACGTCGAAGATGCGGTCGGCCCCCACCAACGCCCGCGACATCCAGTTATAGATGCGGTTGAACCACTGTAAGGGACCGTAAAGCATCCAAAGGAACTGGATAAAAGCTACTAGGCTACCCAGCGACAGAGAACCGCCAATTATTGCGGTGCCACCGGCATACCAGGCGATAAAAACCCCCGCGCCGGTAACGAAGTTCAGAATCGCAAAGGACCCATCCCAAAACCGGGCTTCGTGTACCGTCGCCCTGGCAACCGCTTCGTTGCGGCGGTCGAAGCGGCCAATCTCCGCCTCTTCCTGCGCGAAGGCCTTCGCGACGCGAATACCCAAGAGCGATTCGTTCAGTTGGCCGTGCAAGAGCGCCCAGTTTTGCGAGACCCGCGACCAGAGCAAACGCATGCGCTTTACCAGCGCCGTACCTCCCATCACGACGAAAGGCACGGGCAGGAGGACAAATAGCGTAACCTGCCAACTCATGAGAAGCAGGATGGTGAGCACGCCCAGAAGCGTGACACTATGGACAACCAAATACGGCGCGCCGTCAATGAGAAAGTAGTTGAGACTCTCCGTGTCCCTTGTAACCAGCGATAGTAAGTTGCCCTGCCCTTTGCGGTTGTGAAACGTCAGAGACATACGTTCTAAGACCTGATAGAGTTGCGCGCGCATATTGGCAATCACGCGCGTGCTCAACCATGCCCCAATCCAACTACCGGCGACTTCGAGGCCGCCGTTCCCCAGGTTTACGGCCACCAGCGCTGCCACAAGCCAGGCAAGCATTACCAGACTCTCCGAGGGCGTCCGTATACCGGCCTCTATCACATTGGGCGCCAGCACATCGTCAATCAAGGTTCTCGAAATGAGGGGCGGAATGAGGTTTAGCAGAGCGCGGCCCAGGGTGGTTATGACAAGCAAAGCCGCCAGGAACTTATAGGGTGCAAGGTAACTGGCAATGCGCAGCATGACTGCCATCTTGCGGACACAGCGGGGACAGTTGCGTTCCCTATCCGGCAGGAGCGCCTGGCACTTCTGGCAGCGGGCGCGAGGGATGTCCGTGGTTACGGCGAAGGGCTCGTCTTTCGCTAACTGCTGAATGCCGCGGGCGATCTCCGTGAACTTGGCGCCGAGGGAGCTAGAGTACTCGATGACGGGCGTGAAGTAACCGTTGCGCTTTACTTCAAGACGACCGCCGCCGACAAGCGGCTCGGCGCGCGCGTCTGAAATCTCGGTGAGGTCCATGCTTACCGCGCCGTCGACACCCGGCGCTTGGTCGGAGAGCACAACGACACGCTTATTGGTGAGCATGATCCAGCGCACGCCAAAGCGGCCGTCATGCCGAATATCCGACATGGCGACCAGCAGCGTCTCCTCACCGGGCAAAACCGACTCGCGCCATTGGGCCTCGATCTCGGGCGGCAACGTGTCAAAGACAACCATACGCAAACTCAGTTGAAGTACAAGAAGAGCATCTAACTGCGACCGCAACCAAGAACTGCTTCCTGCTCAGGAATGTGTCTCAGTATGGGGTCAAATTGATACAGGGTTATTGATAGAGAATCTAGTGTACCGCACCTACGCGCTTTTGCAATGCTCGCGCGAAGAAATCGGGCCCTCATTCAGTATGTTCAGTCCGTGCCTTAGGAGGACTGGTACTTACGTACATTGGCGTTGTGCTCCTCCAGCGTGCGGCTAAAGACGTGGGAGCCGTCGCCTACCGCCACGAAGTAGTAGTAGTCCGTCGTCGCAGGAGCCGCCACCGCCTGCAGCGCGGCCAGGCCGGGATTGCAAATCGGGCCGGGCGGCAAGCCGGCGTTGGCGTAGGTGTTGTAAGGCGACTCGACCCGTAGATCGTCATAGGTCACGGTTTTCTTCCACCAGCGGCCCTCAGAGTCCTGATAGCCAAGGGCATACTGAACGGTAGGGTCTGCCTGCAATGGCATCCCAATGCGCAGCCGATTGTAGAAGACGCTGGCAATGGTGGGTCTTTCCGCCGCGACTTGCGCTTCACGCTCGATGATGGCAGCCAGGGTCACCGCCTGGTGCAAGTTGAGGCCGTTGGCTTGAAAGCCCTCGGTCACGGCGCCGCCTATCTTGCTGGCAAACTGGTCCAAGAGGCGGTCGACAAACTGTCCTGTGCTCGTCTCCTGCTCGATACGATACGTGTCCGGAAAGAGGTAGCCTTCCAGCGAGGTTGAGTCCGGCAGATCCGCCAGAAAGCCGCGCTCCGGCTTCGGGCTCGCCGTCAGGATAAGAAACTCGCTTGCATTCAGCACATTCTGTGCCTGCAGGTATGCCGCCATTTGCTCCCGGCGCCAGCCCTCGATGAGCGTGAGAATCCTCTCATGCGTCTCGGCCTTCTGGAGCGCTTGGATTGCCTCATCTACCGTCATATTGCGCCGCAACACATGCTGTCCGGCCTGAAATGAACCATCCACACCGGTTTGTCGAGCGCGCAGGCGGAAAGCCAATGTGCTGCGGATAACGCCGGCCTCTCGCAACAGATCCGCGATCTGTTCCGTCGTGCTGCCGGGGGGAATCGTGAGTACAACCTCGCCGCCGACTTCTCGTTGCGGTGCGGATTCTGAATCTGAAGACCCGTCTAGGAACCCGCAGCCGGCGGCAATGTGAACCGTAGCAGGGAACAGGAGCGCGCGTAGCAATGCCCGTCGTGACAGATAGTTGGTCATAGACCCATTGTACGACTCATTCGCGTTCTGCGCGACGCGAAGAGCAACCTACCTCCCGCTGTGCGGCAAAGTAGGTTTCAAGAATAACTGCGGCCGCGGCGGCATCGAGCGGGGCCTTGCGGCGCGCGCGCGTGGGACTGGCCTGCAAGCGTTCTTCCGCGATCACTGTCGAAAAGCGCTCATCCCAAAAGACTACGGGCATGCCGAGCGACTTCCCAAGCCGCTCGCCCTCCTTCTTGATGCGTTCCCCCTGGTAGTGCAAGGCCCCGTCGAGACTGACCGGCAGGCCGACAACGAGCGTGTCCGCTTGCTGCTCTGTGAGCAGTCGTCGCACGGCAGCGCTGTCTTGGCGCCACGAGCGTCGCTGAATCGTTGTCAACGGCGTGGCGATGCCGACGCGCGCGTCGCCGCAAGCCACGCCAATTCGTCGTTCACCCAGATCGAGACAGAGTACTCGCATAATTCCTCGACGGAGACGTCATACAGCAATCTGAAGCGGTTCCACTACCTCGATGCTGATACGAAACCACAACCGCGGCATGCGATCGTACCAGTCCGGCCCCATCTCAAGCGTAAAGTCACCGACTCCCGCAAGATTGTCCAGATAAGCCTCCGCCTCTTCACGCGTTTTGTTCGCCAGGTCTCGCCGAACCTTGCCCAGGTTCCAGGTAGACACGAGGTCGCTCTGCGCCTCCAGCGTAAACCGAACCACACCCTCGGCTATCCCAGCATCGCCCGGTTCGCCTAATTGGACAGTATCAGGAACCAGCGCGTACGCCTCGAATTGATTCTCCACAATGCGCGCCAGAATGATCGGCGCTACGTCTGCCAGGTACACGTAGGAGATTGCGGTACCGCGCAGCTTCACTTTCATGCGCAACGTCACCTGGCCGCCCTCTTCACCAGCCGTTCTATCGTACTCTGCCGTGTCAACGATTATGTCGTCATCCCAAGGTACGAAGAAGCTCTCCGTCGGGTTGACCTCCCCGCCCAACCGGTTCCATACACGCTGCTTGAGAACTTCGCGCAGTTGCTGATAGAGTTGCAACCGGTCCTGTTGTGTCACGAAAGTGACGACGCGCTCCCCACCCCCCTGAATCGGCCAATTGTTGTTGACGATCAGGCGCTGGTTGAGTGACTGGTCCTCAATATGTGTAATCGCATTGGACTCCACGTTACCGATAGGACCAGGTACTTCTGCCACAACCTCAACACGTTTCGCGCCGAACTCGCCGCTCGTGCCGGACGTAGGCGGAATACTCACCTCCGCCGCGGTCACGTACCTTCGATTGTCATTAGTTAAGACGATAGTCCCCTTGGGTACGACAACAGGTTGCGAGATCCTGTTGCTGAAAACTACCGATCCTTCTGCCCGTCCGGACGGTTCGTTTCGCTTCCCCGTGGCCGATATAGTCAACTCATCCGTTTCTTCAAGTACCACCAACTGGGCCGGTATCTGACCGGTTGCGGCGTTAAGGCGGCTCACCTGCGGATCAGCCAGCAACTGCAATACCGTGCTGTAGCGTCGCTGCACCGGCGTGAGCTCGATCTTGGCGCTCGGCAGCACCACGTAGAGCGCGCCCCACACAACGAACAGCAGCACCACGATCAGCGTGGCCAAAGCAAGAATGGTAGAAAGCGATCGTTCTATCGGGAGCGACCTCCTGCCCCTGCGCTCACTTGACCGTCCGGTCGCGACGCTGGCAGAGGGAGTAGCGCGTATGGTTCTCTCTGCGACGTTAGACTCCGCAACGCCAGTCTTGACCACCTTCGTCGCGGCAACGCCAGCGGCAGAAGCTTTGGGCCCGCGTTCCCTCTGCTCAGGCGCGTGCAGAGCGCCCAGAGAACTAACCGCTTTGATGCCCACGTCGCTTGCGATACTCCGTACGGCGCGATCGCCGCAGACCAAGGTAAGATCAAGGTCGAGGTCCTCCGCCTGGCGCTGCAAGAACTCGAGATTCTCCCTGCTATGCAATGCCGGGCAGTTGTTCGCGACGAGCACTACCGGAGATCCCCGCCTGCGTTGGAGCTTGACAACGATCGCGGGAATCTCATCGTCAGGGGCAGCATAGACGGTCCGGCTGTTTGACTTGGAGCTTGCCATAGCCTGTAGCGGGCGCTAAGTGGAAGAGGGAAGCCAATCTCAGGGGAAAGCCGTTCAGGCACACACGTATACTATACCCGAACCGGACACAAGAGTGGAATACAAAGGGGCAATCACTGGCAATACAGTGTCCACACCCGCGCACAGAACGCCAAGATCAGCACTCTTTCTTGACAGTGTTGCGTGTTGTCACTATAATCCACACTGCAAAATGTGGGTGAATGGGAATTACCCCGAACCAAGGAGGTTCTTATGGAATCGCTGCATACACCCCGTGGCATTAGCCGGCGACGGTTGCTCGCCGGCTTGGGACTTGGCACCGCCGGCGCTTTCCTCGCCGCGGCCTGTGGCGGCACGGCTGCCCCGGCCATGGAAGAGCAGGCCGAGGAAGCGGAAGCTCCCAAGGCCGAGGAAGAGATGAAGCAGGCCGAGGAAGCCGTGCCCGTGCAGTTCCTGCACTGGTGGATTCATCGCATCGATCCGGGCGGACTGGTACCGTGGGCCTTGGAAGAGTTCACGAACCGCACCGGCATCCCGGTGGAGGACGTGGGCCGGGATCCCATCGAGCCCGTACGCCAGCACTTCCGCACGACCATCGCGGCCGGTACGCCGGTGGACGTGGCCTTCAACTCCATCATTTGGGCCCGCGACCATTGGGACCTGGGCATCTTGATGGACTACGGCCCGTACCTGCCCCAGTACCCGCACATCGGCGACGACCAGTACTTCGAGGCGTCGGGCCAGTTCCGCAAAGCGGAAGGCGCCACGTTCGGCATTCCCGTGATGGGGCCGGAGTCGACGTCGATCGTCATCAACGGCCAGTTGCTCATTGACGCCGGTTTTGACGAGAATGGCGGGGACATCAATAACTGGAGCGACTTGGTCGCTGCCGCCCGTGCCATGACCAAGAAGGAAGGCAACCAGATCTCCGTCTCCGGATTCTTGTTGCATGCCGGTGTCGCCGGCTTGTCGCGCTGGGCGGGCTGGGTGCTCACGACAGGCACCGGCGCCTACGACGCGGAGCAATTCCAGGCGCAGTATAACACCGAGGAGGCGCGAGACACGTTGCAGTTCCTCTTTGACCTCTGGAATAAAGAAGAAATCAGCGCCAAGAACGAAGAGGGCGGCTCCGTTCCCGACCACTACAAGCTGCTGCAAGCCAATCAAGCCGGCATGCACCACGACATTAGCTCCACTCCGACGCTGCGGTACTTTGAAGTGCCCCGTGACTTCAAGTATTGGCAAATCGGTTTCCCGGCTCATGACGGTGCGAACGGCCAGTTTGCCACCTCGACGTGGATGAACCCGGTCGTCACGCCGTTGGGCGCGGGCAATCCGGATGGCGCGGTTGAGTTCATCAACTGGTTCTGCGGGCTTGAGGTAGCCTTGCATAAGATCGAGGTCAATAAGGCCGTCTCCCCGCGCCTCGATCTCTTTGCCCATGAAGCGTGGACCGCTGGCGTTGCCGACCTTCCCGTGCTCCAGACGCGCGAAGATCTTGCCAGGCTGCCAGGTGTCTACCCTTACCGCCGCTTCTTGAAGCAGAACGCCGAAATTCGACCAATGCTTGATGATGCGGTCTTGGGCAAGGCAGATATCGCCACCACGCTGGCGCAAGCACACGAGCGCGCCAACCAGATCCTCCAAGAGGACCCAGAGTAGGCATTTGCCTATACTGCTAACGCACAGAGCGAATAAAGCAGAGAGGCACACTGGAGTGTGCCTCTCTGCTTTATTTTGTGAATCCCTTTGTAATACGCGTATTCCGGCATCTCGGAAAAAGCTAGATTGCAGGCAACCCTGCGTGTGTACTTTCTGTCACACTCCAACGCCAAAGGAATTCTGCAAGAGTTTTTCTCGGAAGGTCTGTCTCTTGTCTCCCTGAATTTGCTTTCTGTCATAAAGTGCACATTGCCACAGACCCCTTAATCTGAATAATTCGGCATGTTCGTAAAAAATCTCTCAAGCTTATTGACTCGTCTATCGAAAAGTGCAACGCTAGAAGTATGTACGATCGTGCTGATTTATTTAGTTTAGTTGGCCAACATAGTGCTTCTAAGAGGAGGACGCTATGTATTTGGCAAGAGTTCAGCACGCTACACTCCGTGGGATTCTGACGCTGCTGATCGCGAGTACTCTCGCAGCAACAGTAACAGTCTTCGCCAAAACACCCTCTGTCGCAGCAGAGGACATCTGCGCAGCAAATAACATCTGCCGCGAAGTGCGTATTTCTGCTGATTGGAGTGGGAGTTGTGGTTCCGGTGGTTGTGGCGAAGTCGTTAGAGGCCGTACCGTTTGGGAAAAGGCACCATGGACTGAAGTATACAGGAGATACTCCTGCTATAACGACGTAGACTGTGGTACTGTTACCCGAGTAAGCTGCAAAGATAAGTGTAGCTCAAATGTGTGTGATAGCAAGAACCGATGTGGGGAAAGATTCAAGGGATACTCGTACCATAAGGATTGTCCAGGGCCAGGCTGTAGCTCAATTGTAGACCCAGTCAACGGCATAATCTTTCTGAGGAGGCCCTATTACAGGGTATATGAGCGACTGTCTTGCTATGGAGGCTTTACCTGCGGCGAGTTTTCTCGATATGCCGGCTGTGACATTTGTCGATCAATTCAACTAGACCATGGGCCTGACGATGGGCCTGTCGACGAGCCTATGGGCGAGGCAATGTACTTTGCTAGTACGTTCCTTTACTCAGGTGAAGTCACAGTTTTAGCAGCCTGCACATTGCCCACAAGAGTTGTTGTTCTGGCTGGCGCTCTTTAGGTTCTTTTGCAGGTAAACGCTGGCAGAAATGGAGGCCTCAGCAGTCAGCTGGGGCCTCTATTCTTCATAGTAGATGTTGTTCTCATCTACTATGAAGAATATGATGGGCCGAAATGGGGCGAGGGTTGTGGAGGTGGTGGCTGTACTGGCTATCAACTTAGCGTCACTACCGTTTGGAGGTATGGCGCCTCATTACAAGATTTATAGGAGATACTCCTACTATAACCACCTATACAGTGGCATCCGTCTGATGACGACCGCACGCTGCGTGACGGCGTGACTCGGCAGGAGTGCGTCCAAGTGGCTATGAAGCGCTTTAGATTCCTCGTCGCTCCGCTCCTCGGAGTGACATTAAATGCCCACAGAACCTAGTATTAGTCTCCCATAGAACTTGCCGCCACTCGGCCTAGTGCCCATTGCTTTGCTTTCCCGTGCACCCCGTAAGTCCCCAGGTGGGGCGATCAGGGAAACCCCGATTTGCATATCTCGGGATGATTCGCTGGCGTCCTGAGTCCTCTTGACGAGCGTGAAGTATGCCGATAAAATCAAGTCCGTATCAACGAGAGGCTGAATGGGCCACAGTAATTCACTGGGAGGAATACCCATGGAGTCTTTGGAAGAACGCAAAGGCCTCAGCAGGCGCAGCTTGCTCGCAGGCATAGGTCTTGGCACGGCTGGCGCTTTGCTCGCCGCGGCGTGCGGTGGCGCGGCAGCGCCGGCGATGGAAGAGCAGGCCGAGGAAGCGGAAGCTCCCAAGGCCGAGGAAGAGATGAAGCAGGCCGAGGAAGCCAAGCCGGTGCAGTTCCTGCATTGGTGGATTCCGCGCATCGACCAGAATGGCTTTACGCCCTGGGCCTTGGAAGAGTTTACGAATCGCACCGGCATTCCGGTGGAGGACGTGGGCCGGGACCCCATTGAGCCCGTACGCCAGCACTTCCGCACCACCATCGCGGCCGGTACGCCGGTGGACGTGTCCTTCAATTCCATCATCTGGGCCCGCGACCATTGGGACTTAGGCATCTTGATGGATTACTCGCCGTACCTGACGCAGTACCCGGAACTGCAGGACGATAAGTTCTTCGAGGCTTCGCACCAGTTCCGCCAGGCGGAAGGCGCGACGTTCGGTATTCCCGTGATGGGGCCGGAGTCGACGTCGATCGTCGTCAACGGCCAGTTGCTCCTCGACGCCGGCCTCGACGAGAATGGCGGAGACATCAATAACTGGACCGAGTTGGTCGAGGCCGCCCGTGCCATGACCAAGAAGGAAGGCAACGACGTCTCCGTCTCCGGTTTCTTGCTGCCAAACGGTGTTGGCGGCCTCTCGCGCTGGGCAGGGTGGGTGCTCACGACGGGCACCGGTGCCTACGATGCTGAGCAATTCAAGGCGCAGTACAATACCGAGCAGGCGCGGGATACGCTGCAGTTCCTCTTCGACCTCTGGAACAAAGAGGAAATCAGCGCCAAGAATGAGGAAGGCGGCCCCGTGCCCGATCACTACAAATTGCTGCAGGCCAACCAGGCCGGCATGCACCACGATATTAGCTCAACACCGACCTTGCGCTACTTCTCCGTGCCGCGCGACTTCAAGTATTGGCAGATCGGTTTCCCGGCCCATGATGGCGCGGACGGCCAGTTCGCCACCTCGTCGTGGATGAACCCGGTGGTAACGCCGCTCGGCGCGGGCAACCCGGACGGGGCGGTTGAGTTCATCAACTGGTTCTGCGGGCTTGAGGTAGCAATTGTCAGGCTTGAGCTGATCAAGACGGTCGCGCCACGGCACGACTTCTTTGCCGATCCAGCGTGGACCCAAGGTTACACCGACCAGCCGGTGCTCAAGACAATTGAAGACCTTGCCAATCTACCAGGCGTCTACCCCTACCGCCGCTTCTTGAAGCAGAATTCCGAGATTCGACCGATGCTTGACGATGCGGTCATGGGCAAGATCGAAATCGCCACCGCCTTGGCGCAGGCCGACGAGCGCGCCAACCAGATCCTCAACGAGGCGGCAGAGTAGGCATTTGCCGATACACTGCTAGGCAATTTGGCGATAAAGAGAGGAGGCGCACAATTGTGCGCCTCCTTTTCTTGTATTGTGCTGCATTCGGCAGCAATCCCATGGTGCGGAAACCCTCCAGCAGGATCGTCATTCCGGCTAAAGCCGGAATCCAGAAGTGCGTGGGAAGTGCGGGGCTGCACGTCGTCACTTCGCTTTCTCCCTTGTCTTGACTCTCAAACTTCCAAAGGGTTAAGGAGTCTGAGTATCGTCCAATGAGGGAAGGCGATGTATTCGTCTTGCTAAGTGGATTCACGTCAACCAAGTGTAGGCGCAGGCCCGATTGTCACCCCGAGAGGCAGCGAGGGGTCTAGAGTCCCGCCAACGGTGTCACTGAAACTACAGAACGCTTTAGATTCCTCGTCGCTCCGCTCCTCGGAATGACAATTGGTTGATTTCGTGATACTTGGAGCGAACAGGTTACTTTAAATGACAGTCTTACCAAGACCCCTAGAGCTGCACCCAATCCCCCTCCTGCACCACCACGCGGCCGCTGCGCATCACCGCCCGCACGTCGGTCAAGGATTCGATACGGTCGGCAACGTCCCCATTCAGCAGCACCAGGTCCGCAAACTTGCCGGTCTCAATCGTCCCGATCTCATCCTGGAGCCACATCCCCTCAGCCGCGCGGCCGGTGACACGGAAGATGACCTCTACCGGGTCCAGCTTGAGCGTATGCCGCGCCTGCACGAGCCGCTGCGGCCAATTCGCGATGTTGCGACCGCAGTGGTCGCTGGAGAAGTACGACTTGCACCCGCGCCGCTCCATATCGCGAATCAAGTCGAACCGGTAGTTCACCTCGCCCGGCCCTTCCCAGCCCAACACCTTACCGTCTCGTTCGGCGATGGGCACCAAAGTGGCAAAGACATTCAAATCAACGAAGATTCCCTTCTCCCCCGCCTCCTGCGCCACCTCCGGCACGTATTCAATCGTTCCTTCTTCCGATC
This sequence comes from Chloroflexota bacterium, assembly GCA_012270555.1. Taxonomy (GTDB): domain Bacteria; phylum Chloroflexota; class UBA11872; order VXOZ01; family VXOZ01; genus VXOZ01. The sequence continues at coordinate 48,409 of JAAXIC010000013.1, forward strand.
CCAGCCAGTTGCAGTGCGCGAGGGCATCCACACCCGCGCGCACGGAGTTGATGATGCCCTCAGTGGGATTCACGTGGGCAACGACGCGCTTGCGCAGCCGGTGGGCGTCTTCCACCGCCACACGCATTTCTTCCTCCGAGTACTGCGCGCGGTAGCGGTTGGTAGGCGGATCGGAGGCCCCGCCCGTGGCCATGATCTTGATAAAGTCCACGCCTCGGTAAACAAGCTTGCGAATGGCTACCTTGATTTCGTCGGCGTTGTCCGCAAGCTCCTCAATGCCCAGATAGTGGCCGTGCCCTGCCGTCGTCGTGATGCTGGGTCCTGCAGCCAGAATGCGCGGACCAACCGCAGCGCCCTCATTGATCGCATCGCGCACGTAGAGCAACGAATCGCCAACACTGCCGCAATCGCCCAAGGTTGTGATGCCTGCCGCCATGGCCTCCCGGGCGGCTTGCAACGTATAGAGCACAATTGCTTCTTGCGGCGGGCTAGTGCGCGGATATGACGTATATTCGAGATTGTCGAGGGTGAGGTGGGCATGCCCGTCGATCATGCCCGGAATGAGAGAAGCGCCCGCGCCGTCGATTTCGTCCCAATCCGAGCGGTCAGGGAACGCCGCATCAAGCTCTTGCCGTGAACCGGCAAAGACAATCCGCTCATCTTCTATCACCACGCAGGCATTGCGTCGGGCCTCGCTGCCGGTACCATCGACCAATACGTCCGGGCAGATTAACGTCGGCATGGTGCTCTCTCCTCGTCCAGGGTGGCGTCGGTGTTCTTATGAAACGTTGGATGCCACTCTAGTGTATGGTATCTCCAGGATTTGCACACCGGGCCCTACGGGACTTCTAGTCCTCACGGCGCTCGCAAATCTATGTCCCAAAGCAGCGCAACCCTAGCGCGATCAAGCGACTCTCCAGGAGTTTCAGAGTGGCGCAAGGCAGAACTACAGCATCAACAGAGAGGATTCCTCCGTAATGTCCGCAGCAAGTTTGACCGATCCTCATTCTGTCGGCATGGATCCGGCGCAGCTTGAGCGCGCCTTCACGCTCATGGAAGGTTGGACGGAGAGCGGCTTCATGCCCGCCGCTGTCTTGCACGTGGCCCGGCATGGGAAGACCGTCGCGCATCGCGCCTTTGGGCGAATCTCTGTTACACCAGGCGGACCACCAGCCGAAACAGGCAGCATCTTCATCATCGCTTCCATCACGAAGCCGACAACATACACGGCGCTGCTCCGGCTGGTCGATGAAGGCATTGTCAGTCTCAGCGACCCGGTCGCGCGCTTCATTCCTGAGTTTGCCGGAGAGACCTCAACAAATGCGCCGGATCGGAATGCGGTTCAGATTCGTCACATAATGACGCACACGTCCGGCCTGCCGGACATGGTGCCGAATAACGTCTTGCTGCGCCGCCAGCATGCGCCATTTGCAACGTTCATCGAGCACATTTGCCGGGTGCCCCTGCTCTTTGCGCCGGGCACAAACATCTCCTACCAGAGCGCGGGCACGGCGCTGGCGGCTGAAATCGTGCAACGTGTGCGCGGGAAGCCACTGAGAGAGGTCTTGGCTGCCGAGGTATTCGCGCCACTGGGCATGAATGATACAACCCTGGGCTGGAATCCTGAGAGAGAAGCGCGCATTGTGGAAGCAACCCAGCCGTCGCACCTTGGGGGTTCCGACTACGATCACAATAGCCTGTACTGGCGCGAATTCGGCGCGCCGTGGGGCGGTCTCTTTTCCACAGTGGGTGACATCAACCGCTTCATTGAGATGTACCGCAACGGCGGCTCGCTGGATGGCGCACGCATACTCAGCCCGGCAACCGCCGCCGCCATGCTGAGCGACCAGACTGACGCCATGCCCGGCATACCCGCAGCCAAGAATCTCGAGGAAGGCTGGGGACTGGGCTTTCGCCTCTATCGTCGCGCCAATCCCCAGTATTTTGGCGACCTGCTCTCCCCCGGATCGTTCGGCCATACCGGCTCCACCGGCACGTTTGCCTGGTGCGATCCGAGCAAAGCGCTCACCGCCGTCTTCTTCTGCAACCAACTCCACGAGCGAGTCCAGCACGAATTCCAAGTGCTGAGCAACGCAATCGCCGCTGCCGTGCGCGACTAACTCCCAAAGATAGGACAGACGACCGAAATTGCGTATCAAATAACCTATGGAGTAATATTTAAGCATATACGCAAATGATGAAGTATGGAGCAGGCTATGTCTCAAGATCGCACCCTTGATGCTTGTCTCGACGATACCCTTCATCCTGAAAAAGCCGCGAAAGTGCTCACCACGCTCTTGCGTGACGACCAGTTCGAGGACCTTGCCGCCTACTTCCGGGTGTTAGGAGAGCCGAGCCGCGTCAGGCTGCTCCACTGCCTGCTCGATGCCGAGCTCTGCGTCTGCGATCTTGCCGCGCTTTCCAACCTCTCCGTTGCCGCAACGTCGCAACACCTGCGCACGCTGCGCAATTTGCATCTGGTAAAGCGCCGGCGGGAAGGAAAAGTCATGTGGTACAGCCTTGCCGACGAACACATCCGCAGCCTGCTCTTCATCACGCAAGAACATCTCGCCCATGCGCAGCCAAGAGCGGCGGCAAGACCTGTAGAGGTGAGTTGATAGTGCCGTGACTCACGATCATGTCCATGACCACGGGAACTCATCACACCGCCTGTTTGCGGAGACCGGCACGCGCCTTACGCTTGCCTCCGGGGTGCTTCTGCTCGCAGGAATTGCATCCACCCTCGCCTCCGCTCCAGACATAGTTCAGACGTCGCTCTACCTTGCCGCCATTCTGGTGGGCGGCGGGCCTATTGTGCGCGAGGCTTGGGAAGCGCTCATCGAGCATCGGCGACTCTCTATCGATGCGCTGGTAGTGGTTGCCGTCATCGGAGCGGCCATCTTGGGGCAATGGTGGGAAGCGGCGGCGGTGGTCTTTCTCTTCTCATTCAGCGAAATGCTGGAAGAGTTTACGCTCGATCGAGCGCACAATGCCATCAACGCCTTGATGGAGCTCTCCCCGGAAGAGGCCCGCATCAAAGTGGATGGGCGGGAGTCAACAGTCTCCGTTGAAAGTGTCGCGGTTGGCGCGACCGTGGTGGTTCGTCCCGGTGAACGTGTGCCCGTGGATGGTGAAGTGGTCGTCGGCCAATCGACCATTGACCAATCCGCGATCACAGGTGAGAGCGCTCCGGTTGCCAAGACAAGCGGCGACAGTGTCTTTGCCGGCACCATCAACCAGCAAGGGTACCTGGAGATTGCCGCCACGCGGCCGTCAACAGACAATGCCATTGCCCGCATCGTGCGCCTTGTGGAGGAAGCACAGCAAGAGAAGGCGCCAACCGCCCAATTCATCGACCGCTTTGCGGCCTATTACACGCCCGGGATCGTCGTGCTTGCTTTCCTGGTTGCCACTATCCCGTGGCTGGCATTCGAGCAGCCGCTGGCAGAGTGGGTATACCGCGGGCTTGTGCTGCTGCTTGTCGGCTGCCCCTGCGCGCTCGTCATATCCACGCCAATATCCATTGTGGCTGCCATTGCCCGCTCCGCGCGGTCCGGCGTGCTCATGAAGAGTGGCGCAGTCTTGGAGCTGATCGGACAAGCCAAGGTCATGGCCTTTGACAAGACAGGCACCCTCACACGCGGACAGCCTGAAGTCACCGACGTCATCGCGGCGGAAGGCTTCAGCGAAACGGACATAATCCAGATGGCCGACAGGCTGGAGCACCGCTCCGAGCATCAACTCGCCGCCGCGATTCTGCGGCGCGCGGGGCACACTGATACGGAAGAAGACAGCGGCCACACCCACACGGAGGAAATCCAGGACTTTGAAGCCATTGCCGGACGCGGCGTGCGCGCGCGCGTTGACGGCACCGTGTACGTCTGCGGCAGTCCGGACTTCCTCAGTTCAATCGGCTACGACCTCGTCTCTTATCAAGAGACGATCGCGGCATTGCAGGGAGCCGGCAAGACCGCCCTCTTGGTTGCCCAGGATAAGCAGGTCGCGGGCGTGATCGCCACCATGGATATCCTGCGGCCTGAGGCGGAACCCACACTGCGCGCAATCAACGACATGGGCATTTCGCACATGGTCATGCTCACGGGCGACAGTCAACCGACGGCTACGGCAATCGCGCGGCAGCTTCCCGTGCGCGACGTTTCCGCGGAGCTGCTGCCCTGGCAGAAGCTGGTCGCGATCCAAGACCTCGTGAAAGCCCACGGCAATGTGCTCATGGTGGGCGACGGCGTAAATGACGCTCCGGCCCTCGCCAGCGCTACCGCCGGCATCGCTCTGGGAGGCGCAGGGGCCGACGTGGCCTTGGAGACCGCGGACGTGGTGCTGATGGGTGACGATCTCAGCAAGATTCCTACCGCTCTCCAACTGAGCCGGCGAACTATGACGGTGATAAAGCAGAACATCACCTTCTCATTGGGTATCAAACTGCTGGTGCTGGTGCTTACACTGTTTGGGTTGACCTACCTTTGGATGGCAATTCTGGCGGACGTTGGCGCGACTATTCTGGTGGCAGGCAATGGCTTGCGCTTGCTCAGATCTTCGGATTAGTGCAATGCGCCGGGCTTGCTCCGCATGGGACACAGCCAATAACCATACGGCAAGGGTTTGCTCCAATCCGGCCGAGGCGACACAGAATTGGTATTATGGGTGCAGTCAGCCGGCGTTGCCGCAATCGCGCTTGCCTGCCACAGCCAGGAAGCATTGAGAGAGATTTGAACGCGACATCGGGATCACCATGAGTTCACAAGCAGAAGGACATCTTGGTCATTCAGACGAAGAATTGAAACGCGCCAGCCAGGGACGCATTGAGGCAGTACTCAGCCTGTTGGATACCGGCGAGCAGCGACTCTACGTGCTGCACGTGCGTCTGCTGCCGCAGGCCCGCACCCTGCGGCGGCGCTTTCGCGAGGTGGACGCCTTGCGCCTGATGGGCTTCACGCCGCGGCCGGAATGCCCGTACTTCCCCTATCAGTGCTTCTACGCAGGGTGCTACTACCGTGAGCTTGGTGAGGCGCCGGACGACGCCACGCGCGAGCGCTATGCGGAGATCTTCGACAAGTCGCTGGACTCGCTTGCGGAAGCCATCGAGCACATTTTGGCCGGCGCCTGGCTCGCGGAAGAAATCGGACTGCCCTTGAAGTAAGCTCAATCAAGCTGTGAACGGCACCTTCATGCACTGAGACTCATCGCAGGATACAGCTACCGGGCTGCGGTGGTAAGATGGGCAAGGCGAAACTGTATTGGCAAGGATGGTCATGCTTTGACGACTCAACTGATATTGTGGCTACTCACTTTTGTGGCGGCCGTTATCGGCATTGTTGTAGGAATCATGATGGTAATGCCGAAGCGTTCTACTGCCATTCGCTGGATAGGTCTCGCAATCGCCGTAGTGGCGCTAGCTGTCTTCGTCTATCAATTTCGCTCTTTCCCCATTGAAATCAACAGTGTGGACATTAGTCTCGATCAGTAGGCAACCCACCAATTCGGGTGCACGTCGGCTCGAACGGCAAGCGATAAAGATCACCGCTTGCATCGTTGGCTACGGGCATGTGCCAGTTTGAGTGGGGCAAGCGGTCCCACCGGCCACGAAACGAGGCAGCTTTCATAGCTCGACCTATGCTGTTCCGCCCCGTTGCGACAGTCCTTCCGCTAGTACAGTATCCAAATCGAACACGAGCGCGGTTCTAGTACTGAAACTGCGGTTCCCATTCGCCTGGACCGTCTCGCAGAAGGTCAAAGAGATGCCAAACCCCGCAGTAGAGGTCGCCGGGGCCGAAGAAGTCTCGGGCAACGCGCACGATTGAACCATCCGGCTTCTTGTGCAAGGCGGAAACGCCGGGCATGGCGTGGGAGTCGTAGTGCTCCTCCTCTGATCCGAACCCCATATCCTCGATGAACGTGGTGTCTTTGGCTGAGTACATCCGAAACCGCCAGCCCCGCTTGCCGGCCAGTCTTTGTTGCACTTCCGGGGCATCGGGTGACACTACTACAAAGGCTGCGCGGCTCTCCAGGTGGTGGAGCACACCATTGAACTCGTCAGCCCACATGGTGCAATAGGGGCAACCGGCGCCCATGTTGTGGATCAGAATCAAATCAGGCTTGTCGCCAAACAGTGCTGAGAGTTTCTTGCAGCCAGCGGGACCTGTGAGTTCATAGTCTGCCACAGACTCCGTAGGTAACTGACGACGAAGCTCCACCACCCGTTGCTTGGCCTTCTCTAAGTCAGCCATCGCTGTGGCAAGCTGAGTCTCAACTATCTCCTCGGTTTTCATTAGGCCCTTTCCTTGTTAGCAATTGTCCAGGCTATGATAAGACGCAGAACAGTGCCCAGCACACGCGCTGTGGCACCATGCGCATACTTCGGACAAAAGCACATCCGTCACTGAACGGCGCTCTGCTTACTTCTTTCCCTTCTCGGCTTGCACCGTGTAGAGCCGAATGACCTCCTGCACCGAGGTCGCATCCTCTGGGCTCCGGTCTTCCCGCACGAAGCCCACGACTCTGGGAAAGCGCAGCGCGTAGCCCATGTCATCTCCGTTTTGCTGGCCGCATGTGTGCGTGGGGCTGCGCGTAATCTCGTCAGCCTGGATCTCAACCACGTGGGTGGGATTGCTCCAGACATCCGGCACGATCTCGGCTTCTACCCGTGCTGGCTTTTCCTCAGCTCTTTCCTTGTCCAGCAACTCACGAATTTGAACCCATTCCTCCTCCGAGTAGCCGGTGCCAAGGCGGGAAATGGTCACAAACAGGTCACGCTCCTTGTCATAGACGCCGAGCAAGAGGGCGCCAATGCCAAACTGCGAGCGCGCACCTTTGCCATACCAGTACCCCAAGACGACGCAGTCTACCGTATCGGAGAGTTCGCCCTGATACGAGCGCTTCATCTTGATCCAATCGAAGCTGCGGCGACCGGCCTGGTAGACCGAGTCGAGCTTCTTGGCCATCACCCCTTCCAGACCGTGTTCAATCTTGTCAGCAAAGAAGGCTTCGATCGCCGCTACGCTGTCGGTTTCTATGTTCTCCGTCACCTGCAAGACCGGGCCTTCCCGCAAGAAGCCAAGCATTTTCTCCCGCCGCTCGGTATAGGGTTGCCGCGTCAAGTCAGCCCCATCGAGATAGAGAAGATCGAAGAGTATTAAGCGGAGCGGAAGTTTCTCTGCCATCTCATCGACGTTGTGTTTGCGCCGTCTTTGCGTTGTCATCTGAAAGGGGAGAAAGGCACCGGTTTCCACGTCATACGCCAGCGCCTCGGAGTCGGCAATGAAGGTGTGCCCCGCCGCCTGTTCGCGCACCGCTGCCACCACGTCCGGAAACATGCCGCTGAAATTTTCCAAGTGCCGTGAATACATGGTCACGTTCTCGCCATCGAAGTGCACCTGACACCGTATGCCGTCGAACTTGGGTTCCACGGCACACCGGCCGAGGCGCAAGACGAGGTTTTCCATCGTTTTTACACGCTCCGACGCCGCCGGAATTACGGGCGTGCCGACCACGATGTGAATATCCTGCAATCCATCCACGCCAGCCCGCCAGTAGTCCTTAGCAACGGTGGCCAAGTCACTACAAATGCTGTAGGCGCGTTCGATTGCCGGTCGATGCTCTTTGGAACCGGTGCGGGCGAACGAGAGCGCGTCCATGACCGTAGGATCCCCTACGCCCAGCCGCAAGCGTCCGAGGGGAATACGCAGGAGATAGCGTACCTCTTGTTTGCCGACATTGCGCACGAGGTCGGCCAGCAGCGAGACTTTCTTTGCGACGGATCCTTCACCTTCCGTCAGAGCAACTTCCGTAAGGCGCTCGAAGACATGGGCGACCGTGACGGAGCCTTGCTCGCGCTCGATCAACTCCTCCGCCACCGCGCCATAATCCCCGATCTCGCTGAAGCGGTTATGCACGTCGTCAAGGGCCGCTCCCGTACCCTCCGCCACTACCTCGGCAGTCAGTTGCTCGCCGACGCCAAACTCGATGGGCGCATAGAGGGGAGCGACTCGCCCCTGCAGGAGATAGATCACCTCGTCCATCTCCTCATGACGCGTCTTCGTAAAAAGGTTCGCCAGCAACTCCATCATGCGGATGCGGCTGCGCGTCGCGTCAAGTTCCGCGAAGTACGCGGTCAGTTGATGGAAGTAGAGAGCAGATAGTTCCTCAGTCGGATCGATGGCATTTGCGGTCGAGGACATAGCTACACACGCCTCTCCTATGAGTTATCTCCGAGAGATACAAAAGATCAGTCAGACTGGGAAGTGTGAGCAAAACACACTCATGGGGCTACAAAAAGGATAGCAAAGATGCGTGGTTGGAGCATCTCTGTCGTGACCGGCGACAACTTTCTTGCTCCCTTGCATCCAGCTTGCTCCCTTGTATCCAGCGCAATTCCCTCCTGCGGTGACCTTTGCATAACTAGGCCCAAGGGCAAGGAGTCACACCCTCTCCTTGGGGAGAGGGCCGGGGTGAGGGGATTTCTTGCCTTTTTAGTCGCATAACATGTACAGTCAATACATATAAGAACCAAAACGGTCAAGAACAAGCTGGTGCTCGAGGTGCCTTCACCCTCACCCTAACCCTCTCCCGTCGAGGGAGAGGGGACTGCCTCGCTGCGGCAAGGGTTTTTGCAAAGGTCTCTCCCGCGGAAGTGCTTGCCGCCAAGAGCCGCCAAAATGCGCTCGGCCCTCAGAGTCCTTTACCCTCTGCCTTGACGCGGTCATAGGATCTTCTTGGCGGCGCATGCCAACTGCGGTATCGTAAGAGACACCGGCAGCAGGCACAAGCATCGCATAGGAGGCGGCATGGCCGGATCGGTTCGGCTGGGGCATCTCTTTGGCATACCGCTGGCGATTCACTACACCTGGCTCATTGCCGCCGGCTTGGCCACTGTCATCCTCTCCCCTGCAATACTTCCTTTCGACCGTCCGGGCTTGTCAACTCCCGTGTACTGGCTGGTCGGCGCAACCGCAAGCGCCCTGTTCTTTAGCTCGGTCGTGGCCCACGAGCTGTGCCACGCGCTGGTAGCGCGGCACTTTGGCATTCCGGTGCGGGGCATTACGCTCTTTGTCTTTGGCGGGATCTCCACCCTTGCGCGCGAAGCGCGGAAACCGACGCACGAACTGCTCATTGCGACCGCCGGGCCCGCGTGCAGCCTCACCCTATGCGTCGCACTCTTCACACTGCAACGCCTCATGCAACCCCATTGGGCGCTCGGCAGTAGAGTGATACTCTACCTGAGCCTGGCGAATCTCTTCTTCACCCTCTTCAATCTCATTCCCGCGCTGCCACTGGATGGCGGGAGAGCGTTGCGCGCGGCCATTTGGTACTTCAGCGGAAGCTTTGGGCTGGCTACGAGAATCGCAACCATCTTGGGGCACTTGCTGGGATTCGGCTTGATAGGGCTGGCGCTGTTCACAATCGCGTCGTACGGCGAATGGATTCTCGGGGGACTGCTGATTGTGCTCGGCTGGTTCGTTCACAGTGCGGCGGAAATGGCGCAGCAGAATGCGCAAAACCGTGACCTAACCTTGGGCGTCACCTTGAATGACGTGCCCCGGAGCGACGTTGCCTTCGTCGCACCCGACACATTGCTCCAAACGCTCGTGTACGACTACCTACTCGCAGAAAACTCTGCCCCAAGCCTGCTTGCGGTGATGCGCCATGGCACGCTCCTTGGCATCGTTACGGCAAGAGAGATTCGGCGGGTGCCCAGCGTCCATTGGTCGCACACACAGGCGCAAGACGTCATGATTGAGAGCTCACCGCAGGAATTCCTGGCGCCAGCGACACCGCTCGAAGACGCCCTGGAACACATGGAAGTAGGGCGCTTAAGCTACGTAGTCGTAGCGAACGGCGAGGAAGAGCGCCTCGAGGTGATCAGCTACAACGATATGCTTCACTTCTTGCACCGCAGGCAGGAAGCGCCCTGAAAGCGTATGGCGGCTGAGCGTTCGTGAGACCTGCACCTTCCGGCAACGACTACAAGACCGCATTCACCCGCTGGATGGATGAGAATCCCGGTGGTTGCCTTTCCTCTCTCTATGCGGCAACGCTGGGATCTCTATCATGCAACTGGGCCACCCAGTTTCATCCGGTCGGAGCCTCTCAATAACACTAAGGAACCTCTCAACGAATTCTAAGGTTGTTTTGGCGTAAAGTTAAGGTAGCCCGGGAAGAGTGAGCGCGTTGCATCCGGCGCCGGTCACTCACTCTGCCGCGCGAGGGCCGCGCGCAGACGTTCTCGCTCCGACGCTAGCGACGCGCTCACCTCGACCGAGTACGGCGGGTCGGCAGTCTCTAGAGCGTGCAAGCGCGACGGCAACGCTTGGCGCTGCCACTTTGCTCTCTCTCGCGCCGCCCCTAGGTCACTGTGGCCCGCAGGCAAGCGCTTTCCCTCACACATGACGGGAATGAGTAGAGGCGTACCGTCTGGCACGTCCTCATCCGCCAGCGCGATTACGTCGCGCGTGTACGTTCCACTCTCCTGGAAGCGATAGACCTGCTTCCGGCCCGGCAGCGAAGACTTACCGGCGGAGAGTTTCATGCGTCCGCGCCCGCCGTACGCTACGAGCTTGTACGCGCAGTCTATGGTGGGCGCATCGCTGGATACGCTCATGCGCGTGCCCACGCCAAAGCCGTCGATCGGCGCCCCTCGGCTTATGAGGCGGGATATGGCGTACTCATCGAGGCTGTTGCTGGCAAAGATCTCCACGTGCTGGAGACCCGCGTCGTCGAGGATACGCCGGGAGGCACGCGCTAGTTCCTCTAAATCACCGGAATCCAGGCGGATCGCCCGCACTCGGAACGCATCGCCCAGTTCTCGCGCGAGTGTAATAATCTTCTTCACACCCGCCAAAGTATCGTACGTATCGACTAACAACACCGTATCCGGATAGAGCGCGGCAAATTGCCGGAACGCATCCAGCTCGTCAGCATGCGCCTGAATGTAACTGTGCGCCATGGTTCCCCGGACCGGAATGCCGTAGCGTTTCCCGGCAAGGACGTTGGAGGTTGCCGCCACACCAGCCACGTGAAAGGCACGCGCGCCCCTGACCGCGGAGTCAATGCCGTGGGCGCGCCGCGAACCAAAGTCCACCACGGCGGACCCTTGTGCCGCCTGGACCACGCGTGCAGCTTTCGATGCCATGAGGGTCTGGAAGTGTACTTGATTGATAAGCAGAGTCTCTACTAACTGTGCTTGAGGCAGTTGCGCCTCAACGACGACCAATGGTTCCAAGGGGAATGCCACGGTACCTTCCGGCAACGCATGTACGGTACCTGCGAATCGAAAGTCCGCCAGGTATTCCAGGAATTCCGGGGAAAAGCTTCCCAACTCTGCCAGGAAGCCAAGCGCCTCAGCAGAAAAGGTCAGATTTTCCAAGTAGCGCAGCACGTCGGCGACACCGCATACGACGAGGTAGTTCCATCCCTTTGGCAGACGCCGCACGAAGAAGTCGAATACTGCTACATCGTCCATGTCCTCGCGAAAATATGCTTGCAGCATCGTGAGAGCGTAGAGATCAGTGAAGAGGGCGGCGTCGGGACTTTCTTCCCAGTCGCGCGGCAACATAGCGGCACTCCCTAGTAACCATTGGTGCTCGTTGAAAAGTCAGAGGATGAACTGAGCGATGGAGTGTCTGACGACACCGTGTCGATCGGGCTTGAGGCCATTCCACTGCACCAGAAGGTCGAACGCTGCCAGCAGATTCCCCAGATGAGACGTGAAGCACCCCCACCCTCAATGGCGTAGCGCAGACCAACGGTCACCAGTTCGCTTGGGAAGAGCGCTGCTTGACCGGGGTGTGGCACGTCTTGCATGGCTTCACCTGCCCGACAAAACAGTTCAGTGCCATCATCTACGCTAACCATGAGGCGCTCCTCCTGTGGGCACGGTACTCAATCCACAGCATGGAGCATCCCCATGATAGCTTCAACTCTGCCTCAAACTAGCACTAGTGGTTAGGAGATGCAGTTTTCGACTTTGCGGGAAGCGAAGTTTTCTGCGCCAAACTGGTACGGTGCGCATGAGAGTGTCTGCGGAGTGGCGTCAATTTCCGTGAGAAAAGTGCCTGGTACAAACACAATAGCAGTACCGCAAGCAACTGCCGTGCCGTATAATGGGAGCAAGAGAGCAAGCGAGCGTGTGCGTTACTTGCAGCAGAGGAGGGACTGCCGGTGATACGGAATGATCCTGCCGGGAGCGAGAGCCTACCCACTACACTTGAGCCCCTCGCTCCGACCAGCGACCCCATGTCCGCCGACAAGTTGCTGAAGCAAGGTCTGACCTTCGACGACGTTGTACTCATTCCCGATTATTCCGCTGTTTTGCCCAAAGACGCCGATACCCGCACGTGGCTGACCCCGACGATTGCCCTGAATATTCCCCTGATTTCCGCCGCCATGGATACCGTGACCGAAGCGCGGCTGGCTATCGCGCTGGCGCGTGAAGGCGGCCTCGGCGTCATCCACCGCAACCTGGAAATCGACGTGCAGGCTGCCGAGGTGGATAAGGTCAAACGCTCGGAAGCCGGCATGATCGTGGATCCTATCACCTTGGGGCCCAATGCCACCGTGCGCCAGGCCGTGGACCTGATGGAACGCTACCATATCTCCGGCGTACCCATCACCGAGAACGGCAAGCTGGTGGGTATTCTCACCAACCGCGACATTCGCTTCGAGGAGAATCTCGACCAGCCCGTCCAGAACGTAATGACCAAGGAGAACCTGGTCACGGTTCCCGTGGGCACTACGTTGGAGGAAGCAAAGGAGATCTTGCGCCGCCACCGCATCGAAAAAGTCCCGGTGGTAGACGGCAGCTTCATGCTCAAAGGCCTTATAACAGTTAAAGATATTGCCAAGAAAATTCAATTTCCGCTGGCGACCAAGGACGAAAAAGGACGCCTGCGCGTGGGCGCGGCCGTCGGCACAAGTGTCGAGGGCATCAAGCGCGCACAAGAGGTCGTAGCGGCCGGCGTTGACGTGCTGGTGCTCGATAGCGCCCACGGACACTCGGCGGGCGTTATCGAAACGCTGCGCAAGTTCAAGACGCTCTTCGACGTGCCGGTGATCGCCGGCAATATCGCCACGGCAGCCGCGGCAGAGGACCTCATCGCGGCCGGCGCGGACGCGCTGAAAGTGGGCGTGGGTCCCGCCTCCATCTGCACCACGCGGGTCGTGACCGGCACCGGCGTGCCGCAGATCACGGCAATATCCGACGTCGCCGCCGTTGCCACGCAGTACGGCGTCCCGGTGATTGCTGACGGCGGCATCCAGTATGCGGGCGACGTGGCTAAGGCCATCGCTGCCGGCGCCGATACGGTGATGATCGGCTCGCTCTTCGCCGGCGTGGAAGAGAGTCCGGGCGAGGTAGTGCTCTACCAGGGCGAGCAGTTCAAAGAGTACCGCGGCATGGGCTCGCTTGGCGCCATGAAGGCGCGCACCGCCAGCCGCGACCGCTACTTCCAGGACTACATCGGCGAGGAGTCGAAGCTGGTGCCGGAAGGCATCGAGGGCCGCGTGCAGTACAAGGGACCCCTTTCGGCTCTGGTGATCCAACTCGTCGGCGGCCTGCGCCAAGCCATGGGTTACTGCGGCAACGCCAGCATCCAGGACATGAAGGAGCACGCGCGCTTCGTCCGCATGACCGCCTCCGGCCTCCGCGAAGCCCACCCCCACGATGTCATCCTGACCAAAGAAGCGCCGAACTACTCGCGGTAAATGGCAAGATCGCTTCTCTTGGGCAAGCTGCTCTCTCAATGGGACTTGGCCGTATGAGTGTCCAGGGTGCATTGCAATTTGATGAAATATCCTTTCGCGATCCTGCGTTCACTTCAAATCGCGATGCGCCCGTCCATCGGTGGGTGCCCTGGATTGCGGGATATTCAAAGCATTTCGTTGCAGACGCAATCGCTCGCTATGCCAAAGGGCATAGTGTTGTCCTTGATCCGTTTGCAGGTGTTGGAACCACGCTAATTGAAGTGGATCTCGCAGGGCATGAAGCCATTGGATTTGAGATAAATCCCTACGCCGCTTTCGCTTCCCAGACGAAGTTGAACGCGCATCGCGTTAATCCAGACCGCCTGCGTAGAACCGTGCAAAGTTTCGGTGTATTCATGCGCGGCGCCCTCCGGGAGAACAGCACACCCCGCTCGCAACCCCCTCAAGGCTTTCGCACGCGCTCCCCGTTCTACAGTCCTAAAGTTCAGCACAAGGTGCTGTTGGCGCTAGATTTCATAAACGAACAAGATGTTCCGGTTGCGGACGTCTTCCGGCTCGCGTTCGCTGCTTCAATGGTTGAGTATTCCAACTATTCATACGAACCCAGTTTGGGCCGCAAGGTGACCGTTGGGCGTCCTGAGGTAGACGACTTCCCGGTTATGGAATTGCTCGCCAAGAGAGTGTCAGAGATGGCAGATGATGTAGCTTGGTATCGTCACACAAGGGTATTGGGAAAGCGACGAGGCAGTCGCGTTTTTGAAGAGTCTTTCTTCGATGGGTACCAGGAGATTGAAGAGCAAAGCGTGGACTTGCTCATCACCTCGCCTCCCTATCTCAACAACTATCATTACAATCGAAACACCCGCCCCCATCTCTATTGGTTGGGGTATTGCAGATCTCCGCAGGACTTCAGGCGCTTGGAGAAACTGAACTTCGGCACCTACTGGCAGAATGCCCGAGACCAAGCACGTATCGAACTCGATCCGTCAATTGAGGATTCTGAAATTCGCCAGACTATCGAGTCGGTGCGGCAGATGAACCCAGAGAAAGGCATCTATGGCGGAAGTGGTTGGGCCAATTATGCAGCACAGTATTTCAACGATTGCCTGCGTTTCGTAAAAGGTGCAGAGTGGTGCCTCCGACCCGGCGCAACTGCTTTGATTGTGATTGGCAATAGTATTCTGCAGGGCGTTCCAATCCCAACTGACCAATTCCTTGCAAGAATTGCTGAATTGAGCGGTTTCCAAGTTGTTGACATCCACATTCCTAGAGAAGCGAGAGTGGGAAACAGCATTGTCAACTCCAGCGTACGTGCGGGGTCAAGTAATGGCCACGGACTGTATGAAGCAGTTGTTGAATTGCGCCGTGTATGACGGTAGAACTCTACGACCCCCTAACCTTCGATAACCTAATGATTGGAATGGTTTCTCACTTTGAGAAGCAGACCATGGTTGGCATGAATGCCATTGACGATGCCAAAGGACCAGGCATTTATTCGCTGTTCTACTCCGGTCCGTTGTCGATTTATGGGTCAATATCGGGATCGTCGAAACCCATTTACGTTGGCAAAGCTGTTCCTCCTGGGTCACGGAAAGGGACTCGTGTAAACGTAAACAGTCCTGCGCTGCGTAGCAGGATCAGACAGCATGCAAAGTCCATCGAGGAGGCGGAAAACCTTGACACATCTGAATTCAAGTGCCGCTATTTGGCAGTTGTTCCGCGGTTTGGATAACTTTAGCGGAACGGTTCTTGATTCAATACTACAAGCCAGTCTGGAACTTGTGCATAGAAGGCTTTGGCGTTCACGATCCGGGCAAGGGTAGACGAGGCAGCCAACGGAGTTGGTGGGACACACTTCATCCTGGCCGCGAATTGGCAAGTAGACTTGCCATAACGAGAAGCGCAGATGAGGCGGAAGCAATGGTTAAGGACTTCTTCTCGTCAGACTCCGATAGGTAGTTACTATAGCTGTATGCCTCGTGAATTCATCAGCGGAAGTCTAGAGCGCTATAGAGCACGAGACGCCATTCCGATGGCGGTTTACAGGACTTGACCGAAATTCCCCTAGGATCACTACGGGACTACTCCAGGTACATGCTTTCAAGTTCCCCTCCAAAATGGTACCTCCCTCGCATTTCTGCCATTAGCCCGACCGGCCCGGAGATTGCGCTGGCGGTTGGGGAGACGGTTGCGCTGAGCGTAGAGATCGAGCCCTGGCAGACGCTGCCGGCGGAGCAAGAGTGGCAGCGGCGGGCGGAGCCGGTGCTTTCCACGACGAATACCACGCAGGACTGGTCACGGGTGATGCTCTACATGCCGCGGGTCATTCGCGCCGACGGCGTGTACAAGATGTGGTACGTCGCCACGTCCGGTCCGCCGCGGCCCGCCAATTGCCATTTGGGCTACGCCACGTCGGAAGACGGCATCTACTGGGAGGAGTATCCCGGCAATCCCATCGTCACCGATCAGGACTTGCAAGACGCCGGCGGCTGGGGGTGGTGCTTTCAGAGTCCATTCGTGCTCTACGACCTGGACAAGCGCAAATATCGCATGTGGTTCTCGGCGCTCACCCACTGGGAGCAGACCGACGACGGCGCGTTGGTGGAGATGACGCAGCAGGTGGGCTATGCCGAGAGCCCGGACGGTATCGCGTGGGACATTCACCCGGAGCCGGTGACGCGCAGCGGGCGCTGCGCTTCAGTGATCCAAGAGGCCGACGGCACCTTCACCATGTGGGCGAACGCCCGGCCGGCGGGCGATCCCGATCCCAGTTCGATTTACAGCCACATTATGCTCTTGCGCTCGTCGGATGGCATTCATTGGGAAGAAATCGCCGACGTGATCCAACCGCAAGGCATCTACAAGTCGTGTGTGTATCCTCACGTACTCCACGACGGTCCGGGTTTCGTAATGTGGCACGGCGGGCATCGCGAGTCCCTGCGCGACGACGTACGGTTCAACCGTGGTCAATTGGATGACGCCTACGGCGACTGGTTCGACCTCACGACCGCCCGCTCGCTAGACGGCCTGGCATGGACCGACCGGCCCGGGCTCCCCGTGTTTCCGCCGAACGAGAACAAAGACGCCTTCGACGCCCGCTATACGTCCACGCCCCACGTGCTCAAGCTGCCGGGCCGTTATGTGCTCTACTACTCCGCCCGCGACATGCTGGAGGGCTGGCTGCAAGCCGACGGCACGCCGGGCCCGGGTCGCGGCTTCGCCTACCGCCACATCGGCTACGCTTCATTGGAAGCTGAGGAGCACGCCGATCCCACGCTCAGCTATGCGTGGTCGCTTGATGGCCAACCGTTTTCATCACATCGAACGCCTTCATTGCAATACCGCCCGCAGTTCGCAGGAACCCACCACGTCACGTGCCACATCCAAAACGCCAACGGCAGTGCCGAATATACGTGGAAACTCGTCGTGGGCGATTAGCCTGCGGCGCCCCTCTGTCGTATTCCTAATGAGACCACCAGCCACCTCTGCTTCAAAAGTGTAGGGGCACGACATGTCGTGCCCCTACAACGGTTCAAGCGTCTCTCCAACAGGCGAGTGAAAAACTGCTACTGCTGCCGCGTGTCTTCCAGTTCGGACTGAATCTCCTGGATGTCCGCAGGCCAGGTGCTCTTGATGTAGGCAAGCACCGCCCAGATTTCGCCATCGCTCATCTTATCTTCGAAGCCGGGCATATTGCTCTTGTAGTCGCTGCCGACGACGGCGGTTGAGCCGTACTTGGTCACGTCGAAAAGCAGCGCGTCGGTATGGTGCCAGGTGTGCCCGGTCACATCATGGGGCGGGGCGGGCAGAAAGCCGTTCTCGTCGCGCTCGCGCCAGTTGGGCTGGCCTTCCAAGTTCGCGCCGTGGCAACTGGCGCAGTGCAATTGATACTGGACTTCACCGCGCCTTACCAATTGCCGATCGGAAGCATCCGCCCGCATGGCTTCGCCGTCACCCAAGACGAACAGCCATAAAGCGGCCAGCACGACGACTACCGTTCCCAAGGCAGCAGCAGAGAGCGCAAGCCAACGGCCTGATGAACTCTTTCTCGCCGACTTGCGTCTGTTCATGAAGATTAATTCCTGTGTTTGGCCAAGATTAGGCACAGGATCTTTTCATCTTCCCGCGACCAGAAGTGCAGTTAAGGCGCTCTTGGTAGAGAGCTGTTTTCCTTTCTCATCAGTTGGTCTTCATTGTACTATGCCAGCGCACAAACATACAGGGGAGGGGTATATGCGTGGGATCTCTTTACACGAAGTTTGCATTGAGGGCGAGCCGAGAACGGCGCTGCGTCAGCTTACCCACTTTAGCTCTCGACTGAACCTCCCAGATTCGCGTCGCAATGCGTGGCAGGCCGTACCGTCAATGGCGTACTATACAGACATCGTGCTACAAACGGCGGTTTGTTCGAACGGAGAAAGTGAGCAACCATGACGACAACGAGCGGTCCGATAGGTGTAGCCGTCCTCGGGTGCGGCAGCATTTCCCACCCCCACTTCGATGGGTGGCAGCGGTTGGTGAGAGCCGGTGAAGCCCGGCTGGAAGTAGCCTGCGACAGCTTTTTGGAACGCGCCGAGGCCCAGGCACAGCGGTATGGCGCGGCGGCAGCCGCCACCGACTTTGCCGAGGTAGTGCAACGCCCGGAGGTGCAGGCGGTGGACATCTGCCTGCCCCACCACCTGCATCTGCCCGCTATCCTGGCGGCTGCGGAGGCCGGTGTGCACGTACTATGTGAGAAACCGCTGGTGCTCGACATGGACGAGGCCGTGGAGGCCATTCGCGCCTGCCGCGACGCCGGCGTAAAGCTCATGACCGCCGACCGCGACCGGTTCGAACCGCCTGCTCGCGCCGTAAAGCGCCTACTCAACGCCGGGCTCATTGGCGAGACTTACCACGTGCTCGAGCGTCACCTGCTTCACAAGGATGTAATCAGGCAGGGAGCCAGCGCGAACATGAGTTGGAAGCTCGGCAGAGCCACGGCGGGCGGCGGCGCGCTGCATCGCGACGGCTGTTATTATATCGACACCCTGCTCTTCTGGGAGGGCAGCGGCGTGAAGCACGTCGCGGGCGCGGAGATCGATAATTTCCTCTGGGATACGGCAGAGATCGAGACTACTTCCCACGTGCTCTTCCGCTTCAACAGCGGCGCAATCGGCGTCTTCGAGATGGTGTGGTGTTTGCAGGGCCCGCAGCACCGCGAAATCTTCGTGACGGGTAGCGAAGGATATATCAAGCTGGAGGGTGGAATCGGACACGGCTCCGATGCCACAATCACGCTCTATAGCAATAAGATTCCGTGGCTGGCGTTCGACGATCCCCAGGTCGCCCAAGCCTTTTCCAATTGCACGTTCGAGCAACCCAGTCGCAACAATCCGGAGATGGCCAACGAGAAGCTCGTGCTGCACGTGCCGTATGCAGGGGGCTTCACCGCCCAGGAGAAGGAGTTCCTGGCCGCCATTCGCGAGGACCGGGAGCCGGAGTCCAACGGCATTGACGGCGCGCGGTCGCTGGAGGTGGTCGAGGGCGCCTACATCGCGGCGCAGGAGGGGCGGCGCATTGACTTCCCGCTGCGGGACTGGGAGTCGCTGCGTTAGTTTGAAAGAGGACGACGAGGAATAGCGTCCGGCAGTGTGCAAAAGACAATTGTCCACATGGGGACTCTTGCTTTCAACCTAAATGTGCAAGGATTTTCGTGGGACTGCCTTCACCCTAGAAGCGCCAAGAGAGAGGGAGTAAGACATGCGCTATCGTCCGCTGGGTAACACAGGACATCATGTTTCGGAAGTCGGGTTAGGCACGTATCCGTTGGGCGGCACGCTCATCACGAGCGGCAGCTATTGGTCGGGCCCGGCCACGTACGGCGAAGTACTGCTCGAGACCGCCGTGGAGACGATCCATCACGGGCTATCGCTGGGGCTCAACTTCATCGATACCGCGCCGGTGTACTCGGAAGCCGAGGTCTACATTGCCGAGGCGTTGCGCCGGCGGCCCCAACATCTGCAGGACATGGAGGTCTTTGTAGAGACCAAAGGCGGCGAGCACGTACGTCCAGTGGCCGACGGCGGCCCGCCGGTGCTGGCGCGGGACTTTTCCCGCGAGGCCTTGCGCGCCAGTGTCCACCGCAGCAAGGAGCGCCTGCAGACAGACCTTATCGAAGGTGTGCTCCTGCACAGCCCGGTCGCCGAGGAAATGGCAGAAGACCCGCTGGGTCTGCTTGTCGAGCTACGTGCAGAGAGGCACGTAGGGCACATTGGCGTCTCCGCCAGCGACACAACGGAGGCCATCCGCCTCATCGAGGAAGACGGCCGCGCGGAGATCATACAGATCGGATTTAGTCTGCTGGAACCGGAACCGACCGAGCGGCTCTTGCCTTTGGCTGAAGAGCGCGGCATCGGCATCGTCATCCGGTCGCCGCTCGCCTCCGGCTTTCTCTCGGGAAAGTTCACGGCAGACCATGAATTCGGGCCGGACGACCATCGCAGTCTCATTCCGCGGGAACGGCTCGCCGAGCGCCTGCGGGAGGCGGAGTCCTTTATGTGGCTGGTCGAAGAAGGGATTGCCGAAAGCCTGAGCGAAGCCGCCCTGCGTTACATCCTCAGCTTCTCCGGTGTGACGTCGGTGATTCCCGGCGCCATGAATCCCGCTGAGCTTGAGCAGAATGTGGCGATTTCCGATCTCGGCCCTTTGCCGGACGCGGCGCTGGCGCGAGTCGTGGAGACGCAGCGGGAGTTGGGGTTACTGGCATAGGTTGGATTGCCCTTCCTACATTCATTCCACGAGAGCGGCAACCGTAGCGCTCAGCTTCTGCTCAAGAGAGCGGGGCTTGTCCCCCGCTCTACGGCGGAAGCGGACAGCATCCGTCATTCCCGCGAAAGCGGGAACCCATCTCTTCTTGCCTGCTCGCACCATTCGCTGTTGGGCGACAAGCCCCAGAGCTACATTTCCCATCTCCCTATCCTCGTTGGAGCAGTCTTAGGGAAAAACCGTTGCGTTGAAAGCGCCGGGCCATGCCATATTCGCACACGGACCTACTCTGCCTGCATTCAATAGGGTTGACTTTCACAAGAGCATTGCATCATAGTCGTGCTCCGTCCATAATACGATACAAGGATCACCCTCAGTTCATTTAAGTGAACGAAAGGAGGGCGACAACCTGTTAGCGAGCTTCTACGGGGGATCCCATCGAAACTTCTTTGCTAACCACGCAATCGACAACCGCTATGGTTTAAGTGTGACTTGCCTTCACGGCAAGTCGGGAGGTAAGGCAAGTGGAAACTGATGAACGCAAGACCCGTTTGACGCGTCGTTCCGTGCTTTGGCTGGGTGGTGGGACTCTCGGCGCTATTGCCCTGGCCGCCTGCGGTCAAGCAACCATGCCCGCGGCGACGGACGAAGCGCCCGCGGCCGAAGAGCAGGAAGCGGAAGCCAAAGAGCCGGAGCCGCAGGCAGAAGCCGTTGTCATGGACTGGGCGCTCTGGGGTGACTCCACGTGGGTGGAAGCAGCGCAAGCCGGCGCGGATGCGTACACGGCAGAGAACCCAAACGTCACGCTAAACGTCCTCGGCGTAAAGGACAGCCCGTCAGTCTACATTACGTCCTGGGTGGCCGGGTCCGGACCCGACATTGCGATGACGTGGGGCGTGAATCTCGTCCAGGCGGGACGGGATGGGCTGCTGCTCGACATGGACCCCTACATCAAGCGCGACAGCTTCCCCATGGATGACTACATTCCCTTCCAGCTCGGCGCGATGCGCTGGCCGGAGACGGGTCAGTACGGTCTGCCCATGTACATCAACGTGTACGTGCTCTGGTACAACCGGCAGGTTTTCGATAAGCAGGGCATATCCTTCCCTGATGACAACTGGGGCTGGGACGAATACCAGGATGCGCTGCTCAGACTTACCGACCGCCCGAACACCGTCTTTGGCGGCGTGGACGCGGGCTGGGGCCGCGGCATTTGGAAGATCGTGCAGAACGGCGGCACTATTGTGGATCCGGAAAACGACCGCCACGCCACCTTCGATAGTCCGGAAGCCATCGAGGCCATGGAGTGGGTCCACGCCCGCTACCATCAGGACCGAAGCATAGTGCACGGTGAGGAGTGGGCGGCGCTGGATCGCGCCAAGGTCCAGGCCCTCATGCAGGGCACATTGGCAACCTGGGAAGAAGGATCATGGGGTCCGGGACAGTACTCGATAGACTACCCCGATAATGTCGCGGACTGGGACGTGGTCCCACTGCCCCAGGGCCCGGTGGCCCGTGCCACCCAGGGCTCCATTGACGCGTGGGTGGTCTGGGCAAACACCAAAGACCCGGATACGGCGTGGGACTTCATGAAATTCCTGCAGACCGATACGTATCTGGACCTGCAGTGCCAGATTGCCAGCATTCAGCATCCGCGTGCCTCGCTGCAGGACCGCTATATCAGCATCATGAAAGAGAACTTCCCGGCGCTCGCGGACAAGAATCTCGACGCATTCGCGCATCCCGTGCGCGGCAAGTACGCCTGGCCCAACGGCGGCTTGTTCCGCAAAGATGCCGAGGTCTTCGGGATCCTCGCGGAGGCCTGGCAGACAGCCATCGTCGAGGACAAGATCACGGTGGCGGAGGCGTTCACCGATGGCGCCGCGCGCGCCAACGCGCTGATGGCGGAGTGACATAGGTAGGCGCTGAAGTGAAGGCACTTGGCGAGCGCCGAGTGCACACCAAGCGATTCTAGCCAGTGGCGTGTAGGATATATCCAGAGAGCCGCCACTTTGCGCGCCACTCAAGACGTGGCGCTCTTGGTAGGGGCACGATATATCGTGCCCCTACCACCTATGCAAGGTAATTCCATATCGAGAGACTAATTCGTATGCTCGTTACCACTTCCGGTCGATTTCCCATTGTCAGCAACGGCCAGCACCCCTTGCGCGCGGCCGTTGAGGAGTGGCGGGGCCGGGTAACACCGACACCTGAAGCCGCGTGGCAAGACACAAAATTGCGCGCCGTGCAGGCGGAAACCCAAGCGGAGCTGCTGGCAGCGCAGGACGAGGCCGGCACGGACATTCTCGATCCGGGCTACGTGCCCGTCTACGACGAGTGGTTCCAGATGGCGCGGGCCGTGCCGAACCTGGAAGTAGCCGCCCCATTGCGCTACTTGGATACCAATACCTACTACCACCACTGGGTCTTGGACAGGGTGCCGAAGCGCAAGGGTGAGAGCCCAATTGTGAGCGCCTATCGCCACGCCGCTTCGCTCACAGATGCACCTATCAAGCCTACCCTCTTTGGCGCGTATACCATCTGGGCCTATGCCGACCGGCAGGGCACTGGGGATACGCCGGAGGCGTTTGCCGCGCTGGTGGACATGTGGGCGGCGGACGTGGCTGCCTTGGCCGCGGCCGGAGCCAAATACGTTCAGATCGAAGAGTCGGTGGTCCTGCGCCCCAAGCACCGGGTCGGCTTTCCGCTGGTGGCACAGGCCGCGGAGCGCATGGCAAGCGCCGCCCCGGATACCACAGTTGTCGTACACCTGGCGTGCGGCGCGATCGGCGATTTGCTAGAGCCGTTTCTCGAAATTCCCGGCCTCGGCGGGCTGGGACTGGACTTCACCGACGCGTACCGGGCGCCGAATCTGGCCGCGCTCATGGAATGGCGCGGCGACGCGATCCTGCAGGCCGGTATTGCTGACGCCCGCAACATTCGCGTGGAAACCGAGGCGGAGTTGCACGAGAACCTAGACGCGATAACCGCAATCGTCCCAGCCGAGCGTTGCTGGGCCGCGCCGAGCACAACCTTGCTTCACCTGCCGCGCCACGCCGCATTCGAGAAGCTTGCTACGCTGGCGCGCGCGGCCCACTCGTTCAACGGCAAGGGAGCGTGACAATGAGCCAACTACCCGTTTTGCCCATCTCCAGCATTGGCAGCTTGCCGAAGCCGCCCGACCTCTTCCAAGCGGAAATGGCGCCCCTGGAGCAGCAGGACCGCGCCTGGATGCGCCAAGCCCAAGAGGCGGCGGTTGCCGACTGGATTGTGACCCAGGAGTCCCTCGGCATCGACGTGCTCGTCGACGGCGAGCAGTACCGGCGCTCCATGACCACCTATTTCCTGGAGGGCTGGGGCTGCGCCGACATCGATCTGGATGCGGTATGGGTCTTGGACAACATGTACGGCCAGCGGGCCGTCATCAAGCGCCCGGCCACCGAGCCGCGCACGCTGCTCCTTGATTGGTACCAATTCGCCGCAGCCCGCGCCCAGAGCGAATTGAAAGTCACCGTCACCGGCCCGTACACCCTGCGGGACTGGGTATTCGATCTTCACTATCCCGACCGCGCCGCTGCGGTGTTGGCGCTGGCGGAGTACGTTCGCGAAGAGGTGGAGGCCTTAATTGCGGCGGGGGTGCGCTACTTGCAGATCGATGAACCGGCATTCGTGACCCGCTACGATCAGCCTGCCGAGCTTGACGTTGCCATCGAGGGCATGCGGCGCATCTGCGCCGGTCTGCCGGAGCACGTCACGGTGTTCACCCACATGTGCTACGGCGCCTTTCACGAGGTCTACCCCAAGATGCTAGAGCTGCCGGCGCAGGTCTTCTGCCTGGAGCTTGCCCACGTAGCGCCTGAAATGCTCGAAATACTGCGTAAACATCCTTTCCCCGCCGACCGCGGCATGGGCTATGGCGTTGTGGACGCGCAGGACCCCCGTGTAGAATCGGTAGAGGAGATTGAGGCGCGCATTCGGTTAGCGCTGGAGTATTTCACGCCGGAGCAACTCTGGATCAATCCCGATTGCGGGTTGCAAGTTGTTCCACACGACGCTGCCGTCGCCAAGCTGCAGAACCTCGTGGAAGCCACGCACCGCGTGCGCCAAGCGCTCGCCTAGCCGTTTCCAAATACACGAAAGGATGTCTGCATGAGCCCACAAGACAGCGAAACCCATGTCAACGTCGTGGCGTGGCTGCACATCATACTGAGCGTTCTGGGGCTCCTTGTGACAGCGCTAGTGTTTCTTGTGTTTGTGGGTATCGGGCTGCTGCTGGCTGCCTCCGATGAAACGGCGGCTATGGGGATCTTTGCCGTAATTGCCACGATAATTGGCGGGTTCCTATTTCTCGTCTCGGTTCCAGGGCTGATAGGCGGCATCGGCCTCCTGCAGCGGCAGAACTGGGCGCGTATCCTCGTGCTCATCCTCAGTGTGCTCCAACTCTTCAACGTGCCCTTTGGCACGGCTGTAGGCGTGTATTCACTCTGGACGCTCACGCGGGACGAAACACAGGCGCTCTTTGGCGAAACGAAAGGCTGGAGTGAATAGACTGCTCTTGCCGTAGCATATCTGAAGTCCGACGGAGTTCCCTGCCACCCACAAGGAGAAAGAACACGTGAGTGTAGCTTCGCGACCGTACATCGATCCCGTGGAGGGGTTGATCGCCCGCGCCAAAGCGACTGCGGCGCCCATGAACCTGCCGACCGATGCCGCCGAATGGCGCGCGTGGCATGAGCGCACGCTGATCCAGGTGCGCGAGATGATCGGGCCGTATCCCGATCCCGTGCCCCTAAACGTGGAAGTGGTCGAGCGCCACGACGAGGGCAGCTACATCCGCGAGAAAATCTACTATGATAGCGAGGCCTTTGCCACCGTGCCCGCTTGGCTCCTCACGCCTAAGGACATCAAGGAAGGCGAACGGCGACCGGGCATCCTCTGCGCCCATGGTCACGGACGGGGCAAAGATGACGCCGCCGGTGTGTTGCCGCCAGAAAACAATCCTGACTACGAACGGCAGATTGAGCGGAAGTCCGGCGTGGATTACGCCCATCAGCTTGCCGAGCGCGGCTACGTCTGCCTGGCCCCCGACTGGCGCGGATTCGGCGAGCGTCAGGGTCCGCGCGAGTGGCGGCGGGATTCAAGAGACGGCTGCAACGCGCTCTATTTGGGCTACGGCTACCTGGGGTTTCAGTTGCTGGCCCTGGACATTTGGGACGGCATGCGCGGCATAGACCTGCTCCAAGGGTTGCCGAACGTAGACCCGGACCGCATCGGCATGATCGGCCTCTCCTTTGGTGGGACCATGACCACGTACCTTTCAGCACTGGACGAACGCGTTCGCTGCGCCGACATTGTCTGCTACCTCAGCACGCTCTGGGACGCCATCGGCCATCGCGGGCGCGGCAACACCTGCGGCTCGCAATTCGCCCGCGGCCTCCTGACCTTCGGCGACATCGCCTCCGTGGCCGGCCTGATCGCGCCGCGTCCCTGCCTGGTGGAAGTCGGCGAATTGGACGACTGCTTCATAGAGGATGACGCGCTGCGCTGCTACGCCGACGTAGAACGCATCTACGCCGCAGCCGGCGCTGCCGACCGGCTCGACCTGGACCTGCACCCCGGCGGCCACGCCTTCAGCGGCGCCAAGGCGTTCGACTGGTTCGCACGGTGGTTATAGGTTGACTCGTGTCTAGGCCGCCCGATTTACTGGCGAGGCCGTTTTACCAGGATGACGGCCTTTAGCCGCGCCCATGAGTAGTCGCCACTGAGATTCCAGCTTGACAGTAGGCATTGCCGGTTCTACCATCAAAGGCAAGTAATCCTCCAATTCCCCAGTATGTGACCGCATGAGGACAGCATAATGGCACAAGTTCAGGAACTGGGAGCCGCCACGGAACTCAAGTTCGACCAATATGAGGGCGATCCGTACAACGATCAGCTCTACCGCTATGACAACTGCGCCACCGGGCTAGCCAGCATCGATGAATTCTCCGATGAGCACGTGGCCTTCTATCGAGAGACCGGTTTCCTCGTTATACAAGGAGTGTTTACGCCTGCAGAAGTAGAAGAGGCGCTGGCGGGGTTTACCGATCTCGTGATCGGCAAGCACCCCGATTTTGTGGGGGTGCAGTTCGAGGCGGCATCCAAGAAATACGTCCGCACCTTGTCGCAAGAGCAGCAACTCGATTGCGTGCGCAAGCTGCAGCATTTTGTGCAGTTTGAGCCGCGCATGGAAGCCATGGCGTGGCATCCCAATCTGCAACGGGTCGTCAGCCGCCTCTTGGAAGCCGAGCCGGAACTCTTCGCCGACCAGGCCCTGAGCAAGCCACCGGGAATCGGACGTGAGAAGCCCTGGCACCAAGACCACGCCTTCTTCAATCTGCCGATGGGCACGCCAATTGTCGGCACGTGGACGGCACTGGATCCCGCCACGCTGGAGAACGGCTGCATGCACGTCAAACCCGGCACCCATAAAGAAGGGCCGGTCGTGCACTTCCGGCGGCGGGACTGGCAAATCTGCGACGACCACCTCGATCTCAACCGCGACGTAGCGGTGCCGCTGCCACCCGGCGGCGTGCTCTTCTTCGACGGCCTCATGCATCACGGCACGCCGGCGAACCGCAGCGAAAGCCGGCGCCGGGCGCTCCAATTCCACTTCATCCCTGCAGGCACTGAGCGCATCGAGCAGGAAGACCGCATGGCGGTGTTTGGGAGTGAGGGCAAAGACGTCGATTGCTAATTGCGCCCGACGACGAGTTGAGCCGTTCACGCAGCGTTGCATTCCGCATTGCCAAAAAACCATTGGCTTCTACCTTACGCGCGCGTGAGACCTCGTATGCCGGTGTAGTGGTGTAGCGATTTGCTCATCATGGCGGCCCGGTACTCAAGCAGCAATAAGAGCAAAGTTACATGGTCTCAGCATTGCGAGTTAGCCCAAAGCGCCTAGGGGCATTCGCACTGATTCTCGTCATCCTGGCGGTAGTGTATGCTGCGCGCATTAGCACCTATGCAACTGCCGGTGAGTCTCTCTATGCCCTTGGCGGAATCCTCACGGCAGCGGTTGCGCTGGTGTGCGGGGGGCTGGCTTTGGAGCGCTTTCGCGCGGAACGGCGGGACGCCTTCCTGCTTGTCAGCGCGGGCTTGTGGGTCGCCGCTGCACTGCATTTATTCCACTTTGCGGCGTATACCGGCGTATTCGGCCCTGCTGATTCCTTGGTTGCCGCAGCTTCCGTTCTGCGGGGCCAACTCCTCCCCACGCTCTTCTTCAGCCTCTTCCTGGTCTTGAGTCTGCTTGCGAGCGGACAGAGCCGCCCGTCAACCGCGCAACCGGGCGGCGTCTTCCTGGCTGCCGCTACGCTCGGCTTCATCGTAACCGTCGGTGCGCTGGTGTTCCCGGTGCCGGAATCCGGCGACCTGGTGGAGATCCTCGGTCAACCATTTGCCCCGCTCGCGGCGCAGCCGGAACTTGTGCTCGTGATCGCGCTCACGCTCATTGGCATTGCTGAGCTACTGCGGCGCGGCAGTTGGCGCGCGGAGCCTTTTGCGCGCTGGCTGCTGGTCGCGCTGCTGGTCTCACTCGCGGCTCTGGCACGCTTTCCAATGCTCTATGCGTGGCCGTTGGGGGAGCTTCTCGTGCTCGCGCAGGGACTTACCCTGGCGAGTTACGTCTGCGTAATCGTGGGGGTTGTCGCGGGAATGCCAACGCGCACCGTGGTGGCAGCCGATTCTACAGAAAGAGCGCAGGAGACGGTTCCTGCAGACGACGCACCTCCGACTCCGACCCCGGCTCAGCAGCCCACACGCGCGCCGGAACTCACCCTGCGCGACCTGCAAGCCCGCCATCGCGCGTTGCGCAACGCCACCGACGGCTTGCTGGTCGGTGTGCGCGCCGACGGTACCATTACGGATTGGAAACCGGCTGCCGATTTCGGCCCCACGGCCACGCCGAGCGAACTCTTGGGCAAAAACCTCGGCGCGGTCTTGTCGTCCGACCAGGCCGAGGCGATCATGGCCGCTGTTTCACATGTTCTGCAAGCGGGCAAGACGGAGCGGCTGCATTACGCTGCCGCAGACGGCAGTCAGGTCCTGGAAGGTCTCGTGACCCCGCACGCTGCCAATCAGGCGCTGTGCATCATCCGCGACCATACCGCGCTGGCACGCGCGCTCCGGGAGTTGGACGAACAGCGCAGCGCGGCAGAGTCCCTGCGGCGGGTAACGGGAGACTGGCTCATACGCATGACGCGGACGGGCATCGTTCAAGACCTGCAGCCGCCGGCCGCTACTGAGTCAGGATCGTATGCGGATATGTTCGCCGGCAAGCACTTGCAGGAGGTCTTTCAAGGCGATGACGTGGCGCCGCTCGTAGCAGCCGCGGAAGCCGCGCTGGCAAGCCAAGAACTGCAAGAAATCTCATTCTTGCGGCAGAGCGGCCAAGAGTTGGCAGTGCGAGTGACCGCCTATGGAAACGACACGGTGCTCTGTCTCCTGCGCGATACCACGGAGCTCAAGGAGTTAGCGGCGCAGTTGCAGGAGAGCGAAGAGGCGAACCAGGCGCTGCGCGCGCACCTGGACGAACTGAAGGCTGAACAGGACGCCGCGCTTAGCCGGGCGGAGACTACATCGCGCGTTCTACGCGAACTGCTGCCGGACCTCGTGCTGCGTCTGCGCGCCGACGGGACGATATTGGAATGGAAACCCGCGGAGAGTTTTGGCCCGCGTGAGGCCGATGATATTGAAGACGCCAAAGTGCGGGAGGTCTTGCCGGTTGACCTGGCATCGCAAATCATGGCGGCTATTGAGCGTGTGCAGAGTGAAGAACAACCGCAGCGTTTTGCGTGCCATCCTGTGGGCGGACAGGTGCTCGCGGGCGGCATGGCGGCGCTGGTTGACGATCAATTCCTCTGCGTGGTGCGCGACCAGACCCACCTGAAGCAGATGGAAGCCGCCCTCGTGCAACAGGCCGCGGTGCTGGCCCAGGAAATACGGGCGAGACTTGAGGAAGAGTTCCTGCGCTCGCTGCGTTCTGAGAACGATGTCTTGCGGGCGCACCTGCTGCGCGTAGCGCAGCTTGCGCTGGAAGGCAGCAGTTCAACTGCCACGGATGCCGAGCAAGCTACCAGCAGCGCGCCCGGCACGGCCTCAGAAGCCGCAGCGGAGAGCAGCCAAGCCAGTGTTTCTCCGGCGGATGCTCCGCAGCGATCCGGGACCTCGTCACTGCCACCACCTCCCTCAGCTTTACAGACTGCCAGCAAATCCGCCGCAGCGCCGGATGCGTCCCGCGACGTGGATTCGCCAGCAAATGGAGAGCCTCCCCTGCACGGCGCGACAGCCAACTCCGTCGATGCTCCCCGCAATAGCGCGGAGGTCTCCACTACTGAAACTGTCGCTCAGACGGATACCGCTGTGGCGACGCAGGTTGAAATGGGCCCAATGCCAAACATGGTAGAGAACGGCCAAGCAGAGAACAACGCGCTGACCAACGAAGAACCGCGTGAGGAGAAGCGGCTTTCGTAGCACGCCAATAAAACATTCTGCTAGGCTGTGCCTTGAAGACTTCCACGATAGCATAGAGATCAAGCACACTCTATAGAGGAGATTTCCAATGAATCTAGCGCTACATTCGGTGAGTTACGCGGGCGTGTGGCCCGGCCAAGAACGGCTCAGCTTGGAGGAGTTCATCCCCCGCGCGGCGGCGCTTGGCTTCAAAGGCGTCATGCTCGTCGCCAAACGCCCCCATCTTTCGCTGCTCGACTATCCGTCGCATCTGCCCGAGAAGCGGCAGGCCCTGCGCGCGCTGCTGGCGGAACACGACCTCAGCGTGCATTCGCTGGCAGGGTATAACGACTTTACCGTCGGCCCCGAGCGGCCCGACGTGCCCTTCTGGGAGCACCAAATCGTCTATATCGCCGAACTCGCGGCACTGGCCCGCGATCTCGCTTGTCCCGCGATTCGCATCTTCACCGGCTACAACCGTGACGGCCTTTCGTACGACGCGGGTTGGACGAGTGTGGTCACCGGCCTGCAGGAAGCGGCACGACTGGCCGCGGACTTTGGCGTCATCCTCACCGTGCAAAACCACCACGACATCGCCGTGGACTATGAGAGCATGTATCAACTGCTCTCCGAGGTAGATCATCCCAACTGCCGCGCGGCCTTCGACGCCTGGTCGCCGGCAGTACAAGGCTTGCACGGTGACGAACTGGCAGCGGCCGTGCGCCGCATGGCACCCTTTACGGCCTACACCACCGTGGCTGACTATGTCGCCTTGCCGCGCTACCGCTACGAGCCCGCGCTGGTGAACTACGTTGAGGAACCCGCCCGCATGTTGGGGGTGCCGCTGGGTGAAGGTCTTATAGATTACGGCACCTTCTTCGACACCCTCATCGAGACGGGCTACACCGGCACAGTCGCCTACGAAATGTGCTCATCCCTGCGCGACGGCGGCAGCCTGGACAGTCTGGACGCCTACGCGCGGCAATTCCAGGACTACATGGCACCGTACGTGGCGAAGGCAAACGCCGGGGTTGCCGCGGCAACAGCGCGCTAGACGCTGCCGCGTTGTTATGCGTGGCTTCCCGGCGCACCCTGGCGTATTAGCACAAAGTTGAGTCTGCCCAAAACATGTTTGACAATCAAATCGGCTAACCTCAAAGGAGAGTTCGTTGCCGTGAATCGCTTTGTCCTGCCAGCCTTCGCAACTCTCATCGCACTCCTGCTCGTTGCGTGCAGCGACGTAGGCATGGCGCCAAGCACGGTAGCGCCCGCGCCTCCGGCAACTCCGGAGGAGCACGTCCTTACCATTCGCTATTGGCAAGCGCCCTCCTTGCCGTTCCCCTACCTCGCCGCCGGCTTCAAGGATAGGGACGCGGGCGCGATTACTTTGGAGCCGTTGGCCAACTACGCTCCGGACGGCAACCTCGTGCCAAGGTTAGCAGTGGAAATTCCAACGCTCGCAAATGGCGGCGTCTCTCAAGACCTGCTGACGATCACGTGGAAGCTGAGAGAAGGCGTGCGCTGGTCGGACGGCAGCGCCCTGACGGCCAATGACGTGGTGTTCACGTGGCGCTACTGTGCCGATGAAGCGACCGGCTGCACCAAGCGGGACACGTTTGGCGGTATTGTCGCTGTCGAGGCAATCGATGAGCACACAGTGAAGATTACTTTCGACAAACCGACGCCCTATCCCTACACGGCCTTCGTCAGCGCCGACACGCCCATAATCAGCCAGGCCCAGTTTGCCGACTGCGTCGGCGCGGCCGCCAGGGCCTGTGAAGCGCAGAACACTCTGCCTTTAGGCACCGGCGCGTACCGCATCGTGACGTTTGCGGTCAACGAAGGCGCGATGTACGAGCGCAACCCCTATTACCGTGGGAAACCGGCCTACTTCGACCGGGTGGTCTTGCAGGGCGGCGGGGACGCGCTGGAGGCGGCGCGGTCCGTCCTCGTGACCGGTGAGGTCGATCACGCGTGGAACATGCAGGTGGAGCCGGACACTCTGCGGGAGATGGAAGCGAACGGACTCGGTAAGGTTACCAACGTGTTCGCCAGCCGGGTCGAGCGCATCGTTCTGAACCAGACAAATCCGGACCCCGCGCTGGGCGACGACCGCTCGGAGTACTTGGACGGACAGAATCCCCACCCGTTCTTGACCTTCACGCCCATCGCCCAAGCGATGTCCCTGGCGATAGACCGCACCCTCATCGCTGAGCAACTCTATGGCTTCACCGCGACGCCCGCCTGCAATGTGGTCGCGGCGCCGCCAAACTACGCTTCAACTGCGAATGAAGACTGTCTGGTGCAAGACATTGCCGGCGCCAAGAAACTGCTGGACGAGAATGGCGTCGTCGACAGCGACGGCGACGGCATTCGCGAATACAATGGCATTCCGCTGCGGATTACCTACCAGACCACTGCAAACGCAATCAGGCAGGCTACGCAAACCCTGATCCAAGGGTGGTGGCGCGAGATCGGCATCGAGGCCGTGCTCATTCAACACGACGCCGGTCTCTTCTTCGGCGGTGACCCGGCCGTCCACGGGGAGGAGTCGTATCTTCGGTTCTTCGCGGACGTGCAGATGTACACCGAGAGCTCCGGAATAGATCCTCAGCAATACCTCTCAAGAGGACTGTGCAATAATGTCCAGACACGTGACAATGGGTGGTCAAGCGGCAACAACGCCCGCATGTGCAATGGGGAGTACGATGAACTCTTTGCCCAGCTTGCCCAAACCCCGCTTGGGCCGGAACGCGAGGCGCTGGTACAGCAACTCAACGATGTCCTCATTCAGAACTACTACGCGATTCCCCTCGTGAACCGGGGCTCGGTTTCGGCAACCCTGCATACGTTGCGGGGGGTCAGAATCAACGCCTGGGACGGCGAGACGTGGAACATCGCCGAGTGGCATCGCTAGCTAAGCGGTCTCAATCGAGATGACGCTCAGTGGGACTTGAAAGGGTACAACCTACAGTTTCTCGCTTGCGCGGGATTGGCGGAATGTGCGCCGCTTCATCTTTCGTAACGCGGGGGCTTGTTCCCAATGCTGTCGCATTAACTTTCTTGGCAAGGAACATGGCACTCTCATTGCCTTACATTTCCGGTAGCGCAGGTTTGCATCTCGCCGGGTGGGCGGGCGTCTCGCCCGCGGACGTCTTCCCCCCCGTAGCCCGCAGGGCCTTCGACAGAGCCTGTGCTGAGCTTGTCGAAGTGC
>JAAXIC010000051.1:0-8347 GCA_012270555.1 Chloroflexota bacterium
GTCAACGAATTAGTCAACATTTACAATTCCGGCGAGCGCCGGAATCCAGGTAGTGCACCGCATAGGCAAATCGTGGATTAGTTTCACGTCCAGTTGGAACCTTGTCCGCTGCTGAGCAAGGGGATTCGCAAGTAGGGGCACGATATATCGTGCCCCTACGTCTTTTTCGCCAACTCTAGAAGATGGATTCCCGTTTTCACGGGAATCACCATGGCCTTGCCAGACCGCACAAGCAAATGAAAAATGAACTCCGCTCTCTTCGTTCGTGCTGAGCTTGTCGAAGCATGAACGGAGAGAAGAGTGCTGGAACTGTGTTACCCATTTCCTCCGCCGTTCACCCTTCGACGATGCTCAGGGCGAACGGCTTGTTCGCGCTATTTTCATGGTAATGACGGATTGGAGCACCCACCGCCAAAGTGCGCATCCTGCCCAACCGTCACTTCCCTGCGGCAGCGCTAACTGCCGACCGCCACACTGTCACGGCCCGGCGTTCACCGTCTCCGGCTTGCCGCTCTCCAACGAACGCAAGCCCGCCGCCAGGGTTGCCACCGTTTTCGCGCCTTCCAGTGCGTCCACCAGCGGGGTCGCGCCGCTGCGGATGCAGTCCACGAAGTGCGTCAGCTCGTCCAGCACCGGATGACCGATAGTGCGCCGGAACGGCAGTGTCTGCGCATCGGCCAGGCCTTCCACGCCCCAATTCAGCCAGACTTTCGCTTCCATCTCCAACGTATTGGTGAGCATGGTGCCTTCCGCACCGTAGGCGTTGAAGTTCACCACGTGCCCCGGCACGCGGCGAATGGCCGAGGTCTCCCACACTTTGCCTAGGCAGCCGTTCGCAAACTTGAGGATACTGATGTAGGTGTCCGGCAGAGGAAATTCCGGCGCGCTGGCGCACTTGTTGGCGTAGAGTGTAATTTCCGCCACGTCGCCGGCCACCCAGCGGACCAGGTCCATGGGATGCACCCCGCCGCCGTACCACGCGTTCTGAGGATTCACCGGGTCTTTCCGCCAAGGCGTGCGTTCGTAGACGTTGCGCATGTCGTGGATGTAATCGCTTTCGACGAAAAAGAGCTCGCCCAGCCGCCCTTCTTCTACGAATTGGTGGATGGCCGCAAACTGCGGGACGAAGCGGTTCACGTTGCCCACGGCAAAGCGCACGTCCGCCTCTTTGACTCGCTGCACCAAGTCCCACGCATGCGGCTCACTGACGGTCATGGGCTTTTCGCACAGAATGTGCTTGCCGTGGGCGAGGGTGGCAAGGCAGTGCTCGTAGTGCAAGTGGTCTGGCGTGCACACAGAAACCACGTGCACGTCGTCGCGGCTCACGGCGGCTTCCATGTCGCTGGTGGTTTCGATGCCGTCAAATTCCTGTCGCGCCTGCGCCAAACGCTCCTCGTTGACATCACACAGCACCACCAACCGCACACCCGGTATCTGCCGGTACGCGTTCATGTGGCTGCGGCCAACGCCAAAGCCAAGTACTGCTACGCCAAGTTCATCCATGATCGCACCTGCTATTTTGTTGCTGCCGGTTTGTTAGGAGTATATACGCAGTTGGACGCAAAGACTCGTTCTGCATTTGAGATTCAGTGTACGGAAGGATTCTTGAGATGATTGCCATGGGGACGCAGGTTACAAACCTGCGCTACCGGAGTTTCTCCCACAGCACAAGTCCGGCGGGTTGCAGGCGGGCAAATGCCTTGCAGCAGTTAGGAGTCGCTCGCGTCATCCGCTAGGCTGGGCAGTTCGCGCATTCTCCACACTGGCGTGAGGAGCAGCCATAGGACGGCGGCGAGTTCACCCCCGGCGGCGATAAAGAGAGTAGGACGCATGCCAATGGTCTCGCCAAGAAAGCCGCCAATGAGCGCGCCAATTGGTATCAACCCCATCCCGAGGGTATTCATTACCCCGTGCATGCGCCCTTGGAAGGATTGCGGCGTTGCGGCCATCCGCAGACTCTCCTGGGCGATGCCGTAGATCGTGGCGCCGACGCCAAATACAAAACTGGCTGTAGTGAGCACAAAGACGATTGCTATGACGGACCCACCAACCAGAGGCGTCGCCAAGTCACTCAGTCCCGCCACCACGACGCCGATGACGATGGCGCGTCCGATGCCCAGCCACGCGATGAGTCGTTCCGCTACGACCGCACCCGCCATGAAGCCAACGCTGCCCACGGAGAACATGATGCCGAAGGTCACCGGGCCGAGGCCGAGGTCTTTGCTGACGTAGAGCAGCCATACCGCTTCGAACATGGAATTGAAGACGGCGATACCGCCAACCACGCCCGCTATCGCCAGCAGCACACGATTCCGTACGACAAAGTCGAGCCCCCGCCAGGCTTCGCGCATGAAGGCGTCACCACCCTCGGAGGGCTCCGGCTCGGGCTCCGGGGCGCGCATCGACTGGATCGCCAAAGCGGATACGACAAAGGTCGCGGCATCCACAACGAGCGCAATAGGCGCCGTGAAAACTTGCACAAGAATGCCGCCTATACCCGGAGCGACAACTTCCGCTCCCGAGCGGCCGATGGCGAGCTTGCTGTTTGCTTCCACCAACTCGTCACGCGCAACCAGGGAGGGCAGCATAGAGCGGCTGGCAACACCGAAGACCAACGTCAGCATGCCGAGTCCCAGCGCGATGACGTAGAGGAATTCCATGCGCAGCACGCCCAGTACGGCCAAGACCGGCACCGCCAGCAGCAAGAGGGCGCGGCCGTAGTCCGTGGCGATCAGGAGGGGTCGTTTCTTGCGGCGATCCACCCAGACCCCCGCGCCGAGTCCGAAGACCAAGGCCGGGGCGGTGCCCATCGCCATGAGGATACCCATCTGAGCCGGCGTCGCGTCCAATACGAGCACCGCGGTGAGCGGCAGCGCGAGAAACGTAATCTGGGAGCCGAAGCGGGAAACCGTCGCGCCAACCCACAACTTCATGAAGTCGGGGTGCCGCCAAAGACCGGCAAAGCGGAAGAACATCGGTGAACAGCTACGATCTAGGCACAGCAGCGACTGTGCGTCGGTTCCAGAATGGGGTTCTATTCCCGTGTGCTGCGGCGTTGCAATGTATCACCCATATAGTACAACTGTATCATATTTGTGAAGAATTCGCACCCTTGCTTATTGCTTAGCGAGGCATCCTTTCGAAGCCGAGGAAGAGCCTCAATTCGCAGGCAAGCCGATGCTTGGAACGGGGCGTCCCTACCGCGGCAGTTGGGCGCTCGGAATGGGAAATTCCTCGGTTTGCGCGTCGAGTGACGCCGGAGGAGAGAGCATCTCATCGCTGGCGTCGATGGGCAGCGGTTCCTGGTCGCCTTCCAGGTGGAACCGCTTCCCTGCCTGCACGAATGCCGTGAAGAGCGGATGGGGGCGGTTGGGGCGCGACTTGAACTCCGGATGAAACTGGCTGCCCAGGAAGAAGGGGTGGTCGGTGCGCTCCATGATCTCAACGAGACCGCCTTCCGGCCAGATGCCGCTCACCCGCAAGCCATGCGCCGCAAGAACATCCTTGTACCGGTCGTTGACCTCCCAGCGGTGGCGGTGCCGCTCATGCACCAGGGACTCGCCGTAGGCTGCCGCGGCAAGCGTGCCGGGTTCGAGCGCACAGGGGTACGCTCCCAGCCGCATGGTGCCGCCTTTCTGCGTGATCCCGCGCTGGCTCTCCATCTGGTCGATCACCGGCACGGGCGTATCCGGGTCGAACTCCGTGCTGTTAGCCCGTTCGCCTAAGACGGCACGCGCGAACTCGATGACGGCGACTTGCAGACCGAGGCACAATCCCAGATACGGTATCTGGTTCTCACGGGCAAAGCGTGCCGCCAGGATTTTGCCTTCAATGCCGCGCGGGCCGAAGCCCCCCGGCACGACAATACCGCGCACGTTGGAGAGATGCGCCTCGGGCCCGTCGGCTTCCACGTCTTCGGCGTTGACCCACTTCAGTTCGAGGTTGACCTGATTGGCGGCGCAGGCATGCCGCAGCGCCTCGGTAACGCTCAGGTAGGCGTCCGGCAACTGGGTGTACTTGCCCACGATGGCGATCTCCAAGGGGGCGTGGCTGCACGTGACGTGCTCCACGATCTCTTCCCAGACGGAGAGGTCCGGTACCCGCGCCGGCAGGCGCAGCGCCCGCACCAGCAGGTCACCGAGGCCGATTTCTTCCAGGTACATCGGCACTTCGTAGATGGAAGCGAACGTCATCAGCGGAATGACGGCCGGTTCATCCACGTCGCAAAAGAGCGCAATCTTCTCGCGCAGATCGGGTGTCATTTCGTAGTCGGAACGGCAGATGATCATCTCCGGCTGGATGCCAAGACGACGCAGTTCCTGAACGCTGTGCTGTGTCGGTTTTGTCTTTAATTCCCCGGTGGAGCCAATGTAAGGCAGCAGGGTCACGTGAATGTAGAAGACGTTCTCGCGTCCCAGGATGCGGCGCAGTTGGCGGATGCTCTCGATGAAGGGCAAGCCTTCGATGTCGCCGATCGTGCCGCCCACCTCCACGATGACGACATCGGCATTGCTCGTCTCCCCCACCCGCAGGATGCGTTCGCGAATCTCGTCCGTAATGTGGGGGATCATTTGCACCGTGCCGCCCAGATAGTCCCCGCGCCGCTCTTTCTCGATCACGTGCTCGAAAACCTGGCCTGACGTCACGTTGCTCTCGCGGGAGAGGGGCTCGTCGATGAAGCGCTCGTAGTGGCCGAGGTCGAGGTCGGTTTCCGCGCCGTCGTCCGTCACGAACACCTCGCCGTGCTGGTAGGGACTCATGGTGCCGGGGTCGACGTTGAAGTAGGGGTCGAGCTTCTGGATGGAGACGCGGATGCCCCGGCTCTTGAGCAGCCGCCCGATGGCCGCCACCGTCACCCCTTTGCCAACTGAAGAGACGACCCCGCCGGTAACGAAGATGTGCTTGGCAACGTGCCTTGTATCTGACATAAAACCGCTCACTTTACGGAAACGCTCTCGCGGCGCACTTGCGCGCGGCATTCCAGGAGTAACAGGGTGTTTTGTCCGATTCCGCCCTTCCGGCGCGTGTTGAATGTTGCATCGGGTTCCGGGAGCTTGGTGCCCAGCTCGTGCGCCAAACGGTCCAGGGTGTGGAAGCGGTCGTCAGGCGTGTCCGGCAGGCTGTAGTACATGGGGATGAGAACTTTCGGCTCAAGCCCGCTGGCAAGGTCCGCAACCGCTTGCACGCCGATGCGCTCGGGCCCTCCTACAGGCAAGAGCAGGACATCGATGTCTCCCAGGTCCTCGGTCTGCGCGGCGGACGGTGCTTCCCACGGCAGGCCGAGATGACAGACCGCGAGGCCTTCCATCTCGAAAACATAGGCCGTTACCGGCGTGTGCCCACGGCTGTGCATGGGCACGCCCTGGATGAAGATGCCGCCGATTTCGTATTCCCCCGGGCCGGTGAGAAGGAGGCTGTGCGCATTGCGCGACACGGCTGCCTCGTCGCTGAGTGTGTCGTCACTTACCGAGACGATGGCGGCGCTGAGCTTAGGGAGACGGAGCGTGGGGGAGGGCGGGTATGGGTCGGTGATTACCGTCCCGAGCTGGCTGCGCAACCGGAAACATCCGTTGCCGTACCAGGAAATCTCCACGCCAAACTGCACTCCGGGGTTGGTAGGAAAAAGCCAATTGCGACTGTGTCGAAGTCGCGGAAAATATCCTGAAAAGCTAACAGCATTTTACCACACCATCACGCGAGGCGAAAGGGAACCTGGGCGCATGGTGGTCCGGAATTTTGCATATATCAGGCACGCGCGCCTTCAAGCAGCCGCACAACCGCGCGCTTCTGCAAGCGCCTTGCATACTGCACGGGAGTTTCCCCGTCGCGGGATTGCACCGCACAATTCGGCGCATAGGACAGCAACAGCGCGACCAGTTGCCGGTTCTTTGCCACCGCGTGGTGGAGCGGCGTCTTGCCCGACCAATCCTGACAATTGGGAGCAGCGCCGTGTTCTAGGAGCGCCTGCGCCAGAGCGGCGTCGCCATGTATCACCGCCCGGTGGAGCACGGTCCCGCCGTGGTGCCCGCCGGAAGTGTTTGCGTTGGCGCCGTGTTCCAGCAGCACCTGCGCCATGGAAACGCGTGTGTTTGCCGTCGGGTGCTCGGCACACAGCGCCAAGGCAGTGTGGCCGTTGTGGTTCACTGCGTCGATGGGCATGTCTTGGGCAAGCAGATAGGCGATGGCTGCCCGGCTGCCCCCAAGCACCGCCGCGTGGAGCGGCGTGATGCGCCAGCGACCGCCCGCAGGCGTGGGACCGCGCAGGGCCGGATTCGCGGTCAACATCTCTTCTAGCAAAGCGATGTCACCGCTAGCCGCGGCGTGGTGCACGGTTGGCTGTGCGCCAAGAGAGACGAGATAGCGGAATATCTCAACGTGGCCGCCATACGCCGCCGCATCCAGCAGGCTTCGACCGTGATAGGCGTAGCGCGGGTCCGCGCCAAGTGCGAGGAGCGCTTTGACACGCTTGAGGCGGCCGGTGCCGATCGCAGCGCCGAGGGGCACGTGACCGTGAGAATTCGCCGCGTTGACAATAGTGGGGTCCGCGGCGGCGATTTCGGCCACTCTGGTCAGATCCCCTGTCTCGATGGCCTGAATGAGTTGTTTGCGCAATGCTCTTCGACCCATACCGTGCGCCCCTTGTCTTAGCGCTTTGGTCAAACGGACACGAGCCTCGCGGCGCCACGTGCCCTCAATGATATTGAAGCTGCCATCACTATAATGGTAGCCAACGACCGGCCGGATGGCGACTATCATTCCACGAGGAGAAACGAAGACATGCGGAACTTAGCGGACCGTATCGTACACGCACGGAAGTTCGAATACTTCCTCGTCCTGCTCATCGTCGGCACTTCGCTCATGCTAGGGGTTGCTACCTCTGACGTTGTGTATGAACAGTACGAAGTAGGGTTGGGCTTATTCGTCATGCTCATGCTGCTCGTGCTCGTGTTGGAAGTATTTCTCAAAATGCTCGCAGTCGCGCCACGAGTAGACCGGTATTTTAGGGACCCCTGGAACGTCTTTGATTTCCTCGTAATCACATCCCTAGTCGGCGGAATTTTAGTCTATCCGGCTGCCGCCAGCCTTGCGGCGCTCATCCTCGTCGTGCGCCTGCTGCGGCTGCTGCAAGGCTTGACCACCATCAAGGCGATGCGCCAGATCCTCAAGACCATGTTTCGCGCCATTCCGGACATGGTGCACATCCTGATCTTGCTGTGCATCGTGATTTATCTGTATGCCCTTTACGGCCACGGTCTTTTCAAAGATCACGACCCGGAACACTGGGGAAGTCTGGGCGAATCCGTGCTGTCGCTCTTTCAGGTGGTGACACTAGATGGCTGGTCCGAAATTATGCAATCTGCTCTTGCGGTGGTGCCGCTTGCGTGGATATACTTTGTCAGCTTTGTCATCGTCACCACGTTCATTGGGGCCAATCTGTTTATTGCCGTTGTGGTAAGTACCATGGACGAAGTTAAGCGAGACCGCCAGCGCACGCTGGAAGTGCCCGCGACGAGGAACCAACTACTGGAGGAATTGCGCGCGACCCAACAATCCCTCCGCCGCGTGGAAGAAGCCTTGCACCGCACGCCCAAGTAGCAATGGGCCTTCCGGGAGGTTCATTGGATAGTCCCCCGCCACTCTTGGCGTTCCCCGCATCGGCGTACTGGGCATGCTTCGCATAGTCCCCGCTAAAGCGCCGAAATTTACCTCTCCCAGCAGGAGAAGGTTAGAGCCTGCCCCGTACGTGATACGGGGGTGAGGGCGAAACAATGGCTGCACGCTGAAACTCCTCGGAACGGAGCTTCAGAAAGCGATCTCTAGACGCCGGGAGAACCCATTTGATCACGCGCAAACTGATGCGCGCCACCTACTCATATACGGCTACCAATACGGCGTCGTTGGGGTTCTGCAGGTCGTTGAAGACGACGAGGCAGCGCCGGCCTGCCGTGATTGCGGCGGCATCCAGGCCGCGATTGACGGCGATGCCGGTGAGACTCGTGGGAAACGAACCGGTGAGTTGCACGTTTGCCTGCCAGGTGGTCGCGTCGAAGGCCCGCAATACACCGCTCAAGGCGGCCCCGGGCGTGATGCCTCTCGTGTCTGCCAATTGAACCATGATCTTTTTTCCTTCGATACAGGATTGCTTCTCGCGCCGTTATCTGTCCCCTCACCCTAACCCTCTCCCCCAGGAGAGGGAACCTGAGCCGCTTCGCGCTCATTCGCCGCCGCCATCTGCTCCCTCTCCTCGGGGAGAGGGCTGGGGTGAGGGGTCTCCTCAAATCCAAAAGGCTGAACCACGAATATCCAGGAGCGGGGGCTTGTCCCCAATGTTGTCGCATTAACTTTC
>JAAXIC010000051.1:8395-38359 GCA_012270555.1 Chloroflexota bacterium
TTTGCCACCTGTGGGCGCAGCGCACGTTCAAGGACAGTACCACCAACCCCCTCAATCCGCTGCGGCGATGCAGTTTTGCAAGCCGCATGATGCCAAGAGGCGGGGGACAAGCCCCCGCGCTACGCCGACGCAGAATGAAGACTTGAAGCGAGCGGTGTCCTCGCTGGGTAAGCAAAGCGGTTTCTCTGCGCTTACCCTACTCTCCCAATTCTCCGCAGTGCAGCGTCATCGTGTACTCCGCGTCGTGGGGCGTGAAGCGGTGGTTGATGCCCACGATACGCAGCTTGCCGTAGGCGAAGCCCGGCGTCTGGAAGTCAATCACGTCGCCGACTTGGAGCGCCGGGTTATAGGGCACGTCCACCGTATACCCGTCGCTGTCGCG
The DNA here is from genome assembly GCA_012270555.1 of Chloroflexota bacterium. Lineage (GTDB taxonomy): Bacteria > Chloroflexota > UBA11872 > VXOZ01 > VXOZ01 > VXOZ01. The sequence continues at coordinate 8,778 of JAAXIC010000051.1, forward strand.
GCGGGCGGCAGCCAGCACCGCCTCCGCGCGGCTTTGGCAGTCTGCCGCCTGGGTCAGTTGGGAATCGGTGACCAGGGCCGTCTGCGTGCTGCCGTGTGCGCGGACCGCGTCCCAGTCCCACGCTTCCCCCAGTACGCCCGTGCCCTGCACCAGCACGTGGTTGATCCGGTTGCGCTGCTGCCGGACGCCGACGAATTCCTGACCTGTGTACGTCCACGTTGTCGCATCCGCCCCCGGAAACCGGCAGTGCACCGTGCCGTCCGCTTCGATCCGCCACCAGAGCGCATCCAGCGCGATGAGACGGTCCACCATCGTCTGCCAGGACTGACCGGCATGGAGCGCAAAGGCGGGCAGAACCCGATCAAAGCGGCTATCGCCGTCGTCAGTCATGCGCAGCGCGCCGGCGCGGTACCACGCCTCGGCGAGCAACGCGCGCACGGATTGACCGCTATAGGCCCACGTTTGCGCCACGCGGCGGCGGGCGTGGACGCTCAAATCGGCGGCCTCGACACGCACCGTGCCATCCGGCAGCAGCGTTACGTCCTGCACGATGAGATCGGCTATCTGTGTCCGCTCCACGCCGGCGCTCGTCACGTAGCCGGCATGCACGCCGAGTATCGCGCCGGATTGCAACGTCTTGCCTAGCCAGCTAGCAAGCGCGCCATCGGCATTGTCCAAGAGCAGGCGCGCATTGCTTGTTTCGTTGGCTTGCTCCTGCCACTGGAAGTCTAGCACCCGGTCCGAGACGTCTTGGAATTGGTCCGGGTTCGTCGCCGCGTAGCCGCCGTAGGCATGAGCGGTCTCATGATTCACTAGCCAGTAGCGAGTAGCGCTCTGGCGCAGCCACCAGAAGCCGGCGAACGATTCGTCCTCCACCGGCGTCGCTTCGGTAAACGTCCCCCACGTGTGCGCGGTGCAATAGCGCCAGCGCCCAAAGTTCAGGCCCGACACGATGCCGTGGTCCCGTTCCAGGTACGTCACGCGGAATGCTTGATCCCACTGTTCAACCGTCGGATTGAGCAGGTTGCGCCGCGCCGTGCTGTCGTCCATGCGCGCGATGGGCGTCAGCGCTGCCCACGTCGCACCATCGGTGCGGCAGGCCATGATGGAGGTGCCCGTGGTGCCCGGCACGCCGCCCCACAGCGAAAGCGCCAGGTGCCAGGCGGCGCCGTCCCATGCGCCCCCAATACCGCCGCAGGCCGAATACGTGCCGTGGCTCCACTCGTCCGCTTGCCAAGCCCCATCAACTTCATGGAGCCGATAGACCGTCACCCCGCCGCCGGACTTGTCCACCGCCAGGAAGATGCTGCCGTTGCCGCCGTAGCAGAGCGCGCGCACGATTTTGCGCGGATTCCACAGCGTCTCCGGGTCTCCCCACGTGGCGCCGCCGTCGCTGCTCGTCCGGCGATAGACGGTGGTGAACGTCACGTAAACTACCATCACGTCGCCATTGGGCAATTCTCCCGCCGCGACGCCCGCGGCGCCGGTGACACGGGTCTGCAGGGTCGACCAGGTGGTCCATTGGCTCGCCTGGCTTGTGGGGTCCGTGATGCGCTGGTACGCGACGGAGGCGGCCACCACGCCCCGCTCCGCTGAGACGTCCACGCGCCAGAGGGCACCACTCGTGTCTACGAAACAGGCGTTGGCAGCGGCGGAGCGCGCATCGGAACGGAAGCGCGTGTAGTGGTGCGCCGCATCCCGCAACGTAAACTGCATGGCCGGTCGGCGGGACGGCGCAGCGACCGCCGCGGCGAGGGTTTCGGTTAACGTGCGTGCCATGGCTAGTACCCTTTCAACGTAGCTTTGCTCTGATTTTTCCCCTCACCCCAGCCCTCTCCCCAAGGAGAGGGTGTCTTGTCGCCTGACCTGGCTGCGCAATGCAAGGGTCTGCTGTGGGGGAGAGAAGAGGTTCGGAGCCTGGTAAATTGCCAAATTCGCATGGAAATCGTGCTAGACCTCCCGCAAGACGACGCGCGTCTCCCACTCCAGCACCCACAACTGCGCTTTGCCGAACGGGATCACCCGGTCCTCGCACGCGGCGAAGCGCACCGTATAACTCTCTTTCAACGGATCGACGAACGTGTGGCTTTCGTTCAGTCGTTGGTAGAATTCCCAGAGCCGGTCGCGCCACTGCCGCGCCTTGGTCGCGTTCGTCGTGCCGTCGAAGTTGCGCACGTTATCGCGGCACATGACCGTGAAGACAAACTCGCGCTTGCCCAGGCCGCTTTCAACGTATGAAACAGTTCCGCCCGCCGTCTCTCGCGCCTGGGCGCGGCGCGGCCGGGTCATGGTGTACGTGCCGGGCTTGATGAAGAATCCCGCCGGCGCGCCGCTGTTCACGTTGGCGTTCGCCAGCGTCACGTTGCAGTCCACCCCTATGGTTGCCATGTGGTATGTAAATCCTCTCTAGCGGTTGATGCTTTGCCGCAACCGGGCCACGCTCATCACGCCTCCACCAGCGTTACCGCCAGCTCCCACTCCGGCTGCTCCCAGAATCCCGCAGCTTCCGAAATCCGCTCCTCCAGCGTCACCACGTGCACGCGGTGCGCGGTACCGAGCCGGTCGGTGAACGAAAGCGCCTCTGCTTTGGCGTAGGATGTGCGCAGGTTGGCGCGGTAGGTCGCGGCTGGTGTGGCATTGACCGTGCCGTTTTGATTCAGATGGTTGGTGTACGCGAGCACGGTGAAATGCCAGATCTGCTTGCCGGTGCCAAGATTGACTGCCGCCGGGCCGGCGGCGGCATCCGGATCGGCGGCCATCACCTTAGGAATCTCTAGGCGGTAGGAGCCAGGCTTCACAAAGTAGCCGTGTCCATCCAGAATTACCGAGCAATCTTCACCGACGGTGGGCATGAGCGCTTACCTTATTGCTACGAGCTTGACGAGAATACGATTTGGCGTGCCGGTCAACCCCAAATGGAGGTGTTCCTGCACGCGGTACTTGCGGGCGCTGGCGACCTGGTCGCGGTCCGGTGTGTCGGCTATCGCCAACACTTCGCTGAAATCAACGTCCGGTAAGAACTCCGCGAGAACGTCTGATCCGGACCCACCTGGACGACCGTGTTGGTTTGCCGCACCCGGAGGGGTGTTATGTTCTTCCTTCCAGGTGCACTCCGCTGCTGTGTAGGTCGTCTCGCCGCCGCTATGGCGGATCAGCGTGATCGTGCGCAGCCGGCCTTGCCGGATCTTCTCGCGGTTCGCCAGCACGTGAGCGGCTTGTCTGCTATCGAGCATTGCTGTACTCCCCTTGTACTCTCATCCATTCCCGTGTAAGCGCCATTTGTCCGTCATTCCGGCGAAAGCCGGAATCCAGATATTCCTTTGTTTCATCACGCGTGTGCAGATCGGATTCAGCACGGCCAAGCGACAGCTAAGCGGATGATTGGACGTCATCAGCGCCATCGCAGGTTCCTATCCTCCAGTCTCGGCATCGTCCACCGTCCATGCCACACTCCCCCGCACGTGCTGCGTTCGCTCCTGCCGCAGCGCGGCAAGCTCTTTCTCGAACGCCTCGCGTGCTGCCCTGCCTTTCTCCCACCACGCCTGGCTCACCATGCTCGTATCCACGCCCGCGCCTTGCTGACCGTCTTGGTAGCGAAAGTTATCGGACTTGGGGGTTGCGTAGGCCAAGCAGGCGTAAGCATACGCGCCGGTTGCGAGCAGACCGGTGTAGGCCTCCGGCAGCGTCCACTGGCTCTCGCTGGCCACGTGCTTTGTGCCCCAGCGCACGCGCACCGGTTCCGCCGCGCTGGGCGCCTCCGGCACGAGCAGAAAGACGAAGCCCGGCGCGCCGTCGCTCGTGGGCAGCACCATGAACGTGCAGTGCCGGGGCGGATAGTGCCCCGTGGGCCACTCCACCTCCTCAACGCTCCACACGTCAGCGAGACTGCTCAGGTCTATCAGCCGCGAGTCCGGGCTGGTGGTCAACGTGGCGTCGCGGGTCCAGGGCACGACCCTAGATAGTTCGGTTAGCGCCCGGTCAATAGCGTGATCAAGGTCCGCGTCGCTGAAGCGCGCCTCATCATCCGCCGGATCGAACAGCTCCTTGCGGAGCGATTCGCGAAATTCGCTCAATGTCATGGGCAATCCTCATGTGTCAGGTACTACGATGCTGTCCGGCGCAACGCAAGGCCGCGCTCGTCTAAGGGTCATGTGTTAACGGCTGCCCGTGCCACGGTGGCTGCCCACCCTGCCAAGGGTTTGCCGAACATTCAAGGGAAATCGGTAGTCGCAATCCTATCCTCTTGGCGATCCGTAGGGGCACGATATATCGTGCCCCTACGTGGGGCTTTCCCATCTCGGTGTGAGACTGCAATCGTGATAGCAAAGCCCCCTCTCCCACCGGGAGAGGGCCGGGTGAGGGGGACCGTCACCCCGCAACGCCATTGAAATTGCCAATGTTCCCCCGGCCTCAGATTTCCCTACGCCACATCCGCCCAGTACGCGCCCCGGTAGTCCAGCCAGCCGCCGCCGAACTCCCAGCGCACCTTGTAGCTGATGGCGTCGTTGGTGAAGACCGACCCCGCCGTCGGGTTGTCCTGCACCAGCAACTCCGGCGTCTCCTGGCCGTTAATGAAGCCCACCTCCAGGCACTCGATCTGGGCCGGATCGGCCATCAGATAGTAGTCCTTGGTATCGCTGAACTGCGGCACGACGATTGGCTCCAGCATGCCCTGCAACGGATTGGCGTCGTTATTCTGGCTGCCGGGCAGCAGCGTGCTGTTGAGGATCGTCACGGCGGTCCAGTAGAGGTCCGGCGGCAGCAACAGGTAGCGCGGCTTGAGTCCCAGACGCTTCCCTGCGCTGTTGGTCTGTTTCATCATCTGCGTAATCGCGGCTTGCAGCGCCGACGCCGCCAGCGCGGCGGTGCCGCGGTTCTTGTGCGAGATCTGGCTGTCCTTATCGAAAACCGTCGTGTTATCGGCAAGCTGCGGATTGTCGGTGAAGAGGCCGTAGACGAACTCGTTGATAGTCGTGGCGGCCGCAATCGCCAGCTTGGTGGGGATGCGCCGCACGGCTTCCAGGTCGTCGTTCAGGATCGCCTCCCGGGTGACCACCACCAGGTTGCCGCGCTTGGCGGGTGTGTAGGTCTCCCGCGTGTCGTCCCATGAGAGGTTCGTGTAGGCGGCGTTCTCATCGACGGAGTCGAGCGCGCCGAAGTCGTGCAAGAGCACCCGGTACTGGGGCTTGTAGTCGCGGATATTGCGGATCACGCAGAACTTCCGCCAGTCCTGGGGCTGCGCGCCGTAGTCCTGGACGAGCCGCTTCGTAATGGCGTTGGCGAGGGCGTGGTTGAGCACGCTCGTGGTGACCTCGTTGGCCTCGCGCACGAGTGACAACTCCGGGTTCGCGGCGCCGCGCACTTCGGCATCGCCCGTGATTTGCACGTAGGCCTCACGAATGCTGGACCACGCGGGAATCGGCTCGTCCGAGGCAATATCCCGCACGCCGAGCAGGCGCGCGAGACCGGCCTCGATAGCGGCCAAGCCCCGGTCGGCACCGGTGCTACCCATGCTCAAGCTGGACTTCTCCGCACCCACGCCGCTCACAGCGCTGGCAGAGCCGATAAGCGCGCGCACGGTCTCCACCTCGTCCTGAATGGCCTGTTCCAAGACCTCGGTGGTGAAGGTCTGCCCTGCAAAGCGGCGGCGCAGCTTGCCCTTGATCGCGGCAGGCAGGGCCGCGGTATCGAGCCGCTCGTGCAGGGTTGTCATGCAGGCGAGCTTGGCCTCGGCTTCGGCGAGGCGCTCATCTACTGTCGTATTAGCTGTGTCTCCCATAGATACCTCCTCTATGTGGGATGAATGCGTCGACTCCGCCCCGGCGTGGGGGCTGTCGTTTCCTGAATCTGTTTGGTGTTCGCGTTGCATAGCGTTCTCCTTGGTACGTGTGTCTGCGGCGTTCTGCTCCGCCAGCAGGTGTTCGAATGCGCCGCCCGCCGCGGCCCGCGTGACCACGTCGCAGGAACGCAGCACGGGGATACTCTCAACTACCTGCGTGCTCTTGCCGTTCTGTTGCTGGGTGCGCACCGACGCGAGCGAGTCAATCGAGAGACCCAAGACGTCGGGACGTCCCAGTTCCACCGCTTCCTGCACGAGGCTCCAGAGCCAGTCGGCGCTGCCGAAGATATGGAGCGTGGCCCGCACGCGGTCGCCCTCCAAGCGGGGCTCGCGATAGAAACCCACCACGTCGCGCACGCTGCGCGGTTTGTGGACGCTGTCCGCCGTGGGCGCGGGATGGTCGGCAAAGGCTTTGAGGCCGTCGAGTTGCGCCGCCACGTCTTGCAGCGCCTGGAGCGTGAAATAGCGCCCGTTGTGCGACATGCCCTGCCGCAGCACGGTCACGGCCACGTCGCGCTGGGGCGCGTCGAGTTGCGCTTCCTGCAACGGCACGAGCAGCGCCAGGTTTTCATTACTCAATGCATCACTCTCCTTTCAGTGTTTTGCCTGAGTGCTCATCTTGCGGTGATTTGTGAATTTGCTGTGACATCCGGTAGCGCAGGTTTGTAACCTGCGTCTGCTGGCATACACCGACTTCCGTCCCGTAGCGCGGGGGCTTGTCCCCCGCCTCCGGGCTCGGTAGGCGCAACGCTGCCCAGAGAGGATGGGCTCCCGCTTTCGCGGGAGTGACGGACAAAGCGGCTTGACCGGGAATTCGGTCCAGGAATGCGCCGCCGGTTCACCTTCTCGGCTGTGGTGTTATGCGGCCAATTGGTACAATGACGTTCATGAACACGCACAGACCTTCCGTTCCCACCGCCGCGCTCACCGTTGTCGTCGCGCCTTCTCAAGCCGGCGGCTATTGGGCGGACCTGCCCACGCTCCCCGGCTGCGTCGTGCAGGGCGATACCGTGGCTGAGGTGGTTGCCGACCTCACACTGGCGGCGGAGATGTTCCTCTCCCAAGAAGACCCGCCCGCTGACACCCTCGCTCTGCACACCATCGCCGTGGACTGCGGAGACGCCACATACCGCCTGCCGGCCGTGACCTGGCGGGGCGAGCGGCACGCCTGCGCCGTCGCCATTCCCCTCCATGACCGCATAGCGCGCGGCGAAACTGAGGAAGAAGCCCTGGCGCAACTGTGCCGACTCCTCCCCGCCTGGATCGCCGCCGATCTTAGCGAAGGCGAGACCATCCCGGTGGTGGCCGTTGCCGAAACGGCAACAATTCACCCCCGCGTCGGCCAGGCCACCGGCGGGCCGCTCTCCCAATCCGAAGCCCTGAAACCCGAAGTCGTGCTGGTCCTGCTCCGCGCGGCGGGCATGACCAAAGAGCAACTGAGCGAGATGCTGGACTACGACCCGGAGTGACGGCAGCCGCTGAAAAGTCCCCTCTCCCTCGAGGGAGAGGGCTAGAGCCTGCCCCGTACTTGATACGGGGGTGAGGGTGTTCCTTGTCAACCGTTCGCCCATTGCCTTAATCCTCATCCGCCAGAAAGCGCCGAAAGAGCCGCGCGGCGTCATCCGCTTCCAGCCAGCCTTCCGTTCTGGCAAGCTGCAAGGAGCGCGCAAACGACTCCGCGTGTGGTCCCGCCACGTGCGCGATGTCCGGCTGGACTTCCTGGAAAACGACGCGGAAGCTCGTGTCAACGTCTGTCGGCAGCGCGCCGGCGTCTTGCCTGGCCTGAATTGCCCGCGCCACCAGACGCCGCAGGTAGCGGCCGAACAGCTCCTGGCGCCGTTGAAAGCGCCGCAGCGTCGGCAGACCCATCTCCGCCGCCGTCGCCCGATTCACGTGTCCGCCCTCGGCGAGGTAGTGCTCCGGCAAACCCGCGCCGGCCGCGATCATGAGCTTCAGCGCGCGGCCGTCGGCGGCCACGTCGTCGGCACCAATCGAGGGCTGCACCGGCTGCCAAGTCTCGGCTTCGTTGTGGAAAACCACCGTGCCGGGCGCCGGCGGCTGCGCGTAGGCCGCCATCTTGGCGAGCAGGTCGTTCCGCGTCGCGCCCCGCACGGTCACGTCATAGATGAAGCTCCCCTTTAGGCGGTTGATGCGGGCGCGGTCGACGAGCCAGTCCCGGTAGCGCTTCAGCCACGGCAGCAGCGGCGCCAGATCGCTGCGCCCCCGCAGCGCGTTCGACACCCGGTTGATGGTGAAGTGCTCCATCTCCGCCGCCGCAATCCAGTAGCCCGGGTCCTGGCCGACGCCCCGCACGCGGTAGCGGAGCGCCTGCTCGATGTCTTCAGGAGCGGTCTCGATTTGATCGATGAGCAGCGGGTCGAGCTGCCGCAGCCGGACTTCGCCGGTGAGCGGGTCGGTGAACACCCGCACGAACTGCTCGCCGTAGAGGGCCAGCTCGGTATAGAGGCTGTAGATGCGCGTGTCCATGGCGTTGTCCGGGTGCTGCCAGAAAGCGTCCACCGCCTCTTGCACCGTCGCACTCGCGCACGCGATGCGCACGCCGCCGCCCAAGACGAAATTCGCCTGCACGTCGATCACCGTGTAGGCCAGCGGATTGGTGACGTAGGCTTCATAGACCTCCCGCAGCAGCCGCTGGTGGTCCCAGAGCGGGTCGTCGCGGGTCTCCGCAGACCCCGATGCCTGCCGGTAGCCGATGTCTTCCGCCGCCACCGCCTCCTGCACACGCGCTTGGATTACGTCGCCAAAGAGACGCTCACCCAAGCGCTGCCACCACTGTGATGTCTGTATTGCCATTGCGCTCGCTTTCTACGTGTGTCGTGATCGAATTTTCTAGCGTCCCATTCCGTCATTCCCGCGCAAGCGGGAATCCATCCTCTCCGTTCCACGCGCCCCGCCCCACTCGCTTTCTGTTCGATACTTTGGTAAAGGGTGTCTTTATTCCGTCATTCCGGCGAAAGCCGGAATCCATCTTCTCTTTGTCAACATTGCTTTCTGTCGGGCAGTGCCGTTGCGCCTCACGTCACCGGCCTCGCCTCCCCCTGGACTCCGGTTTCCACCGGAGTGACGGTCTGTCAGATCGCCAAAGGATTGGCATCGCCAAGCACTTCTCTTACCGTTCGCCCTGAGCCTGTCGAAGGGTGTCCGTTCATGGTTCGATCTTTCGGCAAGCGCAGGACAGGCAAGATCACTACGGACAGACTTCCCTATGTTCGGTAGCGCAGGTTTGCAACCTGCGCCCCGTGGTCGCCAATCCGACGTGAAAAGGCGGAACCCGGGATTCACTGCTAATACCCCTCCATTTGCGTTTCCTGCGGCGGGAGTGCCACCGACACGGCGGGCGGCGCGCCGCTTTCCACGGTGCGCGTAAGCAGTGCCAGCGCCGACACGTAGTCGTCGTGCCCCTGCCCGGCGGGTACGTGGAACCCGATCCGGCTGCCCGGATGCAGTGCCAGTTGGCAGCGCCGCACCTGCTGCCAGCACGCGCGGTATTCCGGTGAACCGTCATCCGCCCAGATTTGCAGGCGTCCGCTGCCAACCAAACTCCGCAGGTCGTAGCCCAGGGCGCTCTTGGACTGCGCCGTGAACGTAAACGGCTCGATGCGGTCTTCTCCCAGGCGCGCTTGCAAGAAACGCGCCAGTGCGTCTCCGATGCCGGTGGCGTCAATGATTGCCCGTTGCACCTGCCACTCTTCACCGAGCAAGCGCACGAGGTGGGCGTACTGCTCGGTGGTGGGCAAGCCGGTCCACTGGTAGGCATTCACCACATTGACCGCGGGCAGGGCGAACCCCAGTACCGGGTCGTGCCGCCACACGCGCTCGCCGATCAAGACCACCGTGCTGTCCCGCCGCATATTTCCGCCATCCCGCGCTGCGGCGGTTTCCTCACCGGCCACGTCCACCGCGGCGACGTAGTGCGCATCCGCCCGTGGTTCGTGCTGTCGCGCGTGCATACCTTGCAAGGCCGCTTGCAACGGCGGCATGAAGAAGCCAGTCGCGTCGTCCACCTCTTCCAAGCAGTACTGGGTGCGAATGACGAGGTCGTTCTCGCCACGCTGACGTATCTGTGCCTTGACCGCCGCACCGTAGCGTGGATTTTCCCGCGCGCCCACCTGCCACGGAAACGAGAAATGCCGCCGCTCGCCGGTGTTGTCTTCATGCGCGAGGTTCAGCGCCTTGTATTTTGCAAGGAGCGTATCTTGCGTCCACGGCGTGCCGTAGAGAACGATCGTCGCGTTCTGCGCCGCCGCCATGGGCAGGAACTCTTTAGCGAATTTCTCCTCGTCCACGTCCTGGGCTTCGTCTACTTCCAGCAACAGATCGGCAGTCGCGCCCACCACGTTTGATTGCTCGTGGGCCGAGAGGAACATGACCCGGGCGTTGCCGACCGCGACCATGTTGCCGTGGGCGCGCTGCCAATAGGGCGCCAGCCAGGGACGGTCCAGCACGGCTTCCAAGCGCAGGCGCGAGATGAGGACTTGCGGAGAGAGCGTGGGCGCGCACTTCACGATCGTGCCGCCGCGCCGCTGGTAGCGGTAGAGCAGATAGGCCTCCAGGTGAGCGGACAGCTCGTTCTTGCCCATCTGCCGCGCCATCTCCACGGTGAATATCGCTCCCTGACGCCGCCGCACGCTGGCGAGCACCGCCCGAGCTACTTCAAGTTGATATGATCGCAGCGGACGCCCCACGAGCACGCGCGAGAAGTGCGCAATATCGTTGAGGGTATAGCGGAAGAAGGCGCGGGCCAGCGAGTCCTGACCGTCAACTCGCGGCGTTGACGGGTGAACGGATGTGCTTCTTTCCGTTTTCTTCTTACTTGTAGTTGCTGCAGTCGCATTCATAGCATTGCGTGTGCGTGTGTGGTTGGATCTATCGCCACGCAAGCGGCTATCGCTTGGCGTGGAATGTCCCTCACCCCGGCCCTCTCCCTCAGGGAGAGGGGGCTGTTCGCCAGAATTCCCGGGTTGTGATCGGATCTCCACAGTGGGATTACGGGCTGGCCGATTCGCGTTGGGTCCTGTTCTGCGCAGAAACTCATTGCCCCGGCATCGTGCGCAAGATGCCGTTCAGAAAGGCCGCGGCAAATGGTGAGGCGAAAATGCCGATCAAAATGACGTTGATCTTGGCTTCCAGCCGGGCGTAGTCCTCCCGCGTGTTCTCGGCCAGCTCGCGCGTCACCTGGCCGAAAGCGCAGCCGTGGTGGTCCAGGCGGTCGGCGAACTCGTGCAAGCGAACGTCGTACTTCTTGGGCGTCTGTGTCGGTGTTTCATTCAGCATGGCGGTATTCCTCTGTGTGTTCTTCCTGTTGTTCCCGTGCTTCGATCTCGGCGACCACTTGGCGCATCGCCTCGGTCAGATTGTCTTCAGCCCGGGGCGAGAGCTGGTGGCGCGCCTTCAAGGCGTTCAGGAGAATGTCCGTCAGGTCCTTGACCGCCTTGATCTTGTCTGCCGGGGCGCGCTCATCGTCCTCGGCAGTGAGCATCTGGCCGGCGATGCGGCGGATGAGCATGCGCAGCAGGCCGATCTCGTCCTGGAGCAGCGGATTGTCGGCGGTGCGCTCCAACGCCGCCAGTTCATGTTCGGTGAAGAGATCGGCGTAGAGGCTCTTGGGGTGTTTGCGTTTACGGGTCACCTGGGTGTGTTCCTTTGCGTCGTGGCTATGCGCCGTTTAATTGAAGAATTGGCGTTCTGTTTTGCTTGGTCCTCGTCGTCTCTCCCATTGCCGGTCGGTGCGCTACGGGCGCGTCGGAAGGCAGAAGGCGCGAATCGCAGTCGCAACCGGATGCTTGGGAGTCGGCAGATGGCAGCACTGCGGCGTGCTCCCCCCGTGATTTTGGGGCTGCATAAAGGTATATTCAAAAATAATGTAAAAAATTAGGGGTAAAAGGGGTTGTAATTTTACAAAAGATTTACTATACTGGGAAAAACGCGGTGCAGGGTACGAGAAAACGGAAGGTTAAGGCAGGTGCCGACAACGTGGCTCACCGTTCGCCCTGAGCCTGTCGAAGGGCGAACGGTGATATTGAGAGAGCCGCCGAAGCAAGGAATGCCCCCTCTCCCTCAGGGAGAGGGCCGGGGTGAGGGTGAATCCTCGCAATCCAGCCTATTGCCACCGGTTCGGCACAGTTACGCAAAGGTCTACCGCGTCGCGGAAACCCAATGACAGTTTCACCGCGTAGCAGTATTCAGGGATGGAGAGGAAGGCGCACATGAAGGAAACGCATACGGGTAAACAACTCACCGGAAAGCAGCGACAAGTGCTGACGTTTGTCACGCGCGTACAGCAGGAGGGGCGATGGCCCACCTTGGAAGAGATCGCCCGCTGCATCGGCGCGCGCTCGCCGGCGGCGGCACACCATCATCTGAAGCGCTTGGAGACCAAAGGCTACCTGCGCCGCACGGCTTGGGGCAGCTACGAGTTGACGCCCCAGGTGCAGATGCTGGAGGGCTTGGGCGTGGCGCGTGTGCCGGTGCGCGGCACCATTGCCGCCGGTACCGGCGTGGAGGCGGTGGAGACCGTGGAGGACTGGCTCACCGTGGATAGCGTCTTCGCCCGGCATCCGGATGTCTACGCGCTGCGCGTGCAGGGCGACAGCATGGTGGATGCCTGCGTCTGCGACGGCGACCACGTGCTCATTCGCCCCCAACCCGCCGCCGATAATGGCGAGATGGTGGCGGCCCTGCGCGAGGACGGCACCGCCACGCTGAAGCACCTCCAGCGCGACGGCGGACAGGTGTTCCTGGTCCCCGCCAACCCGTACTACCCCACGCTCCCCGGCGACAACATCACCATTCTCGGCAAGGTGGTGGGCGTGATCCGCGTATTCGCCTGAGGAATGTAGGGATGCGTGCTGTAGGGGCGCTTCGCGAAGCGCCCCTACGCCAAACGACCCTTAGTAAGTACCGTTCGTCCCCGTATCAAGTACGGGGCAAGCTCTGAGCTTGTTGAAGGATGAATGGGATGACCCCAAACACGTGAAAGAAACGGCCCCACACGAAACGACCCGACGTTACACACCAGAAAGCCGTTCCAGCTAACGAAGGAGAGGAAAGAGCAATGGCAGCGACAATGCCCTTAATGAATGCGACGCCGTTGGCGAAAGAGCCGACGCCCGCGCCCCCGCCTGACGAACTGCTCGTCACCGTCCAGGCGGCAAAGCAAGGCAACACCACCGCTCAGATGCTGCTCATGGATCGCTTGCGCCTGCCCATGGAGCGCCAGATACGGCGTCTCAGGCGGAGCTTCCGCCCGTCGGAGGCCGAGGACGCCCGCCAGGAGGTGCAGCGTCTCTTTCTGGAGCTGCTCTACGAGTACGACCACCGGCGCAACGGCAACTTCGAAGCCTATATGTGCACCATGCTCAAGTGGCGCGTGCACAACTTCGGCCGCACCTCCCGGCGCATTGCGCCGCCGGACCCCGCGCACAACCAGTCGCTCAGCGACGAGATCACGGCCTACCTCGCCGAGCAGTGCTTGCGCAAAGGGAAACCCACGGCGGAGCCGGCAATCCACGCCGAGCTCGAGATAGCCCTGCAGGCGCTCACACCGAAGCAGAAGACGGTACTCTACGCCATCTACTGGCAGGATCGCCGCGTGGTGGATATCGCCGCGCGCATGGGCGTGAGCCCCCAAGCCGTGCGCGCTATCCGCCAGCGCGCGGAAAAACTCCTCCGCCGCCAACTGGAAGCCTGCGGCGCCGCGCCGTAGACCGCTTTGCAGTGAAGATCGCCACACTACAGGTAGCTTGTTGGCGTGGAAAAGCATTAACGTATAGAGAACCGAGCACACCGTGCGACGTTCTCAGTGGCAGAAAGCCGGCTGGTGCTGGAGATTGTACGAACATTACCCAGAGTGCTCGACACAATGGGGTACTATTGTGTAATATCCTCCCAAACCAGCCTAAAGCGCAGACGGCTTGACAGGGTGGATATTCACACCGCTTACTCAACTTGTGGTGTCGCTAAGGATGTAAAATCACGATGACCACCAATAGAGGTTGTGTCCTCAGCGAGGCACAATACGATGGCACGCAGGATAAAGAGCAGGGCATGATCACGCCTGCCTTGCCGCATATGACCGAAGAACCCGCACGAACTCAGAAGCGCAACCGCACTGTAAGAAGCGGTTCACCGACCAACGAGCTTGTCTTCAGCGCCCACGTTGGTGGAAATGAGACCGTTTTTCCCCAGATACTGTCTCTTTACGTCCCACGTTCAAGCGTAATTGCGGACGTAACCTACGGTGAAGGAGTTTTTTGGCGCAACATTCCTGAAGGCCAATACAGCGTTCTTGGAACTGACATCCAGACGGGAGTCGATTGTCGCGACTTGCCTTATGAGGACGGTGAGATCGACTGCGTGGTTCTCGACCCGCCCTATATGCATTCTCCCGGCGGCACTGCCCATCAAAGCCAAAGCGCTTTCGAGGCGTATTATCGGAACAACGGAACGGGCAATAACACAACAGGCAAGTACCATGAAGCAGTATTGGAACTGTATGCGGATGCGGGCGTAGAGGCGCATCGAGTGCTTAGGGATCGAGGAGTTTTCATCGTCAAATGCCAGGACGAAGTGTGCTCCAATCGTCAACGCTTCACCCATGTAGAAATCATGGAGACGTATAGTGAATTGGGCTTTATCCCAGAAGACCTATTTGTCGTTGTGAGAAATAACCGCCCTGGCGTAAGCCGCACCGTCAGGCAAGTTCACGCGAGAAAGAACCACTCCTATTTCCTGGTGTTTTGGAAAAAGGGAAGCTCCCGTAGTGTTTGGGAGCCGCCCGATTGAATGCCCTAGACTTGTTGGTTGCTATTATTCGAGAACACGCGCCGGAAGATATTTGGCAAGACTCCCCTCTTATCGGCTATCGCATGCTTGGCAATACAAATCGAGGCGAAATTGGGGAGACGTTCATTCGTCGCTACTTGGAACAGCGCGGTATTCTAGTCGGGAATGGCAATCGAGCATCTCAGACCGATCTTCGGGTTGGAACGTTATTATTTGAAGTCAAGACAGCATCCCTGGGAGCAAACCGGACGTTTCAGTTCAATCACGTGCGCTTGGACCGACGCTATGACTACCTTCTCTGCCTTGGAATATGTCCGCATCAAGTCGTATTCAACATGTGGCGCAAAGGCGCGGTTGCTGAAGGCCGGGCGGGAACATTAGTGCGGATGGCGGAGGGCCAAGCTGTGACGTACAAACTGACTAAGAAGCTTGATGACATGATAGATGTCACAGGATTACCTGAAATGGTGAATTCTGCGCTCGAAGGTGAGCGGCAGTAGGCGATCTTAGACTCGCCTCGTGAGAGAACGGTCAAACGAGTACCGAGCGGCAAAGCCAGCCAGGACAACCGACAATGCAGACACTGCAACGCACGCGCGCGCAGGCGCAGGTAGCGCGCACCAGAAACGCCGGCATGGTCATGATCATCCGCGGCGTGCCCCCAGACTGGGCGGTGCCCATCGGCGAAGCGCTGCTGGCGGCGGACGTGGACGTGATGGAAATCACCCTCAACACGCCCCACGCGCTGGACATGATCGCCGCGCTGCACGACGCGTTGGGCGAGGACATGGCGATTGGCGCGGGCACCGTGCTCTCCGTAGCCGATGCCGAGAATGCGCTCGCTGCGGGCGCAGAGTTCTTCGTCTCGCCGCACCTGGATACCGAAATCGTACGGTATGCCAACGAGCACGACTGCATGGTGGTGCCCGGCGCGTTCACGCCCACGGAGGTATTCACAGCCCTGCGCGCGGGCGCGGACATCGTAAAGGTATTTCCGGCTAATATCGTCGGGCCACAGTTCTTCAGAGATCTGCAGGGGCCCTTTGGTGAGATTCCTATGCTGCCGACCGGTGGAATCACAGTTGAGAACGCCGGTACGTACATCAAGAGCGGTGCCCTGGCGCTCGGCGTCGGCGCGGGCCTCCTAAACTGGCAGCGCCTGGACGGTGAATTCGCACGCGTAACAGCAGCGACACGGGCAATGCGCGCGGCCGTCATGCAGGCGCGGCAGGAGAACTGAAATCCGTCGCGCATTGACTGCGAGCAGCGGTATTGCGACCCGCACCCCGGTAGCGCAGGTTTGCAACCTGCGGCACTTGGCAATAGCAGAGGGTAGCGTAGGTTAATGGCCTGCGGCGTGGTTGGCATACCTGATTAGCAGTAGCGTGAGGGCTTATCCCCGCCTGAGCAAAGATCAAGGGGTGTATTCTCGACAGTCTCGCTTGAAGAGAGTCGCTGCATCGGAAATCCTGGATTCCTGCGGAATCACAGGCTCCCACAGTATTAGGCCTACAGCGCAGGTTACAAACCTACGCTACCGGAGATGTGAGGCGTGGAGTTCCGCAACCCGCGCCGGATTGCGTGCAAATTCAAGGAGTAGCACACACCACAGATGCCACCCACATTCAAAGACCTGCGCGAATTCGTCACGTTTCTCGAAGGAAAAGGGGAGTTGCAGCGCATTACGGCGCCGGTAGACCCGGAGCTGGAGATCACGGAGATCACCGACCGTGTCACCAAGGCGGGAGGGCCCGCGCTGCTCTTCGAGAACGTGCAGGGTTCGGACATGCCTCTGCTCATCAACACCTTCGGCTCCGAGCAGCGCACGGCGTGGGCGCTCGGTTCCGATTCATGGGAAGAACTGCCGCAGAAGTTAGAAAATCTGCTGGGCATCGCGCTGGGCGGTCTGCCGGAGGGACTAGCCGCCAAGTTGCAGGCTGGCGGCGAGTTGCTCAAGCTGGCGCGCATTGCGCCCAAGGTCGTCAATTCCGCGCCGTGCCAGGAAGTGGTCCTGACCGGCGACGACGTGGACCTCGGCATGCTACCCGTCATCAAGTGCTGGCCGCTCGATGCCGGAAAGTACATCACGCTGCCGCTTGTGTGCAGCTACGATCCCAATACCGGGAAACGCAACGTGGGCTGCTACCGCATGCAGGTGCTCAGCAAGAACTCCACCGCCATGCACTGGCAGCGCCACAAGGGTGGGCGCGAGCATTACGACGACAGCGTGGAGAAGAAGGAACGCCTGCAATTGGCGGTGGCGCTCGGCGCGGAGCCGGCTGCGGTCTATTCCGGCACCGCGCCGCTGCCGCAGGGGATTGACGAGTTTCTCTTCGCCGGATTCCTGCGCGGCGGACCCGTGCAACTCGTCAAAGGCAAGACCGTGGACGTTATGGTACCCGCCAACAGCGAGATTATCTTAGAAGGATATGTTGAGCCTGGTGAATACGCCACGGAGGGCCCCTTCGGTGACCACACCGGATATTACTCCACGGCGGACGAGTACCCCGTCTTTCACATTACCGCCATCACGCACCGGCGCGATCCAATCTACGTCACCATCATCGTGGGCCGCCCGCCCATGGAAGACATCTACATGGGCAAGGCCACCGAGCGCATCTTTCTGCCGCTCATCAAGATGATGGTGCCGGAGGTTCACGACATCGCGCTGCCTGACGAAGGCGTTTTCCACAACATTGTCTTCGTCTCCATCAAGAAGCGCTTTCCCGGTCATGCGCGCAAGACCATGTATGCCTTGTGGAGCTTGCATCAAATGATGTGCGTCAAGTTCATCGTGGTAGTGGATGACGACATCGACGTGCAGGATACGTCCGAGGTGCTCTTCCGCATGGGGAACAACGTGGACTGGAAGCGGGATACCGTCATTGTGGAAGGGCCGGTGGATTCGCTCGATCACGCGGCGCCGCTGCCGAATTACGGGGGCAAAATGGGTGTGGACGCCACGCGCAAGACCGCGGAAGAGGGATTCACCCGCGAGTGGCCGCCGGACATTGAGATGAGCCCTGAGATCAGGGAGTTGGTAACGCGCCGCTGGCAGGAGTATTTTCGCGTCTGAGACCCCTTCGTCTCATCCTTGGCGTGCAAGAGTAATCGGTACGGCATAGTGCGCGGGCGCGCAGCCCGTAGCTTGCAGGTACAATAGGGGGCGAATGGTCAGCGTACCCTTGCTACGCGGGTGGTGCAGGAGCAGACGTATCGCAATTCGAAAGCGCATCGGCCGTGCAGAATCTTGTCATTGATGTGCCGCACCCCTGGCTGTTTGTGCCGGTAGTGGTTTTCCTTAGCCTCAGTCTGCTTCTCATCGGCGCCGACTATGTCGTGCAGGGGAGCACGTGGTTGCAGCAACGCTTGCTGCGCTGGCGTTGGCTGCGACCGGTCGTGGTCGCGCTGCGTCTCTCTAACGCCTGGATCGAGATCTATCCCATCATTGCTACCGTTGCCATTGCCGGGCTCCTCGTTCAAATCAGCATCTACGCCTTGGTGCGCGATGAGGGGGTGTTGGAAGTGGAGTTCGGAGCCTGGCTGACACTCCTCAACAACGCGATCGTGCTGGCTTTTCGTCTCGACTCCGTCAGCGTGCTCTTTCTCTGGCTGGGCGCGGCGATTATGCTGTGTTTTCTTTGGATCCTTCCCGCGGCCCGCCTGCCCCGGGACCAAATGGGCAGGGCGTACGCCTGCGTTCTTCTTACGCTCTTTGCGTACGGAGGCTTGGTGCTCTCGGAGAATCTGCTCTTTCTTTACGTATTCTGGGAAGCGCTGGGCTTGATCGGCTACGTCTTCGCTGTTTTGCCGCGGGAGGAACGTGCACAGGTGAACGCGGCGGCAGTGCGTTTGCTCATGGTTAGCCACTTTTCCGGCTACGGGTTGCTCGCTGCCATTCTCATCATCTCGCGTCGCAGCGATCAATACCTGTACAGTGACATTTCCACCGGTGTATTTGATGCGTTGGTCGTGGGTTTAGTGCTGGTTTCAGTGGCCGCTCGGGCAAGTTGGCCCCCATTTCACGGCTGGGCGGCTTCCTTGCGCAGTCACCTGGCGCCAATATATGCCAATTTGGCGGGAGCAATGCTCCTTGGGACCATGTACGTCGTGGCGCGCTTCCTCGTGCTTGCGGGCCCTGAACCGTTCCTGCCGTGGTCGAACCCTTTGCTTATCGTCGGTGGCCTGAGCTTGGTGCTCTCGATTGCAGCGATGCTTGCCATGGGCAGGCTGGCGTCACTGCTCGCCGTAAGCTGGATTGGTCACGCCGGTCTCATCGCGGTAGCGATTGCCGTAGGCACGTATCAGGCCATAGCCGCGGCTGCGTTGATCGTCTTCAGCGGCAGCATCGGTATGGCCCTGGTCGCGGCGGCGGGACCGTCGCTCTTAGCGATACACCGCCAGAGTCAGCGCGCAATTTGGGCCTTGCCGGCAGCTACGGTCCTCATAGGCATCGCCGCGCTTGCGGGAGTGCTTCTCCCCTTGAGCGCCGCTTCACGCTCGTTCCTCTTCTTCGCAACAGAGAGAGAGGCGTGGGCGACCCCTTTCCAAGCCCTCATCGTCCTCTTTGGCATCACCATAATCGTCACATTCGGTCGCTGGATGCAACGCCTGTTCGTTAATCCGCCGTTGACGTCCGTGGGGCGTTCAGAGGCTCTGCTCGCACAGGGGAATCTCGTGTGGCTGCTCGTGGCGGGGGGGATTGTCATGGCCGTACTGCAGTGGCAGTTTCCTGTTCTCGTCTGGCCGGCGGTCAGGGCGATAAGCCACGCTACAATGGCGGAGCAGGCAATGTTTTCCTGGACTACGCATCTGGTGCCGATCACGCTCTCTACGGGACTGGTGGGCGGCATCGGCGTGCTTGCCGTCATGCTCTTACGGCGCATGCATCCTCGGGATCGGCGGCAGTTGGTATCAATGACACGGGCAATTGGCGGCGCCGCAGACCGCCTGCTCGTGCCGCCTAACGGCTTGCTGCTGTTCTTTGGGCGCAGTTTGACTTTTCTTGGCCGATCTTCGGTCGCGGCGGAGCGGCGTTATTACATTGCAATCGCAATGCTTGCCTTGCTCGGACTCTTCATCTTCTTCTTGGAAACGCAAGGGATTGCCCTGTGAGTTGGGAAGCCGCCATACTCGCAATCTTGCTGGCCGGGACCTGTACGGTACTGGCAGTGCGGCAGTGGCTGGCCGCTTATGTGGGTCTCGTTGCCACCTATCTGGGCACCTCGCTTCTGCTTATGACGTACTCGGGCACAGTGGTGGGGGTCACGCGCATCATCATTGGTCTCACTGTCGCCGTAATGCTCGCCGTAGCCTTATGGATGGAACGGGAGCGGCCGCTCCAAAACCAGTCTATATTCGAGACCCCCACCGTGGTTGGCGTCACCGTACTCGGCATCCTGGCGGCGTTCCTGCTGGCTGAACGCATGCCTGCGCTGATCCCTCCCATTGCCGCTATGGCGGCGGCAGGCGTGATTCTGCTCGGTTTCTTTACGGTAGTGCTGCGCGTTAGCATCTTTGGCATGAGCATGGGGGTGTTGTTGGTAGTAAACGGACTGGATTTCACGATTTGCATGTTCCTGGGCGAGCAGGGCATGGCATTGCTCACGGTGCAAGGCTTGGTGCTGGTCGGTGTGGGGTTCTTGGCAACGCTGGTGCAAATAATCGACTTTGAGGGCGTGCTGGAGCGCGATGCTCGCGGATAGCCTACTGACAACTCCCTTACACTTGCTTATGGTCCCGTTTGGCGCGGCGGGGCTTGCACTGCTCTTTCGCCGCTGGACGGCATTTTCAGGCCTCGTTGCCCTGAGCGCGCTCATCTTCACCCTCTTCTTGGGTATTATCCTGGACGCCGAGTCCGTTAGCTTCATTCTTACGCTTTCGTTGCAGCTTGATGCCAAAGCGCGCGTGCCATTGCTTGCTGTCTTTGCGTTGCTTGCTCTCACACTCACGTTTCACCTCATACGCAACCAAGGCGAATTCTTTCCAGCAACGACGTGTGTCTTGGCAGCAGTGCTCACCGCCGCCGCGCTCATCTATACCCGCTACGTGGTCGCTGCAGCCTTGCTCCAACTAGCGCACGTTGTGGCGGCCATGGGCATTCTCGGTGGAGTGCCGACGCAACGCGTTGGGATAACCGTGATCCGCTATGCGCTTATGATGACTATCGGGGGCGCCCTGGTGGTTCTGGGTTTGCTGTTGGTAGACCAGTATCGGGTAAGCCCGGAAACGGAAATCAGCGTGCAGGTCATTGCCGCCGTGCTTGCAGTCGGCTTTGGCACGCTGCTTGCCGTGGCGCCACTCTACTACTGGCTACCCGATGTAGCGTATCGTGCGCCACCAATGGGATTCTTCCTCATTGCTGCCGTGCTCCCCATGGTAACGACCGCCTTCCTGGTTTCAGTCTTGGCCACGTTCCCGTGGCTCACCGGCGACTCGCAACTCAACACATTGATTGCCACGGGAGGACTAGCCACGGTGCTGCTCGGCGCGCTGCTGGCCTTCAGCGCCAATGAACTGCGCGGCCTCTTGGGTTACTCCACAGTCAGCGCCAGCGGCTTCATTGTGATCGGAGTCGCATCCCGTTCGGCGTTAGCAGTAGCCGGCATACTGTATCAGGCACTCGCAATGGCGGTAGCGCTCCTCTTGCTGGGCATTCTCGTCGACGTGATCGAAGAGCGCTTAGGCGGCGTAACCTTCGCGCAACTGGCCGGACTGACAGCGCGCGCACCGCTGCTTACACTTGCCTTCGTAGTGGGCGGCTTTTCCATCGTCGGCGTGCCGGGGTTTGCCAGCTTTCCCGGGCGCTGGCTTGTCTTTCAAACCGCTTCGCAACAAGGTGAGTGGTTTCTCTTCATCCTGTTGGCGGGGAGTGGGCTGCTCATGCTGGCCTATGCGCGCGCGCTCCGCGCGTGCCTGCAAGCGGTACAGATACCGGGCAGAGTCCGTCCCTTTTCGCGTCCGGGATCGGTCGTGGTCCTCCTGCTTGCCTTGCTTTGCTGCGGCATGGCCGTCTTTCCCTCACCCATCTTCTCCGTAATCCTGGACGTGGTCAAAGACCTCGGTTTCGTGCGCGCGGTGTAGGCCGGTCTCCGCGCGTGGCACGTGCGCACGGCCGCTCCCGGCGGAGAAATCTACATAAGTCAGCCATTCCGGCGAAAAACCTCCCCCGTATCAAGTACGGGGCAGGAATCCAGAGGCGCGGTTAAGTCAGTCGTAACTTAAGGTCAGCCCTCTTCTCCATCCCGCACTTGACCGTCAGTGAGAAGGGGTTTCGCAAAAGATTCCCTATATTGATGCAAGGCCGCGCGGCGCGCCGTCGGTTAGACGGTGTCCAGCGCCACGATCCGCTGCTCCGCTACCGACTGGTACGCTCCCCGAATGAGGCGCAACGTGGCGATGCCGTCGGCCAGACCCTGCACCGGGGCCTCGCCGTTTTCCAGACACGTAATGAAGTGGGCAATCTCTCGCGCAAACGTGTCGGGAACTTGCAGTTCCTTTATCGAGGGACTGTCCATGCCGTTCAGCTTTATCTCGATACGGCCCGACCCCGCCGAGATGACGCCGCGGTCGCCGACCACGTGGATCATGTAGCCGGATGGAAGGTTCATGGCCCACGAGCTGAGGATCTGGCCGGTCGAACCATTTTCAAACGCCACCATCACCTGCGCCGTATCCTCGCCGTCGAGTTGCGGCAGGCGGTGATTGGTGAGCAACGCGCTCACGGTCACGGCTGGTGAGCCGGCCAGGTAAAGGAGACGGTAGGTGGGGTGGTAGCCGGTGTCGATCAGCTCGCCGCCGCCCATGAGTTCGCGCTTGGAACGCCAGGTGCCGGCCGCGTGCGAAGCGTGGATGGCGGAACCCACTCTGACGTAGGGGCGGGTGATAAAACAATCTGCGGAGTGGATCCACATGACATCGCCCACGAGACCGTCATCGATGCGCGGCTTGATCTCCTGCACCGATTCGGTGAATACCTGGTTGTGCGCGCACATGAGCGTAATGCCGCTGGCCTCCACGGCCGCTTCGATCTCCTTGGCTTCATTCAAGTCCAAGCAGAGCGGCTTCTCGATAAGGATGTGCTTCCCAGCGTTCGCCGCCGCGACCGCGGCGTCTTTGTGCACGTGATGCGGCAGGCAAATGTCCACCGCGTCCACGTTGGGGTCTTGCAAGAGTTCGTTGTAATCCGCATAGATCTTCGCCCCACCCACTTGTGCCGCGCGGTCTTGGGCGGCCGCCTCGACGACGTCCGCTACCGCAACCACTCTTGCGCGTTCATTACTGGCGATCCAGCCGCGCGCATGACCTCTACTAATGCCGCCGCACCCGATAATGCCAACACCTAACATTCCTGCGTGTGTCCTTTCGCGTACAATTGAACCCGTGAACGGTGAAAACTACGTCCTATTATGGGTCTTTTCGCGGACAGTGCAAACGAGTTTTGAGAGGCGCAAGACAAGATGGATTCTGCGCCCCCGGGAGGGGGCGAGCCTGCGCGGGAATGACAGCCTCTACGCCGACTTTCCTGCTGTAGCGCGGGGGCTTGTCCCCCGCCAAGCGCGCATGCAAAGTTCCGTCATTCCGGCGAAAGCCGGAATCCAGTGGGCGGGAGTTGGCGTTTAAGTAGATAATCAACAAGAAATATACAAACGAAGATAGCGGAGGTCAGGCTTGAACCTCTCCAGTCCCTGAGGAGCAATTGCCATGCAGACAACCCAGATCGTCTTCCCCGAGCGCAATAAGGTGACGCTTGAATCCACTACACTGCCGCCGCTTGGACCCTACGACGTGCTGGTGCGCACCGAGGTCAGCGGCATCAGCGCCGGCACTGAGCTAACAAATCTCCTTGGCGATATGGAGCGCCAATCCTTTCCCAAGTACCCGGGCTACTCAAACGTGGGCATCGTCGAGCAAGTGGGTGAAGAAGTCACCGACTTCGCCGTAGGCGACCGGGTGCTGAGCAACGGCAAACATGCCTCCCATCACATCGTCAACCGCGCCACCGGCGGCAACGGGGCCCCGCAGACCTTGCTGCGCGTGCCGGATGGTGTCGACCCAGCCGACGCCACATTTACGACTCTCGGCGCGGTAGCCATGCACGGCATCCGCAAGGCGGAGCCCAAGCTTGGGCAAAGCGCCGCCGTGGTGGGCCAAGGCGTGGTCGGACAACTCCTCTGCCAGCTTCTGCGTCTGAACGGCGTCCATCCCGTGATCGGCATCGATGTCTTTCCGGTTCGACTGGAAATGGGAGCGCAGAGCGGCACCCATGTCTTGGTCAACGGCGCCGATGAGGACGTCGTGCAACGCGTAATGGAAGAGACGCACGGCGCGGGCGTCACCTATGGCTTCGATGCCACCCGCAGCGGCACCGCTATCCGCACGCTTATGGACATCGCCGCCCAAAGCGGCAAGATCCTATTGGTGGGCAGCATCCCGCGCATTGTAGAGATTCCGCTCTTCGATCCCCTGCAGACGAAAGAGCTCACTATCATCGGCGTACTGCAGCCGCGCTCGCCGATGGTAGCGCATGCATACTATCCCTGGACGCAGGAGCGCAACCGGTTCGAGATACTCGATCTGCTGGCACGGCGGGCATTGAAGGTTGACCACCTCATCACCCACCGCATGGCGCCGGAGCAAGCGCCGGAAACGTACGACATGATCGCCCGGGGCGGGTCGGACTGGCTGGGCATAGTGTTTGAATGGTAGGCGAAGGCCGATGCTTCTAGCTGGAGCTACGGTCACGTGGCTACCGTCTGGGCTCTACACAACCAGGGGCAAACGCCGCACTGCAACGGCCCGACTACAATCACGCGCCTCAATTGATACAGCCAAGCGGCATGTCACCAGAATAACTGCCGCCACGCCTAAGCGAGGAATGCCGCGCACCGCTACTTGACAGCGAGGTGATCTTGCTCTATTTTTATCGTGGACGGGTGTACGTAGATTGGTAGTGCTCAGGAGGCTTCATACCATGACAAGCACAGGACGTTTTAGTCGACGCTCTCTCCTCGGTTGGGGAGGCGTGGTAGGCGGCGGCGTATTGCTGGCAGCCTGCGGCGCGCAGCCCGCCGCCATGGAGGGCGAAGGCGAGATGGAGGCCAAGGAAGAAGCCCCCAAGGCCGAAATGAAGGATCAGCCGGTGGAGGCACGCAAGCTCGTGCACACCGACTGGTGGGTTCCTGGCGACTCGCCGACGTTGGATGAGTACTTCACTGGCATCAAGGCCGATTTCGAGGATCTCAATCCCGGCACGACCATTGAGTACGTCTTCATACATGGCACGATGTTGCAGGATAGAGTCACTGCGATGATTGCCGCCGGCGAACAGGTAGACTCTTCGCAGGTTTCGGTAGCCTTCATCCTCAACTGGTTGCTGAAGGACTTCCTGGCGCCGCTGGACCCATACCAGGCTGCGGACCCCTCCATGGCACCCGACAAGTTCGTGGATTCCGGCCGCTTCTTCAACCAGCACGGCGGCCAGACCTACGGCATTCCATACGACGGCCCCTCAACCACCCTGCTTGGGCTCAACACGCGCATATTGACGGACGCCGGCCTCGACACCGATCGCGAAGTCACCTGGAATTGGGATTGGGACACGTTCCTGGAATATGCGCAGAAGGTGCACGAGGCGGATGGAGAGAATATTACGCGCATGGGCTATCGCGCCACCGGCTTCAGCATGACTGGCGTTGGGCGGTGGATCTATCCCAACGGCGCTACCCTGTATACTGCGGACAATAAGGCAGCGGCCTTCGATTCCCCACAGGGCATTGCCGCGGGACAGTTCAAGGAAGACTTGAAAATAAAGCACAAGTTCGACCCCTTGCCGGAAGGCGCGACCTTCGCCAACGAGCAAGTCGTCATTGCCCAACAGGGTTCCTATAATGTCGGCAGAATCCTCGGGGAAAATGAGAACCTTGAGTTTGACTTTGCGCCCTTACCCAAGGGTCCCGACGGCGCGACGCCGGGTAGCATGACCTGGACGAACCAGTGGTGCCTCTTCAGTGTCTCCCCGGACCCCGAACTGGCGTGGAGCTGGATGAGTTGGGTCAATAGCGAGGCCACCCTGGAGAAGTACTTCGCCGGTGTCCTCTCCCGGAATGCCGGGCGCAAGGAATTCTACCAGAGCGAAGCCTGGAAGGCGCACACTGACGAGCGGCCGGTGCTGAAGGACCTGGAGCTAATCGCCGACCTTTCCGGCCCGTACCCGTGGCTCCATACGTTCGCAGGCAACGAGGCGACCAAGCCGGTGTGGGACGCCCTGCATAAGCAGGAACTCACCGTGCAAGAGGCCTTCCCGCAGGCTGCGCAGCTGATCAATGGCGTTTTGGAGGAGTTGGGCACCTAAGCAGGCTCTTTCCTCTGCCGTTTAGCACGGCAAATGAGACTGGGCGGGTTGCACGATCCGCCCAGTTTTTGTGTCACGGCTCTTCTCTACGGGCCGTTCACAAGAATAATGGTCAATGAGCAGATAAGAGATAGTTCATAAAAGAATCGCGAGAAGGTTGACAGCAGAACCTCAGCTAATTACCGTAAGTGCTAGGGCAATGTTCTACGATGAACATGCTGAGAGAAGGTAGGTAGTGCTCAGGAGGTTTTCATACCATGAGAAGCACAGGACGTTTTAGTCGACGCTCTCTCCTCGGTTGGGGTGGCGTGGTAGGCGGCGGCGTATTGCTCGCAGCCTGCGGCGCGCAGACCGGCGCCATGGAGGGTGAGGAGATGGAGGCCGAAGCTGAGGCCCCCAAGGCTGAGATGGAAGACACGAAAGAGATGGAGCCCCGTCTCCTCGTGCACACTGACTGGTGGCGGCCCGGTGGCGCGCCCACCATTCAGGAGTACTTCGACGGCATCAAGGGCGACTTTATGGAGCTCAATCCCGGCGTGACCGTGGAGTCGGTCCACGTGCGCGGGACCCTCGGTTTGCAGGACCAGGTGACCACGATGATTGCCGCCGGCGAGCAGGTGGACTCCTCGCAAGTCTCGGTGGCCTTCATCCTCAACTGGTTGCTCAAAGACTTTCTGCAGCCACTCGATCCGTTCCAGGCCAAGGACCCGGATACGGCGCCGGACAAGTTCGTGGACTCCGGCCGCTTCTTCAACGTGCACAACGGCATGACCTATGGCATCCCGTACGACGGCCCCGCAACCGTTGTGATGGGGCTTAACACCCGCATATTGACGGACGCCGGCCTCGACACCGATCGCGAAATAACCTGGAATTGGGGTTGGGACCAGTTCGTGGAATATGCGACCAAGGTGCACGAAGCCGAGGGCGACAACATCACGCGCTTGGGCTATGGTACAAGCGGCTTCAGCCTGTCCGGCATCGCGCGGTGGCTCTACCCCAACGGCGCTACCCTATATACGGAGGACAATAAGGCAGCGGCCTTCGATTCCGCACAGGGCATTGACACGGGCCAGTTCAAGGAAGACTTGAAACTGCAGCACAAGTTTGGCCCCACGCCTGAAGGAGCGACCTTCGTCAACGAGCAAATCGTCCTTTCCCAACAGGGTTCTTGGGCTGTCGGGTACATCTACGGCAATAATGAAAACCTTGAATTCGACTTTGCGCCCTTCCCCAAGGGTCCCAGCGGCGAGAACCCTGGCAGCATGACCTGGACGAACCAATGGTGCCTCTTCAGTGTCTCGCCAGACCCCGAATTGGCGTGGAGC
Organism: Chloroflexota bacterium; assembly: GCA_012270555.1. Lineage (GTDB taxonomy): Bacteria > Chloroflexota > UBA11872 > VXOZ01 > VXOZ01 > VXOZ01. The sequence continues at coordinate 36,103 of JAAXIC010000051.1, forward strand.
TGGATAAGCTGGGTGAACAGCGAAGCCACGCTGGAGAAGTACTTCGCCGGCATCCTTTCCCGCTCAGCCGGCCGCAAGGAGTTCTACCAGAGCGAGCCGTGGCAGAAGATCGTGGCCGAACGGCCGATGCTGAAGGACATCGAGGCGATCGCTGACACGTCCGGTCCGTACCCGTGGCTCCATACGTCCGCGGGGAACGAAGCCACCAAGCCGGTGTGGGATGCCTTGAATGAGCAGCAAATCACCGTGCAAGAGGCCTTCCCGCAGGCCGCGGGGCTGCTCAACGGCGTATTGGAGGAGCTGGGCACACCTGGTTAGGCTCTTTCCTCTGCTCTTTAGTACAGCAGTAGTAACTGGGCGGGTTGCACAACCCGCCCAGTTTTCTTTTGCTATGACCGCGCCCTACATGCTCTCGCAGGGGAGAGTGGTACTTCATGTTAAGAATCATCGCAAAGCAGAGTCTTGTCAGCTTCTTGACAGCAAATAGGCGGCATAGTACCGTAAGTGCTACGGTACTGTTCTACGATGAACATACCAAGAGAAGGTAGGTAGTGCTCAGGAGGTTTCCTACCATGAGAAGCACAGGACGATTTAGTCGACGCTCTCTCCTCGGCTGGGCAGGTGTAGCTGGCGGCGGCGCCCTGCTGGCGGCCTGCGGCGCGCAGACCGGCGCCATGGAAGGCGAGATGGAGGCCCAGGAAGAAGCCCCTAAGGCCGAGATGGAAGACACGAAAGCGATGGAGCCCCGTCTCATCGTGCACACTGACTGGTGGGGGCCCGGCAATGCGCCGACGTTGCAAGAATACTTCGACGGCATCAAGGGCGACTTCGCGGAGCTCAATCCCGGCGTGACCGTCGAGACAGTCCACGTGCGCGGCACGATCGGCTTGCAGGACCACGTGACCACGATGATTGCCGCCGGCGAGCAAGTGGACTCTTCACAAGTCTCGGTGGCCTTCATCCTCAACTGGTTGCTGAAGGACTTCCTGCAGCCGCTTGATCCCTTCCAGGCCAAGGATCCGGATACGGCCCCCGACAAGTTCGTGGACTCCGGCCGCTTCTTCAACCAGCACGGCGGCCAGACCTACGGCATCCCGTACGACGGCCCCTCCACCAACGTGGTTGCGAGCAATACGCGCCTGCTGACGGACGCCGGCCTGGATCCCGATCGCGAGGTTACCTGGAATTGGGATTGGGAAACGTTCTTGGAATACGCGACGAAGGTGCACGAGGTATCCGGCGATAATATCACGCGCCTGGGCTATGACGCCGGCGGCTTTAGCATTTCTGGCATCGCGCGCTGGATCTATCCCAATGGCGCCACCATCTACAATGCCGACAATACGGCAGCCGTGTTTGATTCGCCGGAAGGGATAGCCGCGGGCCAGTTCAAGGAAGACTTGAATTTGAAGCACAAGTTTGGCCCCAAGCCGGAAGGCGCGACCTTCGACAACGAACAGATCGTCATGGACATCCAAGGCTCGTGGAGTGTCGGGTACATCTACGGCCGCAATGAGAACCTTGAGTTTGACTTTGCGCCCTTCCCCGTGGGTCCCAGCGGCGCGACGCCGGGCAGCATGACCTGGACGAACCAGTGGTGCCTCTTCAGTGTCTCGCCAGACCCCGAACTGGCGTGGAACTGGATGAGCTGGGTGAACAGCGAAGCCACGCTGGAGAAGTACTTCGCCGGAGTTCTTTCCCGCAACGCCGGGCGCAAGGAGTTCTACGAAAGCGAAGCCTGGAAGGCGCGCACCGACGAACGGCCGGTGCTGAAGGATCTGGAGAAGATCGCCGACAATTCCGGCCCATACCCGTGGCTCCACACGTCCGCTGGTAACGAAGCCACCAAGCCGGTGTGGGATGCCCTGAATAACCAGGAACTCACCGTGCAGGAGGCGTTACCGCAAGCCGCGGAATTGCTCACCGGCGTATTGGAAGAACTGGGCACGTAATCGCTTCTTCCATTTGCCTCTAAGCAGAGTGAAAGGACTGGGCGGGTCGTGCGACCCGCACAGTCCTTTGCTTAAGTTGCGTTTGCCCTGCAGTCTTTCACAGCAAAGCTCTGGGCATCGCCCTCACCCTAGCCCTCTCCCTTGTATAGACCGGACACATGGGTTACACATGTTCGGGCACATAGGTTACACCATAAGGCATGGGAAATCTTTCACTTGGAGGAACACCATGCCGTGGAAGGAGCGTACGATTGTGTCTGAACGCGCAGAGTTCATTGTCCTGGCACTGACGGACGGGGCGAACA
>JAAXIC010000056.1 GCA_012270555.1 Chloroflexota bacterium
CCCTGACGACCAGGTGCGCAGCGTCGATGTCTCCGGCCGCATCTCCTTCCAGGGCAGCAGACACCGGGTCGGCAGAGCCTTCACCCACAAACAGGTCGCGCTGCGACCCACCAAAACCGACGGCGTGTGGGACGTCTACTTCTCAATACAACGCATAAAATCCCTAGACCTCAGAGATCAAAATGTGTAACCTATCTCCCCGAACACCTGTTACCTATGTCCCCGGTCTGTACACTCCCCAGGGAGAGGGAGAAAATGCGGACCAGGTCTTGTCCCCTCTCCCGGGGGAGAGGGTTAGGGTGAGGGGGCAGAGCGCGCCCAATGAGCGTACCGTCATAGTCTCATTGTGACAGCATTGACCCTTGTGGTTGCCCCTACATTCCACCGACGCCGGCCTCTCACTCCACGAGGTCCGGATGGAGAATTCTTGCCATATCATATACGCCTTCGACGATGTAGTGCGACACTGTGGATATGTGGCGCGCGGGCACCGTGTGAATGCGACCGTTCTTTTTTGCGTTGACGTTCGCCAAAGCGGGATGGTTGCTGAAATTCTCTTGCCATTTGGCATTGTCCTCCGGCGCGAATTCGTCGGTAATGATCACGTCGGGGTTGAGTTCCACGATCTTCTCCAGCGAGATTTCGCCAAAGGGGCTATCCAATGCCTCATCGCCGAGGTTGATGCCGCCGGCGCGTTGCACGATGTCGCTAAAGGTCGATCCCTTCCCGGCGGAACTGCCAAAGGCGGTGTAGAACAGCACACGGGGTTTCGTCTCAGCCTTGGCTACCTGTGCTTCTATGTCCGCTAATCGCTTTTCCATTGCGCTGATCAGCTCCTCTGCCCGTGCCTCATCACCAGTGAGGTGCGCGACGAAACGGATGTTGTCCGCTACGCGACCGACCGAATCGAAAAGCGCTACCACCACGACGGGAATGCCGGCGTCTCTGAGCAACTTGACGTGGTCGGGGTTGTTGTAGGTAGCGGCCAAGACGAGGTCCGGTTCCAGCGCAATGATCTGCTCCGGGTCAGACTGCACGGTGTGCTCGACTTGCCGGGCAAGCTCGCTCACGTTCGTCCACATCGAGTCTCCGGCCAGATAGGTCACGCCACGCACGCGCGCGGTATCGACAAGCGAAAGCAGGATTTCGTCCGTTGCCAGAGTGAGCGAGACGATGCGTTGGGGCTTCTGCGGGATCGTTACCTCGTTCCCCAGACCGTCAGTGATTGTGCGGGGAAAGCCTTGGCTGTCCGCAGGGGCGGCTTCCGCCGCGGTGGGCGCAGTTCCTTCTGTCTCCGGCGCGGCCACCGGTTGCACGGCGCAACCGGCCAAGAGCATTGCCAAGGCAATGAGCAAACTGAAGAGCGAGCGTCGGGTATGCTCGCGCGTGCGCTTAGTTGAATCCATGGTCTCCCTTCCCTATGAAGTGGGTGCTGCAGCGAAGCGGCGCTGCCACAGTGCCGGGAAGAGCGAACGCCGGGAGGGGCGAACAGTTAAGAAGACCGCAGGGTCAATCTGAACGTAGGCTGCAACGGCGCCGGTGTGAATCCGGCCCGGTTGGCCTCCCTGGGGCGACTCGAACGCCCGACACGCAGTTTAGGAAACTGCTGCTCTATCCAACTGAGCTACAGGGAGGTATGTATAGGCATACCAGAGTGTCTATGTCCATTATGCCGTAGCCACCTCATCCCTGCATGACAGAAACCGCATACTATATATTGTGTAGAAGATAGACTAAACCACAAGATATTGCGCTGTCAAGGGAAATCGGTGCGTGTTTTCGGTTTTCTCTCGGGTTTGACGGAATTGGTCGCGGTCTCGCGTATTCGGATGGTCTGCGTGTCGTTGTTGTCTGGTGCCGCGCCCCTAAGGTCTCGTCACTCCGGCGGAGGCCGGAGTCCAGGGTACACAGAGAAGATAGATTCCACGCCCCCCGCACGAGGGCGAGCTTTCGCGGGAATCACCATGGCCTTGCCCAGGCCGCACAAGGGAATGAAAATGAACCCCGATCTCTCCGTTCGTGCTGAGGGCTGCGCGAAGCCCCTGTCGAAGCATGAGCGGAGAGAAGAGTGTCGAAAGCTGTTACCCGTTTCCCCGGCGTTCACCCTTCGACGATGCTCAGGGCGAACGGTATGATTGGCTATTTTCATGGTAATGACGGAGAAGGATTCCCGCCCTACATCATGTATGGGGCAGACTCTGGACGAAATGGACGAGACGAGAAGACCAAGTAAGAAGTGACCCACCCCAACGGCGCTTTATTCCAACGAAATGGCTGCCTATGCCACCTACCAGTAGCGCATGGCGTCCTCAAACATACGCGCCAGGTCGTCCGCCGTTGCTTGCCGTGGGGAGAGCTTGGTGACGCGGTGCTGGGGCAGTGTGCCTTCCACGAGGGCCGGGATGTCGTCGGAAGTGTAGCCCACGGCGCTGAGGCCGTTGGGGACGCGCAGCTCTTGCATGAGTTCGATGAGGCGGTCTGACAGCACCTTGCCGGCGTCCTTTGGCATGACGCGGCTCACGTCCGCGCCGAGCAGTTCCGCGGCCCGGGTGTGGCGCGTCGGTCCCGCCGCTGCCGTAAAGCGGAAGACTGCGGGCGCATTGAGCACGACCGCAAAGCCGTGCGGCACGATGGGCTGATCACCAGCGTAGCCCTCGGGGTGGTAGTCGCGCACCATGCCGGCGACGGGATAGGACATGCCGTGGGGCAGGTGCACGCCCGCGTTGCCAAACCCGATACCCGCAAAGGACGCCGCCAGCAGCATTTTTTCCCGGGCCTCCCGGTCTTCCGGGTCCGCCATCGCCCGGGGCAGGAACTCCGCCACCATCTCGAGCGTCTGGCCGGACCACAAATCGCTCACGGGATTAGACCCCTGATACGCCGGGCGCAAGATCGGGCGTTCGGGGTAGGGGCGCAACGTGTAGGCTATCGCCGTGTACGACTCCAGGGCGTGACTCAGCACGTCGCAGCCCGTGGACGCCACCGCAGTCGGCGACAAGGTGGCCGTGTTTTCCGGGTCGATGATGCCGAGCATGGGCTTGAGGTTGCGGTGGGAGATGCCGGTCTTGGCATGCATGGCGACGAGATCGAAGATAGCGGTGCCGGTGGTCTCGCTGCCGGTACCGGCGGTGGTCGGTATCGCGATGAGCGGCTTGAGCGGTCCCGGCACCGGCAGACCCTTGCCGATGGGCGCGTTCACGTAGTCGAGAAAATCAGCCGGGTAGGTCGCGTACAGGTTTGCCGCTTTCGCCGTATCGATCGTCGAGCCGCCGCCCACTGCGACAAAGGCGTCCACCCCTTCGTCAACGGCAAACGCAATCGCTGCCTGAAACGATGCATCCGTTGGCTCGATCTGCACCTGATCGAAGAGCACGTGAGGCACGAGCGCCTCTTCCAGCGCGGCCAGCACCGTCGCCACCGGCGGCAGCTCCCGCAGCACCGGATCCGTGACCACCATCACCCGCTTCGCGCCGAGTTCCGCCAGGTCGAGGCCCACCTCGCGGGTGACGCCCCAGCCGAAACGAATATTCGAAGCCGCCATTTCAAAGGCGATGTCTTGTTCCATTACTTTGCTCCTTGGTGTTTGAAGATGAGCCTGTTGCGCCGCATTCCTGCCCAAGCGCAAACCGGCTCACTTCGTGCCAATAGTGACGCTTTCGAGCCACGTTGGCGGCCCGCAATTGCTTTTGTCATTTTTTGGGTCGATTTAGGTACCTGACCCTTAGCGTCAGAATACTATGTTCACGCAGGCGATGCTTATAGCAACCAGCAGACCGCAGGCGGTTGCAGCGGTTGGAGAATGCCGGTACAGCGGCTATAATGCGCGTTGTGTAAACGGCGATAATGACGCATGTAGATAAGAGGAGCACCCAACATGAAGAAAGAACCCCTACTCGGCGCGGGCATGTCGCAGCCTGCCGCGCCCTACTCCATGGCCCTGCGCGTGCAAGCCAACGAGATGCTCTATATTGCCGGTCAAGGGCCGACGGCCGGCGACGGCAGCATCGTCGGCGCGGGCGACATCGAGGCGCAGGTGCGCCAGGTCTTTGCCAATATCCAGTCGCTCCTGGAGGCCGCCGGCGCGGACTTCAACAACGTCGTCTTCATGAACATGTACGTCACCGACATTCGCTTCCGCGAGACTATTACCATGGTGCGCAACGAGATCCTCGAGCCGCCCTTCCCCGCCGCCACCATGGTGCAGATCGGCTCCCTGGCGTCTACCGACTGGCTGGTGGAAATCGACGCCATCGCTGCGCTGGACTAACAGCCGTCTCATAATTCGGACTGACGTGCCAGTTCGTGCTGCTTCCCTGCGGCAAGCGCGTACAGAGCCTGTCGTAGTGTTCGAGTCACGCAAGAGCTTCTTGAAATCCGGGCTTGGCAATGCCCACTCTGCACGAACGGATGGTTCGCATTCCCGTTCGCCCTGAGCCTGTCGAAGGGCAGGTCTGCACAGATGTATGTCGTTGAGAAATGAGTCCTCGCAATCTCGCTCCTTTCCCAGGGCCGGTGGCGCACTTTGGACGATGCCGACACAGGGACTATACTGCCCCTGGAGTATACGGCTTTCGCACCACCATTCTTGGGAGAGGAGCACCCGCCATGAAGAAAGAACTCGTCGTCGGCGCGGGCATGACGCAGCCGGACGTGCCGTTTTCGGTCGCCATACGCGTGCAAGCCAGAGAGACGCTTTACATCGCCGGCCAGGTGCCCACGGACGCAGACGGCAACGTGGTTGGCAGAGGCGACATCGAAGCGCAGACACGCCATGTCTTCGGCCTTATCGAAGCTGTCTTGGCGGCCGCCGGCGCGACGTTCAAGAACGTCGTTGCCCTGAACATATATGTCACCGACATCCGCTTCCGTGAGACAATCACCATGGTACGCCGCGAAATCCTGGAGGCGCCCTACCCAGCCACCACCCTGGTGGAGGTCTCCTCGCTGGCCTCAGAAGACTGGCTGGTAGAAATCGACGGCGTAGCGGGGCTGGATTAACGGCTTTGCTGTATCAAAGACGAGGAAGCTGCAAGTGTCGTTGCCCAAGGCTTAAGTACCGTCGCGGGCGCGGCAACGACTGGGCCGAGCTATTCTTACGTTGTAGTCACTCTCCTTGACATATGCGTTCAATCAGTCTAGTCTGATAACTAGTCAATACGACTGTTTTGGGAGTACAACATGAGCAAGAAGTGGCCGGTGCAAGACGCGAAGTCCAGGTTCAGCGAGTTCTTGAATTCCGCACTCGCCGAAGGACCGCAAATCGTAACCCGGCGTGGGGTGGAGACCGCGGTGCTCCTTCCCATAGAGCAGTGGCGCAGGTTAGAGACGCTGACGAGGCCGGACTTGAAGGAACTCCTGCTCGCAAGTGAGGCGCGGACCGAGGATCTTACGCCGTCGCGGCGACATTACCGCCGCCGACCTCCCTTGGTCATGGAGTAAGCCATGTACCTCCTCGATACCAATGTGGTCTCGGAGCTACGGCGACCGCGTCCCCACCGCGCGGTATTGGACTGGATCGGTGCTGTGCCGGCTGAACAGCTCTTTCTGTCTGCCGTGACCGTAGGGGAAATCCAGGCGGGGATCGAAATCACCCGTGAGCAGGATGAAGCCAAGGCTGCAGAGTTGGAAGACTGGCTGAATAAAGTCCTCGCGTCTTATGCAGTGTTGCCGCTGGACGCGCACGCCTTCCGGGAGTGGGCCCGGATCATGCACCGCAGATCGGATACATTAGCTGAAGATGCCATGATCGCGGCAATCGCCAAGATACATCGGCTGACGGTGGTCACCCGGAATGTGGACGATTTCGACCGGCTTGGGGTTGCACTGCAGAATCCCTTTATCCAAGGGTAGTCTATTCTCAATTGAGCAGACCGCATCCATTCGGCACCTGACGACACTGCTTGTCGCGCTACGTGAAGCCTAATTGGTGACGGGGCTGTGAATATTCCGGCGATCCAACCCTTCCCTCTTCCGGCACCACTCCGACAGAACACCACGCGGTAGCAGAAGCACTCGTCAACCACCACCCTTCTGCGGCCACACTGTCCCCGCGTGTATAGTTAGATTCTGAGCAATTTCACGGACGCCATTGCGTCACTCTCGCGTCCGTTGCCACATAGAGTTGCCGTAGAGCAGGTTTCATTGAGCCAGGCCACTACAAGTTTCTCTCCTAGGCGCCTGACCGTCGTAGCGGTGATTGCGGCGGCATGTCTGATCTCGCTCATTGGGTTCGGCATCCGGTCGAGCTTTGGGCTGTATCTGGAGCCGATAACGACCGAGCGCGGCTGGTCGCGGGAGACCTTTGCGCTGGCGCTGGCGATCCAGAATCTGTTGTGGGGCATGGGTGTACCGGTGGCGGGCGCGATTGCGGACCGGTTCGGCACGGCCAAGGTGATTGCGCTGGGAGCGGCGGTCTACGCCGCCGGTGTTGCGGGCATGGCACTTTCGGACACCGCCCTCACGCTCTACTTGACCGGCGGGTTGTTCGTCGGACTGGGCGTCGCTTTTGCCTCGTTCTCTCTCGTGCTGGCGGCCATTGCCCGCGTGATCGGGCCGGAGCGGCGGTCTTTGGCGTTGGGACTGGGCACCGCTGCGGGCTCCATGGGGCAGGTGCTCTTTTCTCCCATCAATCAGACCCTGATCGCCACCTACGGCTGGTTCGACTCTCTATTGGTGATGTCCGTCGTAGCCTTGGTCTTGGTGCCGCTGGCGTTCAGCCTGCCGCGCGGCACGGCAGCCAAAGGCGAACCGGCGTCGAACCAGGGGCTGACCGAGGCTTTGGGCGAGGCAATGCGCCAGCGGAGCTACCTGCTGCTCACGGCGGGATTCTTCGTCTGCGGGTTTCATGTTGCCTTTATCACCGCGCATTTCCCCACGTACGTCACCGATCTCGGCCTCTCGGCGCGGGCGGGCGCCTACGCGCTCTCGCTTGTCGGCCTCTTCAACATCATTGGTTCGTTGCTGTCGGGAGCATTTGGACAACGGTATCCCAAGAAGCTCGGCCTCTCCGCAATCTATTCCGGTCGGGCGTTGATCATCCTCGGACTGCTGCTCGCCCCGGCCAACGAGTTGACCGTCTACCTTTTCGCGGCGGCGATGGGACTGCTCTGGCTCTCAACCGTGCCCTTGACCACCGGCATCGTGGCGCAGATATTTGGGATTCGGTTCATGGCCACCCTGTTCGGCATCGTCTTCCTGAGCCATCAGGTGGGCAGCTTTCTCGGCGTGTGGCTAGGTGGGTTGCTCTACGACCAGACCGGCTCCTACGACGCCATGTGGTGGGCGGGCGTCGGCTTCGGCATCTTCGCCGCTATCGTCCACCTGCCCATAAACGACACGCCGCTGGCGCGGTTGCGTACTGCGCAGGCCGCGGGCTAGCTGCCATGCTTGCCGCCTCGCTGTTGATCGCCATCCACGGGTTAGATTTGCCATCTCAATTTGGTGTACGGTGACCTAGGGAAGTTAGCCGCTCCATTCAGTTAACCTTCAGTAAGGGAAGTTGCACATGCGCGTCATCGTCTTCGTCAAAGCGACCGCCGACAGTGAAGCCGGCGCCATGCCCTCCTCCGAACTCATCGAGGCCATGGGAAACTACAACCAGGAGCTGGTCGAAGCCGGCATCATGCGCGGCGGCGACGGCATCAAACCCACCTCGGCCGGCAAGCGCGTCGCCTTCAACGGAGATAAGCGTACGGTCATCGATGGCCCCTTCCCGGCCGTGGGCGAACTGGTCGCGGGATACTGGCTATGGGAGGTTAAGGACATGGACGAGGCCGTGGCGTGGGTGAAGCGCAGTCCCAATCCCATGCCGGGCCCGAGCGAAATCGAGATCCGGCCGCTTTATGAGGTTGCCGACTTCGCCGAGGTCATGACCGCGGAGCAGACGGAACAAGAAGAGCACCTGCGGGAAGAGTTGGAGGGCCGGTAAACTGATGTTGCCGTATGGCTATGGCCCTAGGGCGTGTCGTCAAAGTAGTT
>JAAXIC010000035.1:0-24911 GCA_012270555.1 Chloroflexota bacterium
AGCGCCATCATCGTCGTCTGATTGATGCCGGCCATGATCGTCGGCAGCGCCATTGGCAACTGCACCTTGAGCAGCAGTTGCCGGGGCGTCGTGCCGAACGAGCGTGCCGCTTCGACCACCTGCGGGCTGACTTCCCGTATGCCGAGGTTCGTAAACCGGATTGTCGGCGGAGCTGCGTAAACGATTGTGGCAAAAACCGCGGGCACATTGCCAATGCCAAAAAACATGACGACAGGCACCAAGTAGACGAATGACGGCATCGTTTGCATGCCGTCGAGCAGCGGTTTCAAGACCGCGTCAAACGTGTTGCTGCGCGCGGCGATCACGCCGAAGGGTATGCCTACGACGATGGAGAGAACCACCGACACTACTATCAATGCCATCGTCTCCATCGCGCTGTTCCACAAACCGAAAACTCCGGTTGTGAGCAGTGAAATCACACCGAAAGCGGCAAACTTCCAGCCGACGGTGAGCCAAGCAATGATGGCCGTGCCCAATATGATGACCGGCCACGGCGTCCAGAGGAATGCCGTCTCAATCCACAGCAAGAACCGCAACACAGCGTCTGACACGAGGTCGAACGCCGGTCCCCATACCACGGTAATGGTTTCCACCCCTTCATTGATCTGATTGCTAATGCCGCGGCTCCAGTCCAGAGGAAACTCGGTCCTGGGGCCCCAGATTAGCAACATCGCCACAAAGAAGGCGACGAAACCGGCAAGAATCAGGGCGCCTCTCTGCGGCACAGCCAAGCCGCCGCGCGTGGCCTCGCGGATTGCGTCGGTACTTTCCTTCAAGCGGGTAGTAACGGCCATGGTGCAATACGGCTAGGCGCCGTCCTCCCTTCGCTCTTCAGAAAAGACCGCTTCAGCGAGCGTATCGCGCTCGATCATGCCAACCAGCCGCTCTTCGTCGTCTACTACTGGGATCTTCCCCTCGTGAGGCCAAGCCGTCGAGAGCGCATCTTCCAGACACTGGCTTGCCAGCACCGGTTCGCAGCGTTGAGAGACAGCGTACTCGATGGTAGCGCTGCCGTTGGCGGCGGCGTTGCGCGCCTCTTCCCGGCAGATTTCTCCCCGATACGCGCCGTCCTCTGCGACGACGAAGGCGGTTTCGACCCCGTCAAACTCCAATTGAGCGAGTGCGTCCCGGGACGTTGTCGTGGGTTTCAAAAGGACTCCGCACCGTTCCATCACGTAGCCGACGGTGACAACCGATGACGTACGCACGTCGCGTGTGAAGTCGGCCACGTAATCGTCGGCCGGATTCGCCATGATCTCTTCGGGCGTGCCAATCTGGACGATTGCCCCGTCGCGCATGATGGCGATGCGGCTGCCGATCTTGGTCGCCTCGGCGAGATCGTGGGTGATGAAGATGATGGTCTTGTGCATCTGCTCCTGCAGACGTATGAGCTCGTTCTGCATGTCGCGCCGAATAAGGGGATCAAGCGCGCTGAACGGCTCATCCATCAGCAGGATTTCGGGGTCGCAGGCCAGCGCCCGCGCCAGGCCGACACGTTGCTGCATGCCGCCGCTGAGCGCCGCCGGGCGGTACTCCTCCCAGCCGTCGAGTCCGACAATTCTCAGCAGTTCAGCGGCGCGTGCGCGGCGGTCGTCCCGCGGCACCCCTTGCACTTCCAAGCCCCAGGCGACGTTATCGATCACCGTGCGGTGCGGTAACAGGCCGAAATACTGAAAGACCATGCCGGTCTTCTGACGGCGCGCCTGGGTGAGTTCTTCCTCGGTGAAGCTGAGGACGTCGTCGCCGTCGATGATGACCTCGCCAACGGTCGGCTCGATGAGGCGGATAAGACAACGCACCAGCGTGGACTTGCCGCTGCCGGAAAGTCCCATCACCACGAAGGTCTCGCCCTGACGGACGTCGAAGCTCACGTCGTGCAACGCCAGCACCGAGTCCAACTCGTCCTGGACTTCGTCCTTCGTCTTGCCCTGGAGCGTTTCCGCAACGTCAGGACCGGCGGCCGGTCCGAACACCTTCCACAGGCCACGTACGCTCACGCGCACTTCGCCGTTGGCGGAAATCGGTAGTTCCGGTTGTTCTTCCGTTACTTGGTTCATGACTACCCTTCGGCCTCCCTGAAGTTACCGGCAGCGCGTTGCCGCGGATCGAAGCAGTGTAGCCTCAGGATCGCAACATCCTACCCCGCAGTAGCCATAGTCAGGGTACCAAGCCAATGCGCCCCGCGCAAGCCTTTTGATGCGCATTGCAACGCATTGGACTGCCAGTCAATGAATTTTATAAGCCGTTCATCTGCAAGCCAATGTATGTCAATGATACGCGGGCCGGGTTCCAACCCCAGTGACTGCGCTACCGTCACCGCGCAATTGACCCAATCACGTACAAAAGGCCATACTTAGGGAAGGATAGGCACACCAATTTCACAGCAAAAGGAGCAACGCCATGGCTGACAAGCAACGACTCAGCATCGAATACTGCACCTCGTGAGGCTACCTCCCGAAAGCCGTCAGTTTGACGGAACAAGTGCTGGATAAACACGAACAGAATATTGAAAGCCTGGAACTCATCCCCTCCGGCGGCGGCGCCTTCGAGGTGACCCTGGACAATAAACTCATCTTCTCCAAACACCAGGAAGGCCGCTTCCCCGAACACGACGAGGTGCTCCGCCACCTGGGCTGATTTCGCTACGCATCTTTCGACAGCGCAGTTCTCAATTTGAAGACACATCAAGTCGCGCAGTGTGAACGTGCGACAGTCCGGCAAGCAGCTAAGTCGTCTTGCCAGCAGTAGCTTATTTGCTATTGCTGCCGCGTTTGCAAGCTGTGACTGGACTAATGCACCGTCTTCAAGCGGGACAGCGGCACATCTCTTCTCTAGCGGCGACACCGTAAGAGCTTCCTGTGCGTCTTTACTGGTAAGGCAGTTTGCCAATGACGAACAGCGACGACGAATTGCAGCGCCAATTGCAATTGGGCGAGGACAGCAACTGGGAATTCAAAGCTATCGAATTCTCCGGCGACCAACCGAAAAGCCCAGATCGCGACGACTTGGCAGACGAAATCGCAGCTTTTGCCAACGCGAGCGGCGGTAAACTCGTTTGCGGCGTAACCGATGCGGGCGACGTGCAAGACATGTCGCGAGCACAACTCGCCGCGTTGGACACGCTCTTAGTCGAGATTAGCACTGACTCCATCAAGCCAGCAGTTCGCATCCGCACGTATCATAGGCAACTCCCAAACGGCAAGCGTCTGCTGCTTGTTGGGATTCCGGAGAGCGAATCGCAGCACGAAAGTCCCGGTGGAAGCTATGTGCGCGTGGGCGGTTCCAAGCGCAGGATGACGAGTGATGAGCGGCTGCGGTTGGCACAGCGACGGGGGCAGGCGCGGTTCGCGTCATTCGACGAGCAAACCGTACACGGCACCGGTTTCAACACGCTGGACGAAGCGCTGTGGAAACCCCTATTAAGCGCAGAAGGCGCGGCAAGACCCGAGTCGGCGCTTGAAAAGTTGGCGCTCCTGGCCAACGACGAGGCCGGGGTTTTGCGCGCCACGGTGGCCGGTGTGCTGCTGTGCACCCAGAACCCCGAGCAATGGCTCCCCAGCGCTTGCGTCACGGCAACCCGCTACCGGGGAAGCGACCGCGCTTCCGGGCAGATTGACGCGCAAGAAATCACCGGCCCCCTCAACCGACAAATCGCCGAGGCAGTGGCTTTCGCCGTAAGAAATATGCATGTTGCCGCCCGCAAAGAGCCAGCGCGCGCAGACATGCCGCAGTACAGCCAGAAGGCGCTATTCGAGGCGCTCGTCAACGCCGTGGCTCACCGCGACTACTCGATACACGGCAGCAAGATACGCCTTTCGCTCTTCCAAGACCGCCTCGAGATTCAGTCGCCGGGCGCATTGCCAAACAACCTCACCGTGGAGAGCATGGCGGAACGACAAGCAACGCGCAACGAAGCGCTGACCTCTGTGCTGGGACGAATGCCAGTGGGAGGAATCTTGGGCTCGGAGGAGAGACGGTACTTCATGGAACGGCGTGGGGACGGTGTGCCTATAATCCTACGCGAAACGAGGGAGCTCTCCGGCAAGTTGCCTGAATACCGTTTGATTGACAGCTCTGAGTTACGTCTTGTCATACCTGCGGCAGTGCAAGGACAAAGCCCCGCCCGGACTGTCGTCACTGTGCGGTCCGCGGGCCAGCCCTTACCCGGCGCAGACCTGCTGGCGCTATTTCCCAACAAGACGTGGAAGCGTGGGACAACGGATGAAAACGGCGAAGCGACCCTCGACCTATACACGACCCACCTTCCCCTGACCGTATTCGCCTCCGCTCCGGGCTACGCCGCACACCTGGAACGCGAATGGCTCCCCGGCCAGGCGGCGCTCTCGGTTGAGCTGCAAGCCATCGAGGGCGGAAGTGTTATCTTTGCTGAGGCCACCGGCTATATACCAGAGATCAAGGGTAGGCTCAATCCCATACGCGATTCCCATGAGCGCACGTATCTTTACGCAGCCAACATAGCCATCAATGAGGGAATGCAGCAACCGGTACACTTCGTTCCCGGCGAGGACTTGCGCTTGACGGATGCCGATGGCAGTGAGCTTCTGGTGCGCATTGTGGCTATTGTAGGTAGGTCGGCGCTCGTGGAATATCGCCCCTACGCTGAGTGAATAGTCACCTCAGTGTTAGCCCCAGCGCTATCTGAGCCGGAGAAGACAAGCGGCAGGACCCCAGTTTAAGCCTTGACCAAGGGGAAACTCGAGGTCCTTTTATATCCACATAGAGGACTGGACACGGCTCCCTCCAATAGACTATACTAGTCTAGTCTAATTTGGAACAGAGGAGTCGTCTCTGTGCGTGACCCCAGTGACCGCCGTGTTTGGACTGTGGCCGAGGCCAAAGCGCGGCTTTCTGAAATCCTGCGGCTGGCGGAATCCGAAGGGCCGCAGCGTATCGGCGCCAGGAAAGCCTTCATCGTCGTGCCGGCCCAGGTCTGGGCCGAGAAGGAGACGCAGCGCAAATCGCTTGGTCGCTGGCTGATCGAGCATACACCGCGCGGGGCTGAGCTTGAAATCCCCAGCCGCCGCGAGTGTGGACGCACAATCCCGTTTGTAAACGAAGCGGACGAATGAGCGGCTACCTCCTGGACACGAACGTAGTCTCCGAGTTAGCGAGGCGGAATCCACACCCGGCCGTCATACGTTTCCTAGACAATCGGGATGACCTTTGGCTATCGGCTATCGTCCTGGGAGAGCTTACGTTGGGCGTACAGCTTCTCCCACATGGCCGCCGTCGCGATGGCTTGAGCGACTGGTTGTCACGGCTTATAATAGACTTCGATCAACGTGTATTGCCCATCAAGCGGTGGGAGGCTGAGCGGGCGGCTGCGTTCCAGGCACGCGCACACCGGGATGGCAGAGTGTTGCAACTGGCCGACGCGCTAATCGCAGGAACGGCAGCGACGAACGGTTTGGCGATAGCAACGCGCAACGTCAGGAACTTCGACGGCCTGGACGTTGCCGTTATCAATCCCTGGGAAGTCCCCTGACCGCTCTCACCACGGCTGCTCTTCGACAGGCGTTGGCCTTTCCCTGTTCCACTGAGTCGAGCAAGGCCGTCGCTCCGTTTCCTCTTCCGTTCAGCGTACGCTGCACCGTCACTTCGGCACGTGTAACATTCTGTCCATAAACCTATAGTTGCGCACGTCAACGCTCAGAGAATTAATCTCTGCGGAAAGGCGAGAAAACTCCCAAAATACCCCCAGATTCCCTTGACACCCCTATATGTTGTTTCCTATAATTTCCTCTACACCAAGATATGCCAGTCTTGCAACAGCTAGGTGGCAATTTCGTAGCGTTTAGGTGGCATTTCTTCGATCCACGGTATCTTGTTGGTTCCCTAAATCACTCTTTCCCTGCGCAAGCTACGCGCTGCCGCATCCACTAAGGAGAATCCAGCCATGGCAGTCATTCACACCAACGGCAGAAGTACCAATGGGCAGCCTGTGCCCGACCCCGAATCCGGCACCATGTTGGACGGCATCCGGCAGAAAGTCTTTGCCGACCGGTATTCCCTAAAGGACGAGACCGGCGCCGCCTTAGAGCACTATCCGGAGCAGATGTGGCAACGCGTCGCGCGCGGCATTGCCGCCGTGGAAGAAGAGCAGAACCACGCTGCGTGGGAAGAAAAATTCTATCGCGCGTTGCAGGACTTCAAGTTCGTTCCCGGCGGTCGCATCCTGGCCGGCGCGGGCACGGGCCACGAGGTTACCTTCTATAACTGCTATGTGATCCCTTCGCCGCAGGATAGCCGCGGCGGCATCCTGGAAAACTTGAGCGTCATGACGGAGATCATGGCGCGCGGCGGCGGCGTGGGCATTAATCTTTCCAGTCTCAGGCCGCGCGGCTCCTATATTCGCTCGGTGAACGGCACCGCCAGCGGGCCGTGCTCCTGGGGCGAACTCTACTCGGTAGCTACGGGCGACGTTATTCAGCAGGGCGGCTCGCGCCGCGGCGCGCTCATGCTCATGCTGGACGATTGGCACCCGGACATCGAGGAATTCATCACGGTCAAGACCGACCTTTCCCGCATCAACCATGCCAACCTCTCCATCTGCGCTTCCGACTCCTTCATGGAGGCGGTCAAGGCGGACGGCACCTGGGACCTGGTCTTCCCGGACACGACCGATCCTGAATACGACGAGGTATGGAACGGCGACCTGACGGCGTGGCGCGCCCTGGGCAAGAACGTCACCGTTCACCGCACGGTGCAGGCGCGCGAGATTTGGCAGAAGATTTGCGAGGCGGCCTGGCGCTCGGCAGAGCCGGGTCTCGTCTTCATGGAGCGCTATCAGAAACGCTCCAACACCTGGTATTTCGAGCAAATTCGCTGTGTGAACCCGTGCGGCGAGCAGGGACTGCCCGAATGGGGTGTGTGCAACCTCGGCGCCATCAATCTGTCGGCATTCGTGCAGAACGGCGTCATGGACTACGCTCTGCTGGCTGAGACGTCGAAAGTGGCGATCCGCTTTCTCGATAACGTCATCGACGCCACGCCGTACTTCATCGAGGACAACGAAGAACAGCAGCGTAACGGCACGCGGCGCACCGGCTTGGGCACCATGGGTCTCGCGGACGCCCTCATCAAGATGAAGGTGCGCTACGGCAGCGAAGAATCGATGCCCGTGGTTGAGCGCATCTACCGGACCATCCGTGATGCTTCGTACAGCGCGTCGATGGAAATTGCCAAGGAGAAGGGGCCGTTCCCGCAGTTCGACTCAGAAAAATACATGCAGGGTTCGTTCATCCAGCAATTGCCGGCAGCCCTGCAAAAGCAGATAGCGACCCACGGCGTTCGCAACGGCGTGCTCCTCACGCAGGCGCCTACCGGCACGACCTCGCTGCTCTCCGGCGTTTCCAGCGGCATCGAGCCCGTGTTCGACTTTGCCATGAAGCGCGTGGACCGCACCGGCGAGCACATTCTCTACCATCCACTCTTCAAGGAGTGGAAGGACGAGCATGATGGCGAGCCCGTGCCGGACTACTTCGCCTCCAGCAACGACCTGCGCCCGGAGGATCACGTGCGCGTGCAAGCGGTCGTGCAGGAATTCACCGACTCCAGCATTTCGAAAACGGTCAACGCGCCGAATTCTTACGAAGTAGCCGACGTTGAAGAGCTCTATACCCTGGCCTACGACCTCGGCTGCAAGGGCATCACGTTCTTCCGCGACGGCTCGCGCACACCGGTACTCTCCCGCGTGGAGGAGAAGAAGGAAGAGACCGTTGACAAAGACGCGCAAAAAGACGCTGACACAGAGCAGGCAAAGAGCGCGGCGGTGCCGGTAGAGATGCATCCGCGCAAACGCCCGGCGGTGGTTGAAGGCGTGACCGTAAAGAAAGTCACGGCCCGCGGTGACTTGTACGTGACCATCAACTCCGACGGTGAAGGGCAGGACCGCCGCCCTATCGAGATCTTCCTCACCCTCGGCAAAGCCGGTACGGCCGACCAGGCCTACCTGGAGGCCTTGGCGCGTTCCATCACGCTGGGCCTGCGGAGCGGAGTCCCCATCAAGGAGCACTACAAGCACTTGCGTGGCATCGGTTCGTTAGACGTGACGGGCATCGGCCCTAACCGCGTGCTCTCAGTACCCGACGCCATCGCGCAAGTGATTGCCGAAATCTACAACATTCCCACCGGCGTGAACGGGGTGAATGGCAATGGCGCCGAAGAGGCGTCCGTCGTGCAACTCGGCCTATCCGGCGCCCAGAGCGCGCCCCAAGCTCACGAGTCGCGGCATGGTGAAATCTGCCCGGACTGCGGCGCGGCCGGCGTCGTCTACGAAGAAGGCTGTGAAAAGTGCCTCGTCTGCGGGTACTCGCGCTGCTAACCCGTTGTCTCTATGTCCTTCACTCTGGCACCGGTGCTGCGTTGCACGCCAGCACCGGTAGCGTCGCAGCGAGGCGACACCATGCCTGAGGCTGGATTATGCCGGTCGTCACCGAGCAGAAGAGGGAGTGCTTACCGGGGAGCGGCTAACACGGCAAGAGAATGCCGTGGCTCTATGCTGAAACGGCGAGTTCTGCCAAGGCGACCGAAAGCGCGATGTAGACCGAAAAGCCGGTATAGCCGAGCGTAGCGGTATAGGTCGACCCAGTGCGCAAACGAACCGCCGTCAAGTAAACCCCCATAGCCAGCAGGGCCGCGGCCGGTTGCCAATGGAGGCCCTGCACGGCAAGCTGCGGCAGGGTAAAGAAGACCGCGCAGAGCAGCCCACCCGCCCAAACGCCCAAGCGCGCTACAAGTATCGGATAGCAGAACCCAAAGACGAACAGCCCCGCCAAGAGTGCCGTCACCGGCACACTCACCGTGTAGAGCCAGAGGTCAAAGGCATTATAGAATCCGACCGGCGGTTCCAACAGTGGCAGCAAATAGCCGGTCCGGCCCAGCGCGAAACGCAGGAAAAACGCCAGCAATACACCCAGGAGCACCACCACAGCCAACACCCACACAGGATTTAGCCGCGTAAATGCAAGAGCCTGCAAGGGCGCGCCTTGGTAGCGAGCAGCCACCATGCGAAAGGCGATTCCGGTTACGATGAGTGTCGGTATCAGCAGGGCGGCAGCGACGAGTATGCCGGGAGTGAGGCTTGTGCCGCGCAGTGTCTGTGCGCTCATAGCTCCTAAGAAGCGCAGCGGAGCAAATGCCGTGTATACGTCAAGCAACACACGACTGGCAAACGCTAACGCGAGCCAAATCAACCACACAGAAACAACTGATCGTACTCCCCAGGGAAGATTCTCGTTTTCAGAGTGCTGAATACTGGGCCTCACCACGTGCTCCTTGTTCCTTAGACGCCGCGTATGCGACGCTCGATCGTTGTCTGAATCATACGCGGCAGCCGCGCCACGTCAGGCACCACCACCGTCTGCAAACAGCGCAGAAAGCGGCCGTCCGCCTGAATCACATAGGACTCGGTCAGCGCGTCGCCGGGCACGCCGATGCCGAATACGATGATGCCCAACGCGTCGCCGGAACCAACCATGCCGTTGCGCCGCTCGACGTGAAAGAGGACCTCCCGCAGCTTGCGCCGGTTGGAGGAGATACCATCCGTCAAGACCAGTACGGTCTTGAGCCCCTTCTGCTGCTGCACATCGTGCACCCCTTGGCGCAGCGCTCCGGCATCGTCCGTCTTCTTGTGGGGCTGCTCGTACATCGTGCGGAAGACGCCGCTCAGATCCTTGGGCGTATAGGTGCGTTCGTTGGCGACCACCTGTGTGGAAAAGGCACAGTCGTCGAACGTGCGCAGACGCCAGACCTCCTCCGAAAAAGCCATCATCTGATACGGAATGCGCAAGCGTTCGTGGATTTCGGCAAAGACGATTGCGGCGTCTACGGTGTGGTCGAACTTGCGCGTAGAGTAGCCCTTGGCCACCATGCTCCCACTCACGTCGATGAGGATGATAGCAGCGAAGTCCTTTTGATGGTCGGCCCGCGGGGCGCGCACGCCCTTGAGAAAAGCCTGTTCGGGCGCGACAACCAGGCGTTCGACGTGGTCGGTATCGATCTCACCGCTATCACCGCCGCGACGGCGGCGGGGGCGCCGCCCCAGTTCGAGCGTGCCAAAGCGCCGGCGCATCATGATCTCCCTGAGACCCTTCCGCCCGGCTTCACCGTTCAGTGAACGCCGGATTGCCGGCTCCAAGCGTCGCACGGCAGCCCGGTAGTCGAAGTTCTCGTAGTCAGTCTTTGGCGCCGCCGGGCGTTCCCCCAAACCCTGCACAATCGTTCGCGGCAGGGGATTGAGCGCACCGGGGCGTGCCTTGAACATGCGGGGATCGATTAGTCGCGGCGGTCCCTGTAATGGCGGTTTTTCGCGCGTGGCGGCATCGCCGTCTTCACGCAGTTGCGCTTGCTCGTTTGGGCTGCTGTCTATTCTGGCGGGGCCGCCGTCTTCATTGGTAGACGCCTGGAGCGGCTCGGCGTCAGACCGGGTCGCGGGATTGCCCTGCGTATCCGTACCGTCGCGCTCGTCTTCCGTGGACTCCGTCCGGTCGTCGCTGGCTGCCTCGATGTGCAACTCACCAAGCGCTTCAGCAGTTTCCTCTTCAGGAGCGTCTTCACCTACGTCGGGACGCTCGGCTTCCGGCCGGTCCAAGGCGCGCCGCGCGTCTTCTTCTATGAGGTCGTTCAGTATGGGGAGCATCCGCCGCGCCAGCACGTCGAGCATTTGCGGCAGAGAGTCCCGGCGCAGCGCATCCCACACACCGGGCCACAGCACGTCAACGTACCGGTCGGCCGTACCGCCAATGTGCATCGGGCGCGTGCGGCCCGGCCACACCTCGTGCAGCCAGCGGTCGAGCAGACCCTGCTGCACCTGTTCCCGCAAGGGTGTACTGCGCCGCCTGGCAGAAGACCACTGCGGATTGTCGGCGTAGAGCGCCCGCAAGAAGCGCGCCGAGCCGGGGTGCCGCTCCAGGTGCATGCGATTGACCCGCAACTCATTCACCATACGCGCAAACGGCATCACGGCAGCAAACGCCAGCGGGGCGATGCGTGAAAAGCTCTGCAGGGCCCGCTCGCCCATCACACCAGTATGTTGCGCCTCCCCCATCTGCTGGCAGATAGCGCCAACCACGCTGGTACCGGCCCACGTGTTCAGCACGCGCGACGGATACGTCAGAGTGTGCCCGCGCGCAATGTAGGCCCATTCGCTGCCTGCGACGACGTTGAGGTGAGAATCGCGGAGAATAAGCCGCGCCAGCGCGACTACCTCACCATGCGTGAAGTGCGTGTCGCGCACCCGCGCCTCCGCCTGAGCCGCCGCATTGGACGTGGTCGGGGAAACCATAGCTACTCGGTTGTCACACTGTATTGCAACAGAAGAACTTCTAGAATTCGCCGAGCCGCGGGGCTGGCGGCGGAGAGTACCCCTTCCTGAAACCGCTCCACTAGGGTGCCGGCGTCATCCGCGTTCCGCGCGACCGCCACGAGTTCCGCCGTACTCCAGTTGCCCGCCGCGGCGACGGCGGCAATCAACTCCGGCGAGACGGCATCTTGCCAGATCGCTTCCTGTTCCAGGTCGGCGGGCACCGCGCCTGCCGCCCAGCGCCGGCATTGGCCGACAAAGTCAACGATTGCCCGCAGAGCCGGGTCCGGCAAACCGCGCCCCACACTGCGCAGAATGGCAAGTTCCTCGCCGGAGGAAGGATAGGTCAACTCAAGGATTGCCCCGAACCTATTCTCCACCCCTTCATTCAATGGCTTAACGCCCGGCCCCTCCGGCTGCCCTGTAGCCACCAACCGGAAGCGCGGGTGCGCCGTTACCGTGCGCCCATCGGGCAGCGTCAGGCGCCGCCCCTTGTCGAAGAGACTATTCAGCAAAGAATGCACGTCTGAATAGGCCAGGTTATAGTCGTTCACCAGCACCAGGCAGCCCTTGATGACGGCTTCGAGAAAGGCTTGCACGGTCCACTGCGTTTCTCCCGTGCGTAGACGGCGACTCACGAGGAGATCGTGCTTGGAGGTTTCACCTGTAAACGAGAGCTCTACCAGCGGCACTTGCCGCTGCCGGGCCAGCGTGCGCACCAATGCCGACTTGCCGCTGCCGGGCGGACCCTTGAGGTAGACGGGGCGGTCGAGCACGAGCGCCGCCTCGAGCAAACGCAGCGCCGACCAGCTCGAGCGCGTGAAACAGGGGAGCGCCACGTCATCGGCAGGGATGTTGCCGATGGGCCTGGGCACCGTGATGCCGTATTCGGCACCTAAAACTGCCTCAAACTCTTGCAAGCGATCGGGGTCTGAAATCTCAACTCCGTTTGGTTCCCACGCCCGCAGGCGGAGTCCCAATGCCATGGCATTGCCTGCCCACGTGTAGAGCGGTTCCTGCAGTTGCAGCCGTGTGCCGTCAGGCAGCGCGCATTGATAGCGGGCAAGCGCCGGCTGTCTGCCCGCGGCATCGCCGTCTACCGGCTGATACACTTCGTTCTCAAGGCCGCCTGTGCGGTAGGTGCCCGCTGCATCCTGAGCCAAGGGCAGGTGCGCTTGGGTGACGCTCGCGAGCGCAACCACGCTTTCCTCCGGCACGGTGACTTCCGGCAAAAGCACACCGCTCACGCGGCGGTGCGTTCGCGCGGGCCAGGAAACGCCGCGCAGCAGCTTTTCGACAAGCTCGCCGGCCTCTTGCCGGGCCTCCGGCGGCGCCAACGTCAGGATGGCATCCCTGGCAACAGACGCCAACGAAAACCCCGTGAGACTGCACACGCTAAGCCAATGCACCAACGAACGGGTCGAAACCCGATCGCGCATGATACCGCCAAGTTCCGCATGATCCCGCAGTTCCGCCGCCGCCGCGGCCACCGCCGTGCACGCTTCCATCGGCGGCATGGCCTCGATGCGCTCGAGCACCTGGACGCGCCGCAACTCGTGATAGACCGCCTCCGCCTCTTCTTCCGGCGGCAAGAAGTCCATCGCCACGTTGCCGGTGCCGTGGCCGAAGCGCCGTTCCCACGTCACACCAATCTCCAGCGTGCCGGTGTAGTTCGGGTTGGCCGTGGCAATCACGCCGAATTGCGGGTGCACCGGCACTGTCACGTTGCCCCACTCGCTGCCCGACAGCACCACCTGGCGCGCGTCCAACGCCTGTGTAAACACGCTCAGCAGGTCTTGCGGAATGATGTTCACCTCGTTGAGCAGCAGCTTCTTGCCGGTGAGCATGGCATCCACGGCTGGACCGAGCACGGTCGCGGTACTGTGCGCTTGGCTCCCGTCTGGCGTCACGACTTCCACCGACTGGTAGAAGTCGCTCAAGGCGGTATCACCGCTGAATGTGATCTCCACACACGGCTCGCCCGCCAAGAAACAGAACGTCTTGGCCAGGGTCGTCTTGCCGCAGCCGGTCGGGCCGGTGAGCAGGATTGACGAATTCGCGGAGTCCGTGCGCAGCACGTGCGCCATCTGCCTGAGCGTAGCCGCCATGCGCAGCGTACAATGCTGAAAAACCTCGTGCTCCTGCGGAATAGCACTGGCAAAGCTCCGCGCGCCGTCCCAGCCATCGAACTGGCTGGGAATCTCGCTATGCGCCGTCTCTTCGCTGCGCTCTAAGTCAAGCGCGAGCGGCGGCTGGCGGCGGCGGTACGTATCGCCGTCCAGGACGAACGCATCCTCGTAGAGCAGCACACCGCCGCCGAGGTCGTGCAGCAGCCTGCCGGAATCAGCCGGGTCGCGCCGCGCCGGACGCACCGCGGGCGCGACTCCCTCTTCGTCACGACTACCCAAAAGCCCGCTCAGGATATTCCGCATGCGTCCGCGTCCCTCTCCCGCAATTTAATGTCCATGTGGCTCCATGATCTCGTCACCCGCCCTTGTTCTCCTACCTCGTTCGCTGGCTGGAGCGTCTCCCACTCGACGGCGTACGTATGCCGAGAGTGTGACCTTACCTCACATTATAGCGTCACTGCTGTGGCCCTCGTGTTAGTGGCTGTGGAGTCTCATAGGCATTGGCTGTCTGCGCCGAATCGTCGCGGCCAAGACCCCTTGGCCTTTAGCTACACCGCTCATCACCGCAGTGAGTATCCTGGCAAACGCTCGCTTTGGTATAATGACCACAGCCCATTTCCTGACCGCCCCCCTCCAGTAACGCTCACGAAGGGATCAACTCATGCAACTTGGCGCGCACGTGCGCACTGCAGGAGGCATCGCAACCTCTTTTGCGCGCGCGGCAGATCTGGGGTGCGAATGCATGCAGATCTTCAGTTCCAACCCGCGCGGCTGGCAGCGCGCGCTGCCCAAAGACGAGCATATAGCCGCCTTCACGGCCGCCCAGGCGGAGTCGCCCCTGCCGGTGTTCTGCCATACCCAGTACCTCATCAACACCGGTTCGCCCAAGCCGGAAAACTACGAAAAGTCGGTGGCGACGCTGACCTTCCAACTGCAAACGGGCGACCTGCTCAACGCCGCCGGCGTGGTCACCCACGTGGGCAGTCACATGGGGGACGGCCTCGAACAGGCCTTGCCTCGGATTGAAGCCGCCATTGGCGCGGCCTTGGACGCCTCCGACACCGTACCGCTCTTGCTGGAAAACAGCGCCGGATCGGGCGGTAACATCGGCTCCAGTTTCGCAGAGTTGGGCACGATCCTCCGCGCTTGCGGCAACCACGAGCGCATCAAGCTCTGCGTGGATACGGCCCATGCCTTTGCCTCCGGGTACCATGTGGAAACAGCCGAGGGCTTTGACGCCATGCTGGCAGAGATCGACGCCGAATTCGGACTCGACCGTCTCACCGCCTTTCACCTCAATGACTCCAAGGTGCCGTACAACTCCCAAAAGGACCGCCACGAGAATATTGGCGAAGGCCACATCGGGCTGGAAGCATTCCGCTACATCGTCAACCATGACGCGCTTGCGGACACGTGCGCCGTGCTGGAAGTGCCGGGGTTCGATGACAAGGGGCCCGATCAGGCGAACATGGACATTGTGCGGGGGCTCATGGCATGAGTTCCAGCGGCGGCATCAAGCTCATTGCCATCGATCTGGACGGCACGCTCATCGACCACAATCTCACGGTCGCGCCGCGGGTGAAGCAGGCGATTGTCGCCGCCCAGGCGCAAGGAGTGACCGTTACGCTCGCCAGCGGCCGTATGTTCGCGGCCATGGTGCCGTATGCCCAGGAATTGAACATCACTGTGCCGCTGATCTGCTACCAGGGAGGTCTGGTGCGCCATCCCGTGACGGGCGAGACGACGTTTCACCTGCCCGTCCCGCCGGAGTTGGCGCGGGAAGTCGTGGCATTGGCACGCGAGCGGGGCATCCAGGTGAACGCTTTTGCCGACGACCGGTTGCACGTGGAAAGCCTGACGCCTGAGGCGGAGGTCTACATGCGCATCGCGCGCGTGGAGGCAACCGTGGTGCCGGACTTGGCAGTGTTTCTGCAAGATAACCCTTCCACCAAGCTCGTGCTGGTAAACCTTGACGAAAGCAAGACGGACCGTCTGGTGGAGGAACTCACCGCCCACTTTGGTAGCCGCCTGGGCATCACAAAGTCGCACGCCTACTACACAGAGGCCATCCATCCGGAGGTCTCCAAGGGACGCGCGCTCACGCAACTTGCCAGCGCCCTCGACATCTCGCTGGAGCAAACCATGGGCATCGGCGACAATCTCAACGATCTGAGCTTGGTCGAGACTGCCGGCTTTGGCGTGGCGATGGCAGACGGCGATCCACGCGTCAAGGCCGCCGCGGACTTTGTGACCACGAGCTATGCGGAGGACGGCGTCGCCGTGGCAATCGAGAAGCACGTGCTGCGTGCCTGACGCGGCAGACAGTCCCGTTGGCTCAGAGAGAAGGCGTGTGACGTACGCGGCCTCGCCCACATTCGCCGTACCCAAGAATCACAGATCATTCCCGCATACCCAATTGAACCAATGACGGCAAAGATTCTCGCCGCATCCGATCCGGCCGCCATTAAGCACGCCGCGGACGTGCTCCGAGCAGGCGGCATCGTCGCCTATCCCACCGACACAGTCTATGGGCTTGGCGCTAACGTCTTCTCACCAGAGGCGTTAGACAAGGTGATGGATGCCAAGCAACGACCGGATGAGAAGTCGCTGCCGGTGTTGATTGGAGTCCGCGGCCACCTGCGAGAGCTTGTGGTAGCAGTGCCGCCGAGTGCGGAAGCTCTCATCGACGCGTTTTGGCCCGGCGCGCTTACTATCGTCTTGCTGAAGCAAGAGGGC
This sequence comes from Chloroflexota bacterium, assembly GCA_012270555.1. GTDB lineage: Bacteria > Chloroflexota > UBA11872 > VXOZ01 > VXOZ01 > VXOZ01. The sequence goes on from JAAXIC010000035.1 coordinate 16,210, forward strand.
CTCTCACCGTTGTTGGGAGAGACGACGCTCGCGGTGCGGCAGCCAAATCACACCGCGATTCAAGCTCTGCTTGCAGCGGCAGGCTTTCCCATAACCGGCACCAGCGCCAACCTGAGCGGCAGGCCCCCCGCAACCACGGCAGAAGAAGCAGCGCAGCAACTCGGCGGCGCCGTAGACCTGATTCTCGACGGCGGGCCTGCCCCCGGCAGTACACCTTCCACCGTGATCGATTGCACTGTCCAGCCCGCGCGTATTCTCCGTGAAGGCGCGGTTACGCGGAGCGCGCTAGCCGCTGTTCTAGGAGACCTTGCGCCTTAGCCCAGATGCCGGCCTCGTTGGCAAAGCTCAACGTGTCCGCCACTTGCCCGAGTGGCACCCACGTGACGGCTCGCACCTCCGGACTTTCGTCGCTCGCCTTCCCGCCCACGTATTCCATCAGGTAGAAGAGCGCGGTCTTGGCGATTTGCCGGCCCCGTACGCGAAACGCATACCGGATCGTGCCGACGCGCTCCACGATCCGCGCGTCAACGCCGGTCTCTTCCTTTACCTCGCGCAGCGCGGCGTCGCTTGCGGTCTCGCCACGCTCCAAGTGGCCTTTTGGAAAAATCCAGCCGTCGTGGGCGCTGCTCTGCGTTACCAAGACCACCACCTCTCCACTGTCCTTCCGGAACACGATGCCGCCGGCAGAGTGTTCTTTCTGCATACGCCGTGTCTTCTTCCGGTGCGGTGATTTCGGGCCGCGGGAACGCTGTTTCGAACGATTACGGTTCATGGCTTTTGCAGTCACCCGAACCAGGTAACTATACTGAGACTAAGTGCTCAGGCAATTGAGCAGTTCGAAATACATATACTGGTGAAATTTGGAACAAGCATATCACGTTTCAACGGCAGATGGTGGAGAAACAGCCATGAGTGTGACGATTGACGTGTTGACGGAAAAGCTCGTGCAGGCGCGGCTCGCGTCCCGCGCCGTAGCCCAACTCTCGACGAAAACGAAGAATAGCGTGCTCAACGCAGTTGCGGACGCTCTCGAGGCGGAGACGGATTATCTCATCGCGGAAAACAGCACGGACGTCGCTGCCGCTACCGAGGCAGGGGTCGATCCCTACTCAATTGACCGGCTCACGCTCTCGCAGAAAGTCCTGGCAGGTATCGCCAGCGACGTGCGCAAGGTAGCCGCCCTCGAAGACCCGGTGGGCGCGGTAACCGACATGCGCACGGTGGAGAGTGGGATTACCGTGGGGCGCATACGCGTGCCGTTCGGCGTGGTAGGTGCCATCTACGAATCGCGGCCCAACGTGACGGTGGACATCGCGTGCCTCTGCTTCAAGTCCGGCAATGCCGTCGTGCTGCGCGGCGGCTCGGAGGCCATCTACTCCAACGTCGCGCTGGCCCGCGTGATCCACGACGCTGGCGTGGCCGCCGGCGCACCCGAGAACTGGGTGCAGCTTATCGAGGATACCGACCGCGCTCTCGTGCACCGCATGTTGCAAGCAAAAGGCGAGATAGATCTGGTGATCCCGCGCGGGGGCGCGGGTCTGATCAACTTCGTTGTTGAGAACGCCACCGTGCCGGTGATCGAGACCGGCGCAGGCGTCTGCCACACGTACGTGGATGAGCACGCCGATCTGGAGAAAGCTCAGCGGATCGTGGTGAACGCCAAGACGCGGCGGTATTCCATTTGCAACGCGCTGGACACGCTGCTTGTGCATGAAGCGGTGGCAAATCAGTTTCTCCCCGCGGTCTATCCTGAACTCATAGAGGCCGGCGTGGAGATTCACGCCTGTCCGCGCACCCAAGAGATACTCGGCGAGTCGCCGCACGTGCTGCCGGCCATAGACGACGATTGGGGCAAAGAGTTTCTTGCGCTCATCATGGCGGTCAAAGTAGTTGATGATTTTGATGACGCCATGGAGCACCTCCACACGTACACGTCCAGCCACTCCGAAGCCATCGTGACTCAGGACTATACGGTGGGTCAGCGCTTTATGAGCGAAGTGGATGCCGCCGCCGTCTACTGGAACGCCTCGACGCAGTTCACCGACGGCGCGCAGTTCGGCCTCGGCGCTGAAGTAGGCATCAGCACGCAGAAGCTCCATGCCCGCGGCCCCATGGCCTTAGGGGAGATGACCACGTACAAGTGGATCGTCTACGGGGACGGCGCCATTCGGCCGCTGTAAGGAACGGGGAGGAATCTGGGGGTCTTGCGCTGGGCCTATCCCCTCCCCTCACCCCAACCCTCTCCCCGGGGAGAGGGAGCCGGACAGGTGCGCGCTCCTCGCTGCCAAGCCGTAGCGCGGGGGCTTGTCCCCCGCCTCTTAGAGCCTGTTTACAATCTTCTTGTCTGGACACGTAACGTTCGCCCTGAGCTTGTCGAAGGATGAAGGAGACCGTGAAAAGTTGGCGAATCGCCGTTACGTACTTCGACAGGGGCTTCGCGCAGCCGGCTTCGCGAAGCCCTCAGCACGAACGGCTTTTATCGGCTACGTAAACTTCATCTCGAAAGAACGTAAACAGGCTCTTAGCGCAAATGATAACCGCCCACTTGGGCAAGGCGTTTAGTTCTTCGGCTCAGGCGTTTGCACCACTGAGGGACCCGCCGGAGTGGGTGTCGGCTCCTGGCCTGGTGGTGGCGGAATGATCAGCTTCTGGCCGATGGAGAGAGGATAGGGGTCCTGCAGGTCGTTCGCTGCGGCGATCTCTTGCCATGTCACGCCCGGAAACTTATCGGCAATGGTGCTCAAAGTGTCTCCGGACACTACCGTATAGATAGTCTCTTCAGCCGGTTGTGCTGTCGCTCCCGCCACAGGTGTCGGGCTTGGCCGGATAATAGTAATCGTGGGCGTTGGCGTGGGAGGAACTTCATCTGTCTCGTCATCTCCCAAGAAAGGTATGCATCCGGCTGCGAGCACGACCACAACTACACCCAACACCACGGACAGCGCAATCGAACTACGAGCCTGCTTCATGCTACCCCTTTCCACTGTGGTGCGACGCGGTGGGTCGCCGGCCGATATTCTTCAACATGGTACTGTGTGCTGTTCAATGTGCGGGCTTTCCAAGTGCTCTAGCGATTGGCAAAAGGCGAAATAGGCACACCGATTCAAAAGGTAAACTGAGTCTTCCGCGGGAAAGTGGCAGAGTGCTGCGTGCTCGAGAGTTGCCCAAGAAAACCCTTAGTGTTCTCGACACCCTATATTGGTCACTTGGTGAGGGCGCTCGCCACACTTCCAGATCGCTATCTGCCACACCTGAGCGCTCCCCGTTAATGTAGTATACACATAAGGACCCTGACAAGCTTTCAATATGGCTGAATAGTCCTGGCCAGTCGTCGCCCGCCAGAATTGCGGTTGAGTGATGCCATGGCCCTGACGCTATCCCAATGTTCAGGTAGCCTCCAAACGGTGCCTCACCCTGTAATCATGTCGGCTGGCAGGTGTTCTACGCTATTCTGGTAACGCACCGTAGTCTCGTTCTCTTCGATAATCAGATTCGACATCCCCGTATGGGCATGATTGAAATAAACCTTCTCGTATTCCTTGCTCTCCAGTAAGCCATGCAAGATATAATTGGACGCCGTGCCGTGTGAAACGATGGCAATATGCTCATCTGTATTCATTGCCATCGCGCGTAGGTCCTGCGCCACTCGTTGCAGGCGCGGAATACACTCGGTCTCCGTCTCTGGCGGACGATTCCACCAACCGTCATCCGCAAAGTCCGGCGGGATGACGAATTCGGGAAAGTGCTCTTCCACCTCCGTGCGTGAGAGGCCCGGACATCCACGCGCACCGCGACCGTCGCCTTCGTCATGCCACAATCCAGTCAATTCATGGAGACCCAGCCAAATCTCGGGACGGAGGCCGAGCGCGGCTGCCACGGGCTGCGCCGTCTGCAGCGCCCGTCGCATTGGACTGCAGAAAAGGCGCGTAATCGCAAACACCAATCGATCATGGGGCAGAGGTTGGGTATGCTCCTCAGGCACTATTCCTCTGCTCATGTGCTCGCCAAGCAGTGCAGCTTGTCTGCGGCCCATTTCCGTGAGCGCGGGATCAGGGAGGAGGCTTCGTTCTTCCGGCGGCACGCTGGCAAAAGGCACACCCCTGCGATACGTCACGTGGCCGTGGCGAATTATGTAGAGTCTCATGATAGGCCTAGTCCTTCAATCTCTTTTCCGATCAACTGATTCTGGAGCAGCGGGCAACGCACCAATGGGACTACAAATGTTGACATCCAAAGAGGCGAATGTCGACCCTGCCAGCGTGAACGCCGGCCAGATCCCTCAGCGCGCGGCGCTACTCTTCCCTTTCCGGCTTAAAGCTCAGGTGCACCTTGCTTTCGGTTGGCTGCTCCTGATCCTGGTACTTGCTGCCGAGACCGGGAGAGCCATAGGGGCGGATTACGGGAATGCCCTGGGTGGCGCCTCACCCTGTCACCAGATCATCCGGCAAGTGTTCCACGCGATTTTGGTAGCGCAGCATTGTCTCATTCTCTCTGATCGTCAGACTCGACATTCCCGTATGAGCATGATTGAAATAGACCTTCTCGTATTCCTTGCTCCCCAACAGGCCATGCAAGATATAACTGGACGCCGTGCCGTGTGTAACGATAGCAATGTGCTCATCTGTTCCCATCGCCATAGTGCGCAGGTCTTGCGCCACTCGCCTTAGGCGCGGGAGATACTCGGCCTCCGTCTCTGGCGGACGATGCCACCAGCCGTGATCCGTAAAGTCCGGCGGGATGACGAATTCGGGAAAATGCTCTTCCACTTCAGCGCGAGTGAGCCCCGGAAAGCCGCGCGCGCCACGACCGTCGCCTTCGTCAAACCACAAGCCGCCCAATTCATGAAGGTCCAGCCATATTTTCGCGCGCAGTCCGACGGCGGCCGCCAGCGGCTGCGCCGTCTGAAGCGCCCGCCGCATGGGGCTGCAATAGAGACGCGAAATCGCGAAGCCTAAACGGTCAACTTGCCTAGCCTCCGCCTTGTCATTTGGATTCGACGATCTCCTTAGATGCTGCCCAAGTAGCACAGCTTGTCGGCGGCCCATTTCCGTGATCGGGGGATCCGGCAAGTGACTCCGTTCTTCCGGCGGCACGCTGGCAAGCGGTACACCTCGGCGGTACGTCACGTGGGCGTGTCGGATAATGTAGAGTCTCAAGCAGTTCTCACTCCCAACCTGCCTGCATGGCGCCGCAGCATTGTAGAGAACGCCATCATTCGTCCTTTTGAGGCCTAAAGCTCAGGTGCACCTTGCTCTCAGTGGGTTGTTCCTGGTCTTGATATTTGCTGCCGAGGCCGGGCGAACCATAGGGCCGGTCTACCGGTGTTGTCATGGTGAGGAATGAAATCTGGCCGATGAACATGCCAGGATAGAGGGGAATCGGCAGCTTTGCCACGTTGGAGAGTTCGAGCGTAATCGTGCCGGAGAATCCAGGGTCTATGTACCCCGCCGTCGAGTGGATGATGAGACCGAGCCGCCCCAGCGAACTCTTGCCTTCCAGCCGGCCCACCAAGTCGTCGGGCAGTCCCACACGCTCCAAAGTCGTGCCTAACGCGAATTCGCCCGGATGCAACACAAACGGCTCGTCCTCTTCCACCTCGATGCTCTGCGTGAGATCAGGCTGCGGCTGCCGCACATCGATGTGTGTATACTTGCTGTGCTCGAAGACGCGGAAATACCTTCCCAACCGCAGGTCCACACTCGAAGGCTGCACGTGCTCCGCCGCAAACGGCTCAATGCGCAAACGTCCAGCTGCGATCAATTCAGAAATTGTGCGGTCGCTGAGAACTGACATGCGTTGCGGGGCCCTATTCTCGGCAGGGGATTCTCACGCCTTTCCTGTCAGTATAGTGCAGCGGGGTTGCACGTGCCGAGTGCCCGGCTGGCACCGGTCACGACGATTTGTCGCGCGATTATCCGGCACTTCAGCCTGATCCGGTGGTATCCTACACGAAAGTGAGCCGGTGGTGTCGTTAGGGGACTGCTCCTCAGACGATTTGGAGGCAAACAGTGGATGACGCACTTATCGAGAAACGCATTGCAGCCACGCTCGAAAAGGCCTTCGGGCAAGGCGTGCAGATCCAAGTGTGCGCCGAAGTTCCCGGCGTGGGAACTGAGAGGAAAGTCCACAAGCTCAGCATTGCGACACCTGCCGGCGACAACCTGAAGCTCTTTGCCAAGACCGGCACGGACTCTCAGGTGCGGATAGAAGCCGCGCTCTATCCGAGTGCCTTCGGGTCGGACTTTTCGGTAGCCCCGCGTTTCATTGCCGCCACGGAAGACAACGGCGTCCACTGCTTAATCACGGAGGAAGTGGTTGGCGAACCAGTGGACGCCTCAAACCAGGATCACGTGGTCGCCGCCTTTCGCGCCCTTGCGGAATTGCACCGTCTGGGCCGACCCCACGTGGGCACCATAGTTGACATCATCCATGGGCCGACAACAAGAGTCGCCCATTTTACCAATCCGCGCGACATGTTCGACCGCATCTTCATGATTTGGGGCCTCGCCACCGCCTTTGGCATCACCCGTGACGACCTGGCAATCTTCTACGACCAGCGCGTGCTCGATCTCGTGCTCAACGAAGAGTGGACGTTTGTGCACGGGGATTTTGACCCCAACAACCTCCTCATTAATCCAGACACTCTAGACGTCCGCTTCATCGACTTTGGCTTCGGCGAAGTGCGCGCCGCGAGTTCAGATCTCATGTACGAATTCAACTACGGCAAAGTCTTCGGCGACCACTTGCACGCGGGACTCCGCGCCTATTGGGAAGCTTCCGACCAAGGTGTCTCCTTCGAGACCTTCCGCATCCGCCAAGCGTACTGGCACGCCAGCTACTACGCCGACGTTTACTCCTGGAAACTAAGAAAAGAACACTTGGAAGATGAAGACTATTGCCGTGGACAGGCGGCGTGGCTAGAGTGCATTCGCACCGGCAGCCGCTACATTGCCGAGCAGATTGCGGCCTCGTGAACCCAAGTCCGTTCCGTCCGCGCAGCATGGGCGCGGCAACGTGCTAACCTCTACAGATTCGTGCTATCCTACCGTGTAGCCCCGCTCCGTTTATGCGTTTGAGACCAAGTGACTAGAAGGGAAACAGCCGTATGCAAGTCAAGTCCAAGCTGGCGTTACTGGGTGGTCCCAAGTCAGTGCAGAGCGATCCCGGTGACATCTTCAATTGGCCCATCGTCACCCCCGAACACGAAGAAGCCGTTTTGGAAGTGCTGCGTCGCGGCGGCATGTCTGGCACGGACGTGACGCGGCAGTTTGAAAAAGAGTACGCCGACTGGATTGGCACCACGTATGCGCTCGGCGCGAATACGGGCACCGAGGCGTTGCGTGCCGCGATGTACGGCGCTGGCGTGGGTGTGGGCGATGAGCTCATCTCACCCAGTGTGACGTATTGGGCATCCTGTCTGCAGGCGCTTTCTTTGGGCGCGAGCGTCGTCTTTGCCGACATCGACCCTGATACCCTCTGCATCGACCCCAACGACATCGAACATCGCATTACCGAGCGCACCAAGGCCATCGTGGCGGTGCACTACTGCGGCCATCCCGCCGACATGGATCCCATCATGGAGATCGCGCGCAAACATGGTGTCAAAGTCATCGAGGACGTTTCCCACGCTCACGGCGGACTCTACAAAGGCCGCACGGTGGGCACCATCGGCGACGTTGCTGGCATGTCGCTCATGAGCGGTAAGTCCTTTGCCACCGGCGAAGCGGGCATCATGACCACCAACGACCGTGAAAGCTACGACCGCGCCCTGGCCTTCGGCCATTACGACATGTATTCCGAAGAGAACATCGAAACCGAGTACCTCAAGCCCTACGCCGGTCTGCCCCTCGGTGGGTATAAGTACCGCGTCAACCAGTTGAGTTCCGCCATGGGCCGGGTGACGTTGAAGTACTACGACGGCTACATCGCGGAAATTCAGCAAGCCATGAACTACTTCTGGGACCTCTTGGAAGGCGTACCCGGCATTGCGCCGCACCGTCCCGCCAAAGATTCCGATAGCACCATGGGCGGCTGGTACGCGGCTCGCGGCCTGTACCGGCCGGAGGAAGTCGGTGGTCTCTCGATTTCGCGCTTTGCGCAGGCCGTCTCGGCCGAGGGCGCGCGCTGTGGCCCTGGCACCAACAAGCCCCTGCACCCGCATCCGCTCTTCCATGAGGCGGACGTGTACGGGCACGGCAAACCCACCAACCTTGCCAACGCCAGTCGCGACGTGCGCCAACCGCTGGGCAGCCTGCCGGTCAGCGAAGGCATCAGCGCGCGGACGTACAGCATCCCGTGGTTCAAGAAATTCCGGCCGCACATCATCGAGGAGTACGCCGCTGCGTACCGCAAAGCAGCCGAGAGCTACGAGGAGTTGCTGGAAGACGATCCCGGCGCGCCGGAAGACATCGGCACCTGGCGGTTCTACTCGCCGGCATAGCGGCGACAAGTTTCAGTATCGGCGAAGTCTTCAAGTCGGAACAGGGTGAGTCGCCTTGCGGCCAGCCCCGTTACAATAGCGACAATGCGAAGACTTGCATTTCTGAGGCGAATTGAAAGACATCACACGCCTGTTGCATAGACGTGCGGCAGGCGTGTTTATTTCTTAAACAAAAGACTCTGTGGCAGTGCGTGTCTCGCAGGCAGATTCCTTGTAGCGTGGGGGCTTGTCCCAACGTTGTCGCATTAACTTTCTTGGCAAG
>JAAXIC010000035.1:24951-35884 GCA_012270555.1 Chloroflexota bacterium
GGCGTCTCGCCCGCAGACGTCTTCTCTCCGGTAGCCCGCAAGTTTGCCACCTGCGGGCGCAGCGCACGATCAAGGACAGTGCCAGCAACCCCCTCAATCCGCTGCGGCGATGCAGTTTCGCAAGCCGCATGATGCCAAGAGGCGGGGGACAAGCCCCCGCGCTACTTTAATGCGACAGCATTAGGGCTTGTCCCCACCGTTCGAGCAGCACACAACTACTGCGTTGGCCCAGACCTCATCCCTGGACTTTCCGCCCCGTTCTTACTCCCTGCTCGCCGCGTTGGGACGTCACACGTAATCCCAATCGCGTGTCCGCAAAGAGACTTTGTGTGAATCCTATGCCTCCCGCGCGCGTCACTCTTTTGGCTCACCGTCCTTTTGGCTTACACTGTTAATGGGATGGTAGTTTTGTACGTGGAGCGAGGTGTTTGCCATGGATCAACTGGGAATAATCGTTATCGTCGCCGTTCTCATCATTGCCGCGTGGCTTGTGATTCCGCGCATCTTTCCTCATCCACAAATGGTCTGCACCCGGTGTGAAGGCACCGGCGCGGTGGATGAGAAGTGGCCGAATCCCGATGAACCCAGCGGCTGGCACGAACTCAAGGGTGAATGCCCGAAGTGCAGCGGCAAAGGCAAAGTGCGGGCTGCCTAGCGTCATCATCGAGCGACGGGTGTGGTTTCGAAAAGCGCTTATGGCATATACCGGTAGGCCGGCAACGCAACATCCAGCCGCCGCTTGAATTTCGATACTGGCTTTAAGGAAGGTTAGGAAGGCCGCGGGTGCAACTCATTCCCATCGACGCCGCACCCGAAACGGAACGGCAGCGGCAGCCGATTGTCACCGTAACGCTGGTGGCAATCAACGTCGCGATATTCGTGGCGGCGCATTCCCTGGGTTGGAGCGCGCGCGAGTACGGCCTGCAACCCGCCGGTCTTTGGGCGGGCGAGATTGACCAACTCCGCAACCTCCTGCTCGCCGCTTTTCTCCACTTCGGTTTCCTGCACCTGGCCGGCAACATGCTCTTTCTCTGGGTCTTCGGCGCTAACGTCGAAGATGAAATGGGTCATCTGGGATTCGCCGTCTTCTACATCGCGTGCGGCATTGGCGCGGGCCTTATCGAGTCTGCCATCTTTGCCAGCGACACAATACCGCGTATCGGCGCCAGCGGCGCGATCGCCGGTGTGCTGGGCGCGTACCTCGTGCTGTTTCCCCTGTCGCCCATTGGCATCATGTCGGTGCATGTTCTCCCCATTTGGGCGCTGGACCTGCTAGATGGGCAGGGCGAGCGGCGTCCGCCAACGTTTGACGTGTCGGCGCTCATCGTCATCGGCGTCTGGCTGGCGCTCCAGGTCATCGGCTCGTTCGGCTCGGTGGGCGGTCAAGGCGGCGGCATTGCCTACACCGCGCACCTGGGCGGGTTTGCCGTCGGCTTCGTGATCGTTCAGGTGCTGCGCCGCGGCTTTGGCTTTGCGCCCGATGCGGATGATAGCGAACCTGAAATTATGCGAACCACCGGCAAGGAATTGCTCGTTGCCAGACGCCCCTTGCCAGCCGGACACAGACTCGCGCCGGAAGACGTGGAGCCGTATACGTGGCGCCATGCCTTTCCCGAGGGGTATTTCAAACCGGATGAGGCAGAGCATTTGTACGGCAAGCGCTTGCGTCGCACGCGCTACCGCTACCAGGCAATTCTGGCTGAGGACTTAGCGAACGAAGGGTCCACGTAGGAGAAAAGCGAGGCACCGGATACCGCAACGCCCCACGCGTTACCAGTCGGTGTAACCTTAAGGAGACCTTTGCGTAACCCTCGTTCCAACGAAGCAGTCCCCTCTCCCTCGACGGGAGAGGGTTAGGGTGAGGGTGAATCTGCTCTGAACGCCAGACGGTACATAGTCGGTTTGGCTCTGGTGTGAATTGACTGAGCATGTCATGCGATTGGAAAGAGCAAGAAATCCCCTCACCCCGGCCCTCTCCCCAAGGAGAGGGTGAAAACCCCTTGCCTTTGGGACCTAGTTATGCAAAGGTCTCCGTAAGAGACTATGTTGCCGCTCACGCAGTGCACACCAAATGATGTGCTGTCTTAATCTCCAAGCGCACAGTGCTACATCTTCTGCAAGATATTCGCCTTGAGAGTCTCGTATTCAGCCTCAGAGATCAGTTCCTTGTCGAACATCTCTTTCGCTTTCGCCAGCTTTTCTACCGGGTCCTCTGCCGGACCCGTGGGTCCAACATCACCGCCTTCAGGTATCGTAATTTGCGTGCCGCCTGCTCTGGCGCGCTCCTCTTCCATCTTGCGCACACGCCGGCGCTCACGCCATTCCTGTTCCTTCTGTTGGCAAATGGTATAGAGCGTCCGCGCCTGGTCCTTTACGAGGTTGCCTGTCTGATACGTCTCCTCGTTCGTTAACGTGCACTGAAGAGAAGAGGAGAGCGTATTCTGGTTTATCTTCACGTTCGCAACGTCCTCCCAGAGGAAGTCATGGAAATCAAATCCTCTGAACCGGTGGCGTTGGAATATGATCATGCGGTTGTTGGTTGCCGCTACCGCGTCACGCCTCTGCCCCAATGCGGTCCAAGCCTGATAAGCGATATATAATATGGATTCATTCTCTGTGAGGACGGACCTAACATCTTCGACAATGGGACGCAGCACGCTTAATTTCTGGCTTTCGTCAACCCGCTCGATACCGAGTTCTTGGCGAACGCTTTCCCTGGTTTCTGCCATGACACTCTCTCCTCCCGTGGGGGCGCGTCAGGTTCACTTCGGCGGCAGCTTGACGATCGCAAACCAGAAGTCTTCCAAGGACTGCACCACGGTCGAAAACTGCTCCAAACCCACCGGCTTGGTAATGTAGCAGTTCGCGTGAAGCTGGTAGCTCTTGAGAATGTCCTCATCCTGGGAAGACGTGGTGAGGACAGCGACGGGGATCGTCTTGAGATCGGGGTCTTCCTTGACGTCCGCCAGCACCTCGCGCCCGTCTTTGCGGGGCATGTTGAGGTCGAGCAAGATGAGGTCCGGTCGGGGCACTGCGGCGTACGCGCCTTCCTTCCGCAAGAATGCCAGCGCCTCCACGCCATCGCCGACGACGTGCAGATTCGTCTGAATCTTGCTTTCCAGCAGTGTCTCCTCGGTCAAGAGCACGTCACCCGGATCGTCCTCAACCAGCAGCACCTCTACCGGTTTTGCCACCTGTTCGCTTGCCATTTGCCCTCACTCCGGCATTCTTGGGAGCGTAAAACGAAATGTTGCGCCGGCCCCCTCCTGGGATTCGACCCAGATACGGCCGCCGTGTCGCTCGACGATCTTCTTGCACACCGACAGGCCGATGCCCGTGCCCCCGTATTCTTCACGGGTGTGCAGCCGTTGGAAGATCACGAAAATCCGCTCGGCGTACTGCGGGGCAATGCCGATGCCGTTATCTTGCACGGAGAACACCCATGCGTCGCCCTCCCTCACTGCGCCGACATGGACCTCCGGTGGAGCTTCTCCGCGGTACTTGATGGCGTTGCCGACGAGGTTCTGCAGCAAGCGCACGAGCTGCGCGGCGTCCCCGTTGACCGTCGGCAGCGGGTCGGAGGTGACGCAAGCGTTACACTCTGCGACGGCCACGTCAAGATTAGCTAAGGCTTCCTGCAGCATGTCGTTCGTATCCGTCGGCGCGAACTCCTGGCCCCGCGTGGCCACCCGCGAATAGAGCAAGAGATCATTGACCAACGCCTGCATGCGCATGGCCCCATCCACGATGTAATGCAGGTAGACACCGCCTCTTTCGTCCAGCGTGTCGGCGTAGCGCGACTCCAGCAAGTTGCAGAAGCTCGCGATCTTGCGCAATGGCTCCTGGAGGTCGTGCGAGGCGACGTAGGCAAACTGCTCAAGCTCTTGGTTCGAGCGGCGCAGTTCCGACACGGCATTCTCGAGTGCGTGCTGAGCGGCTTCCAGCTTCTCGTATGCAAACGCATTGGCAATCGTGCCGGCGATCTGGGCGCCGATCCGCTCCGCCTGCGCCAATTGACTCTCATCGTAGGCGTACGGTTGCAGCGAACGGATATTCAAGGTGCCGACAAACACGCCGTGCGCGATGAGAGGCACGGCGATCCGGGTCTGAAAGTCGCCGCCAAGCTCGCGCGCCGGTTGGTGTCCCGCCTCCTCCTCTTCGGCCGGCGTCCTGAAAAGGATGCCACGGCGGTCACGTTCCAAAATATCGCTGATGCCGCCGGGCACGATGTCGTGCACGACGCCCCGTTCCCAGCCCGGAATGTCGCCGCCCACCGCGTACACCGCCTGCACCGTATGCGCATCCATATCGACCGCCGAGATTGAGAGGCGGTCAAACGGAATGAGCAACGAAACCTGGTGGGCAAACTGCTCGTAGATCTCGTCGATATTGAGGGTGGAGCTGATAATGCGGCCGATCTCTGCCAGCACGGCATATTCGGCGGCTTGCCGCTCAGGCTCATGAGGCGCAGACGGCCGGGAAGTCCGGACTTGTCGCGACACCTCGTTCATTTGCTGCTCCCAGCGGCCCGTCGCACGTATAGCGAAGACACAATCAGGGGAAATAACTTAGTTGCATCCCACTGGCACACATGCGGCCCGAGTATGCTAGAGTGGTACTTACATTTACGTGACAAGTTTACCACAGGGATCAATCAGAGGAGCCGACGACGGTATGGACACGAATATCTTCGAAATCCTCCTCGTGGAAGACGACAGCGGTGACGCCGAACTGCTCTACGAGTTGCTTGAACAAGTGCCAAACATGCAGTTCGACGTGACCCACGTGACGCGGCTCGCTGAGGCAAGCGAGCAGACGAAAGTAGAGCCCTACGACGTTATTCTGCTCGACCTCGCGCTGCCGGATAGCCAGGGTATGGATACCATACGCACGATGGTGAACGCCGCCCCCTCTATTCCAATCGTCGTGCTCACCGGCAATAACGATGAGGAAACCGGCCTAGAAGCGCTCAGGAACGGCGCGCAGGACTACTTGGTAAAGGGGCAGGTGGATAGCGGCGCGGTCACCCGCGCTATGCGCTTCGCGATCCAGCGGCACAACGAGCCGCAGTCTTAACGGGGCCGACGCATAGGCCGTTAGAGATCCTGCGTCAATCTAGCGGACGCCATTCGCCGCCGCGGCACCCTAGAGTTTCTTCTCTTCCATGACTTTGACGACGATCCGCACCGCCGTGTCGCTATCGGTGCGCGCAGTATTTATGACAATGTCATACAGTGTCGGATCTTCCCAATCCACGTTGAACATGCGGCGAATGTAGCCGCGGCGGTCGTTATCCGTGCGCTGCACTTCCTCCTCGGCCTCGCCGAGGTTCATGCCAATGGTTCTGGCGAGATACCGGGCGCGGAATTCCAAAGGGGCGACAAGGCGCAGCTTGAGCAGGCCGCGCAAATCACCCAGGATGATGCCTGCGCCGCGGCCGACGATGATAGCGTTGTCGCGTCGCGCAATCTCGCGTACCACTGACCGCAACGCAGTACGGACAATCTCCGGCCGCACGCCACCTTCTTCACGCCGAGTAGACACCTGGCCCCGCGCTCGTCCTCCCGTGATGCGGGACAGAACGCCTTGAATCGCGCCGGGCTCCAACCGCTCATCAAGCGCTCTCACCACACCGGTGTGCACTTCCAACGCCGCTGCGACTTGCTGGATGAGCAGGTCGTCATAGAGTGGATAGCCAAGCGTATCGGTGAGTTTGTCCGTAAATTCGACTTCGCCAGCGCCAAGCTGCCGCGAAATGGTAATTATCGCCACAAGAGCCTCCTAATCTACCGTGTACCCCACCGCCGCGAAGGTTTCCTCCAGGAACTGGCGCGCACGCACGGCTTCGTGGTTAATCTCATCCAGAGATTCACCGCTCAAACACTCGACGACGAACGGGCCGGCACATCCCGCGTCCTTAAGGGCGCCAAACACGGCGGGGAAGTCAACCAATCCATCCCCGGGCGTTACCATCACGTCGCCCTGCATACCCCCCAGTTCATCCTTGATGCACATGCCACTCACGATCGGAGCGATTTCGTGAATGTGTGCCAGTGGGTCCTCTCCGACGTAGTAGAGCAGGTTGCCTGCGTCATAACAGATCTTGAAGTTCTGGTGGTTGACTTTTTTCCAAGACTCGATGGTATCCCGCGTCGTATTGCTCAACCCGCCATGCGGCTTAAGCATAATCGTAATGCCCTTGTGCAAGGCGTATTCGGAACTCTCACGCATGATGGCATAGTACGTTTCGTACTGATCGGGATTGGATGCGCCACCGGTCATGACATGGCGAGTGCCAAGCTGTTCGGCGTAGTCGATCTGGCGGTTGACCGCCGCCACTCCCTCCTCCACGCTGGTCAAGGGGCAGATTGCCATCATGATCGAGAACTTCAAACCGGCACCCTTCACCACCCGCTCGATGGCGGCCACGTCTTCCGGTGTGGAGTTATGGTCGATGAGCCGCGTGGGACTCATGCCCATGGGGCCGAAGTAATTGAAACCGGCGGCGCGCATTCCCGCTGCCGCAGCCTCCACTCCATAGTCTTTCCAAGGACGGGTGAAACATCCAAGCGTGATTTCCATGAGGGATTCCTTTCTTCTTCAGGTTCGCTGTTTCTCGGTAGAACGTCGTACCACAATCCTCTTTCCCAATTAGCCGTCCGTCGGCAGCGCGCCGGCCGGCCGGTCCGCGCTGGGCCGGAAGTCCGGCACCGCGAGCAATTTCGAATTCTGCGCTATCGACTCTGCCGCTAAGATAGCCGGCGCAGCCGTATCCATCGCGCGATACACGTCAAACTCCAGCGGCCTTACACCGTTTACGGCATCGCGGAACGCCGCGTGCACGTAGTAATCGGCGTCGCCGTGGCCGCTGCCCCGCGCTTCCGCCGGCGCGTCCGTGCGCTGGTACTGCCAATCCACCTCTGCCATATCGTGCATCTGGCCGTTCGCAAGCCACATCTTCGGTTTCTCGCGGTTGGACCGCCGCCATTCCACGGAACCTTGCGTCCCCATGATCTGATACCAGTGGTAGTCGCGGGGCGGCTGGGGCTGGGCAAAGCTCGCGGCCAGCCGCAATATCGCATCTTTCTCGGTCTTCATCAAGCATACCTGCATGTCAGGCTGGGGAATTACGGGATGAGAGTAACTCGGAGCCTGCGTACTCATGCCGGTGACCGAAACCACCCGGTCGTCGAGCACGTACAGCAACGGACTGAGCTCGTGCGGCAGATAGTGAATAGCGGGCATGAGCGCACTCCACGTCGGTTCCGCCTCCGGGTGCGCGGGAACTTCCAAGGGATCGTAGAACGTCGCTGTGTCCTTTTCCCAAAAGAACTGGGAGACGTAGTAGTGGAAGTATTGGCCTTCCACAAACGTTACACGTCCGAGTTGGCCCTCCGCTACCATGTCGTGCCAGGCCTGCATCACGCCCATGTAGCGGGTCTGTTCCGCCAACTGATAGACCTTGCCGGAGCGCTCGGCGGCCACGACAATGCGCCAGCAGTCCTCGATGCAGTGCGCGGCCGGTACTTCCTGATTCACGTGCTTGCCGGCTTCCAATGCTTGCGCGGCCAGCAAGCCTTGGCGCGGATTGCGCACGGTCAGGGCGATGGCTTCAACATTGGCATCGGCAAGGATGTCTTCGTACTGCGTGTAGGTTGCTACACCGTCGCTGTTTTCAAGCACAGCAAGGGACGGCTCGTGCGTTGCGACAATGGGATCACAGAGGGCTACAATGCGGTAGCCCGGAATGCGCTGCAGCAACCGCATCCAACTGCGACCGCGGCCCCCCAAGCCGGCGACACCTATCCGAATTTCGTCCATGTGTTCTTTACTCTTCTCTCGCCTCTTGAATCTTCACGCCTACACGGTGTGCCCAATATCTGCACCTTTGCGTAGGGCATCTCCCACCCGTTTGCCCCGCCTCAATACGTTTGCGGATAGCAATCCTGGACCCAAGAACACGGGTGGCTACTACATTAATCTGCTTCCACGCTAACCGCCGCACCCGTCTGCAAGGCCTGAGCCGCCGACAGAAATTCAGCCGATGTGATCGTCCCCGCGATGTCCCGCAGCTCATAGTCGTGGATCGCCACGTTCGTGCAGAGCAGACCGTCAATCGTCTCGCTGGTTTCAATACCGGTCGTGCAATCGCGCAGCAGAATGAGGCCGTAGCCGCGGTCGCGCATAGCCAACATGCCGTAATCCCGATGCGGCACGCAGAGATTGGTGGCGAAGCCCACGTAGAACAGAAAGAGCAACTTGCGGTGGGCGCAGAGCCGGTGCAGTTGCTGCCCGTTGGCGATGACGAAGTCATCCGGCTCTGGAAAGACTGAAGCATCTATGTACCGGTCTTCATTGATCTGATCGATCTCAGCAGCCCACGTATCGGTACGGTCCACCCTCAGGTGCGCCCATTCTCCCCTGCGCTTAGCGAAATCTTCAGGCGGCCAAGCCGGTGCCGCTTGAGGCTGCGGTGAAAGTTCGCTATCGCCCGCGTAGCGGAGCCATTGGGGAAACTTGTGGGCCACATTAGGCGAGGGCGCGTGAATTACGGTAACGCCAATCTCGCGGCAGGCGTCCAGCACCGGCCGAATGCGCTCGCGGCAAATCTGACCGGTCCGCTCCACGTGGCTTGCCGTGATGTGGATGTCCCAGCAGTCTACCAAGACAATGCCGGCGTGCTCCGGCGGGACCGAGACATCGTTAAAGCGATAGCCAAAGTGCTCTTCGCGAAAAGGGAGGTCCGGCGCGGTGGGTTCGTGGACGATGTGCCGGGTCGAGATCGCTAGTGCTGCCATAGCACGCCCCTCCTTCATATTGCTGCGATGCCTCACAGACGGCAACGCAAGGTGGAGTTTCGCTAATACTTACCAAGACTATGGTGTAGCGAACGCTCCCTTGTCAAGGCAGACACACCGTTGCGACCCCCAATCGAGCGCAGAAACACCATCTGGCAGCGCAAGCATGAACGGCCTTAATCGGCAAAAAGAACTTTGAACCAAATACGCTGTTCAACAATTGTACTCTTTCTCATGGATACCTTTGCATAACTCGCATGCAGGCGAAAGGTACTCCCTCTCCCTGGGGAGAGGGTCGGGGTGAGGGGGCTCTTGACCGCGATGGCCCCCTAATTTGTACTAGGTCAAGATGTAACAGAGTAAGACTGGTTTGCCGTTGTAGCGAACTCAGGCGATTCACCCTCACCCCCGTATCAAGTACGGGGCAGGCTCTAGCCCTCTCCCGTCGAGGGAGAGGGAATCTTCCCGCTTCCGCTAGAGTTACCCAGAGGTCTCCTCATGGGCTACTGAATTCGGTATACTAGAAGAGTGCAACCCCCGTGCGTAGCTCATTCGCTACTCTTCTTTAACTCAGGTTTCGCTATCCACGTGTAGCTTCGCTCTTTTTCCGTCTCGGGACACTCACCCGTCTTTTTTGGGAAAGCCCCGCTCATGAGTCCACACCCTTCCTTGCCGCTATCACCTGAGCATGCCGCGCAGGACTTCGCGTTGCTGGCGCTGCACCGCCGCATCCATCAATCCAACCGCAACTTTCGGCTGGGACTGGGGCAAGGCCAGGAACTCATTAAGCTGGGACTTACGGACCGTCCCGCCGCGGCGATGGCCTATCGCCTCACCCACCGCATTACCGTGAACCCAGGCATGCTCGGGCCCGATGGCTTTGTCACCGGCGCCCTCGCCGCCGACACGACGAGCGGCACGTTCTTGGAGCAGAGACGCGCCGGCATATTCGATAGACTGACCGACGCAAATCTCTATGGCCTGCGCCGGGAAGTGGCGCGGCTCGAACGCTGGCAAAAGCACCTGGTGGTGCCGATTCCCCAGGAAACCGGATCCGATGCGTTTGGACGCTATCTCGCTAATCTCATGCGTGAATTCCAGCCCAGTGCAATCATCATCGGTAACGAAGAGAACTTGCACGACATCTATGCCCAAGATCAACAGCGCTTACAGTGGTACGTGGATCGTTTCGTGACCGGCCAGCGCGCGATACGGAAAATCGACCCGCTTGCAAGCGTCCACATGTATGGCGAGGCCTACCACACGCGGTCGGACAAGCGCTTCTTCCTCCAAAGCGCGCTGGCAATGCTCAGAAGCCGCGGCGTACTGCCCGATGCGCTTTTGGCGCACTTCTACGACCATCCCGATCTGCTCCAGCCGTGGCTCGATGCAATCAGCGCCGCCACGACTGAGGCAATTCAGCAGCCCCTGCCCATAATTGTCGGCGAACTCGGCCACTTTGGCGACGTCATCGGCGGCGGGACCATCGTGCGCCAGGGCGCCGCAGACGAGCAGCGCCTTTCACCGGAGGAACAGTCGCGCGCCGTGGCGCAACTCCTCGCCGCCGCCACGGCCAGCAGTGCCAGGCAAGCCTTCTACTATGGCGCTATCGACACCATCAGTGGCGGTGGCTTCGAGAGCAGAAAGGGCCTGACCGTCTACGCGGATAGTAGCGCCAACATGATTCCACGGCCGGCACTAACGGTCTTTCGCTTTGTGACAGACTTGCTCGCCGGAGCCAGCGCGTCGTTGCACGCCAACGACGCAAACGGACTCACCGCAGTCCGCTTCGTGCGGCCGCCGTTGACGCCCGATGAAGAAAGAGACCTGGAAGGCTGGATTGTCTGGGTGAACGATCAACGCGGGGAACCGCGGGAGTTCACGCTGCCGCCGGGTTTTGCCGGCTACGATATCTACGGCAGAATGCAGAGCGACGCGCGACAGGAAGCGCAAGTGATCCGCCTGGCAGAATCCCGCAACCCCCACGTCGGCGGCGATACTGCCATCTTCTTCCGTCTCACCGGAAACACACCGTTCCCGCTGCCGTAATCGAGGGCTATGGCAGCGGGGCAAAGAGGCGGGGACAAGCCCAATGTTGTCGCATTAACGTTCTTGGCAAGGAACATGGCACTCTC
>JAAXIC010000023.1 GCA_012270555.1 Chloroflexota bacterium
CTAGCAGGCTTCAACGTAACCAACGCCGCCGTCGTGGCCATCAGACCGAAGAGCGGTGAAATTCTCACTATGGTCGGCAGCCTGGACTTTCACGATGAAGCCATCGACGGTCAGGTGAACGTCGCGCTGGCGCCGCGCCAGCCGGGATCCGCCCTGAAGCCGCTCTTCTACGCGGCGGCGTTCGAGAAGGGTTGGACTCCCGCGACCACGATCTGGGACATTCCGACTTCAATTGAGATTCCCAACGAGCCCACCTATGAACCGCGCAATTTCAGCGGGCGCTTCAAAGGTCCAGTCACCGTGCGTCACGCCCTGGCAAACTCCTTCAACGTGGCTGCGGTGCGCATGGGTCTTTTTCTCGGTCTGGATACGGCCATCGATACCATGCAGCGCTTGGGCATGACCACGTTTGAAGACCGCGGCCGCTTTGGACCCAGCATCGTGCTCGGCGGCGGCGAGGTGAAGCTGCTGGAGCTGACAAATGCCTATTCGGTCCTGGCGCGCGGTGGTAGCTATATACCTGTTTCCGCAATTCTTCGCGTGGTTGACGCACGCGGCAACGTGCTGGAGCGCTATGCGCTGCCGACGGTGAGCGAGGTCTTCGATCCGCGCATCGCCTACCAGATCACCAGCATCCTCTCCGATAGCAAGACCCGGGCCGCGGAGTTTGGGCCGTGGACGCCGCTCGATCTCACCCGTCCTTCTGCGGCCAAGACGGGGACCACCGACGATAACCGTGACGGCTGGACGATTGGGTTCACGCCGCAACTCGTTACCGGCGTGTGGGTGGGCAATTCCGATGGCACGCCGACATGGAATCTGACCGGCATGCGGGGCGCAACGCCCATTTGGAACGCGTTCATGGAGGCTGCGCTCGCGGACACCCGGGTGGTGGACTTCGAGAAGCCCCGTGGCATGGTGGAAGTAGAAGTCTGCACGCAGACCGGCTTGCTGCCGACTCCGTACTGTGGCCCGACGCACCAGGAGGTCTTCCTCAATGAGAACGTGCCGCGGCTCGTAGACAACATCTTCGTGCCGTTCCGCGTGCACAAGGAATCCGGCTTGCGCGCCGGTCCGAACGTGCCGGCGTCACAGACAGAAGTGCGAGTCCTCATGGTCGTACCGGACGAGGCTCTGGAATGGGCCAGAGCGGAGGCCGTGGCTACCGCGCCAACGGAAGAGCACTATGTCCCACCGGACGACCCTGTGGTCATCATCTATCCGCGTGATGGCGATACCGTGCGCAGCATCTTGGAAATTCGCGGCAATGCCTTCTTCCCCGACTTCCACTCTTACGAGGTTTCCTATGCCGGGCGAGAAAACCCGGACTTGTGGGTGCGCATCACGCACTCCACGGAACCGAAAGCCAACGCCGTGCTTGCGGGCTGGGACACGATCCAGAACCCCGACGGTGTCTATATGATACGCCTGACGGCGCAGGACTCTGCGGGACAGAAGCACGTGCGGACGGTAACGTTCGCGATTAAGAATACCGAATCTGCGCAAGATAGCAGCGCCGCGACCGAGGGTTCGCAGTAGGAGACCTTTGCGTAACCCTCGCCGCAGCGAGACAGTTCCCTCTCCCTTGACGGAGACCTTTGCATGACCCTCGCCACAGCGAGACAGTTCCCTCTCCCCGAGGGAGAGGGTTAGGGTGAGGGTGAAGCCGCTCTGGACGCCAGTCGGTTCAGAGCGTGTTTGGTTCTAAAATATATTGACAGTACGCATCATGCGATTAGAAAAGTAAGAAATCCCCTCACCCCGGCCCTCTCCCCGAGGAGAGCGTGTAACTCCTTGCCCTCGGGACCTAGTTACGCGAAGGTCTCAGTAGGCAGAAGTTTCCCCTGCGGCTTGCTATACTAAGGAAGGCGATCCGAATAGATCAGATGCCTGGATCATATTCTTGTAATGCCTAAATACGAATAAGTGGGAGCCTCCATCCCAGCCGGGCGCATGCGGGTTTTCGACCCGCAGGTGATACTATCCGGCTGCCGGAAGAGGAGTGCGTTCGCGGGCGGCGGTGACGTCACCTGCCAAAGTGAAGGGAGAGCGGCCTTGTCATGGCAACGAAAGTAATTCCCGGCCTCGAAGGTGTTGCTGCCGCGGAGACACGGCTGAGCTACGTTGACGGTCTCGCCGGAGAGCTATTCATCGGCGGGCATCCGCTCATGGAGCTAGCGCCCAACGCGACGTTCGAAGAGGCTGCCTTTCTCTTGTGGCACGACCGGCTCCCAAATGGAGAAGAGCTTGCGGCGTTGAAGTCCCGCTTCCAGGGCGGCCAAGAACTGCCGCGCACCACCAAACACGTGCTCGAGGCGGCAGCCAAGCGGAAAGCTCCCGTCATCGACGCGCTGCGTATGGCGTGTGCGACCCTCTCGCTTGGCGATCCTAACCCCGATGACATTACTCCCGCTGGACAATTGCGCCGCGCAGAAAGAATCTGTGCGGCGTTTCCCGTAATTGTAGCCAGCTACGTCCGGCTTCGAGAAGGCCAAGACGTCGTGCCGCCGCGAGACGACTACGGCCACGCCGCCAACTTCATGTACATGCTGTCCGGGGAGGAGCCCCACGCCGACTTTGTCCGCGCCATGGACACCTACCTCGTGACGGCTATGGACCACGGCATGAATGCCTCCACTTTCACTGGCAGAGTGATCGTCTCAACCGAATCAGACCTCTATTCGGCCATTACAGGCGCCATCGGCGCGTTGAAAGGGCCTGCCCACGGTGGCGCGCCCGGTCCGGCGCTCGACATGGTCTTCGAGATCGGCACGGCGGATCGCGCCGATGCGAATATCCGCGAACGCTTGGAACGCGGCGAGCGCCTGATGGGCTTCGGCCACCGCGTCTATAAGGTCCGCGATCCCCGCGCCGACGTGCTCTCCCAGGCGGCGGAACGGCTCTACGAACAGGCCGGCGATCGCACACTTTACGACCTCGCCCGCTCAGTCGAGGAAACGGCGTTGCGCCTCTTGGAGGAGTACAAGCCGGGCCGCAACCTGCAGACGAACCTGGAGTACTATACGGCGCTGGTGCTTCACGGCGTCGGCATGTCCGCCGAACTCTTCACGCCCACGTTTGCCGTGGGCCGCGTCGGCGGCTGGTCGGCCCACTGCTTGGAGCAACTCTCCCACAACCGGCTTATCCGCCCCTCATCGGTCTACACGGGCCCCAAAGACCGCCGCTGGGTACCGCTGGAACAGCGTTAAGGCGTACGCGTTCACAGCCTGCCACGCCAGGAGCCGCCATAGTCGCTTGAGGCTTTGCGTATCCTTATCTTGCGGCTGCTTTGCGTCTCATTTCCTTGACTCCCGCCACGCTTCACTGCAAGCTATACAATAAGTTTGACGTGAGGTACGCGGTCTGCACGTGCAGACTTCAGTGCTTGTGCGTATCTCAGACAGCCAGCACGGAGAGGAGAGTTCCTGATGCTGAGTAAGAGTTTGTCACGACGGGCGCTCATGGGTTCGGCTGCAGCGGTAGGCGGCGCGGCGTTCCTGGCGGCCTGCGGCGCGCAGACCGGCGCCATGCCGGAAGAAGAGGCGCCAGCGGAAGAGGCGCCGCAAGCGGAAGCGGCCCCGGAGGCCGAGCAGGTAGAGCTCATCTATCTGTCGCGCGATTCAGCCTCAACCACTGAGAAGGTGCGCGCGTACTTCGACACCTACGAGGCCGAGACTCCCAATGTCACGATTGATCTGCAGAATCTGGCCAGCGTTGCTGAGGCCGAGACAAAGCTCAGGGTAGCCGCGGCGGCCGGTGTGCCCATCGACTTCCTGCGCTGCAGTTGGGGCTCGTATCTCGACCTGGCGGAAGCCGAAGTGCTTTCGCCGTTGGATGAGTTCTTCAAGCGCGACGGGCTGGTAGCCACGGAGATCTTCTTGGCCGCCACGCTGACCCAGTGGCTGGACAAGGGTGTGTTGTGGGGCATGCCCGCTTCCGGCAACTGCGATGCCCTGCTCATGAACAAGCAACTGCTCGATACCGCCGGACTGGACGCGCCGTCCGTTGACCCGGCGGATGCTTCCTGGACCATGGACAAGTTCCTGGAATACGCCAAGGCCATGACTCAGGGTGATCAGCAGTTCGGTCACACCGGCGGCGTCTCCGCGTTCAACGTTTCCGGCATTGCTACCGGCACCTACTTCGGCGAGTTCTGCTGGAACGAGGAAGAGAAGCGGGGCAACATGGACACCCCCGTCTTCATCGAAGCGCTGCAGTACTGGTACGATCTGCGCGAGAAACATAATGTGGTGCCCAACGCGGACCAATCCGCCGCCCTTAGAGGCGAGCAGCATATCTGGCAGACCGGCAAGGTCGGCTTCCACATTACCAACGGCTACAAGCCGGCGGTCGAGTTTGAGGTGATCGGCGCAGCCCTGCCCTACACGGGCGACCCGCCGAATAAGTCCGGCCGCGCCTGGTATCCCGCCATTCTCATGGGCGTCGGCGAAAAAGTCGACCATGCCTGGAACGTGATGAAGTGGATGATGTCGGGCGAAAACAGCGTGGGCTACACGCTGGCGGTAAACCACACCATCAGCCCTGTCGCCGCAGTCTCCACGCTGCCCGCGGAGCGGTTGAAGGCAGAGACGGGCTACGACTCGGTTGCCCACGCCAACCAGTCGGCGTACAGCGGTCCGGCCGGCTGGGGCTTGCTGCGCTACACAACCTGGGGTGAATGGCGCACCGAAATCAAGCCGGTTTACGATGAGTTCAACGCGGGCAACTTGACCGCCGAGGAATACGGCCGCGCAGCCACCGATCTGCTGAACGCGATCATCATTCAAGAGTAGCGGCGGCAGGACTGTTTGTTCCCAACGCAGGTGAATGAGCAGTCGGCCTGAAAATGGCAAGTAGAGAGGCGGGAGGCTTGACCTCCCGCCTCTTTGCCGTAGTCAGCGCAACTGCGGTGATCAACGGAGTCGATACTCACAAGGAACAGCTAGTTGCTGTGGCTATTCACGGGCTAAATGTCCAGCTTGGAGAGAACCATGTCCCCAAAAGTCACTCCAATTGACGGAGTCAGCTCGTGGGAGGCCTGCATTCGGGCGATGGAACGCCAGTGGACAGAGATCTCCGAATGCCAAGAGAGGGCACTCTTGGCCGACTGGAACGAAGCCATGTCGGAGATGCGACGCCAGCACGAACGTCTGGTATCCGCTGGACTGTGGGTAACCGGGCCGGCGGATTTCCTCGATATCATTGGTCTCGCTCGCGACGAAAACACTCATTCCCGCATGCTCCAGTGGATCATGACGCCGACAGCACGCCATGGCCTTGGTTGTGGGCTTGTCAGGCGCTTGGTGGAACACTGCCTTGGAGAGTCTGTGCCAGCGCCCATGGCAGTCGAGAGGGTGGTTTTCTCGCATTGGCGAAATGATAGAGAGGCCGACCTCGTCGTGTGGGGCCGGAACTTCACGCTCATTATAGAGAACAAGGTCGACGCGCCAGAGCAACCCGACCAGTGCGACGACTTGTACGAGAACTACAAAGCCGAGTTTGCGCCGCTGTTCCTCTTCCTGACTCCCGACGGCCGTCCGCCCTTCACGGCGACGACACCGGCAGCGCAGCGCGCTTTCAAAACTCTTTCGTGGCCGGCGCTACGCGCGATGGTGGAAGTGGCACTGAACGAATCGCAGCCTGCGACCAGCGGTGCGGACGCTGTTGAAGTCGTCGAAAACTACTTACTTACGCTCAAGGAGCAGTTTGGATGAACCGGATCGAGGATGAACGGATAAAATTCTATCTTCAACACGAAGAGCGGATCAGGGAGTGGGCCAGTCTGGAGACTGAAGTCATCAAGCTCGCGGATCGATTTTACCGCAGTCTCAAAGGCGATCTCGACGCGGCTGTCAGGAGCGGAAAAATCGGCGGTGACGGAGTCGACTCGTTTCTCGACGAAACATGGCCGCACTGGCCAGGATTGGTCCTGCGCCGGCAGGATTGGCCCCAGGGCGATGAGGGTCCGCATGTGAGACTGCAATGGCATACCAAAACGTCATGCTTCCCTCCCCACGGAGAGCTGATCTGCGGAGTCATGTCCTCATCGAAGAAGCACAGACAACCGTTCACGAAGGAGGCGCGTCCCGCTTATCCACTTCAGAACTCGTGGTGGCCAGCCTATAAGAACGTGGAACCTCCGGAAGACGGGTTTTGGGAGGGTGACAACCTCAAGGAATACCGCAACCACCTAGTGGCAACTATTCTAAAGGCATGGAAAGATCTTTCCCCCCTCGTGGACAAGGCCGTTGGTCATCAATTAGGTTCTTAGGTTTAGATCTGTCCGAGCCACGCGACGAAAGACTCTGAACACCAACGCGGCGGATCGGCCTCGGCTAGCGCGAGCCAGTTGTCTACCATGGGCCGGGCGCGGGTGCAGCGGATGGTAGCCTTGCCAATCTTTCCGTAGCGGAGAAGGCCCTTCTCGTAAAGAAATCGCTCAATGGCCTCACGCGGTTCGCGGCCGATGCTCGGCCACACGCCCGGCTGCTGCCAGTCCTCAATCTGCTTCGCCAATTCATCGCGCTGCGCGGGCGCGGCTCTTGCCAAGGCACGTTCTACCAGCCGGCTTTCCACAAAGTGCACCATGGTGTTGTAGAGGAAATTCACTCCCAAGAAACAGTACGCCACATTCCAGTCATAAAATTTCTGCCAGGGGCTTTCCCGTGCGAAGGCGCGCGGACCCCACGGGCCGAGACGCAGGCCCGCCGCGCCGTGATTGGCCGTGAGCTCGCGAGCGCAGGGACCGATAGCCGACACCGAGTGCGTCCCGTGGTCGCTGCGAATTGCTTCCGGCCGGTGCCGCAAGACCTCGGTGATGCGGCCGACGCAAGAAACGGACGTCTCAATGTTCCAGCGGTCAAACGTCAGGTGCCGCTCGCCGTCCGGCATGCGGCAGAGGGTGGGTACGACTACGGTGCCGCTCGGACCTACCGCGTCCAGGAAACCATCGATCACCGTATCCGCGCCGCCCACCACCCAGCCCATGCTGCTCAGCGAACTGTGGAACATGACGGTGTCGCCGCACTGCACGCCTACTTCTCGTAGAGCGTTGGTGATCTCCTCACGATAGACGTGGTTCGCGGCAGCGGTGGCGCCAGACCCCATCTGGGGCTTCCTTTCTTGTTTCGTGTGCTACACGGCCTATTCTACAAGGCGCACGGCGATGCTAGTATAGTGATAGTCAGCAGGAGCGGTCGACGTTGCGAGGAATTCAACCAAGCAGATCATTCCTGCTGTAGCGGCGCGGGTTAGTGGTTCAGCATTCTTGACCTGAGGAACCCCCTCACCCCCGTATCAGGTACGGGGCAGGCTCTAACCCTCTCCCCCAGGGAGAGGGAACCGGAGCTTTGCCCGGGGAAGAGGGAACCGGAAGGGGCAAGCAGTTCTTTCCCGATTAAGCAGAACTCTGCTGGAAAGGGCCGGTGAGGTTATGTACGGCGTGATTTGGACGTATCCCTGGGACGTGCTCGACGCGGGCATAGACGCGGCTTTGGGGCAGATCGCCAACGAAGGCGGCATGCGGGCGATTTCCCTCAGCCACAGCTACCACAACGTCAAGCACCTGCGGCCCCACAACCCCGGTCGCAGGCTTTTCGTCGCCAATTCGTCGGCGATTTACTTTCAACCCGATCTCAAGCGTTACGGCACCGTCAAACCCATCGTGGCCCCGCTCGTGCAAGAAGACGACGGGATGCGCCGTATCCGGGACGCCGTAGAGAAACACGGCCTGGCGTATCACGCCTGGACGGTTACCTTGCACAATAGCGCGCTCGGCACGATCTATCCCGACATCAACACGCTCAACGCCTTGGGCGACCGCATCCCGCACTACTTGTGTCCGAGCAATACTGACGTGCGCACGTACATTACCGCGCTGGTCAGCGATATTGCGGATAACCTGGCCCCCGCGCAGGTTGAATTGGAGTTTCTGCACTTCGGCACTTTTGACCACGACGTGCATCACGGCATTCCGAGCGTGGAGCTGGATGCCTTCACCGAGTATTTGCTCGGTCTCTGCTTCTGTCCGCACTGTCTGGGCCGCGCCCAAGCGGCAGGTGTGGACGGCGCGGCCGTGCGCCAGTGGGCGCGGGGCCACATCCTCGACTACCTGGAAGGCGACCACCTGCCCGCGCTCGGCGGCTTGGGCGATAACATTGCCGGCCACGCGCTAACGTTCCCCGCGCTCGACGGCTATCTGCGCATGCGCATTGATTCGGTTATGTCACTCTGGGCGGAGTGCAAGGAAGCGCTGGGCGGCACGTCGGACTTTGTGCCCATCGTAAACATGGGCGTCGGCATGCCGGAACAGGCATCGGTCATCCAGGCGCTGGACGGCGTGGACATCGGCCGTGCTCTCGCTGAAGGCATTCCCAACGAATTGCTCGACTGCGCGGCGTATTCGCTTGACGGTCTCATCCTGGCGCGCGCGGTCCACGACCTGCAACGGCTTGTTGACGGACGTGTCCCAATCCGTGAGGGACTGCGGCTCATTCCGCCGCAGGTGATTACATCGGCGGACGTGGCGGGGCAGATTGAGAAAGTGCGCGCGCTGGACATTGAACGAGTTAACCTATACAACTACGGCTTGATGCGGTTGGCGAACCTGCGCGCGGCCAAGCAGGCGCTGGCGTAGGTCACAATCTTGCCGCTCTCTATCGCATAACACAGTGCAAGATTGTGGGGCGGCGTAGGGGCACAACATATCGTGCCCCTACAAGGGAATGCTAGGCGGAGATATGACAGCAGACTGTACGTACTTGCGCCGATCTAAGTTGGAAATGGTCGATAACAAGGCTCAGTGCTTGTCCCCTCTCCTGGGGGAGAGGGCTAGGGTGAGGGCGAACGGGTAGCACGCACACTAAGAAGGCACGCATGGTAGAAATCACACGCTGGAAATTCGGCAAACGCTGGGTCTACTCCACCACTTATGACGAGGTGGTGACCTCGACCGTCGAAAACGGTCTGTCCATCCATGAGCAAT
Source organism: Chloroflexota bacterium (assembly GCA_012270555.1). Classification (GTDB taxonomy): domain Bacteria; phylum Chloroflexota; class UBA11872; order VXOZ01; family VXOZ01; genus VXOZ01. Next base: position 8,984 of record JAAXIC010000023.1, read on the forward strand.
TCGGCGCGCCGGGGCACATAACCGTCGTGGTGGGACAGATGGGCGAACCCCGCGACGTGCAGGGCAGCGGCTACGATGCTACGTATCGGCACATCTCCGTGGCAGAGTGCAAGCTGGCGCAGCGCTACGGCTGGACGGTTTCCAATCATTCCATGACGCACAACAGGCTGCCCGGCAGCATGGCCGTCCCGGAGAACGCTCGTATCGAAGTGGTGGACGCCACGCGCTTACTGGAAGAGCGGCTGGGCACTCCGGTGACGACGTTCATTGCGCCGGGGAGCGATCACTGCCTGCCGTATGCCTGGCCGTTGGCCGAGGAGGCGGGGTGTCTGAGCATGTTCGGCGTGCGCGACCGGCTCAACTACCCGGATATGGACCTCATGCAGCTCTGCCGGCCGGTGGTCTACCACAAGCTGGACGATTACAACCGGTGCTACGATCCCTACCGGCTCGTCTACCGCGCCCGTGAGACCGGCGGGTGGATCGTGGACTACACCCACGCGGTGCAGGACGAACTCGTCATCCCCAACCGCGAACTGACGCCCACCGAACTGGGCAACCGTTTGGAAGCCATTACGCGCGTCGGTGGGGATGAGGTCTGGCTCGCGGTGCCTGAAGAGGTGGTGGATTACCTTATCATGGCGCGTGAAACGAAAGTTGCTGACGAGCAACGCACGCCTACCGCTATCACGTACCGGCTGGAAGCGCCTGCGATACCGGAGCGTGTCCAATGGCACACGGTGACATTCACCTGCACGGTACCCCAAGCGTGGTCGGATGTTGGTGTAGTGGTTACCTGCGCAGGCGAGATTGAACCGGTCACCCTCGAACGGCTTGACGACACGACGATTCGTTACAGCCATCTAGTTTCCGACGGCCAACAGGTGACCATTAAGCCGAAGAACTAGCGGCTGGCAGCAGCCCGTGTTCATTAATTTCGACCACTTACAGGCGCGAGCGTCGCGATCATCAGGAGATCCCGCCATGTCGTCACAGGAACTGCCTGCCGCAGCCAAAGCGGAGATTACTCGTCACGCGGCTGCCTTTCAGGACGAAGCGACTGACTTCCTGCGGCAACTTGTCGCGTGCGAGACCGCGGTGCGCAGCCCCGTTACGCCGGAATTCGTCGCTGAAACCCGTAAGTGCCGCACGCTGGTCGCCGACTTTCTAAAAGGGCTTGGCTGTGAGGTGCACGAGTGGGATACCCAGAACGGCTACCCCACCCTGGCGGCGCGGCTCCCAGGTAGTGGTGGCGGTCGGTCGCTGACATTTAACGGGCACATCGACGTGGTGCCGGTGGGGGATACGTCGGCCTGGACCCGAGACCCGTGGGCAGGCGAAGTCACAGATGGCAAGATGTACGGACGCGGCACCGCCGATATGAAAGCCGGTCTCGTGAGCATGCTCTATGCTGCCAAGTGCGTATTGGCTGCGGGTTATCGTCCGGCGGGGGACGTGTGGTTCCATGTGGTGAGCGATGAGGAACTGGTGGGCAACGGCACGCGGGATTGCATCGCGAAGTTTCCCGCCACCGACGCCGTGCTCGACGCCGAGCCTACCGACCTGACGATCATCCCCACCGAGGGTGGACTGGAGCACCTGCGCATCGAGATCGAGGGACGCGAGGCCCACGCCGGCAGCCGCTGGCGCAACCTGGCTCCCGGCGAAGACGGCCCCGGCGTGAACGCCGTGGAGAAAGGGGTGAAACTCGTCACCGCCATCCAGGACCTGGAGCGCCAGTGGGTGAACCGCAAGTCGCACCCGCTCTTTCCGCCCGGCTACAACTCGATACTGCCGGCGATCTTCATCGCCGGTCCAGGCGGCGGACAGGACGGCCAGCTCAACGTGGTCAACAATCCCGGCACCATGGCGAATTACTGCGCGATCGAGTACAACATCTGGTACTACCCCGACGAACCGTGTGCGCAGGTCAAGGCGGACTTTGAGGCGTACATGCATGCCGTTTGCCAGACTGACGATTGGCTGCGCGAACATCCACCGAAACTCACCTGGGGCCTACGGCACGTGACGTTTCCGGCCTTTGAGACTGCGCCCGATCATCCGTTCATAGAACTGCTGACGCATAACGTCGCGCAGGCCGGTCTAGAGCCTGATATCAAAGGATTTTCCGCCGCCAGCGATCTGGCGTGGTACGCCCAAGCCGACATGCCCGGCTGCCTCTTCGGCCCGGGCGGCATCGCCCAAGCGCATAGCCCGGATGAGTACGTGTCGCTGTCCGACTTCTATCGCGGGCTTGAAGTCTGCGCCGCGCAGCTTGCCGGCTGGTGCGGTGTGAAAGAAGCCTAAAGCGAATGAATAGGGCTCTCTATGGCGTCGAAAGATTCGTGCGAAATACCGTGCAGCGTGCGACGGTCGGCATTCCGCTCGCGGAAGAAACTAAAGTCGAAATCCCCCTTACCCGAATCTATGGGCAAAGCCCCGAGCCCAAAGTCGTCATCGTCTCCGGCGTGCATGGCGACGAGTTGGTAGGACCGCACGCACTAATCGAGTTGGCGCAAGTGCTTGATCCTGGTGAGTTGCGTGGCACGGTCGTGCTGGCGCCGAGCGCCAATCCGCTGGCTTTCGCCGCCGGTCTGCGGAAAGCACCGGAGGATGATCTCGACCTTAATCGCATTTTCTCCGGCAAGCGCGGCGGCTCGGCGACTGAGCGCATCGCGAGCACCCTCGTTCGCGAAGCCATTGGCGACGCGGATATAGTGATCGACCTGCATAGCGCTGGTCGCGAAGGCGATCTCCTGCCGCTGAGCGGATTTCGTGAGGCGAGCGACGGCTGCGCGCGCCGCTCAGCCCTGGCAGCGGCAGCGTTCGGTCTGGAACACTACTGGATGATGCGCTGGGCGCCGGGAACGCTCTCCACCTGGGCCAACGAACAGGGCATTCCCGCCGTGGGCTGCGAGGTGGGCGGCCGGGGCATGGCCACACGGGAGCAGATCGACCTCTACAAGGATGGGATTCGCCGCTGCCTGCGGCACCTTGGCATGCTCGACCCGCCGCTGGAGGTCGCCATGCCGCCTAAGGTCTGGACGCAAGAGCATCTGACCGCGCCGTGCGGCGGCTTGCTGGAATTGCTCGTAGGGCTGGGAGATGAAGTGCAGAGCGGTGAGACTCTTGCCCGCGTGCGCCACCTGAACGGATCGGTGCGAGGCGAAATCACCGCTCCCCACTGCGGTACGATCATGTACACGCGGGTCTTGCATTCCGTCGCTGAAGGCGAAAACGTTTTCTGGCTGGGACGCAAGGAAGACAATCCGTGCTATTCGTCCTCGTAAAGCGCGGGGCCTGAACCTGTATCCCTCTAGATACGCCTAAGCACACCTATCGTCTAGCAGGGCGTCGACTTCTCGGGCGAGAGTTGGGAGTTTCGTTTCAACTACGTCCCACACCAAGCGGTCGTCCACGTCGGTGTATTGGTGGATCAAAATGTTGCGGAACGCGATGATGCGTTGGTAATCGCTAATACGGGCCGCCACATTTGCGTCGATTTGGGCCAGCCGGTTCATAGCCTCTCCGATGACTTCGAACTGCCGCTCTACCGCAGAGCGCAGCATGGCGTCACGCTGGTAATCCGCAAGAGTCCTGCTATGGGTGAATTCTTTGAGTAGGTTTGCAGCACTTCGGATGTCGTAGAGGTACTTCTTGGCCTCAAGTCTCATAGAGAGGCGTCCTTGTGGCCTCGACTGCTTCCAAGAAGTACGGGTTCTTGATGGCCGACTCGACTACCAGATCCACCGGCCTGTCGAAGAGCTGCTGCAGAGCTTCCAGCAAGCCAAAATACGTGTTGGCATAGACGCCGGGTGGCAGCGGTTCGAACTCCACTACAAAGTCAAGGTCGCTTGCCTCCGTCCAGTTGTGGCCGGTGGCGGCTGAACCGAACAGGTCAAGCCGCCGGACACGATAGCGGCGGCAGATCTGCTCCAAGTCGGCGGCTCGTCCGCTAATGACTGGATGCGGCACTACGCCCTCCCGTTGTCACAAGCAGCAGATTCACCTTAATCGCTCCTTCTGGCCGTCGTCCCGGTCTGGGGCACGGTAGGTATCACGTGACTTCTTTGAAGTACCCTGCAATGTGCGTGTCGTAATCGGCAGTGTGCCGGAAGGCTTTGGCAGCGAGGCGCGTGCGCAGGGCGGTGTCAACCTGCCCGTTGGCGAGCGCGTTGAGCACAGAACTGTAGTCGGTCGGGTCTACCACTACGAGCACGGAGTCTGCGTTCTTGGCGGCGGCGCGAATGAGCGTCGGGCCGCCGATGTCGATGTTCTCCACGATCTCCTCATGCCCGGCCCCGCTGTTTAGGGTCTCCACAAAGGGGTAGAGGTTGCCGGCTACTATGTCTACGGGCGTGATGGCGTGGTCTCGCAGGGTCTGCACGTGTGCCGGATCGTCCTGCCGCGCTAGAATACCGGCGTGCACCGCCGGATGCAGAGTCTTGACGCGCCCGTCCAGGATTTCCGGAAAACCGGTCACGTCGCTGATGCCGGTAACGGGAATGCCCGCCGCCTCTATGGCGGCTTGCGTGCCGCCGGTGGAGACGATTTCGCAGCCGAGTTTGTCTAGTCCTGCCGCGAACTCGACGATTCCGGTCTTATCGTAAACGCTTAGAATCGCACGCATGCGCTACAATGCCCCTTTGCACATTTGAGAAGATGGATTCCGCGCCCCCGCGCGGGGGCGAGCTTTCGCGGGAATAACGTTTCTTGAATTGGCGGCGCGTCCTGCCGGACAACTCCCTGTAGCAGTGATTATACACATGTGCGACGGCCTTCCCAGTTGCACCCATCTTACGCGCTCAGTCGGCTACAACGGGAATAGTTCGCACAGGTGCTTTCTGTCCTCCTGATACAAGACCCACTGGCACGGCTCAGATTCGACGACGTATGGCGCAAACAGTAAGATAGGCGAGGAATGCCGCGCCTCCCAATTGCTGTGGAGGGCATCTACGTCGGCTCAGGACCGGACGCTTTCGCCTCGCTCCGCAATACTTGCGGCAGTGCCTATCCAATCCCGCAAATGCGACTGGAGTGGCTTGCGTCCAGAATCCTAACGTGCCGCGCCTTCAGAAGTTTCCCAGGCAAATAAGCCAAATCCGCTGAGGACTTTATCATGGCAGAAAAACGTCTCAAGTTCGTCGTTCCCGGTGATTTTCCGCCCCAGATACAAGGTTCGCCGCACCTCGACCGTCTCAAGCCGTACGGCGAGGTTGAGCTGTATCTCGACCGCCCGCAGAGCATGGAGGAGCAAATGCAGCGGGTGGAGGGCGCCCACGTCATCTTGAACACGCGTGGGGCTATCAAGTGGTTTGCGCCTGAGTTGCAGGCCTTGCCGGACCTGCGCCTCATTGCCACGTGTTCCATCGGCGTCGACTCCATCGACGTCGAAGCGGCGCGAGCGTGCGGAGTCGCCGTGGCCAACCAACCGGGCCGGACGGCGCCCGTGGTTGCCGAGCACATCATTGCGCTCATGTTCGCCGCGGCTAAGCGCGCGGCATTTCAGACTACAGAACTCAAAGCCGGACGCTGGACGCTCAAGCAGAACGTCATGCTCAGCGGCAAAACGCTGGGGGTGGTCGGCACGGGCAACGTGGGGCGGGAGGTCGCGCGCGTTGCCGATCTGCTCGGTATGCGCTGCCTGGCGTGGACGTTCAATCCGTCGCCGGAGCGCGCGCAAGAGCTTGGAGTTGAGTTCGTTGAATTCGACGAACTACTCCGAGAAGCCGACGTCGTGAGCCTGCACGTGCGGCTCAGTGATGAAAGCCGGCATATCATCGGCGCGCGCGAACTCGGTTTGATGAAACCGGGCGCGCTGCTCATCAACGCCGGTCGGGGTGACTTGGTGGATACCGCGGCTCTAATTGACGCACTCCAAGCCGAGCACCTGGCTGGCGCCGGGCTTGATGTCTTCGATCAGGAGCCGCTGCCGCCCGATCATCCCATCCTTGCGTGCGAGCAGGTCGTCTTGACGCCGCACCTGGCAGACCAGACCCCGGAAGGTATCGAGCTTCTGAACGAAGGCGCGGTCTCGAATACAATCGCCTTCCTGGAAGGCCGCCCGCAGAACATCGTTACGTAAAAGGGCCGCGTTCTTCCTGATTTCGTCACTCCGGCGGAAGCCGGAGTCCAGGGAGCACAGAGAAGATAGATGTCGCGCGCCGGCACAGGGCGAACTTGTGCGAGAATGACGGTTGCGAGAGCACTCTCAATCCTGGCAAAGCGAAAAGAGTGGGGAGCCTGTAAGCGGATTAGTCAACACTTACCAATCCTATGGACAAACGACTCGAAACGAACCGTACCAACTGGAACGAAAGAACAGCCGTTCACGCCGCTTCCGACTTTTACGACGTGACGGGATTCAAGGCAGGCAGCATAACCCTCAAGAACATCGAGCGGGAGGAAGTCGGCCCCGTGTCCGGTAAGTCGCTGCTTCATTTGCAGTGCCACTTTGGGCTGGACACCATGTCCTGGGCGCGGCTGGGCGCGCGGGCAACGGGTGTTGACTTCTCGGATGACGCGATAGAACTCGCGCGGGCACTAAACGCGGAGATTGGCACGGACGCGCGCTTCATCTGCTCGAACGTGTACGATCTGCCGAAAGTGCTCGCTGAAGAATTCGACATTGTGTTCACGTCGTATGGCGTCTTGTGCTGGTTGCCGGACCTCGACCGCTGGGCTGACGTGGTGTTCCGCTACCTAAAGCCGGGCGGCACATTCTACATTGTGGAATTCCACCCGGTCATGCAAACGCTCGAATCTACCGCAAGCGGTGAAGCGCGCCCATTCTACAGCTACTTCCGCGAAGAACTGTTCTTTGCGGGTAATGAGCCATCCTACGCCGGTGAAGGAACAATCGCGAGTCCTCAATATGAGTGGCAGCACAGCCTCGGCAAGATCGTCACGGCCTTGACCGAGGCCAGACTTAAGATCGAGTTTCTCCATGAATTCCCCTACTGCTACTATCAGGCGCTGCCCACCATGGTGCGGGGCGCAGACGGCTGGTGGCGGTTTCCGGAGAAAAACGACTCAATTCCACAGATGTTTTCCATTCGCGCAAGCAAGCCGCAACGCTAGCTGAAACCAATCGTGGACAATCTGCGTCGTGAGCATGGCGATGCAAGGCATAGAGGATTTTTGAGGCGAGCAGTGCTCTAGGCGCGAGAATACTGCGAACTGCTACCGACTCTGGCGCCGTCGGCGCAGGAACGCCGGCAGGTCCAGGTCTTCCACTTCCGCCTCCTCGACCAGTGGCTCGCTGGCGGGATCGTCGTCGGGTGAAGAGCGCTGCCTGCCGCCGCGCTGCTGTTGCTCGCCGGGAAGGCCGGTGGCAATCAGCGTCACTTGCACCTCTTCCTGATTCGCCGGGTCGATGGATGCGCCGAAGATGATGTTCGCTTCGCGGTCTACCGCAGCGCTCACCATTTCTGCGGCAGCGCTGATTTCCTGAATGCTCATGTCAGGGCCGCCGCGGAAATTCAAGAGCACGCCGCGGGCGCCTTTCATGGGCTTGTCGGCAAGGGGGTCTTTCATGGCTTCTTCCACTGCCATCAGCATGCGATTTTCGCCAGACCCAATGCCAACCCCCATCATGGCCGTGCCCGCATCCCGCATCACCGCGCGCACGTCGGCAAAGTCTACGTTGATGATTCCGGTCGTCGTCACGAGTTCCGTAATCGACTTAACCCCGTTCACGAGCATCTCATCCGCCAGGGCAAAGGCTTCGGTCATAGGCGCCGAGGCCGGCACCGCAGCGAGCAGGCGGTCGTTGTGGATGACGATGAGTGTATCCACGTACTGTTGCAGCGCTTGCAGGCCGACAGCCGCATTGCGTTGCCGCGGGCGGCCCTCGAACATGAAGGGGAGCGTGACAACGCCCACGGTAAGCGCGCCCTGGCGCTTGGCAAGATCGGCAACGATGGGCGCTGCGCCGGTGCCGGTGCCGCCACCCATGCCCGCCGTCACAAAGACCATGTCCGCGCCGCTGACGAGCTGTTCGATGTCTTGAATACTCTCTTCAGCCGCCCGTTGGCCGAGTTCCGGCTGTCCGCCGGTGCCGCGCAGCCGGGTGATGCGGTCTCCTATCGCGAGCTTATCTTCGGCACGTGAGATCTGGAGCGCCTGCGCATCCGTGTTGATGACCGCATATGCGGCGCCGACCACGTCGGCTTCAATCATGCGGTTCACCGCGTTGCCACCGCAGCCGCCCACGCCGACGATGCGAATCTGTATGACCCCGCGCGCTTCGCGCGACTGCGAACCGGAGGTGACCATATCCGGCACCACCGGGCGGGGACGCGTTGTATCCTTGACGTTCTCTAACCGTTCGGGATCAAAGCCGGGCCGCTTCGACACGGTCTAACACCTCTCTGGCTAGTAGTTGATATGCATCTCTTGCTTTTTTTGCGCCGACGTATGCGTTCACCGGGACACCCGCCGAAGCGGCTTCCAGGATTTTGCTGTTCGTCCCGATTTCAGTGGCAAAAACCCGGTCGCCCCACCGTTCGTGAAGGTATTGCCAAACCGCCTTTTCTTCCCGCAAGCGCCGGTCGTACTTGCTCAGCAGCACACCCAGTATCTCGATCTTTGGATTGAGCGACGCAGCCTCAGTAATGGTCTCTTGCAGCATGTACAGGCCTTGCAGCGAGAAGAACCGCGCTTCCGTGGGAATGATGACACAGTCTGCCGCCACCAGAGCATTTACCGTGAGCAGACCGAGCGAGGGCGGCGTGTCGATGAGGATGAAGTCATACCTATCGCGGAACCGTTCCAGGTGTTCACGCAACCGCAACTCGCGACCGATAACTGCCGCGAGTTGAAACTCGACACTCGCAAGCTCCAAAGACGCGGGCGCAACATCAATTGTGGTGTCGGCATCATCTTCGATGCGGTATATAGGCAACTCTCCGTTGCGATCGAGCAAAGCATTCGCTACAGAGGTCTCCAACTCTCGCTCCAGGCCAAAGTGAGCGGTCAAATTGGCCTGGGCATCCATGTCTACCGCCAAAATGCGCTTGCCCATGCGCGAAAGCGTAGCGCCCAAATTGGCAGTTGTCGTCGTCTTGCCGACACCACCTTTCTGGTTAGCGCAGGCAATTATGAGAGCCATACCTCTTGCCCTGCACGCCTTCCACGACCAAGGGTCTCGCCTTATCCCCGTAGTGTATCATAAGGTCTGTGCACCCACAAATAACCGCTTGACGCAATACTTTTGGTGTATAAGTGCTCGATTGAACCCCCCAAATCAGGGCGCGGGAGCGCTAAACCGGAGGACGCTTTTCTGCATAAACAACGCAGTGGAGAGTTCAACCAAGTGCCAGCAAGGGAGAAGGCATCCCTCTCCCTGGGGGAATCGCTGCGTAACCCCCCGTCAGCGGCACATGTGGGCCTCCCTCTCCTCGGGGAGAGGGCCGGGGTGAGGGGGAATCTTCACCGTTCTAGCATATTCCTGCGTCTGAGACGAAGTCAGCGTCTGCGACGAAGCCGACGCGCTCGTCAGAATCATGTGAAGGTTTCCAGGCGGGGGACAAGCCCTAATGCTGTCGCATTAACTTCTGCCTTGGGCAACCGTAGGGCTGAGAGCTGCTATAGGAGGATTGAAACTCCAGCATACTGACGTAGGGGCACGATATATCGTGCCCCTACTAACTTGACGAACCGTGTAGAGGCCCTCTTGGGATACCATGTTGTTTAATGCGACAGCATTAGGGACAAGCCCCCGCGCTACGTCTTTCAGATTTCTGTGCTTACGCAAAGTCACCTCTAAACGCCGGCTTTTTCACGTATGACTACTCCACGGACTTTCGATGCGCGTCTCTACGTTGTGCTTGATCCGGCGGTCGCTGGGGGGCGCTCCGTGGTGGAAATCGCGCGTCAAGCCATTGCCGGCGGCGCGACGTTGCTCCAACTGCGCGACAAGTGCTCGCCCGACCGTGACATCCTGGATACAGCGACGGCTATTGCCCAACTCTGCCGGACTGCAAGCATTCCCTTCATCGTGAATGACCGCGTGGATATTGCCTGGGCGTCCGGCGCCGACGGTGTGCACCTTGGACACGATGACCTGCCGCCCGCCGTCGCCCGCACGCTGCTGGGCGACGACGCCATCATCGGCATGTCGGCAGGCAACCTCGCTGAACTGGCAGCAGCCTTGCGCGCGCAGCCCGACTATCTGGGCGTTGGCCCAATGTATGCGACGCGCACGAAGAGCGACGCCGGCGCACCGGTCGGCCCTGCCATGATCCGCACGCTGCGGGAGGCTGCGCCGACTATCCCGCTTGTGGGCATCGGCGGCATCACGGCGGAGAACGCGGCGGCGGTGCTGGCGGCAGGCGCCGACGGCATTGCCGTGGTCTCGGCAGTGGTCGCGGCCCGCGACGTGGAGGCCGCCACCCGCGCGTTGCGCTGCCTGTAGCGCAATCTTTACGCGCGAGCACGAGCAATCCACGCGCTTCTCTCTTGCAGGCTCTGTTGACAATACAGCTCCTCGTCTTGCTCTGGCGGCTGCTTGTTTCTCACTTGGCGCGTCGTATATGCTCGTAACAGAAGGTTCGTACGTTCGTTCCTCGGCTCGCAGTCTCCTTCCCTCCACTGAAAAAGCGACGGTTCAAATTGGCTTCTATGGCGGAAAACCAGCAGATACATTACGACATAATCGTGGTAGGCGCGGGCCATGCCGGCTGTGAGGCGGCGCTGGCAGCGGCCCGCATGGGCTGCAACACGCTGGTCGTCACCGGCGACCGCGACCGCATCGCGTTCATGCCCTGCAATCCCTCGATTGGCGGTCCGGCCAAGGGCCATCTCGTGCGCGAGATTGATGCCCTCGGTGGCGAAATGGGCAAGAACACCGACCGCACCCTCATTCAGATACGCTTGCTCAACAGCAGCAAGGGTCCGGCGGTACAGGCGCTGCGCGCCCAGAGTGACAAGCACTTCTATGCCCAAGCTATGCGCCAAGTGCTGGAAAACCAAGCAAATCTGACCATCCACGACGGCTTGGTGGAAGACCTGCTCACGAGCGAGACGCCTGGGGGCGGCCGACACGTTAGCGGTGTGCAGACCCAGGCAGGACACACGTTTCACGCGCAGGCTGTGGTGCTGACGACGGGCACCTTCCTGCAGGGCATGCTGATTACGGGAGAGAAGCGCGTGGGCGGCGGGCGCGCGGGTGAAGCACCGGCGCAGGGTTTATCCCATGCGTTGCGACGCCTCGGCTTTCGGCTGCGCCGTCTCAAGACCGGCACTCCGCCGCGCGTGCTGGCGGAGAGCATTGACTTTTCTCTCACGACGCCGCAACCCGGTTCGCCGCAGCCGTTGCGTTTTTCTTTCACACCCGTGCGGGAAGAAGAAATCCGGCGGGATGAGCCGGACCCCGTGTATCCTTTTCAAGTCAATACACCCTGGCGGCAGCAGATGGTCTGCTACTTAGCGCATACAAACCCGGCGACCCACGACGTCATTCGCGCCAACCTCCACCGCGCGCCCATGTTCAATGGCGCCATCAGCGGAACCGGGCCGCGCTACTGTCCTTCCATCGAGGACAAGATCGTGCGCTTTGCGCAGAAGGATTCCCACCAGCTTTTTCTTGAGCCGGAGGGATTTACCACGCATGAAGTGTACGTGCAGGGCGCGAACACGAGCTTGCCGGAAGACGTGCAAGCAGACATGCTGCGCACCGTGCCCGCGCTCCGCCGCGCGGAGATCGTGCGTCACGGCTACGCCGTGGAATACGATCACGTCGTTACGGACCAGACGAGCGTCGCCTTGGAAGCCAAGTCGGTGGCCGGCCTCTTCTTTGCAGGCCAAATCAACGGCACCTCCGGCTACGAAGAGGCCGCGGCGCAGGGACTCATCGCCGGTATCAACGCCGCCCGGCGCGTGCAAGGCAAACCGGCTGTCGTGCTGGGACGCGATCAGGCGTACATCGGCGTGATGCTGGACGACCTCGTCAGCCAAGAGCACCGGGAACCCTACCGCCTGTTCACCTCGCGCGCTGAGTATCGGTTGTTGCTGCGTCATGACACTGCCGACCTGCGCCTTACGCCGCTTGGCTATGAAATCGGACTGATTGGCAGCGAATGCTATGCGCGTGTCGCGGCGAAGCGTGAACAGATCGAGCGTACGATGGAGCGTCTCCGCCGCTACTGGATTACGCCGTCGCCGAGCACGAACACAGCACTGACGGCAGCCGGCGTGCAGCCAATCCGCAGCCAGACCAAGGCCCTGAGTCTCTTGCAACGCCCCCACGCGCGGTACGCGGTCGTTGCCGCACTTATGGATGACGAGCAGGGGAATGAGCTTGATGCGGAGGTCGTCGCGCAAATCGAGCTTGAAGCGCGCTATGCGGGGTACGTAGAACGGCAGCAGTCCCAGGTGCGTAAGATGGCGCGCATGGAGGCCATGGCGCTGCCGCAGGACTTGGACTACGACCAACTACCGTCCCTACGAGTGGAAGCGCGCCAAAAGCTGGGGCAGTTTCAGCCGCGCACCATAGGGCAGGCTGCCCGCATTGCGGGTGTCACGCCGGCGGACATTGCCGTGCTCATGGTGCACGTCCACCGCCGATCCGAAAAAGCAGCGGCGCGGTGAGCAGTGCTTTGACAGCCTGAGGCCGCATTCTACCGCTCGACGCCTATGATGAGGCGCAAATCAGCACCTTCATCGCTGCTTACGCCGGCCTCGACCACCATCCTCGCGGCCTATAGCTCGGACGGCGTGACTGGACAACCTGCCGGACGAAGCCTCACACGGCATGATTCCCCGAGGGAGACCTGGCGTTGTCTTTCGAATTGCACTCCCTTGCCCTGAGCACGATGAGGTTCCTGCAATGTCTAAAGTCGAAGAGGTATCTCTGCGCATTTAAGGAAAAAAGCGTGAGACGTGACTCACGCTTCATCTCATGAATTGTATTCGGATCAGGTTCTGTGACCGTGTCAGGAAGGACGCGCTTCGCGAGGTTGGCGTCTTCAGGAAGCAAGCACAGTCTTGGCAAGACCTCTAACGCGCGGAGCGACGCGGGCGAATTCCCGGAGTTCCTTGGTTTTCGCAGCGGGGATGCAAGGGCGATCCGGGAAGGCGCCAGCGGCGATAACTGAAGTGATGAGAACCATAAATCCAGATACTCCCACCGCCGCCCTCAAGTGGGCGTGTCGCTGTGGATTGCTAGGGTCCGCTTGGCTGTCCCACTCACGCAATCGGCACGGGAACTGTAGCCAACAGCACTGGCATCAGTCTGGATCTCGGCACAGAAAACAAGGGTTCACTGCTGTACACTTCTCCTTATGCCACGTAGCTTCCTTACGGCAATGACCGTGCCGCAAGGGTTCAGTTTCTCGTTGCGGTTTCCTAGTTAACCATACTGCCTCTCAGCGTGTCAACCGCTCATTTTTCCCTGTCCGGTGCCCACTTCTTTCGTCACTGCGCAACGAGGCGCCGGGTGTTCAGGCGTTCTTCTTTACGCCAAGCGACCGGGCGGTTTCGTCTCCCGCAATGGCATTTACACGCAACTCCGCACTCTGCCATGTTGCCGCCGGGGAAGAGAGCCGATAAATGCCAAACGGCACGAAACACAGTCTGCTGCCTGCGTGATCTCCCCAGTGAGACGAAAGGCATCACCCCATATGCTGTGTGAGGATCCTCCTTAGGGCTTCGCTACCAATGACCGTAATCGGTCCCACCACCTCGCGACGCCTATCTCACTGCGGAGCACAGCTTCCAATTTTGCGTTCCAAGTTAACCACAAGGCCGCTTAGCGTGTCAAACGCCCCTCTGCACTTCCCCGTGGCCGCTCACGCAGCGGTTTCGGTGCACGGGAATACACCGTATAAGGCGCGGTCTCCCGTGAAAATTGCTGTATAGAGGTCGCTGGGCGCAGCGAGCGCGGGTAGCTTTTGCACGCTCCAAATACTAGGGGCACCGGTGAGCAGCGCCTCTCACGCAGCGTGATTTGGCATTTGCTGCTCAACCATCGCCCTAGTAAACCACACCTTTGTTCCAAGTGTCAAACACTCATTGCTGGCAAACAGCCCCCGCTGCCATGCTGCAGAATCCGATGCTTGGGGTATCGCAGGCGCTGTGCTCAGATTGTATGTGAGGCCAATACGCAAGCACAGCACCCTGTAGCACACGTGTGGTTATAGCATCCCCGGTTTCTGACATATTCTTGTCAAGCCTAATCCTTGGACGGCGCCCGTATCCTGGAACATCACGCTGCAACGTGTGTATGCACGCGGTCGTATCTAAGGGAGAGTGAGGCGGCTTTCTCTTTGAATAGAGCACAGTACTGCCGACAACGCCCAAGGTGTCCGGAGTACGTGCGCGTAATACCGCCTAGGTGGCGTGGCGTATAGCCACCCAGAGTCGGCGCAGACTCATGCGCTGGCCGTAGATGAGGATACCGGCGCGGAAGACACGCGCCGAGAGCCATAAGAGTGCCAGGCCGCTTGCGATGGTCACACCCAGACTGAGCGCGATTTCCCAAAGCGCCACGTCGGCCACGCCCAGCCGAATCATCATCGTGGGTGAAGCGGTGAACGGAATGTAGGTGAGTGTCCGGGCGAATACGCCATTAGGCGCGAGCGAAATGAACGAGGCGAGGATGAGCGGCGCCAATGCGGGAAGGAGAATGATGCTGGAGAGAGAAGACGCCTCGCGTGCGGAAACTGTGGCAGCGCTGAGGCCCGCCATGATGACGGCAAAGACGAAGTACCCGGCGAGGAAGAAGACAACAATCGCCGCCGCCAACTCCGGTGAAAGCGCGAGATCGCCGATATTCGGAAAGGCGCTCACGATGCGCGGCACGAGCACCGCCAATGAGACCAGCCAGATGCCGACTTGTAGGAGCCCGGTAGCGCCCAAGCCCAACACTTTGCCCGTCATCAAGGCCAGCGGCGAAACCGACGTGATAAGCACCTCGACAACGCGATTCTCCTTCTCCTCGGAGACGCTTTGCAAGAGAGTGCCGCTCACCATGTAGATCACCATGATCATGATCCACGCCGACAGAAACGGTACTGTAAAGAACGTGAGGATTTGTCCTTCTTCTTCCGCCACTACGTCGCCGCTGCGGGTAACTTCGAATCGCGTAAGGTTCAGAGGGTCTTGCAAGCGCTCCATCCGCTCGGCGGAGAGTTCAGCAGACGTCAGCGCTTGCAACACAAGTGCGCGCATGCGGTCTTCGCTCTCATCGCCCGCGATCAGGCTGCTCAAGCCGCTATCCGTGTGCAGCCACTCGATGCGGCCGGTCTGGACGTAGTCCGCCGGGATGATGAAGAGGTCGTCCGCGTCTCCCGCTTGCAACGCGGCAATACCGGTTTCGCGATCAGTGAATTCCTTTATGCCAGCAGCATCCAGCCTGGCGAAAGTAAAGTCCGCGGAGAGGTTGACTACGGCGATGACCCTCCCGCCTGCCGTCGTGTCGGCGTTGGCGTCGCCGCTAAAGATTCCGCGCACCAGCGGCACGGCCAACGCCAAGACAAGCAGAATGACCACCGGGGTGAAGGTGACGATGAGGTACTGCTTGCGGCGGATGCTCCGCCACACTTCCTCCGAGAAGACGACCTGTGTTTCTGACCAGAGTCTTCGCATGCGATTATCAGTGAGCCGCTTGTTTGGGAATCCAGTATGCTCGGTTTGTACGCGCCCCTTTTCTTAGTTTGCGAGAAGGGCGCTGTTTAAACGCGATTATCGGCGCACGTGGATTCTTGGAGCGCTTGCCAACTCAGGCGCGGGACTTCTGTGCATTCTCAACTGCGTGACAGATCGAGACAACTTATCGCGACAGCAGTTCCAATGCGGCGAGGATTGCTACACCCGCCGCGAACATCCCACCCGTGCGCAGCGTCAGGCGCAACTCTAGCTCTCGCAGGCGCGTGTTCAGGTCAGCTTTGGTCGCTCGTTCCAACGTCTGTAGATCGGCTTTGGTCGCCAACGCGCCGTAGCCTTCGCTCCCCACGTCTAGCAGGGCTTGGCGCTCTGTGAATCCCGCGTCCATCAGCGCCGTAAACGCCTTGTGCGTGTCGAATACCGCCATCGTTCCTGCTCCTTCGCTTCACGCGGATTCATCATCCCAATCCCTCCACTACGTATTGTACGGGATACCGGCCTTGCCATGTGTTTCACCAGATGCTCAATCACCGTAGCGCAGCGCCGTCCACGCCGCTCGTAGGCTCATGCGCTGGCCGTACAGCAGCAGACCCGCGCGGAAGACGCGGCTCGCCAGCCAGAGCAGGAGCGCCGCAGTCACGATCATCAGGCCGAGACTGAGCGCAATCTCTCCGGGCGCCACGCTGCTGGTTGCAAGACGCAACATCATCGACGTCGCCGCCGTTATGGGGAGCAACGAGAGCAAGCGAGGCAGCCAGTGGTCGGCGGAACTGAGGAAGAGCGGCATAGCGTAGAAGGGCACAGCCAGCGGGATGATGACCAAGGCGGTAAGCGGTCCCGCTTCCGTAACCGAGGTGGTGGCCGCGCCGATGCCCGCCATGAGCGCGGCCGCAATTGCGTAACCGGCGAGGTAGAACGCTAGCACAAGCAGCAGAAATCCAAAGTCAATGGGTATCGTACCGATATCCGGGATCACGCCCGCAAAGCGGGGCACGACCACTATGACCGCTGCCACCCACACCGACATCTGAATGAGGCCGGCCAGGCCCAACGCCAGCACTTTTCCCGTCATGATGGCCAGCGGCGAGGCGGAGGTGAGCAAGACCTCTACCATGCGGTTCTCTTTCTCTTCCGATACGGTCTGAAGCAGTATCGTGCCGTAGGCAATCAGCGTAAAGATCAGCGCGATGGCGAATCCCTGCCCGATCAAGAACGAAACGGCAACGGCCAAACCGCTCTCCGCGGCTATTTCGCCATCCTCTGCCACCGTGAAGCGCGCGAACTGCGGTCGGGCGAGTGCTCGTTGCCTGAGTTCGGGCGACTGGGTCTGGCCCAAGAGGGCGTCTCTCAGAATGGCGCGCAGTTGCTGCCGGCCCTCACCCGCGTCGTCGGTGAAGTAGTGCTCGACGTGGCCGGTAGCGATATACTCGGGCAGGATTACAAAGAGTTCGTTGATTGCACCGGACTGCAGCTCGTCCAAGCCTGCCGCAGTCTCGGTGTAGACCCGAAACTCCGGAAACTGAGCGAAGTCGACGGAAAGGTCGGTCGTTTGTACGACGATGCCGATGGGAAGGTCGGCAGCGCTGCTGTCTGTGGTGGTCGCTGCAGTGTCCGCGGCGCCGATCGTGGCAGCGGATTCTGCGGCATCATCACCGTCTACAAGTCCTCTAATCACCGGAATGGCGATCCAGAGTACGACAAGTATGACCGGAATGGTCAAGGTAGCGATAAGGAAGCCCTTGCCGCCGATCTGTTTGCGAAACTCGTGCGCAAACACGATGCGCGTGCCGTCAAGCGCCCCGGGCACGGCTCACCTCTTCGATGAACATGTCACGCAGGGAGGGCAAGGCGACTTCAAACCGTTCTACCGGAATGCCAGTATCCAGGAAAGACCGGAGCACGGCATTCGGGTCTGTTCCCTCGGTCAAGAGATACTCGAAGTACCCATCCTCAACCTTGGCGTGGCTGACGCCGGGCACGTCCGCCGGTTGCTGCGGCGCGGTTACCCGGATGTTCTGTATGCCGCGCGCCCGCTTCAACTCGTCGAGGGCGCCGTAGAGCAAGACATTGCCGCCGCTGACAAGCACCACGCGCTCGCACATTTCCTCCACGTCTTCCATATTGTGGGAGCTGAAGATGATGGCGGCACCGCGCTGCTGCTGTTCGTGGATGATCTCCTTCATCACCTGCACGTTGAGGGGATCGAGGCCGGAGAACGGTTCGTCGAGGATCACAAGGTCGGGCTGGTGCAGAAGCGCGCTGGCAAACTGCGCTAGCTGGTTCATGCCGCGTGAGAGGGCCTGCACCTTCTTGGCGCGGTGTTCGTAAAGGCCGACGCGCTGCAGCATGGCGTCGGACCGAGACTGGGCGGCCTTGGCGCTCAGGCCTTTGAGACGCCCCAGATACCGCAATACGTCGCTCAAGGCTGACTTCTGGTAGAGGCCGCGCTCCTCGGGCAGATAACCGACCCGCTGCAACGCCTGCCGGTTCGGCGCGCTGCCGAAAAGCGCGACCGAGCCGGCATCAGGGCGAATGATGTCCAGCGCCATGCGGATGGTGGTGGTCTTGCCGGCGCCGTTGGGCCCCACGAGACCCATAATCTCTTGCGGCTCCACCGTGAAGGAGACACCATCCACGACCGTGTTGCGGCCGAAGATCTTCTTCACGCCGTCAACGGTCAAAGCGCTTGCCATGAGCAAAGGCTCCCATCACAAAGATTCAAGCGGCCCCGCTAGAGTGATCCATCGTGCCGCACGAGAACGGTACCCGTTAACAGTTTAACACTTAAGAAGGTTCCGGTGACAGGTGTTAATTGCAGACAAGAAGGGGACGTGCCAGGGCTCTGAGGGGGGTAGAGCACCAATGGCACCCTGAGCAACCAGTGTTGCTATGCGGCAATGCAAGCGTGAAGTGAAGCCTGGTGTATGTACAAGCGGGCGATCAGTGAATTACCCAATGCCGACCGGCCTAACTGGGACGAGACGAGGCAGGCTGTTCCGTCTTACTCCTCGCTCTCTTCCTCCGAGGCGGCCTCTTCGCCTTCTTCGCCTTCGCCTTCCTCGCCCTCCAGCTCTTCTTCCTCTTCCGGCTCTTCTTCCTCAACCACGCGTGGCCGCTCCGCCCGCACCATGAGATCGTCCGACTCTGTCTGAATGGTCACTCCTGCCGGCGCATCGAGGTCGCCGACAAGCAGCGAATGGTCAAAGTCGGCAAGCACGCTAACGTCAACCTCGAAGTGCTCGGGAATGTCATCCGGCAGCGCGGATACCGACACTTCGTTGACATGCTGGATAACGATGGCACCGAGTTCTACGGCCGGCGCATCGCCATGAATAACGACCGGCACCATCGCGCTGACGGGCTTCGTCAGGTCTACTTGTACGAAGCTCACGTGCAGCACGCGGCTGGTCGGCGGATCGTGTTGCACTTCCTGCACGAGCACCGGTAACGTATCCGCGCTGTTGACCGCCAAGTCAATCACGCCGGTACTGCCCGCGCGTTGATGAACGGCGATGAATTCCCGCCCATCAATTGTGAGAGGGATCGGCTCCATGTCAAGTCCGTAGACGTTCCCCGGCACCATTCCGTCGCGGCGGAGCCGCTTTACTTTCTTACCCAGGGCCTCGCGCCTGTCTGCGTGTAACTGTTCGTGTTTTCTGGCCATGCGCCCGTCAATCTCCTGCGTCGTCTACCGGCCTATCGCCTGGTATCCTCTGTTTCAGTACGAAAATAAAGGCACGCTCCTCGTCGCGCCCAACCAAGGGTTGGATAGCGTGCCACTTACCTACTTTACACGCTTGGGAGACGCACGCCAAGTGCAGCGAGTAGCCATGCACTCTGGCGAGGATTGAACATGGGACTACACTCACATTCGAGCTCGGTGCGGTATGGCCTGTAAAGAAATTCGCTAAAATGAGAAGGTGTAGCTGTGTTGGCGTATGCAAATGGCTTTGGCGATGGCAAACTCGATCAAGAAAGCCTTCTTGCAAGAGTTGACTGCGCGGTTTGGCTCACTAGAAAGACTGCATCGCAGCCAATCTCTATTCACGGTTGGCGACGATGCAGCACGCGTCTATGTTCGTTACTCAAAGCGCCACGGGGACAAGAAAACATTCTACGGGTTAAGAGAGGAAGACCTGCGGGAGTTAGCGGGCCATCGTGCAGTGATCTGCTTTCTGTGGGACGATCAGGCTGAACCGCTCTTTGTATCCTTTGCCGAATATGAGGATGTGTTTAGTGCGGTTTCACCGGCGCGAGACGGTCAGTACAAAGTAATGATTCACCTCGAGGAGAGCGGAGCAGAGCTATACATAGCCGGAGCAGGTAGGTTTAGCGTCGCTGGCCACAGTGGCTGGAATAGGTTGCACAACTTGATTGATGCAAGTAGGTTGCGCTATCAGCCCGATCTCTCACATCCTCAGGTGCAAACACTGCTCGGCGCAATTGGCAGCGCGAAAGGATTCGACGTTTGGGTTCCGCAAAGCGACCGGCCAAATTTGGATTGGTCATTGACTGCGCCGTTCGAATTCCGGGTGAGTCTTCCGCTTGGTTTCGATCCGGTGGTCAGTACTCTGGCAGAGGTGGATGTCATATGGATAAACAGAGGAGCAAACTCACTACAGGCGCTTTTTGAAGTGGAACACTCAACGCCAATCTACTCCGGCCTATTGCGCTTCAATGATGTACACCTAGCTGCACCCAATTCATTTCCTCGATTTAGTGTAGTTTCGAATGACACGCGGCGTGATCTCTTTGCGCGTCAGTTGAACCGCCCGACTTTTCAAGCTAGCGGCTTGCATAAGCTATGTAGATTCCTCGACTATGGCAACGTGATTGAGTGGCACGACCGCGTTTCCCGACAAGAGGAATAGGTGGAGAACGTGACACAAGGAATATCAGCTCGGCCGCTCGTTGGCATCATCATGGGCTCCAAGTCGGATTGGGAGACCATGCGCCATGCGGCGGAGACGCTGGAGCAACTGGGTGTGCCGCATGAAGTGCGTGTCGTCTCCGCCCATCGGACTCCCGATCAGATGTTCGCGTACGCCGAGACGGCGGCGGAGCGGGGCATTGAGGTGATCATCGCTGGCGCGGGAGGCGCGGCGCACCTGCCGGGTATGACGGCGGCCAAGACGAGTTTGCCCGTGCTCGGCGTACCGGTGCAGTCGCGCGCCCTCAACGGCATGGATTCACTCCTCTCCATCGCGCAGATGCCCGCGGGCGTGCCGGTGGGCACACTGGCGATCGGCCGCGCCGGCGCCGTGAACGCAGCGCTGCTGGCTGCTGCGATTCTTGGCGGCAAGCACCCGCAGTTCCGTTCGGCTTATGAGAAATTCCGGGAGCAGCAGACCGGCGACGTGCTCGCCCATCCCGATCCGAGAGAATCGGAATGACTGTAGGTATCTTGGGCGGCGGACAACTCGGCCGCATGCTGGCCTTGGCGGGGTATCCACTGGGTCTGCGGTTCCGCGTATTCGACACCTACGTTGAAGCACCGGCCGGCGAAATGGCGGAACTCGTCGTTGGCAAGAGTTTCGACGACCGCGAGGCGCTCGCGCGTTTTGCGGCGGGTCTCTCGCTTATCACTTACGAGTTTGAGAATGTGCCCGTAGACGCGGCCCGCTTTCTTGCCGCGTCCGTGCCGGTCTTCCCACCGCCCGAGGCCCTGGAAGCTTCCCAGGATCGCCTGACGGAGAAGACGTTCTTTCGAGAACTTGACATCCCCACGCCAAAATTCAGCGCGGTCGACTCGAGAGAATCTCTCGATGCCGCCTTGGAGACTCTCGGCACTCTGGCCGTGGTCAAGACCCGGCGGCTGGGCTACGACGGCAAAGGCCAGCTCATCATTCAGCAGGCAACGGATGTTCAAGCCGCCTGGAATACGCTGCAAGGACAGGCGCTGATTCTGGAGTCTTTCGTGCCCTTTGACCGCGAAGTATCGTTGCTCTCCGTGCGGGGCCGTGACGGTGAAACGGCATTCTATCCTTTGGTTGAGAACTATCATCATAGCGGCATCCTGCGCCGCTCCATTGCCCCTGCTCCCGCTACGCCGCCCGCATTGCAAGCGCAAGCGGAAGAATACGGCAAGCGGGTGCTGGAGGCGCTCGACTATGTGGGCGTGCTGGCTATCGAATTCTTCCAACAGGATGGCCGCTTGCTTGCCAACGAAATGGCGCCCCGTGTTCACAACTCCGGCCATTGGACCATCGAAGGAGCTGAGACCAGCCAGTTTGAGAACCACCTGCGCGCTGTGCTCGGCCTTCCTCTGGGTTCTACCGCACCGCGCGGCCACGCGGTGATGCTCAACCTCATCGGCACGGTACCCGAAAGCGCCGCTGTTTTAAAGGCAGGAGACACCCATCTACACCTCTATGCCAAAGAGCCGCGTCCGGGGCGCAAGTTAGGCCATATCACGCTGCGCGACGATGACCGAGACGCTGTTCAGACGCAGGCAAACGCGCTCGAGAAGTTACTCTAAGCGTTGAGAGTCTTTTTGGCACTGTCAAGGTCTGATGGCTTACCAGTCTTGGCTCAGTCCGCTGGAGGCCGCTGCGCAGCGTGCTGGTATATAGTGAAAGTAAGGACGATCTGCATATTTCGCTTATTGGGAGCATGTTCACATGGATGTTCAGGTATATGGCGTCAATCACGTCGGCATCGAGGTAGACGATGTCGAGAAAGCCGTGGCTTTCTACGAGGACGTTTTCAATCTCGAAATGCTGCGCGGCGGCGAAGGCGCGGCGTGGTGTCAGTTGGGAAATCACCAGTTTCTCGCCATCTTTGAGGTTGATGAGTTGCAGCCGGAGCGCTCACGCCACTTTGGCATCATGGTGCGCGATGAGGAGCAGCTCGCGAGCGTGCGCGACAAACTGCGCACGAAATATAACCTGGATGTCATGTCCAACGACTACATCCGTTGCGACTTTCGCGATCCGTGGGGCAACCGCATCCAGGTGGTAGACTTGCATGACGAGTCCCTCGTGTGGCTGCTGCCCTACCAGGAGGTGCAGGAGGCAGGCATTGT
>JAAXIC010000052.1 GCA_012270555.1 Chloroflexota bacterium
TGTCAACGAATTAGTCAACATTTACAGGAATGACATATGTATTGGTCATAGACGACGCTGGATCCATCGCTATTTGCCCCAAATCTGCCAACGAATTACCTGACATCTACAGGAATGACAGGAATGCCGACATAACGAAACGATCAAGCCTCAATCCACTTATTCCGCCTCTGCTTTTGCCTCCGCCTGCCACTTTCGCATCTCTTCCTCGGTGAAGTAGCTCACCAGATCGCGGTACACGTTGGCGATGACGTCGGGATCGAGACCGGCTGCCTGCGCCCAGACACGGCGTTGCTCAAGCATGGCTTTGAAGCGTTCCGGCGCGCGCACGGAGGTTTCACTCGTCTTGAACTGCGACGCGGCCTGGACATATTCGAACCGCTCGCCGAGCAGGCCAATAACCTCTTGGTCGATGCGGTCGATCTCCGCGCGGATGTCCTGCATATCGCGGCATTCGCTGGGTTTTCTAACCACACAAATTCCTTTCGAGGGGAAGCTAGATAGTTTCAGTGCAAGACCGTTGGGGTGTCGTAGGCCTGCTTACGTCTGTCAGTCTTGCGCCGAGGGAGATATGCCTAACCGTCACCGCCAGATGATTTCCCACTGCACCGGCGCATCGTTCAGCGGCTGATTGTACTCGTCGAGCACGTTGAAGCGCAGGCCGTCCGCGCGTCGGGCCTCGATCCGCACCATGCGCACTTCATCGGTCATTGCATAGCACCTGATGGTGCGTGGCACCCCACGGCCCTGGGCAACGATCTCAGCGGGAAACGCGAGCGTGCGCACGCCGCGCGCCGTTTCGATTTTGTACGTCAGCGGCTGTTCATTTGCGGCCATGCTCTACTCCTCAACGGGTTTGCAGCGGCTGTCGTCTGGTTTGCTGTCTGTACGTGGGCTGCATATGCGAAAGCAGCACGACGCGCCTACAGTTTGGCGGCTGGAAGCCTTGCGCGGTATGGGAATGCACGCGTACCTATGATAGCATTAGATTAGTGCGCTGATTGCGCCTCTGTAGAGTCCACCTCCGCGCTTTGTACGCCTTGCCCCTTCCGCTGACGCGCAAACAGCTAAAGCGACTCTGCGTGTGCCACAGTGCTTGTGGAAGGTCTGGTTTAGTGTCTTCGCTTTCCTTGTCCGCAAAGTCTAGGGGCAGGCTTTTCAAGACTGAGGAGAAACCACAGCGAAAAAGGGGTGCACCTGGTGAATGCGGGGCAGCAGGGAGGCTTCTTGATCGTCTCTCAGTTTTCGGATTTGTCGCAGAGTTTGATAACTATAGAGCGATGAGGAATTGGGTGTGAAAACAGCATTAATAACCGGGATTACCGGACAAGACGGGACCTACCTAGCCGAGCACCTTCTTGGTCTGGAGTATAAGGTCTATGGCCTCATTCGCGGACAGAACAACCCCAAAGCGGAGGCCGTTCAGCGACTCATACCTAGTCTGGAACTCGTTGAAGGCGACCTCTTGGACCAGAGTTCGCTCATCGCTGCCGTGGAGATTACACAGCCGGATGAAGTCTACAACTTGGGTGCGATTAGTTTTATCCCATTGTCGTGGCGTCAGCCGGTGCTCACGAGTGAAATTACGGGATTGGGCGTTACGCGGCTGCTGGAAGCAATTCGCATGGTAAACCGGGACATCCGCTTCTATCAGGCTTCGAGCAGCGAAATGTTTGGCAAAGTGCGCGAAGTGCCGCAGAGTGAAACGACGCCTTTCCATCCGCGCAGCCCCTATGGTGTGGCCAAGACGTACGGGCACTATACGACGGTGAATTACCGCGAGAGCTACGACATGTTTGCGTGCTCGGGCATTCTCTTCAACCATGAATCGCCGCGCCGCGGCTTGGAGTTCTCCACACGCAAAACGTCGCACGCGGCGGCGCGCATCAAGCTTGGCAAACAGTCCGAACTCTTGATGGGCGATCTGACGCCTAAGCGCGACTGGGGCTATGCCGGGGACTACGTGCGGGCCATGCACCTGATGCTGCAGCAGGACGAGCCTGACGACTATGTGATTGGCACCGGCAAGACACACACGATTCAGGAAATGTGCGCGGTGGCATTCGAGCACGTGGATTTGAACTGGCAGGAGTACGTCCGCAAGGACCCACGGTTCCTGCGTCCGGCGGATGTCAATCTCTTGATCGCCGATAGCGCGAAAGCGCGGGAGAAGCTGGGTTGGGAACCGACTGTGGACTTTCGGTCGCTTATCCGGATGATGGTGGATAGCGATCTGAAGCAAGAGAGCGCCGTAGGCGAGCCGGTGTAGTTCTTGGATTGTTGTACGGCCTGAAGTATGGTATTGTGGGTTACCGAGGTTGTTTTGGTGCGAGCGTAAGAGTTTTCTTGCGCGCAAACTGAAGAATAGACACAAGGAGTGTGGTTGATTTGTCAGCAGTGACCTTGCGCGACGGCGAGAGCTTTGAGAGTCTCTTGCAGCGGTTTCGCTCATCGGTAAACCGGTCCGGCGTAATGCGAGAAGTCCGTTTGCGACGGTTCTATCGCTCAAAGGCAGAGAAAGAGCGTCTGGCATTACAGCGGGCTATTCGCCGTCAACGTCGACGCGAGGCTAAGGTCCGCAGATCGATGGGCGTCTAGACCCAAAGGTGTCGCCTCCAAACCGAATGGCCCGTTTGCAGAGACGTGCAGAGCGATTTGGGGTCTTCGCAATTCTATAGCCAAAGACTACGTTACGGATGAGCAGAAGGGTAGGACTGTACCTACCGATTGAATAGTAGTGCTGCCTTTTTGTTGAACGGATGGACAATTCCCATTTCGCGTAGACTTAAAGGTGTCGCAGCAAGTTTTTTGACAAGTCTGGCAGGCCTAGATTAAGTTAAGAATCTGGAGCAGTGCGGTAGCTGTAGTCTATCGCGCCAAGAGGCTGCTCCGGATTTTTGTGTTTAGCGTGCGAAGGAGGAAATGCACGTGCAGCGAATAAGTCGTCGAAATCTGCTTTACGGCAGCGCGGTAGCCGGGCTCGGCTCTGCGATATTGGCAGCCTGCGGTCAGGGCATGGCGCCGGCAACGGCTCCGGCAGACGCGCCGGCGGAAGACGCCGAGGCTCCCGCGGCTGAAGAGTCCATGAGCATGGGCGATGGGCGTACCATCATTTCGTTCTGGTCGTACATTGGCTTTGGCTCCGCCGGACTGCACCCGCAGGTGCAAGGCCTGTCCGACATGGTCGTCAAGTACAACGCCGAAAACGAGGACAACATCCTCGTCGAAATCGTGCCTGGCAAGGGCACGGATGAAGCCAAGACCGCCGCGGCCGGCGGTGTGCCGCCGGGAGTGCACTGGCACGCGTGGCCGGACAGCACCAACTTCTTTGCCGCTGGTGTGTCGGTGGACCACGAGGAAGAGTTGAAGCGCTTCCCCGGCTGGACCGACCAGCGCGCAGACTATTTTGAGCCTATGACCGAGAGCACCACGTGGCAGGGCAAGCTCACCGGTCTTCCGATCAATACCAACAACAGTATTATGATCTGGAACCCGGACCTGCTTTCGACGGCCGGCGTCAGTGACCCTGAAGAGGGTTGGACGTGGGAAAACATGCTGGAAATGGCGCAGGTAGCCGCCAACCCGCCTGACGTTTGGGGTTGGGACTACCATCCGCGCAGCATCAGCCGCTGGGATCAGGTGGCCGGCAGCGCCGGTTTCAAGTGGCTGAACGAGGAACAGACGCGCTGGAATTTCGATTCCGACGAGGCGATTTGGGCCACGCAGATGATCAGCGACTGGATGAACGCCTACCAGCTTGCGCCGTATCGGGACGAGTGGGGCGGCGAGTTGTTCCACGACGGCAAGACGGTCTTCGAGTCCCAGGGCCCGTACCGCCTGCCCACCCTCCGCCAGCGCGGCGATAACTTCAAAGTGATCCACACCCCGATTCAGGCGAAGCGCCATGCGCCCAACGGGGGCCAGAACATTGCCGTGTTCGTGCAGGCAAACGCTGACATCCTCGATGCGTCGCTGCGGTTCGCGCAGTACGCTGTGTCCGCGGATGCGCAGGTGTTCGTCATCAGGGCTTCCGGCGGCACCAACCTGCCGGTCAGCAAGTCTGTCCTCAATCACGAGGGCTACCAGGGCCTCATCGCCGACGATCCCGATTACGCCACGTTTGCGGCGGAATTGCCAAATGGCGGCCGCTACCCCGGCCTGCCGTCCGGTTACCGCGGCTTCCAGGGCCAGCTCTTCAGCGAGGGCTTCCACAAGGTCTGGCGCGGCGAATTGACCGCGGAAGAGGGCATGAAGGTCGTCCAGGATATTGCGCAGGTGCAGCTTGAGGCTGACATCGCGCGCATGGGTGGCTAAATCGCCCGGCCAACTCTAGTTTGAGAAAACAAACAAGAAGCCAGCTAGGATAGACTAGCTGGCTTCTTGCTTGTGTATTGGCGAGTGGATTGAATTGACCGCAAGGTTCAATGCAAGCGCCGCTTGAGGATGGCTGTCGTAAAGTCCCACATTGAAGTTTTTGGTCAGGAGAATGCCAATTATGGCGCCGTACCGGGTAGGAGTCATTGGCTGCGGCCGCATCAGCAGCACCATCGATGATGAAGTGCAGGACAACGCGAGTGTGATCTTGCCGTTTGCACATACGGCGGCTTACATGGAGGAGCCGCGGGTGCGGGTGGTTGCGGCCGCCGAGCCGGTACGAGACAAGCGCGAAGCCTATAGTCGGCGCTGGGGCGTAGAGCGCATGTATGAAAGCCATGAAGGCCTTCTAAGTCACGAGCAGTTGGACATTGTCAGTGTCTGCACGCGCGCCGAGGAGCGGCCGGAGGTGGTAATCGCGTGTGCGGAAGCGGGCGTAAAGGTGATCTTTGCCGAGAAGCCGCTGGCGTGGTCGCTCGGCGAGGCGGAGGCCATGCTGGCTGCCTGCCGTGGCCACGGCGCCAAACTGGGCGTGGGCTGTCTCCGCCGCTGGCACCCCTTCTACCGCAGATCCAAGGAACTGATCGACGATGGCGCAATTGGGAAGGTGCTCCAAATCACCGGTTACTGCGGCTCATCGCTCTCGCATGACGGCAGCCATTGGGCAGACCTGATGCGTTACTTTGCCGGTGACGCGCCGGTGGAGTGGCTGGTTGGCGAGATTGGCAATCAGGCGGCACTGACCGATGATTGGGACCGCTACGGCGGCAATGCGTACGTGGCATTTCGCAATGGCGTGCGCGGCTACTTGCGCATGATGGGCACCGGCGCCGCCGTACAGGAATGGGACATCATTGGTGAACTGGGCCGCATTCGGGCATTGGACGGCGGACGTGAATTCGAGCTCTGGCGGCGCGCCGGCGGTGGAAAGGCCGACCGTCCGGTACGGGAGGCGTTTCCCCGACCACAACGACTACCAAGTCCCACGGCAGGGGCAGTTGCCGACTTGGTCGCGTGCGTGGAATCCGACAAGGAACCGGAGTGCAACGGCGAGGACGGTTACGCCGCCTTGGAGATCGCCCTGGCGATGCGAGAGTCCTTCCGGCGCGGCAATACGCGTATCGACTTTCCGTTTGCCGACAAAGAGACGCGACTCATCACGCCAACATAGCGGGTCGTGAGTCTCCATCCGGATCACCGCTTGTGTGCGGTAGGGGCACGATATATCGTGCCCCTACGTGTATATCGCGGTTGCCAAAGGCCCGGCATTGCGCAGCAGACTTTGCCGGTGCTTGTGCGTTTCGCTAGGATTCAGGTTGCACTGGCAGAGAGAGTACATCCCTAAGGAAGAGGTAGAGAAATGTCGCTAGAGAAACCAATCCGAGTTGCCATGGTCGGCTTGCGGCACCCGCACGTCGGCAGCCTGGATCCGGCGCGTCCGTCGCCTGGCTATATTCACACCTTCAAGCAGATCCCGGATGTGCAGATAGTTGCCTACTGCGAGGATAGCGATGTTTCCTTGCTGGACCTGGCGCGAGCTTCCGATCCCACCGCCCGTGTCTATGCGAGCGTGGATGAACTCTTGGAAGAGGAGGATTTCGACCTCGCGTGCGTGGTGCTGCCCGCGAACGAGATACCGGATGTCGGCATCAAGCTGGCGGAGGCCGGTAAGCACTTCTTCGTGGAGAAGCAATTTGCCCGCACGGCGGCTGACTTAGCGCGAATGGTGGCGGCGGTCGACCGGAACCAGGTTAAGGTACTTGCCGGCTATCCCTGGCGCTTCCATCCCGCGATGCAAGATTTGAAACAGCTCATCGACCAGGACGTGTTTGGCCGCCCACTCTCCTTGGAAAGCCGTCTGGTAACCACCCAGGTGCGTCCCGGCAGCCGTGAGCCGACGCACTTCATGTTCACCGCTGCCAACGAGGGCGGCGGCGTGCTGCACATGCTGGGCGGCCACTACATCGAGTTCACCCGGCACCTTGTACAGTGCGAGGTCAAGTCCGTGCAGGCGCTCATGGGGCGGCCTGTGGGATACATTGACGAACCTCTCGAAGACGTGGCTGTGGTTGCGATGGAATACGAGAACGGTGCGTTGGGCAGCTTGCATGCGGCGTATACACAGCCGCCCCTGGCGAGCGGCTACGACTCCGCTTTCGTCTATCGCGGCGAGCACGGCTGGGCCGATTGGACGCCCGTGGGTGGGGAGCAGTTGGAAATCACCAGCGTAGCGCCGGCATGGTCTGGCGCACCCCAAAAGTCAATTGCCTACACGCCGGCGCGAATGGCCGTCTATGGCGGCCACCGCTGGTCCTACGAGATTATGCGGCGTTTTGTCGAGGAACTTCACACCGACCGTCCGCCCGCTGTGACGCTGGAAGACGCGCTTCACGTGCTGCAAGTCATCGAAGCCGCGTATTGTTCCGCACGAACCGGCAAGCGGGTTTCGGTGCAGTACGGCGTGCACGCGGCTCTCGATTCTGAAGGCTAGCGCTCTAGCGACGACGCAGCAAGAGCCACAGTTTTGCTACCTAATTATGCTGGTATTCCTGCGCGGAAATGACCATACGAATAGAGTGCGGGCGTCCCTTAAACTCTCTCTCTCTCTTTCACCAAACTCTTGACGCTAACTAAAAGCTCGGCTAAGGTACACGCAGAGACCGTATCGGAACGGTCAAAAAAGTGGTGCAGTATCACTAAGGAGGATTAGTGATGGCTACGTTGGATAAAGAAGCTTGGGGTGTGTCGCGACGCACATTCCTCGGGGGAGCGGCGCTCTCCGGCGCCGGCGTGCTGCTGGCCGCGTGCGGCATGGAGGCCGGCCCTTCCGACGGCGAGGAGATGACGCAAGATGATGCGCCGGCCAAAGAGGGTGGCGACGCACCTGCGTCTGACGGCGCTGAGGCGGTCCTCTTCTGGCAGTGGGGTTCCACGTATGTGCCCGGCTTTGATGTGCTGGTCGGCGAGTACAACGAAATGCAGGATGAAGTCGCTCTGACGGTTGAGAATCCATCCGGCTATTGGGACAAAGTGCTGGCGGCGCTGGCTGCGCAGACGGGGCCGGATATCTTCCTAATGAACGGCGTAAATATCAAGTCGTGGATTACGGGAGGTCGTGTGGCCGCTGATCTGTCTCAGTACGTATCCGCCGACCCGCAAGCCACCGATGACCTGGCCGCCGCGCTGCCGTCCTTCGTCGACTGGTACTCCACCGACGGCAAGGCGTCCGGCACGCCGTGGAATTACAGCACGAGCAATACGCAGTACAACGTGGACCACGTGGTAGCCGCGGGCCTGACCCCGCCTGCCGAATTGGGCGACGGTTGGGACTGGAATGCGTATCAGGAGTACGCGGAGAAGCTCACGCAGCGCGACGGTGAGAATATCACGCGCTTCGGCTCGGGGCATCTGCACGGTATCGAGACCGGCTGGGGCAACTTCATTCAGATGAGCGGCGGCAGCGTGCTGAGCGAGGACCGCTCGCGGTGTGTGATTAATTCCCCGGAGGCAATAGAAGGGGTGCAGTTCTGTGTCGACATGGTACAGAAGCACAGAGTGGCGCCCACCAGGGACGAATATACGGCGCTGCGCGGCGAAAACAACCTCCACCCCGCCTACTTTTTGAATCAGGGCTTGGTTTCGATCTTCTCGGCCGGCGACTGGTACTTTAACCGCTACTTCGAAGATCCTGCATTGAACTGGGACGTGACGTTTCTGGCGAAGTCGCCGACTACCGGGCAGACCGGCAATAACAGCAACTTCCGCGGCACCGTCATGAACTCGGCGGCCAACAATCCGGATGGGGCGTGGAAGTGGATGGCGCACTCAATCACGAAGCCGGTGCAGGACCGCGTGGTGGAACTCTTCAACGAGGTACCGGGACGGCTCGACTCCGGGATTGAGTTTTATACCAGCACGGAAGCCGCCGGGCCGCCGCCGTCACGCGCCATGCTCGAGGACTCGCTCCGCGCGACCATCTCGCTGCCAACCCACGACGTGGTGACGTGGGTACAGATGATCCGTGAGGCCATCAATCCCAACATGCACCCGATCTTTGACGGTGAGATCACGGTAGCCGAGGGCTTGAAGCAGCTAGAGGATACACTGAATGCGATCATCGACGACGCGGGCTCTGGGTAGAACCGGTTCTTGCGCTTACAGCCGTTTGGTCGGCTGAGAAGAGCAACTGTCGGGAATGAGAGAGCGGGCAGACTGCGAAGGATCTGTCCGCTCTCTTTGCTTTGCTGATTTGCCTATCGCCCGGCTGACACGCGCCTCGGCCCCGTGTCACGCCGGTTGGTGAATGAGCTTCTGCAGCGACCGGAGCTCGCGTGGGGGATCGAGGTTCCTGCCGTACTCGCTCCAGGAGACCTCGGCAACGTAGATGTCACCCTTAGAGTCCACGGCGAGGCTGTGGGGCGAGTAGAAGCGGCCCGGTTCGTCGCCGTAAGATTCTCTGCCCAAACGCGCCAGCACGTTGCCGGCGGTGTCCAGAATGGAGACACGCGGGCCGAGGTCCATGCCCATCGCGTTCGAGTCTATCCCGCCGAAATACTCACCGACGTAGACCAGGTCTGCGCCGCGCGGGTCGGCGAGCACGCAGGCGGCCTTGGAAAGATTTACCCACTGGGTGAGGTAGGCGCCGTCTTCCGCGAAGATTTGCACGCGGTGGTTCTCCCGGTCGGCAATGTAGACCCGTCCGTTCGCGTCCACCGCAATGTCATGCACGATATTGAAGTGTCCCGTCTCGGTACCGGAGGCGCCCCAGGAGTGCAGCAATTCACCTTCTCCTGAGAACTTGTGCACGTGGGCGTTGCTGTAGCCGTCGGCCACGTAGAAGTCATCTGAATTCGGCGCAAACGCGACCGTTGTCGGGCGATTGAAGGGCTTGCCGCTCATGGGCGGCGGCGGTTCGTGCGGCGTGCCGAGGGTCATGAGCAATTCGCCCTCCGGCGTGAACTTGCGCACGGTAGAGTCACCGCTGTCGATGCAATAGACGGAGTCGTCCGGCCCCACCGCCACACCGTGCGGCGTCTCGAAAATGCCGTGTCCCCAGGTGTGCAGCAGATTGCCCTCGGAGTCATACACCACCATGGGATGCGTGCCTCGATTGAACACGTACACGTTGTCCTGGGAGTCCACGGCTACAGATGTAGCTTCCTTGTAGTTCGCCCCCGCCGGGAGGTTGCCCCAATTCGCGCCCGTTGTAGCGTAGGTGTACTTTCCGTCGCCGAGTGTCACCATTTTCTTGACTCTGCTCCTGTCTTCCTGAGATCACTAATAGTGTCCGCTGGCAGTGATTGTCTCGCTTCAGATGTAGCAGTCACAGTGTAACTGTTTTCAGCTGGAAGGACATCAAGGATGATCACTCCTACCGGGTTTTTCCCATCGGCGGTGTAGAGGCACGTCATGGCGTGCCTCTACACGATATGGGCAGAGTCCCAAGCGCGGACGAAGATGGATTCCGGCTTCCGCCGGAATGACGGGCAAATGCGATCTTCTTCTATAGCAATGCCGCTACGTCATGCGCCGCCGTTGCGTTAAGCGTTGTGCACAGAATACTACTTCGTGAAGCCATTCAATGCATATGGGTGGTGAATGGCACGCATGCACGATCAGGAAAACGAAGCGAAACACAATGGCCCCACGTTGGATCATCCACGCCGATCTCGATGCCTTCTTTGCCGCCGTCGAGCAACGTGACAACCCAGAGTTGCGCGGCAAGCCGGTAATGGTCGGCGGGCGCATGGGACGCGGTGTCGTGGCGGCGGCGTCCTACGAGGCGCGGGCGTTCGGCATTCACGCCGCCATGCCGGCGGCGCGCGCCCAGCGTCTGTGCCCGCACGGCATCTTCTTGAAAGGGAGCTACCGGAAGTACCAGGCTGAATCGGCGCGTGTCATGGACATCCTGTCCGACTACTCGCCTACGGTGGAGCCGCTCTCAATCGATGAGGCCTTTCTCGATGCGACGGGTCTGGAGCGCTGGAAGGGCGGCCCGGTGGTCGTCGCTGAGGAGATCAGAGAGCGCGTCCGCGAGGAGTGCGGCTTGACGATCTCCATCGGCATCGCGAGTTCGAAGCTGGTGGCGAAAATGGCAACGAGTACCGGCAAGCCCGATGGCTTGGTGCTCGTGCCGCAGGGTGGCGAGCGCGCCTTTCTCGCGCCGCTGCCGGTCGGTGATTTGTGGGGCGTGGGACCGCACATGGCGGAACGTCTGCGCGTGTATGGCATTCGCACTATCCGTCAATTGGCCGAGTATTCCTGTGATGCTTTGCAGCGCGCGTTTGGCGTGTGGGGCGTACAGGCCTATCAGTTGGCGAACGCGCGCGACGCGCGCGCGGTGGTGCCGACACGGGTGGTCAAGAGCGTGAGTAATGAGTCCACGTTTCCCCATACGGTTTTCGACCGGACGACGTTGCTTCACATGCTCATGGCGCTTGCTGAGGAGGTCGGGAGACGGCTGCGCGCGAAAGGAATGCGCGGCCGCACGGTTGCGCTCAAGTTGCGCTCGGCCGACTTCGTGACACAATCGCGGCAGACGGTGATTGCGCGACCCACTGACGCTACCGACGTCATCTATGCTGAAGCGAAGCGGCTCCTAGCAAGTTTTCACCTTCATGCGGGAGGGTATCGTCTCATCGGAGTGGGCGTACACGATCTCACGCTGGCGGCGGGCGGCCAGTTGCCGCTCTGGCTTGAACCGGAGGACCGGCTGAGCCAACGCGACCAGGCCGTGGACGCCATTCGGGAGAAGTACGGTATGGGGGCAGTCCTGCGCGCGCCGCTCGTGGCGCCTGCGGAGACATGGGTAACGAGAGTCTTCGCCGGCGACTGAGGAGTATGCTAGCGCTGTAGTGCCCGACGAAGCAGTGGTACCCCCGGGGTGATTCGAACACCCGACCAACTACTTAGAAGGCAGTTGCTCTGTCCACTGAGCTACGGGGGCAGGGCGGATATTGCAGATACGCCGGACCGCTCCCGCACCGCTTGGCGCGGCGGTGGCGTTGCTTTTCGATTATACCCCAGCGGTACAGGGCATGCTTTGCACACCCCCGGTCAGAGGTGAAAGGAACACTCGTTCGCCCCTTCGGAGACCTTTGCGCAACTCCACTAAACAGTTGGCATTGGGCTGGTACGGTGAGAATTTCCCCTCACCCCGGCCCTCTCCCCGGGGAGAGGGAGTCTTCTCGCCTACCGGCGCGGGTTATGCAGAGGTCTCTAGGGGGACGGAGACATGGTTGGCTCTCACCGCCGGCGGTCTACGCGCACGGACGGAGCGTCATCATCATCCCGTGCTTGGGACGCAGCGTGATGAGGGGTTCCAGCTCTACCGGGTGCTCGGGGACGAGGTCAAGCTCGTACTGTTGGGCGATAGTGGCGAGCAACAGTTGCGCTTCCAGCATTGCGAAGTTGTTGCCGATGCAGAGGCGCGGCCCGGCACCGAAGGGAAAGTACGCGAAACGGTGACGCTCTTTCGCACGCTCCGGTGCAAAACGCTCCGGGCTGAAGGCTTCGGGATCCTCCCAGAAGTCGGGGTGCCGATGCGTTAGATACTGGCTCATGACTACGGTGCTGCCCTCGGGTATGCGGTACCCGCCGATTTCGTCGTCAGCGATGGCCTCGCGCGACAAGCTCCAGACCGGCGGCAGCAGACGCATGGACTCCTCGATGACCATCTTCGTATAGGGAAGTCGGGGCACGTCGGCAACGGTGGGGAGGCGGCCGTTAAGCACTTGGGCTAACTCCTCCCGCAGTCTGCGAGCGGCATCGGGATTGCGGGCGAGCAGGTACCAGGTCCACGTGAGGGCGTTGGCCGTCGTTTCGTGTCCGGCGAGAAAGATAGTGCGCACCTCATCCCGCAGTTGATCGTCGTCCATCGGCTCACCGGTGTCCGGGTCTCTGGCCTCCAACAGCATGGCGAGCAGGTCGTCGTCCTGGGATGCATCCGACTGGCGGCGCGCCTGGATGATGCGTGTCACCACCGCATCGATAGTCTGCCGCGCGCTCCTGGAACGACGATTGCCCGGCAAGGGTATCCACTCCGGCACGTCAACCAGCACGTAGAGACGCTTGCGGACCTCCCGCTGCGCCACCGTAACGAGCGGCTCGAGTCGCGCGGCGTCGCCCTGGACTTCCGCGCCGAACATCACGCGGCTGACGATGTTGAGCGTCACGCGCATCATCTCTACAGAAACGTCGAGCGGGGAGCCGTTGGTCGCTGGACCTTCCCACTGCGCCAGCATCTGCTGCGTCTCTTGGACCATCGTCTCGCCAAAGCCGGCGATGCGGCGGCGGTGGAAGGCCGGCTGCATAAGGCGGCGCTGCTTGAGCCAGGAGTCGCCGTCGTTGGTTACCAGGCCGTTGCCGAGCAACCGCCGGAGCCTTCTGTAGTCTCGGCCGCGCTGATAGTTGCGGTGATTTTCCTGGAGGATGTGACCAATATGATCGGGATGGGTGAAGAAGTAGACCGGCGCGTTGAGCAGCGTGTGGTGGACGATCTCCCCATAGGTTTTGTGGAGGTCGATCATGAGTTGCAGGGGATTGCGCTTCATTGCGTCCACGGTGCGCAGACCCAGGAAGTCACGCGGGCCGGGCGGTTTACCCTGCCGGTTGCTCACCGTGTTAGCAGCCATCTTCACATGCCTCCCTCTCGTACGGCGATTAGGGGCGCTATTTCAGGCAGTGTACCATGTTCTCTTCGTGCTTTGTGAATAGTGCAGCACTAGAGAAACACCGTTGCGCCCTGCCAGATGAAGTACACCCCAAAGAGCGCCAGCAGGATGCCAAAGAGGTAGAGTGCGGACTGGTACACGCGATCCGTGATGAATCGTCTCCCGGTTGCGAAGACGATGGCGACCAGCGTAAACCAGAAGAAGTCGCTGGCGATGTGGCCGGTGGTAAAGGCAGTGAGCCCGATTGCGCCGCGCGGCAACGCGAGGGTTGTCATCGTTGAGATACCCACGGTGGCCCACCAAAACGACCAGTAGGGGTTTGCAAGGCTAAGCACGGCTCCGCCAACCATCGGGTGATCGGCACGCCGGTCGGAGACCGATACGGCGAGTTCCGCGCCTTTGCGCCGCACGCCGCTCACAATTTGCCAGCCCATCCAGATCATTACCAGGCCGCCGACCACGCCGATGGCGCCAAGGGCCGGCTCCCACTGGAAGACGCGGGCCAGACCAAGCCATAGCAGCACGACCAGAGCGACCTCCAGCAGGCCGTGCCCTAGTGCTGCCAGCGGTCCGGCAACGACGCCGTGCCGCGCGCTTTGCCCCATGACAAAAACTGTCAGCGGGCCAGGCGACATGGCGCCGGAGAGTCCAATGGAAAACGACGCGGCAAAAACGATTGCGAACGATTCCAGGGCAGCCATAGTGGTGTGATGGGCGTAAAGGAAATCACGCGGTGCGCAACACGGAGGCGCTATCCCCCTTGTGCAACGGGACACACGGCCGGAGCGTCATCATTAACCCGTGCTTAGGACGGAGCGTGATCAGGGGCTCCAGTTGGACTGGGTGCTCGGGCACAAGATCCAACTCGTAGTGCTGAGCGATGGTTGCGAGAATTAGCTGTGCCTCGAGCATCGCAAAGTTGTTGCCGATACAGAAGCGAGGTCCGCCGCCGAAGGGAAAGTAGGCGAAGCGGTGGCGCTGATTCACGCGGTCCGGTGTGAATCGTTCCGGGTCGAAGGTCTCCGGCTCTTCCCAGAAGTCCGGGTGGCGCTGCGTGATGAACTGGCTGAGGACCACCGTGCTGCCGGCTGGAATGCGGTACCCGTCGATTTCGTCATCAGCAATCGCCTCACGGGACATGGCCCAGACCGGTGGCAGCAGACGCATCGACTCTTCAACGACCATCTTGGTGTAGGCAAGCTGCGGTAGGTCGTCAACGGTAGGTACACGGCCACCCAGGACGCGGGCGAGTTCTGCCCGCAGCTTCTTGGCAGCGGCCGGATTGCGCGCGAGCAGGTACCACGTCCACGTGAGCGCGTTTGACGTAGTCTCGTGTCCGGCGAGAAAAATGGTGCGCACTTCATCGCGGAGTTGTGCATCGTCCATGGGCTCACCGGTGTCGGCGTCTTTGGCATTGAGTAGCATGGCGAGCAAGTCATCGTGGGCCGGCGCGTCCGTGCGACGCCTTTCCTCGATGATGCGCTTTACGACCCGCTCGATGGTCTTGCGTGCCTCCTTGGCGCGGCGCAGTTGCGGCAAGGGGACCCACTCCGGCAGGTCAAGCAACACAAACTGACGCCGGTGGGTCTCCTCCTGCAACTCCGTGATCGCCGGACCGAGCGCTTCAGCATCTTGCACTACTGTGGCGCCGAACATCGTGCGGCTCACGATGGCGAGAGTAAGGCACATCATCTCACTGCTGATGTCTAGCGGCTTTACATGAGGCGCCTCAGCCTGCCACTCCGCAAGCAGTTTCTGTGTCTCGTTCGTCATAGTCTCGCCGAAGCGAACAATGCGCTTGCGGTGGAATGCCGGCTGCATGAGGCGGCGTTGCTTGAGCCAAGATGCGCCGTCATTGGTCAAAAGACCATTGCCGAGAGCACGCCTGAGTTTGTCACTATTGCGGCTCCGCCGGTAGTTACGGTGGTTTGCTTGCAGTACATACCCGACGTGGTCGGGGTGAGAAAGCAAGAATGTTGGGGCATTGACCAAGAAGGAATAAACGACGTCGCCATACGCGCGTTGCAGGGCTTGCAGTGTTCCCAAGGGATCGCGCTTGAGGGCACGCAAGGTGCGCAATCCCAAGAAATCACGCGGTCCTGGCGGGGTGCGCGGTGTAACAGGTTTAGTTTGCGTTGCCATGTTCAGCTACAATCCCGTCGTATTGTCATAAACCCCATCGCCATTGGGTAGGCCGAGTGCGGAGCCATGCAGAATGGGGTGTTGACGTCTTGCCGAGCAACTAGTCCATAAGAATGCCGCCGTTGATGGCGAGCGTGTGGCCGGTGATGAAGGATGAAGCGTCGCTGGCGAGATAGAGCACCCCGTGGGCGATTTCCTCCGGTTTGCCCAGGCGCTGCAGCGGCGTGCGGTCGAGCACGGCGCGCAGGCGGTCTTCCGGTATGCGGCTCATGCCGGTGTCGATTTGCCCGGGCGCAATGTTGTTCGCCCGGCCCCACGGCGCCATCTGGCGGGCGAGGGCTTTGGTGAAGGCGATCATGCCGCCTTTCGACGCCGCGTAGTGCACGCGCGCGCTCTGGCCGCCGTTCTGCCCGCTGATGCTCGCCATGTTGACGATGTTGCCCCGCTGCTGGTTTTCCATAATTGGAAAGACGGCCTTGGCGCACAAAAACGCGCTGCGCAGGTTATTTTCGATTAGGTCGTCCCAGTCCGCCGCAGTGGTCTCGCCCATAGCGCCATGCCTGCCGGATTCACCAGCGTTGTTCACGAGCACGTCCACTCTGCCAAATGCCTGCACTGTCTGCTCTACCAGCATTTCCGTGTCTTCCGGCACGTTCACGTCGGCGCGCACCGCCAGCGCCTTGCCGCCGGACCCCAAAATATCCTGCACAAGCGCTTCAAGCGCGCTCTCGGTGCGCGCGACAGCGACCACGTTAGCGCCCGCGGCGGCGAGCACCTCCGCCGTGGTGCGGCCGATGCCGCGGCTCGCGCCGGTGACGATGATAGTCCGGCCGGTGAGGTCAAATGCGTCGAGCATGATGAACGGTCTCCTATCTGAAATACGTGCAGGTCTGACATGCTTCGCGCGCTACGGCGCAAAGACAAGCGGTGGACCCCATTTGCAGAACTCGTGACGCGCAGGATTCTCACAGCATAATTCGTGCGGCAATGGCGGGCGGAACTATCAAGTCCCGAAGCCCTGCTGAAGATGGACTCGGCGCGCCTAGGATTCCACCACTATCCGTCGGCCGCGGTCGAGCGTGATCTTATGATGGTCGGCAACTGCGCGACCCAGGACCGGTGCGTTTCCCAAGATGATAATCGTCGTCGTTACGGGCGGAAGGGAGCCGATGCACACCGTTCCCCGGAATGCGGGAGCGTGCACCAACGACCCATCGGCTAGGTATGCCCTGATCTTCCATGCGGCGCTTAGTTCGAACGCAATGGTGCCTTCGGGCACCGCCAGACCGCCATCGAAACCGGTGTCGAGGAGGGCTTCAACCTCCAACCTTTGACCGTGCAGCGACAGTGTGACGGGCAGGTAGGGAAAGTGACTGCTCTCAACCCGCACGGCACTGCCGCCCCTTCATCTCCACCTAAAGACGCTGCGGTCGGCGCCGAGCTTGAACACGTAGCTGCCTGGTCCAAGCTGCTCCAAAGACAAGTCGAGGACTTGCTGCAACGTAGGGGCGTGCACGATGCCGCCCTGTGTCGAGATCGCCACGAATTCACCATCGTGTTCAGCTTCAAGTGGCTTGCCATAGCGGGCATAGAGCTCATCGGCCTGCCGGTTGGTTTCTCTCTGGGAAGTCTGGTGCGTGTCTTTGGTATTGACTACCACTGCGTTTAACACCTCCGAGTGGATGATTAGCATATGCCGTAGTGCGCACTGTTGACCGGAGAAGGCACACTCCAGCCATACGCCCTTCGTAGACGCCAATCAGACAACTGCTACGCCTAGTATAGCACTGCGCGCTGCGCGGTAGAGACCTATCACTACGAAGCCGCCACTGCGGCGCCGTTCCGGGTCGCTTGCGTGAACATGCCCCGCGCATCAAAGGCAATCTCCTCCATCTCGCCGACGCGATGCACACGACCGGTAGCCTCCAGTTGCGGCACGAGCGGCTCGGAGACCCAGAGGTCTTCGAGGTGTTTCGTGTCCTGGATGCGCATGATGCGCGCGGTCTCGTTTTCGATCTGATGGCAGCAGGCCAGCGCGACGTAGAGCGCTTCGCGGTCGTTGGCAACCGTGAGCGGGATGCGCGCGCCTTCCGGTCCTTTGGCGGTGACGACATTCATGTAGGTCTGCACGGGGTCCAGTTTATCGACAATCT
Organism: Chloroflexota bacterium; assembly: GCA_012270555.1. GTDB lineage: Bacteria > Chloroflexota > UBA11872 > VXOZ01 > VXOZ01 > VXOZ01. The sequence goes on from JAAXIC010000052.1 coordinate 17,342, forward strand.
GCTGCAAGACGACGTCACCCAAGCCGATACCGCAGGCGTTGCCTTCCGTATCTTTGGTCAGATCGCGCATGACAACCCGTTTGATGTGAGGAGGTTGGGGCAAAGGGCCGCTCCAGTAGCGGTTGATGACGTTCGTATCCGCGCCGATACCGCTAATGTCCTTGCCAAGCTGGTCGACAATCAGCACGTCGACTTCTTCGCCGGGCAAGCGCGCCATGCGCTCGCGTGCAACCTTGAGCAGCTCTTGCTCTTCTTCTAAAATGCGGTCGGCCGGCACGGCCTTAATCAATGAAAGGCGGGAATGGCCGTCTTCTACCAGCGCGAGGCCGAAGGGGACTGGCATGTGCTGGATGGTGAACTGGCCCACCGCCGGAATGAGCGTGGGAAACTCGTCGAAGCTGCGGCCGTGAAAGGTGTCGGCGCCTTTCTGCTTGCCCAGGCCGATAGCCAGCATCTTCATCAGACCCGATTCGATGTTCCCGTGAAAGTCGGTGTGCGGCTTGACGCGGTTCACGGGGATCGTGATGTCGGCTTCCGTATACGCGGTCTTGTCAACCCAGACCGGCACGTTGTCTTTCACGTGGCCCAGCAGCACCGTCTCCATGCTGGAACGGATGGGGCAGCCCATGGCTTCTTCGGTAACGCCATAGTGTTCGAGGATCTCGATTTGGCCCTCCGCCGTTGCGCCGCCGTGGCTGCCCATGGC
>JAAXIC010000024.1 GCA_012270555.1 Chloroflexota bacterium
TGTGTCCGGTCTATACAGGGAGAGGGCCGGGGTGAGGGGAAATGGCAGGCGCCGACAGGCGGGCGCAGAGCCTGCCCCGTACTCGATACAGCGTATCGACACGATACGGGGTTGCAAACCTACGCTACCGGGGACGTGAGGCGCGGTATTCATTGCCGCTTTGTCCGCGGGGGCGAAGCCCCCGCATGTGACAACATTGACCACAAGGGTTGCCCCTACCGGGAATATACGCATGCCTGACGAATGAAGGTTTCCGCTTACGCGCAGATTTCGTCAAAGACGGTGACCTTGTCAAAGATGCTGCGACGAACACTGGATGTTAAAGCGCCGCTTGCCTTGCGGCTGGCGCTGGCGCTGGGCATGTTGGCGCTATTGCTCTTCCTCTCGTTTGTGGTCACTATGGCAATTGGCGCGGTGGACGTGCCGGTGGGCGTTACCGCCTCGATTGTCTTGCAGCAGATGGGCATTCCTCTGGGCACGACGGCCACCGACGTGCAGTGGAGCATCATCAGCCACGTGCGCCTGCCGCGCGTGTTGACGGCGGCGCTGGTGGGCGCGGCGCTGGCGCTGGCGGGCGCGACCATGCAGGGCATCTTTCGTAATCCCCTCGCCGATCCCGGCATCATCGGGGTCTCGGCGGGCGGCGCGCTGGGCGCGGTGGTGGCCATACACTTTGGCTTGCGCAGCCTGCACTATCTGGTGACGCCGGCCTTCGCCTTCATCGGCGCGCTGGCCGCGGTGATGCTGGTGTACGCGCTGGCGGCGACGCGGGGCGTTGACCCGCTGACGACAATGATTCTCGCGGGCGTCGCGGTGCAGGCCTTCATAGGTTCCATCATCTCGGCAGTGCTTACGCTCACGGCTAACGTCAACGCCATGCGCGAGATCGTCTTCTGGCTCACCGGCAGTCTCGGCGCCCGGAGCTGGACTCACGTGCAGTTGATTCTGCCTTTCATCGTGGTCGGCAGCCTCCTGTTACTCTTCTTCGCGCGGGATCTCAACCTGATGGCCTTGGGCGAGGACTCGGCCCGGAGCATGGGCGTCGACGTCAAGCGGGTGCGGCTGGTTATGCTGGCGCTGGCGGCGTTGATTACGGCGGTGGCCGTAGCGGTGAGCGGGATCATCGGCTTCATCGGCCTGGTGGTGCCGCACATGGTGCGCTTGGTGGTGGGTCCCGACCACCGGATCGTGCTGCCGACCAGCCTGCTTGCGGGGGCAATACTGCTGACGTGGGCGGATTTCGGGTCGCGGCTGCTCTTGCGGCCCCAGGAATTGCGGGTGGGCCTCATCACCGCCTTCTTCGGCGCGCCCTTCTTCCTCTATCTTCTCTACCGCCACAAGCGACAAGGCAACGTGCTGTGAGCACCGTGCGAGAGTCCGACCACGTTGACGGAGCCGCGCTTAGCGCTGAAGATGTCTCCTTTGCGGTGGGCATGGCGCAGTTGCTCGAAGCCGTCTCCCTGGAAGTGCGGCCCGGGACATTGCTCGGGCTCATCGGACCCAACGGCGCCGGGAAATCGACCCTGCTCAAGTGCATCAGCCAACTCCTCGCGCCCACCGTTGGGCGGGTGACGTTGGATGACGAGGACTTGCGCGGTCGCTCGCCCCAGGAAATCGCGCGCCACATCGCGCTCTTGCCGCAGAGCACCACGCTTAACTTTGCCTTTACGTGCTTGGAAGTCGTCCTCATGGGGCGCAACCCCCATCTGGGTCGCTTTCAGGCGGAAGGTGCCCGCGACCATGCCATCGCCCAGCAAAGCATGGTGAATACGGACAGCGCAGAGTTTGTCACGCGCCTCATCACCGAGGTCTCCGCCGGGGAGCGCCAGCGCGTGCTCCTGGCCCGAGCCCTCACCCAGCAGCCGCGCCTGCTCTTGCTCGATGAACCCACCGCGGGCCTCGACGTGCAGCACCAACTCCAGGTGTTTACGCTCATTCGCGACTTGGTGGGTCAAGGGCTCACGGCCATTGCCGTGGTGCACGATCTCAACCTCGCCGCCCGCTACTGCGACCGCCTGGTGTTGTTAGACCGCGGCAAGGTGCATGCGCGGGGGCGTGTGCGCGACGTACTCACCCCAGAGAATCTTGCCAGCGTGTTCAGAGTGGAGGCTACGGTGGAAGAAGACCCGGTCCTCGGCATGCCCAGAGTGACCGTACTCGCCGCGCTGGACGGAGCACGGGATTCCGCCGGGGATGCGACCGGAAACCGTTAACGCCTGTGGCATCGGCGCGACCGAAGCTGCAATGATCCCGCAATGAGTCCGGGAGGTGATGGTTGCTGCAACCGTTGTCGTCTGATAAGGTTGTAATGGATAGCACTTGGAGAATTCAGTTACCCTATCGGATAGCAACGGATGCCACCTGACCGCCAAGAGTCCCGGCAGAACCAGTCGGCGGCAAATCTTGAAGACTTCGTGATGAGACTGGAGACTGCGGTATACCGGGGGATAGCGGCGGAGATGGAACCCTTCGGCCTCAGCCACGTGGAGTTCTTCTTGCTGAGAGCCTGCTTGGAGAAAAGGGAGCGCAACGCGGCAGAGTTGGCGCAACTCCTGCCGGTGGATGCGTCCCGTATTAGCCGCACCGTGAATACACTTGTCGATGGCGGATTGCTCCGCCGGCGCCGATTGCGCAGCGACCGGCGCATCGTGATGCTGTCGTTGACCGAAGAGGGGATCAATCTGACGACCCGCCTGCACGAGCGTATGCAGCAGCGCTATACTAGGCTCGTAGAGGGTGTGAGTGAGAGCGACCTGCGCATCTTGGAGTCCGCTACCGCCAGGATACTGGCCAATCACCTGTCCCTGCCGGAAACGCCACGGGGGGGGGGGGTAGCTGATGCCTCACCCCAAGGATCTCGACAGGGGTCTCGGAAAACGTCCCGCTGAGCACTTTCCCCTCACCCCGGCTTTCTGCCAGGGAGAGGGGTTTTCTCGCTTGAAGGATCGGGCTGTGTGACGGTTTCCCCAGGGAGCGGCACGGAGATTCTCGCGCGTAGGACTTACTCCTTACCGGCGATGGCCTCGCCATACGCAACGCCGCATACCGCTCCGGGATGGTCCTTCCACTTGTCGTAGGCGACGCTGATCTGGTCGCAGAGCTCGCGGGTAGAGGCCCCGTATTTTATGGCCGCTTCCGTGATCTCGGGTGACAAGAACCACTGTTGAGCCAAGGCATGGATGAATGCTACGTTCTTGGGCCAACTGTACATGTCGAAAGAAGCGGACACCTGGGTGTTGGCAAACCCGGCCTTCAGGATATGATTCTTCAAGTCCTTGCCCATCTGCGGGTGGCCGTCATCAGCTTCGAGCAGGTCCTCGAACATATTCCACGCATTGCGGAGAACGCCGAAGTCGGGGTGCGTGAAGCTTGACTCGCAAATCATCTCGCGGCAGGAGAGGATTCCGCCCGGTTTCAGGACACGCTTCACCTCGGTGAGGACCGCTTGCGTATCCGGCACGTGCATGAGGACGTTGTGGCAGTGCGCCACGTCAAAGTAGCCGTCCTCGAAGGGAAGATCCGTTATGTCGCCAACGTGAAATTGCGCGTTTTCTTGCCCATAGGCCGCACAGACTGAGCGTGCCAACTCTATCTGCGACTCCTCCATGTCTACGCCGTGCAGTTCACCGGGGTCTACGGCCTTGGCGAGCCCCACCGTTATGGTGCCCGGGCCGCAGCCAAAGTCGAGAAGGCGGAGCCCGGGCCTGAGGCACGGGAGGAGGTGTGCGGCGCTGGTCTCCGCAGTGTAGCGCCGCAGCGACTCGAGAAACTCCTCGCTAAAGCCCATCGTATAGTCGGGTGTCGAGGAAAGTGGCTCGTCCATACTTCATCCATATAGATTGAATAATCCCTTCACGCTAACTTTCTATTTTAGGAAACCCTGTGATTAGTGTCAACATGGCGTACAGACGGAAATAGTAGCAATAGACTTGATTCCAGCGTTGGGCGAGTTTTCATGTCATTTCGGGCGCAGTCGAAGCCGGTGTTGCCTGCGCCGTCATGTGCGCCACCTTCCCACACGGTAGCGCGGGGCTCGTCCCAATGCTGTCGCATTAAGGTCAAGGCAATACGCTCATTCGGCGCATTCTGCCCCCTCTCCCTGGGGAGAGGGCCGGGGTGAGGGGAGATGGCAGCGTGTCGACAGGCGGGCGCAGAGCCTGCCCCGTACGTGATACGGGGTTGCAAACCTGCGCTACCGGGGATATGAGGCGCGGTGCTCGGCGCCATTATGTTCTCGGCGCGTCTTCGTGCCGCTGCGACAACATTGGGGCTCTTCCCCCGCTTACAGGAAGTTGAGGGAACGGAGGCTGGCCCCAGTCCGTCACTCCGGCGGAAGCCGGAGTTTAGGATGCGCGCGGCGAAGATGGATTCCGCGCTCCCGCACGGAGACCTCTACGTAACACTCGCCGCAGCGAGGAAGTTCCCTCTTTCGCGACGGGAGAGGGAGATTTTCTCGCCTGCAGGTAGTTGCGCAAAGGTCGCCCAGGTGAAGTGTGGTCAGCGGTGCACAGGGCCGACAGTTGTTAGCGCTGGGAGTCCGAGTGGTAGGTCTGGGACTGGAGTTCCGGTTTCACAGAAGTGACGATAGGGGAAGGGGGATGCGGTTCGAGCTACGGCTTCCAGGCGAGGCCCTCGCCGAAAGCGAGAGCGCACAGAGCGCCGGGGTGGTTCTTCCATTCCTCATAGGCGGCGCGCATCTTGTGGGCCTGCTCTTCGGTCGCCGCGCCGTACTTCACGGCCGTGTCGATGGTATCGGGCGCTAGGAACCACTTGGTGCCGCGGGCGTAGACGACAGCTATATCTGCGGGTGTGCTGTAGAGCTCGAAAGAAGCGTATATCCGGATGTCCTTGAACCCCGCCTCGCAGAAATGGGACTTCAATTCCTTTCCCATCTGCGGGTGGCCGGCGTCGGTCTCGAGAATGTCCTCGTACATGTACCACGATTCTCGCAGCGCGCCGAAGTCGGGATACATGAAACTCGACTCGATAATCGCCTCGCGGCAGGCGATGATGCCGCCGGGTTTCAAGACGCGCTTCACCTCGGCCAGCACCGCTTGCGTATCCGGCACGTGCAGGAGCACGTCATGGCAATGGGCGACGTCGAAGTAGGCATCCGCGAAAGGGAAGTCCGTCACGTCGCCAACGTGGAAATCCGCGTTGGAGATTCCGCGCTCCTTGGCCATGTCCCGCGCGCTCTCGATCTGGGATTCCTCCATATCGATGCCGTGCAGCTCGCCGCCCGGCGCTACCGCCTCGGCCAGGTCCACCGATATAGCGCCCGGCCCGCAACCGAAGTCGAGGATACGCTGCCCAGGCTTGAGGTACGGCAGCAGATACGCGGCGTTGGCCTGCGCCCCGTGCCGCATTTGGTGCGCGATAATCTCTTCGCCAAAGCCCATCAGGTAGTCGGGCGTTGTCGAGGTTAGAACACTCATCTCCACACGTTCCTTTCGCGTTTCCATTAATTATACGGAGGGCTGATTCGTGGGGTCAAGACAGCGCGCGGCCCCAACTGCCGTGTGCGTGTGACATAATAGAGGCGAAATGGATGCCTTGTGCTGCTGCACTGCCGATAAGAGAAAAAAGACATTGCAAGTAGACCGAAACTGACAGCCGAGGAGCAGTAATTGCCACGCGAAAAAGTGCTCATCATCGAAGACGACGACAATCTGCAAGAGGCGCTGCGCTACCGCCTGGAGCAGGACGGTTATGTGGTGCATAGCGCCATGGACGGCGAAGAAGGGCTGGACCTGGCGCGCGAGGTTGAGCCCGATCTCATCGTTCTCGACATCATGCTGCCGGTCCTCGACGGTTTCGAGGTCTGCCGCATCATTCGCCAGGAAACCACCGCGCCGATCATCATCCTCACGGCCAAGGGTGAAGAGGTAGACCGCGTGGTTGGCCTCGAATTGGGGGCGGACGATTACGTCGTCAAGCCCTTCAGCACGCGGGAATTGCTGGCCCGCATCAAGGCCGTGCGCCGCCGCTCGCGGAAGGATGGAGACGGTCTCCCCGACGCGGACACGGCAACCATACTCAACGCCGGGGATCTCCAGATCAACCTCTTCAGTCACAGCGCGATGCTTGGTGACCAAAAGCTCGCGCTCAAGCCCAAGGAATTCAGCCTACTGGCGCTCCTCATGTCCAGCCGGAACCGCGTCTTTACCCGCGACCAAATCCTGGAACGCATCTGGGGCTTCGATTGGGTCGGAGACAATCGCACGGTGGACGTGCACGTGCGGCGGCTGCGGGAGAAGATCGAAGCGGACCCCAGCGAACCCACCCGTATTGTCACTGTGCGTGGCGTAGGCTATCGGTTTGAAGGATGAGGTTTCCACGCTCGCTGCAATGGCGCATCACACTGGCCTACACGGCGTTGATCATACTCGCGCTGGGTGTAGCGAGCTTCTATCTCTTCACGTTCATCCGTAGTTCCTACTTAAGCAACCTCGAAACACGGTTGGAACACGAAGCGCGCTTGGTCGCCGAGGCGAGCACGCCGTATTTCAGCGAGCAGGCGGAAACGAGCGCGCTGGAAGCGGCTGCTGAACGCATGGGCGTCAACATCGCGGCGCGTGTCACGCTTATTGCTCGCGACGGCACAGTGCTTGCCGATAGTGACATAGACCCGGCACAGGTGGCGAACCAGGCCCTCCAACCGGAAGTGGCAAGAGCCCTAAACGCTGGTGTGGGCAGCAATACGCGCCAAAGCGGCGATGCGGACGAAGAACTGATTTACGTCGCGGTGCCTGTGATTGCTCAAGACAACGTGCAGGGGGTAGCACGGGTCGCGGCGCCGACGGCGCAGGTGCAGGAGAGCGTCAACCGCAGCCTCGCCGTAATCGCCCTGATAGGCTTTGCCGGAGCAGTGCTGGCGGTGTTGATCGGATATATCGGGGCCGCGCGCACAACGCGTTCCATCGCGGCGCTTACCGAAGGCGCCCGGCAACTGGCTGCCGGCGAACTCGACTACCGGGTCAATGCCCAGGCCAGCGACGAAACCCAGGAGTTGGCCCAGGCTTTCAACCGCATGGCGGTTTCTCTGCGTGATCTCGTGCGCGATCTCTCGCTGGAGCGTGGCAAGCTGACGGCCGTGCTCAATACCATGGCCGACGGCGTCGTCGTCATCGACGGCAGCGGCGCGATTGTGTTGGTGAACCACGCCGCCGAGCAGATCCTCGATATCGAGGGCGAGGATGTCTTGAACCGGCGCTTCACGGAGATTATCCGCGACCATTACCTGCAACAACTCGTCGCCCGCTGCACGGAACGCCATGAGGTGCAGCACGGAGAGGTGGAAATTCCCCAGTGGCGGCGCTATCTGAGCGTCATCACCACGCCCTTGGCCGCGCACGACGATGCGAGCGTACTGCTGACGATGCACGACCTGACGCGCATCCGCCAGGTGGAGACCACGAGGAAAGAGTTCGTGAGCAATGTCTCGCATGAGTTGCGCGGTCCATTGGCGGCGGTGAAGATCCTGGCCGAATCGCTGGCCGACGGCGCCCTTAAAGAGAAGAAGCGCGCGAAGGACTTCCTGCGCCGCATCAACAGTGAGATAGACCGCATGACCTTAATGGTAAACGAGTTGATGGAACTCTCGCGCCTCGAAAGCGAGCAAAGCAGTCTCCAACTCGCGCCCCTCGATCTGCATCCCTTCATTGCCGAACTGCACGAAGAACACCAGGAACGGACGGAGAAGCGCAAGATTGCCTTCGACGTCGCGCTGCCGGCAGACCTGCCGTGTGTCCGCGGCGATGAGGAGAAGCTGCGCCAAGTATTCGACAATCTGCTGAGTAACGCCGTCAAATTCACACCCAAAGACGGCCGCATATCTCTCTCCGCCCAACAGGAGAACGGCACGGTCTGCCTGCGGGTAGCCGATACGGGCGTCGGCATTCCCCGCAAGCACTTGCCCCACATCTTCGAGCGCTTCTACAAGGTGGATCGCTCGCGTAACAGCAAAGGGTTTGGCCTGGGGCTGGCTATCGTCAAGCACATCGTGCAAGCCCACGGCGGCGCAATACACGCCGAAAGCGCAGAGGGACAGGGCACGATCTTCACGGTGGTCCTCCCCGCCGTGACTGAAGAAGCGGCCGATTGAGCGCACCGCACGACGTGTAGGGTAGGGTGCGTTATCCGTCATTCCCGCGAAAGCGGGAATCCATCTTAATCTACTTTCATGCATAGCCCTGCTTTGAACTGAACTGAAAAGCTTCATCGTGATATCCCTTTGAAAGGGCACGACATGTCGTGCCCTTACCTGTTGCCCAGAAGACCTATGGGGAAGGTAGGGGCGGTTCGCGAACCGCCCCTACTCTCACGTTCACACGCCGTTCACTCTGCGCTAACGCCCTGTACATGCCCCGGCTCTATGCTCGACAGTGAAGTAATGAAACGAAGTGACATGTGCGCGTGTGGCGCACGGAGCAGTAGAGAGAATGGAAATACGCCCCATGGCAAAGGGAGCGCTCACGGAGCTTGCCCGGTTTGACGCTGAAAGCCTGCGTACAATTCTACCGGACGAACGGCAGACGTGGCTGTGTCCGCATTGCGAAACAGAAGTGAATCTCACCCGGGACCGCGTCATGGACCACTTTATCGAACATCCCGCGGCGATCCTGCGGGAAACATGCTACTGGCGCTGTCCGCTCTGCAATGCGGTAGCCGGCCAGGAGACCTTGGATCACGTCGAGCCGATCGCGTACATCTCGAGCAACGTGTAAACGCCGACAGCGTGCAGCCTGCGGCACTACAGGGGTGGGCAAGGACGTGTCAAGGTTGTATGATGTCCTCGAGAGGCTCTGTGCATGAGAGGTTCACTGGTCGACTGACACCAGACAAGAGCGAGGCGCGGATTCTAAAGGACTTGCGAGCAACCGTGGAAAGGGCACCGCCATGGTACGCACGAATATCGAGAATCAACTGGACGAGATCCAAGATGACATCCTCGCGCTGGCGAGCATGGTGGAAAAGGCAATCACCCATGCCATCGACGCCTTGCGCGAGCGCGACTTAGAGGCATCGCAGGCCGTCGTGGCGTTCGATGACGTCATCGACGAGAAACGCTTCGTGATCGAAGAGCGCTGTGTCGACCTGCTCGCCACGCAGCAACCCGCGGCCCGCGACTTACGCTGGGTCATTGCCCTGCTCCACATTGCGGTCGAATTGGAGCGCATGGGCGATTACGCGGAGGGCATCGGCAAGATCAGCCTTATGATGGGCGATGAGCCGCCGCTCAAACCCCTCATCGACATTCCGCGCATGGCAGAGATGTCCATCAGCATGCTCCACCAGAGCATCGACGCGCTGGTGACCCGTGACGTGGACCTTGCGCGGCGGGTCTGCGACGCCGACGATGAGGTGGACGCGCTGCATGAGCAAATCTACCACGAGTTGCTCCTGTTCATGATCAAAGACCCGCGGAGCATTCAACGCGCCACCTACCTGCTCTGGGTGACCCACGACTTGGAGCGCACGGCCGACCGCGCGACAAACATCGCCGAGCGCGTGATCTACCTGGTCACCGGCAAGATGCTGGACCTGAACCTTTCGAAACAGGTCAGTTGAGTGGCGCTAAAGAACCTGCATGATGGCCCGGGATTTCTCCGTCATTCCGGCGAAAGCGCGCCCCCGCGCGGGGGCGAGGAATCCAGAGACGGCCTACTGTTTTCGGCAGCTTGCCGGCAAACTACACCGCCCCAAGCTTAACCATCCACAGTGAGTTACGTGAGGAAACACCGCAATGAACCGCATACTCTTCGTCTGCGTGCATAATGCCGGCCGCAGCCAGATGGCCGAGGCATTCCTGCGCCACCTTGCCGACGGCAGAGCCGAGGCGCAATCGGCGGGCACGGTGCCGGGCGAGCGCGTGAATCCTATTGCAGAGGAAGTCATGGCTGAGCGCGGGATCAGTCTGGAGGCGCACGTGCCAAAGTTGCTAACTCAAGAGCTAGCGGACTGGGCCGATAGGGTCATCACCATGGGCTGCAGCATCGACGAGGCGTGCCCGGTGGCAATCACAGAAGTGGAGGACTGGGGTCTCCCCGATCCCAGCGGACAGCCGCTAGCCGTGGTGCGGGACGTCCGCGACCAAATCGAGGAGCGGGTTAGCCTTCTTCTAAGCGAACTCGTCGATTAGCGGTGCTTACGCCCTGCGCCGCGGACTGGTCGAGACGCGGAGACTGCTGCTGCAGATTCTCCAAGTACTCGGAGACAATCTCACTGATCTCCCGGTGAATCTTCTTCGGGCTGGGCGTGGCGTCTACCATCCTGAAGCCGTATTCCTTGGCGAGCCGGTGAAAGTGCTTGCGCAGCGATGCCTGGTACTTGAGAAAGCTCTCGAACATGCTGCTGCCCATTTGCAGGTCCATCCCGGATTCCCAGTAATTGAGCTCGCCGTACTTGTCCAGCGTCCGGTAGAAGAGCACCTCCGGCTCCGCATCGAGATAGATGATCAAGTCCGGTTCGAGCGCGATGCCGAACAGACGCTTCAGCCACTTCAGGTCGGCGCCGCGCGCCAGGTCCCGCGCCATCAGCGTGTAGATGTAGCGGTCGGCGAGCACCACGAAGCCGGCTTGCATGGCGGGCACGATGCGGTTCTCCAACTGATCGGCCAGATCGGTGGCATAGAGCAAGCTCAGCGTGGTCTTGCCCAGTAGATTGCCCTGCTTTGCCGAGGAAATGGCTTTGCCCAGCAGATCGGACCGCCGTATACCCATTTCAAGCACAGCGTGTCCTGCCGACTCTAGCGACTCCTTGAGCATCTCCGCTTGCGTGGAGCGCCCGGAACAGTCTGAGCCCTCGATAACGATGAGAGGGCCGCCGAGTTCGAGATCGTCGAAAGAGGGTAAGCCGCAGCCATAGAAGCGTGCGCGGGCTGGAAGTGTGGTTGAAATTTGGTCATCCCCTTGTTTATGGCTTGTCGTTTGTCCGGCCTCTCGATGTTGTTGCGCGCGGTGCCGGTTTCAACGGCGACAACGCGCGAACCCACCACCCACCTGGAGGCACTGAGGAGCCGCCGCTCCTCCCAGTGTGTTAGTTCTGCTTGGGCGGCTCGTAGTCCGCCAGTTTCTCTTGCACCACCTTTTGCACCTCGCCCCAGGTCTCATGGATGGAGCGCGTCGCGTCAATAACCTCGAACTGCTCTTGGCGCGCCATCCGATCGTACTGGTCCTTGATTCTGCCCTGGAACAGTTTGAAGCTTTCCACCGGGTCCAGCGAAAGGCCCGTATCCATGCCCGCTTCGTAGTACTTCAGCGAAGGACGGCCGAAAAGGATGCGGGAAATCGACACCTCAAGCGGCGCATGAAAATAGAAGGCAATGGTCGGCTGCACGGCAAAGCGGTACGTGTTGCGCACCCATTGCAGGTCACAGCCGCGCGCTACGTCCCGCGCGTAGGCGGTATACACGTAGCGGTCTGCCAGCACGATACAGCCGGCGTGGAGCGGCGGCAGAATGACTTTCTCGTAGCGGTCGGCAAAGTCGCACGCGTGAATGAGGCTGAACGTCGTGGGCGTGAGCAACTCCTTGCGCTTGGCGCGCCGTGTCGCTTGCTTGACGATGGCTGACGAATTCCACTCGGTAAAGACCACCGGGTAGCCCTGAGACTGCAGCCAGACGCGCAGCAGGTGGAGTTGCGTGCTCTTGCCGGAACCGTCGCAGCCTTCCACGACAATCAAGCGACCGGGATACTGCTTATTGAGGCCTAGGCCGCGAATTTTCTTCTGTGCCACTTGGCGCATCTCCCTTCATTGGACTGCTTGCACAGGACACGTAGACGAATGAGGTTCTTCATTGCCGGCGTGTTGCCGGAGAATTGCAACGCTTCCTACCGTAATGCTTCGGTCTCCGCACGCCGCAAACGTGCGCGTGTGTCGTCAAGATTAAAGTGTACACCAAGTGTGTCTGCAATGTCAGTAAGCATCGCGTGGGTCTCACGAAGTTCGCAGACCGCGTCCCTATCGGCGGTGAGATGCAGCGTTATGTCGCGGCGATCGGATGAGACTGCGCAAGCGACAGATTCCACTAGGCCCGATTCGCTGCGGTCGAGGGCCTCGCTCAGTTGCAGGAGCGCGCCCAGCTTTGTCACGGCGTCCACGTCCCTTTTCCGCAAGAGCGAGCGGTATTCCGGCCAACGTTTTAGGGGGCCGACGTTGCCGTTGTGCATCGCCACGAGACAGGCGACGATCAGCAACTCGCGGTGGGTCAAGCCATCGATGCCCGTGCGCGTGAGCAGGTAGAAGCCGTGCTCGTCGTGATTGTAGTAGTTGACAGCGACCCCCACGTCGTGGAGTTGCGCGGCGATCTGCAGGAGCCGTCGCGCCTCCGCATCCAGTCCATGCACCGGCGCAAGTTGATCGAAGAGCGACAGCGCTAAGTCCGCTACGTGGTTTGCGTGGGGCTCGTCGACGTTGTAGAAGCGCATCAGGTTGGTGGCGGAAAAGAGCGCCGGATCGGGCACGCGCGGCTCCACGAGTTCTCCGCCCAAGACGTGGTTGAGGAACAAGCCCTCGCGCAGGCCTCTGCCGCTGATTGCCAGAGAAGTGGCGCCAAGCGTCCGCGCCAGGCTGCACACCACCGCCGCGCCCGCCACGATGATGTCGGCCCGCTTGGTGGAGAGCCCGGGAACTTTGCGCCGCTCCTCCAGGCTCAGCTTGCGGAGCATGGCATAGATGTCCTCCACGGCGTCCATAGGCAGGATCATGCCGTGCAGGAGGTCAAGCGGATACCCCGTTTGCCGGCGGTAGATCTTGCCGAGATTGCGCACGGTGCCGCCGATGCCGATGAGGGCCGGCGTGCCGTTCTGTGTAAAGGCGCTACCGGTTCGTTTGGCGCCGCGGTCTTTCGGGTTGCCATTTCGTAAGTGAGCGGCGCTGGCGCCGTGCCCGTTGAGCCAGTCAAGCGGACGGAGACTCTTGTCGATGTGCTTTTCCAGAGCGCGGAGTTGTTTGTTTGCAGGCTTATCGCGGTCCAAGAACGCGCTCGTGAGCGTTATCGCGCCCAGTGGCAGGCTTGTTTTGTGCGTGGCCGCGCGCTCCTGCGCACGCACGATCTGCACGCTGCCGCCGCCAATGTCGACGGCGACACAATCCTCCACCGCGGAACTATTCACCGCCGCCACGTAGTCGTAGTAGGCCTCCTCATCGCCGGATATGATATTGACCCCCAGGCCGGTCTCGGCCTTGATGCGTTCCACGATCTCCGGCCCGTTGCGGGCGCGCCGCAAGGCGCTGGTGGCGACGCCAATGACGTGCGTGACACGATGGGCCGTGCAGAATCGCGCCAGCACACGGGAGATCTCCAGCGTGCGCTCAATCGCTTCCCCGGTGAGATTGCCGTCCGCGTCGAGCTGTTCGCCTAACCGCAGCGTTTCGCGCAGCTCGTCTACGAGCTTGAAGGCGCGGTCTGCATAGACTTCCAAGAGCGCCAGACGCGCGGAGTTGGAGCCAATGTCGATAACGGCGATGCGTTCTCCGGTCATGTATGCTCCTTGGTGACCCTTTTTCCTATCACCAGCGACTAGCACACTTTCAACGTAGCTTTGCCTTGATGGTTCACCCTGACCCCCGTACCAAGTACGGGACAGGCGCTAGCCCTCTCTCAAGAGACCTTTGCGTAAACCTAGCGGAAGCGAGAGAGTTCCCTCTCCCTCGACGGGAGAGGGCTAGGGTGAGGGTGAATCTCCTGCAATCTCTACATAGTATAACGATTCTTGCTCTGCTACATCTTGACACTGCACAACGCAAGTAGCCATTGTAGTAAAGACCCCTCACCCCGCCCCTCTCCCCAGTGAGAGGGAGATAGTATCGCCCACCAGTACGGGTTTCGCAGATGCTTTCTCAAGGAACAGGGACAATTGCGAGATTCATTTAACTGCCAAGTCCATCTGAAATAGGTACAAACTGCGTTATGGTGGCGTGGTCATGATTACGTGCAGACGCTGACGAAACGCGCTCCCGGTCAGATGTTGCCAAATGACCGGAAACGACTGGGCTTTTGCCCGCGCGCGCTCGTCGCAATATGCCAAATACGCGTCCAGCGCTTCCCTCGTTGCGGGCGGATAACCCGAGTCGTCTGCAGCGCCCTGCCACTTCTCCAAGAGCTTGCGCAGGACTTGGGAGGCGACGTACGCGTCATTCATCTCACCGAGGTGATCCTGGGCCTGCTTCAAATCATCGATTGCATCTTCCGCTTCTGCGCAGAGGGCTTCCCGCAGGAACTCCAGCGCATAGCGCAGGCGCTTGCAGTCGATGCGCAGCGCGTGCAGTCGCTCGATAGATGCCCCCTGCAGCGACGGCTCATACGTAAGGACCTTTTCGTAGCGACTCGCGAGGAGACCCGGGACTTCCGCGCAAACGAGCGGCTCATGCAGGGCAGACGGAGGAGCGGCCGCTGCGCCATTCTTGCCGGTACCGGCTGCCGGCGCGCTTGCAGGTTCTAGGAACGCGTGCATCCTCTGCTTTAGGACGCGATAGCGTTTGCTCTCCAAGTATGCGAGCATTGCCTCTCGGGCACGCTCTCTCTTCCTTTGCCACCGCCGCGCGAGCGGTTCGAGGGACTCTTGTGCTTGCGCCGGTAATGCCGCGCGGTAATCCGCGAGGTTCGCGAGCATGACGTCGTAGTCGCGCGCAGGTCCGAGCGCGTGTCCCAAACGCCGGAGATTTTTGCGTAGGTAGGCGGCCTGTTGCTTGGGGAGGTAGGGACGGAACAACTGCACTGCCGCGCGCAGCCGGCGCACGGCGACGCGCATGTCATGGAGTTCTTCGATATCCGTACCGTCGATGGAGCCGGCTTCGTGCTCCAGCGTGCGGCTGAAGTGAAAGCGCAGGGTCTTGCGCGCGGCGTCTGCAACGGTATCGCGCCGCTCTATGCCCGGTTTTTTCGTCGGTCGTTCAAGATTAAGTGTCGTTGGTATATCTCTCTTCAATCGTCGTAAACGAAGGTGGAAGTGTTTGGCTCAAATGAGATGCGCGAGGGTTGGCGGCTTTTGCGCGGTACCGACTATGACGAACCAGAGGAGCATTCAACGCGTGATTAGCGCAGATGCGCCCGTGCTCTCACGTTGGCCTCGGCCGCGGCTTCGAACCTCAGTCGGCTCTTCGCACAACATTAACCTACCAAGATTAGCGAGAGATTGCCAGACCCCTATCACCGCATTGTAGATGGGACGGCTGAAGCGAATTACCCCTCAAGCCTGAGCACGGCTTTCAGAGAGCAGTGCCGTCTGGCCAGCCCTCCGCAACGCCGCGCGGCAGGCATCTACGTCCGCGCCCGTGTTGTAGAAGTGCGGCGATATGCGCACGCGCCCCTCTTTGGCCCACACGTGGACCTCGGCAGCTTGCAAGGCATCCCCAATCTGCTGGTAGTGCGGCGTTTCAAAGGAGACGATGCCGGCTCGCTGCTGTGGATCGCGCGGCGTCAGCGGCGTAATCCCCAGCCCTGCCAAGACGTCGTGTACCTGACCTGAGAGATCAAGCACGCGCTCCGTGATGTAGGGCATCCCCACTCTATGCAAGAATCCCAACGCCGCGTGCAGCGTGTAGACGGCGGTGTAATCGAGCAGCCCGGTTTCAAAACGGCGCGCGTCGTCGTGAAAGGTGTAGTCGAGGGTGTTGACGGCAGAAGGAGGATTCACCGTGCCCCGCCACCCCGCGTAGAAGGGCTGGAGCGCATCCAGACGGTCTTGGCGGCAGTAAAGAAACGCTAGCCCGTGCGTGGCGAGCAGCCACTTGCGGGTGCAGGCGGCGATGAAGTCCACGGCGCCAACCTCCAGCGGTACCGCCCCCACCGACTGGGAGGCGTCCACCAGTAGCAGCGCGCCGTGGGCGTGGGCGCAGTCCGCCACGGCGTCAAGGTCTGCCCGGTAGCCCGAACGATAGCTGACGTGGCTGATGACCACCAGTCGCGTGCGGTCATCCACGTGCGCGGCGATAGCTGCCGGGGTCACCACGCCACCCGTATGCCGCACTAGGCGCACGTCAACGCCAAAGCGGCGACCCAGGTGCAGGCAGGCGATGATCGAACTGGGAAACTCCAGGTCGGTGACGACCAGGTTGTCGCCCGTTTCCCAGGGCAGACCGAAGAGAATAGCATTTACGCACTCAGTGGTGCTCGGCAGGAGCGCGATTTCCGGCGCGCTACACCCAATGAAAGCAGCGACGCGCTGACGGCAGTCGGCTTCGACTTCCTGCATTTCCGTAGGCGTGATTGCGCCCTGCAGCTTCTCCTCTGTGTACTGCTGCAAGGCGCCAGCCACCGTGCGTCCCAGGCACGACCCCGCCGCGGTGTTGAGATAAATTCGTCCTCGCAGTCCGGGAAACTCGTCACGCCAGTCGGTCATGGTTCGCACGCTCTGCAATTCGAGTGGATTGCCAACAGGGATGAAATTGTTGAGAAACTCTTGCCATTAGTAGGAAGAGTTGTACGCTCCAATAATCTTATCTATCCCAATTGCGGCTTCTCTAGCAACGTCAATAGGAATGTGCGGCTTCAGCTCTGAAACTCGTCGCGCTACTTGCTCTTGGGAGCGAGAGTCATCTTCCTTTAGGACGTAGAAAGCAGTACCGAGTTTTTCCAAGTCTGTCACTGACTTAGAGCCAAGGTGCATTGCGACAAAACTGATCTGATTGCGATACTTGCTAACCACGGAAGAGAGGCGCTTTTGAAACTGTTTGCCCGTATCGGTGGCAACAAGACTGGGTCCGTAGGGAATTGGGTGAATGAGGAATCTGAGTTGATAGTCTGCCCGCATCGCAGTAAGAGCATCACGCAAGTCAAAGGAAAATGGCCCGTGCTTGTAGAGGATAAAGTCGAATCCAAGCGGCACCTGCGTAAGCTCTTGAAGAAGATACACGGCTTTTTGCAAGTGGGTCTCCCCACACCAGCTTCCAGCGTCTTTCAAGTTGCCCGCCAGTGAAAGCACAATTGCGTTTTTTCCTAGCCTATTCAACTGCCTCATGGCCCTCCTCCTTTGCACTCTCTATGATATTCCTCCGATTCTCCTTAAGCCACTTTATTGCGTCAATACGGCACTTGGGATCCACAAAGACGTAGTCAATTGCAGCTTCTGGGATATTTTCCAGTATCTGTGAAAGTGTCAACGACGAGATAATGCTGCCGTCTCTACTTAGTACGGGAAAGTTGGAATCGCCTCCGCCCTTTCTGTCTTGATCCTTGCGGACATTTTCGGCCCCGAATTCCTCCGACGCTGCTGTGTAGATCGCTTGCGCTGCATCGGAGTTTACTTTTAGGTCATCAGGGTTCCGCTGATAGATTGCCTTGAAGTGCTGGCGATCTATAATCCGATTTGCCAACGCACCTAGATTGCCATTCTCCAGAGACGCTTGGCGAAGGGCTTGCGTCACTTCAACGTCAGTCACTTTGAGCAAGTCCTCTATTGCGGTGGGAAACTGCCCGTTGCACAACCATTCCTTGAGAAAGTCTCTCAGGTGGATGTCATAGATGCGCCTGACTCGATGAAAGTAGACCTGCGAAAACATCGCATACCTTGCAAGTAAGAGCGATTCTATCGAGTGCAAGCCACCTTCCTCGATTCCCAAAGTCGGCTCTTGAGATTGACCGCCGTTCTCGGTTGGCGGTGGGCGGAGAATGCGAAGCGTATCTATTAATCTGTAGTGGTCGAACTTGCCATAGGCAACACCAATGTGATGTGAGTCGCGCAGCAAGTAGTCCATCCTATCAGCGCCGAAGGCATCTCCGACTATGATGTCTGCCAAGATGGCTTGCCAATCCGTAAAGACCGAATCGATGTATTTGGCGCCTTCTTTGGGGCCGACAGCAAGTTTGGCTATGTCATCCGGCCGCAACGGAGGTGTAAGAGCTTCCCAAATGTCACGCATCTCGTCGCTGCGTATGAATTCCAAAGTGAGACGTTCGTGGTTCCAGCCATTCGGGAGTAACCCCTCTTTTTCTCCTGCATGAGAAAACGGCAAGTGTCCTAGGTCGTGACACAAGGCCGCTGCCCGCACAACCTTCCGCCAGTACCTAAGATTGTCTTCATTGCTCAGTTCCGGTAAGACTTCACTAACTTCAGGTCTAACATTCTCTGGGTGGGTAACAACTCCATATATCCGATCGGCCAAGTGCATCACGCCTAACGAATGCTCAAACCTTTTGTGCGTTGCACCTGGATAGACAAGGTCGGTCATAGCCAATTGATTGATGTGACGAAGTCGCTGGAACGGCCGTGAATCGATAATCTTGCGTTCGTCGGAATCGAATTGAATAAACGTGTGTATTGCGTCACGAATCTCGTGGGTGTTCTTCACCATACTCGACTTTCAGTTCCACCCAAGTAAGACCGCTCTCTTCATTGTTTGGTCGCGGCAAGAGAGTGTAATTCACTTGGTATCGAAAAGAGCAACACGTGGCTGGTCAGAATTAGGGCACGTATAGCCATAGGGATTGAGAGCGCTGAACCGGCACGTTGCTATGCGAATAGCTAAGTGCTAGTCTCCATGAGGGTACCCGCTGCTCAAGGGCATTCCTCCTACTAGGCCAGTATGATGTATGGCACTCCCAAACCTCAAACCTTCAGGCCGAGACGCAAGCCATATGACCCAAGAACAGCGGTTGAGTGCGATTGGCATCAGTCTGGCGCTCTTTCTTGGGGCGCTGGATCAGACCATTGTCACCACGGCATTGCCGCGCATTGCGGAAGAACTCGGCGGCCTGAACTACTACGCCTGGGTCGTCACGGCGTACCTGCTTGCCTCGGTGCTGGGGCTGCCGTTCTTCGGCCGTCTTGTCGAGCTATTCCCCGCCAAGTGGGTGCTCTTGAGCGCCGTGTGCATCTTCCTCGCCGGTTCGGTGCTCTCCGGCCTGGCGCCGGGCATCCTGGCCCTCATCGCCTTTCGCGCTCTCCAGGGCTTCGGCGGGGGCGGCATCTTTGCTCTGGCATTCTCTCTGATCGGTCTGCTCTTTCCCCCGCGCGAGCGGGGACGCATGCAGGGCATGATGGGCGGTGTCTTCGGCATCTCGAGTGTCGCGGGACCCTGGCTCGGCGGTCTGCTGACCGACCTGCTCTCCTGGCGGTGGATCTTCTATATCAACGTGCCGCTTGGCATCGTCGCCGTCATCTTCCTGGTGGGGTACATGCCCCGCCTGCAGCCCGAGCAGCGCGGCCGGTTCGACTTCCTGGGCGTTGTCATGCTTGCCCTGTGGGTTGTGCCGCTGGTGCTTGCGCTCTCGTGGGGCGGCTCCACCTACCCCTGGCTATCCGGCCAGGTACTCGGACTGATCGCCTGCGCCCTTTGCGTTTTGGTCGTCTTCATGTGGTGGCAGCGGCGCAGCAGCGACCCCCTGATCCAACTGAATCTCTTTCGGTTGAAAGTTTACCGCTGGGCGATGGTAGGCAGTTTCTTCTTTGGCGGCGCGTTTCTCGGCTCCGTCGTCTTTCTTCCCCTCTACCTCGTGCACGTGAAGGGCTTTTCGGCTGCGAATTCCGGCCTATCCATCACCCCGGTCGTGATGGGCGTGGTGGTAGGCAGTACGTTCAGCGGCCAGCTTGCCAGTCGCACCGGCCGTTACAAGCTGCCGCTCGCCGCATCCCTCTGCGTGGGCAGCCTCGCGTTTGCCGCCTTTGCCCTGAACCTCCGGGTGGATACGCCGCTCTGGCAAGTGCTCCCGCTGATGGTCGTCATCGGCCTCAGCATGGGGCCCTCCCTGCCGCTCTATACGCTGGCGGTGCAGAACGCCGTGCCGCGCGGCCGTCTCGGCACGGCCACGAGCTCGCTGCAGTTCGTGCGCCAGGTGGGGTCCACCGCCTCCGTGGCGCTCATGGGCACGGTGCTGGCCGGCACTATTGCGGCAGCCGCGAGCGAGAACGTGCCTGAAGCAATGCGCGCGCAGGTTGGCGAAGTGGCTTTCGGCGAAGACAACAGCAGCGTGGGCACGCTCGCCGCGGGAGTCCGGGAACGCTTTGCCGTGCTGGAGCGGCAGGCGCTTCAAGCCCTCGCCGGCGATGAGGCCGCGCGGCAAGCCCTGCTGGCAAGCTCGGCGCTGCCGCCGGAGCTTGCATCCCGCCTGCAGGCGGGTGGCGTCCCCGCGCAGGTGCGCCAGGAAACGGCGCGCGTGCTCGCCCAATTTGAGGCGGCGCTGCAGGGCGACGCAGCCGCCCGGGAGGCGGTATCCCAGAGCCCGTTCGTGCCCCAAGACGCGAAGGCGGCATTGCAGAGTCCTCCTTCCGGCGCCGCGCGTGAGGAGCTTCTCGCCAGCCTCCAGCAACGGCTGCAAGCTCAGGAAGAAGCCATGGTGAGCGCGGCAACCGCGCAAGCAGTTACCCAGGTGCAGACTGCCTTGCGCGCCCGTGCCGCCGAGGTTATCGCCGTGCTCATGAATGCGCTCAGTCTTGGCATCACTGCCGCCGTGCAACGCGTCTACGCCTTTGCCACCGCCCTGATTCTCTTCAGCTTCATCGCGGCGCTGCTGCTCCCGGATATCGAGTTAGGCGGGGCGGCGCCGCGGCGCGAAGAACCGGCGCCGGCCTCTGAAGTCCCGTGAAAGCGCCCCGCGAAGGCACCAGAAAGATGAACCAGCAGCCCGCCTTGGGTGTGCTACAATTGATGGGGAATCCTGATGTGCAGTCCTCCGCCGACGTAGCTCAGTGGTAGAGCAATGGTTTCGTAAACCATAGGCCGCCGGTTCAAATCCGGCCGTCGGCTCCCAAGATACCTACCGCATGCAAGCAAAGCAGCGCATTCGCCGGTCTCGTCGCGAGGCGCTGCTTCTTTGTTGGCAATCGCATTAGTGCTGCCGGCTGGATGGCAGCACTGTAGAAAGCACCGTGGTGGAGCACGTAATAGTGGTCTCGTTCTGTACGCGGGTACTGCCCAACCCCCGGGCTTCCCGCTTTGGCTTTTACCGCTAGCGCGCCGCCATGGGATCATCCCAAGAGTCGAGCCGCAACCCCGATGCCAGCATCATAGCGCTTGTCCTGCTCCTGGCGCTGCTCTGGGGCGGCAACTCCGTTGCCATCAAGATCGGCTTGCAGGATATTCCCCCCTTGGCGCTGGCCGGTTTCAGGTTCATCATTGGGTTGATTGCGGTTACCGGCTGGGCCGTGTTCCAGCGCGTACGAATCAGGATGGAACCCGGCGAATTCGTCCCGCTCATCTACATCTCGTTCATCTTCTTTCTCCAAATCATCGCCCTCAACGTCGGCACGCACTACACCACCTCATCACGCTCCATCGTGCTCAACAGCACCTATCCGCTCTTCACCACCCTCTTGGCGCACTTCATGGTGCGGGACGACCGGCTGACGAAATTAAAGACGCTGGGCATTCTGCTGGCCTTCGTCGGCGTGACCGTGACGTACATGGAGAGCCTGAACCTGGCCTCGCGCGACTACCTCATCGGCGATACGGTGGTGCTGGCCAGCGGCGCGTTGCTGGGGTTGCGGGTCATCACCACCAAGGTGCTCGTGCAGAGCATACACCCGTACCGGCTGCTGATCTGGTCCATGCTCATCACCCTGCCGTGGTTCTTCATCTTGAGCTTCATATTCGAACAAGGCTGGGAGTACCGGGTGTCGTTCTCAAGCGTCACGGCTATTCTCTACCAAGGACTGGTGGTGGCGGGATTCTGCTTCGTGGCGTGGATCTCGGTGCTCCGGCACTACAAAGCCAGTCGCCTGGTGGTGCTCTTCTTTGTTACCCCGCTCTTTGGCGTGGTGCTCAGCAACCTGCTGTTGGGCGAGTCGCTCGGTCCCGAACTGATTTCCGGCGCTGTCTTGGTGGCAGCCGGGATCTACCTCGTCAACCGCACGAAAGAGTGAAGCGATACCCCACTCTTGCCACGGCGCCGCGCCTCACCTTGTGTCGGACACGAGTGGCAGAGCGTCGTGCTGGAGCGCGTCCACTCGGGAGAGTACTCACTCGGTCTATGCGCTGACGGCACGGGATTGGCGCGAACTTGCTCCCTAGCGGGAGACCTTTGCGTAACTAAAGTCAGAGGTAAAGGGGCGACACCCTCTCCCAGGGGAGAGGGCCGGGGTGAGGGGAAATCTTGCCTAAACGGTGCCAACAACCTGAAGTGAGTATGCGAGATAGCACCGATTCGGTGAAAATGGTTCGGATTGTGTGGAATCACCCTCACCCTAACCCTCTCCCGTCGAGGGAGAGGAGACTCTTTCGCTTCCGTTAGGGTTTCGCAAAGGTCTCCTAGCGGGGTTGGCCTGAAGCTACGAGTGGCCGCTGTAGCGTGCCTTCCCCCGACTCTCGCAGCAAGCGGAGCCGGTCTCACTCCTAGCAGCGGACTCCGCTCGCTTTGCGCATGCTGTGCGAGGTGAACACAGACCGAAAGCCGACTGGGTGAATAGAAAAAACAAGGAGGAGGATGACCTTGTTTTGGTCACCCTCCTCCCTATGGAGTGAGAGGGTAAGAGACAGCCGGTAGAAGTCTGCTAAGCGTGCGCCCGCTCGTCTGGCGTGCGCCGGTTTCCCGGCATGTGCCGTGCGCTTAGCGAGCGCCGAGCCAAGCGCGCTCGCGGCGGGCCTGGCACGGGACGCACAACGTGGCTTCCGGCATGAATTCCAGGCGCTCTGCCGAGATGCCCTCTCCGCAATCCTCGCAGACGCCGTACGTACCGGCCTCGGCCTTCTGCCAGGCCTGATCGAATGCTCTCATGTCGCGGCGCAAGACATCCAGCACCGCTTCACGATCTTCTTGGATGGCGACTTCCTGCGCCAGGTCCACGAAGTCGTCGTCGTCAGCCGAAGCGTCGCCCCCGCGCTCACGTTCCCGCAAATCGGTTGCGATTGAATTTGCAAGGAGCGTTGCCAGGGCGTCTCTCGCCTCTTGCAACCGCTGCACGCGGTCGCCTCTTTGCTCTAGCTCTCTGGCCATGGGTCGTACCTCCTTCACCGCATTCGGCCCGCCACTCGGGCGGCTCCGCTGCCGTGCCTCGATGTGGGCTGGGTGGGTCGCGAGCTAACTTCTTTGTTATCTTCTAACGGCCCACCGGATCGCAACGAGTTTTGTTTCTGCCAGCATACCACCAGGTATCAAGACTGTGAAGCGATTTTAAGGAAATTCTTAGGATATTCGCCAATTATTAAGGATATTCTAAGAAACAAGCTTCTATTCTACTAGCTATAATCTTTATAGTATTGGCCGTTCTTTATCTCACAGGTTGATTCTCTTAGTTTCCGGCTAAGAGGGTTACACATTTGCTGATGAACGCTTAAGGAATGTTGCACTCGTCTATCACTCCGTCTCGCCCTCTTTTGCGCACTGCAAGTCCGGTCTCCCGCAGCCTGAACTGAGAAAGTGGCTCTCCGCGCGAGCGCTATATCAATTGCAATGCCGTGTGGCGGGGCGCAGCGCAACATGGCACAATGACCAACACAATTTGCGGAGTATGCCCCTATGAAAACCTATAGCCTTGCGGTAGCCGGTCTCGGCTCCTTTACGCAACGGGTGCTCTTGCCCGGTCTGCTGGCCTGTGACCAAGTTGATGTTGTTGCTGCTTTCACCCGCAGCCAAGAACGCGCGGCAGAGATGGGGTCGCAGTACCCAGCGCTAGCGTTGTATACGGACTACACACGTATGCTCGACGCCGCCGCGCCGGATATCGTCTTGGTGGGCACTCCTAATGCTTCCCACGTGCCCATGACGCTTGCGGCGGCGCAACGCGGTTGTCATGTCATTTGCGAAAAACCTCTTGCGCCTACGCTGCAGGGCGCCGAACAGATGGTGGCTGCCGCCGAGCGTGCCGCTATCCGCACCGCCGTCAATTTTACCTTTCGTTCCATTGGCGCCGCTCGCTACGCCAAGCATCTCCTAGATGAAGGGCGCATCGGACGCATCACGCATATCGCCCTCCTGTACTTGCAGGACATCCGACACGGACCGGACCGCCCCAAAGTGTGGCGCATGGATGCCGAGACAGCCGGCGCGGGGGCCTTGGGCGACGTGGGCAGCCATGCCATCGATCTGGTGCGGTGGTGGTGCGGCGAGTTTGCTAGTATAACAGGCCACATCTTCACGCACAACGTGGAACGGCAGGGCGGCGCGGTAAGCAATGACGATACCGCTATCTTTGTCGGCCGGCTCGTGTCCGGTCTGCCGGTAACACTGCACGTCAGCCAGGCGGCGGCCGGGCGTTCCAACTCGCTGCGCGTAGAGGTCTACGGTGAAGCAGGCAGCGTGATCTTTACCACGGAACGCGGTACAGAACCGACGGTGCAGGTGGCTCGTCCCGGCGAGATTGGCTTTACACAGTCGCAGATTCCCGCTGAGTTTACCGTCGCATATGAGGCGTTCCCCGCCTATCACGCCGCGCGGCTGGTGGGCACCATTCTCGGCACTGACTACGTCGCCGACTTTGCCGACGGCCTCGCGGCGCAGCGCGTCATCGCTGCCGTGCAGCGGGCGGCGGCAGACAACGTCTGGGTTGCATTGCCGTAAATGGGAAAGTCCCGCTAGGGAAGTCTAGGTACCGGTTACTGTGGAATCGGGCGGTGAGGCGCTATCTACAGGCACAGTCTCGGCTTCTGTGGACTCTTCTCTCTCCTGCGAAACAGCGTCCACTTGTCCTGCTGGCGGCCCCGGATCGTCTCCCATTTGGGCGATGAGCCACGGCACCACCAAACGCATCGCCAGCACCTGCATTGCCGCCACGAGCGGCACGGCGATCACAATACCGAGTATCCCATACAGCACGCCGCCCGCCAGTACGCCCACCATAACCATAATCGGATGCAGGCCGACGGCGCGCTCCATTACCTTGGGCACGAGTATGTTGTTCTCCAACTGTTGCACGATCACGTACAGGATTGCCGTGGCCAAAGCAATCCAAGGGGATTTGAGCGCGAGCGCCACGAGGATCGCCGGTATGGCTCCTAAGAACGGCCCAATGATAGGGATGATTTCCATGAGACTCGCCCACATCGCCAAGGCAAGCGGATAGGGCACGCCCAGCACAAAGAGGCCGACGAACGTTACGATCCCGATGAAGACCATCAGGATGACTTGCCCGCGCACCCAGCCGCCAGCGCGTTGGGAGAGTTCGGCGGCGAGGCTGCGCACCTCGGTGGCGCGCTTTGGCGGCAAGAGCGCTATCACGGAACGATTGAATTTCTCGGTGGCGCTCATCCAGAAGAAGCCGATCACGAACACGGAGACAATGCCGAAGAGGAATCCCAGTATCTGGAACGGCACTACCGCCAGGGTGCCAATGAATTGCGTAATCGTGGTTGTCAGAGTTGAACCAAGTTCTCGTACCTGGTCGTCAAATCCCAGGTTGACCGAAACCTGGTAGAGCGGCGGAACGGTTTCTTGCACCCAATCGATAACATCAGAGGAAATGTCGTCTACTGCGCCTACTTGCACGACGAGGGGTGGGACGAGAATCAGCCCCAGTCCCGTGAACACCAACGCCAGCAGGAGGTAGACGATCATTACGGCGACGCCGCGCGGAATCTTCCACGTCTGCAGCTTGTTGGCGATAGGTCGAATCGACTCCGCCAGCAGGATGCCGAGGAAGAGCAACACCAGCACGCTGACGATGCGTGAGGCAATGATGGCAATGAAGACCGCAAGCAACACCACGCCCGCGCCGAGCAAGAAGCTCATGGGCGTGATGCGAATGTCGCGTGATTCAGGAAGATTGTCCATAGCAATAGTGGGATTCAGGGTAGCACGCCGTTGATTCCCTTGGCAATGCATTGCGCCTGCGGCTGCCATACCTTATAACGGCAACGCAGCGCGCCGGTTCTCTAGCGAGCAGGCACCCGCTGGCCCGTCTCTTTTTGGAACTGCCAGTCAGCTCCGTCCTAAATTGGAAAAGGCGCGTATCCAGTCCCGCAGATGGATCGCCGTGCGCTCCCGCACTGAGCGTCTGTATGATCGTCTCTCAAGCAATACATATGTATTACATCTGAAGTATTATGGATGCGATTAGTATCGTGCCAGGCTGTTGGCGCAAGTGGCCGCCGCGTGCAGAGCAGGGGCAAGCAAACAGAGCGCAGCGTGCGGGTAGTCTGAATGTGAGAAGCCCTTTTTGTGTGTAGTTCAGCATCCCGTCGCTGCAACCGGCAACTGCGCAGTGTCCGCTCGCGAGGCCACGCGCGTCCGGCAGTTGATTTGTTCAACTCATGCGCGAGACCGGCAGTCCCGCACACGCACAGCGCCACGTCCCGGAGGCTCAAGAGGTGTTAGACGGAGAACAACAGCCGCTAAAGGGAACAGGGACGGACGAGGCTGCCGGTTCTCTACAGTGGTTGGAGCGTCACCGCTTGAGCATCGTGCTCTTGCTGGTCGTGCTCGCGGCCATTGCACTGGGACTCTACGCCCTGCAACTGCGCAACGCCGCGCCCATCAGCATTACGCCGGTGCAAACGGAGTTGCGCGACATCAAGGTGTACATCACCGGCGCCGTGGCCCAACCGGGCGTCTATGCCGCGAAGTCCGGTGAGCGCGTCGGCGACGTAGTGGCGCGGGCCGGCGGTTTGACGGCAGAGGCCGATCCCGTGGCGATCAATCTGGCGCGCCGCACCCGCGACGAGATGCACATTCATGTCCCAGCCAAGGGAGATACGGCTGTGCTCGGTGCGTCCGGCACGGCCCCGTCACCACTCAGACCCATCAACCTCAACACCGCGACGCAGAAAGAACTGGAAGCGCTGCCCGGCATCGGCGAGGTGACCGCCCGCCGGATCATCGCCTCCCGCGAGGCCGACGGGCCGTTCGCGAACGTGGACGACCTGCGCCGCGCCGGCGTGCGCGAATCCGTAATCGAACAGATCCGCAGTCTGGTCGTTGCCGAATAAGGATACCCTCTCTATTTAAGGAATCTCTCCCATAGCCGGACCTACGGATAGAGTGTCTCCCTCTCCTTAGAGAGACCTTTGCACAACCCGGAGCGGCAGCCGAAAAGACCCCCTCTCCCTGGGGAGAGGGCCGGGGTGAGGGGAAATTCCCGCCTATGCCCGCCTACGTGGAGGGTAAGCAAAATCCTTGATCGGGAAATTGCCCGCCCACAAATAAACGTACCGGGTGGTGTACTATCTGAGATAGCACGTTTCCAATTCTCACGTGATCTTCAGATAGTTAGCGAAAAGAGACGAGAGCTTTCCCATGGATGAAATACGCATCGGTCTGGTCGGGTTGGGTCATCGCGGGCTGCACTGGCTGCGCATGCTCGAGCGCATCGAGGGCTACCGCATTACGGCGCTGTGCGACCCGATAGAGGTGCTGCACGAGCGGGCGTTGGCTGCGCTGGAAGACCGCAAGGGCGTGACGGCCTACGCCAGCTATGCAGACATGCTGGGCGATCCGCAGGTGGACGCGGTGGCGGTGACGGTGCGCTGCAAAGAGCAGGGCGCGCTGGCGGCCATGGCGTTGGAGGCCGGCAAGCACGTGAACTGCGAGGTGCCGGCGGCGCACACCCTGGAGGACTGCTGGCGCATCGTGCTGGCGCAGGAGCGGTCGGGTCTCGTCTACCAGCTTGGCGAGCAAACACGCTTCTGGGGCTACATCGACGCCTGGCGCGACGTGGTGCAGTCCGGCAAGCTGGGCCGCGTCACGTTCTGCGAGGGACAATACATCGGCTACTACGGCACGCGCCAGTTCTTTCAGGACCCGGATACCGGGGAGTTCTCGGCGGTGGAAGACCTGCCGGAAAATCCAGGCGCGCAGCCGACCTGGCTGCACACCATGCCGCCCATCCACTACCTGCCCCACGAGCTCAGCCCGTTGCTGAAAGTACTCGACGACCGGGTTTTGACCGTGACCGCTATGAGCACCGGCGCGCCCAGCTATTCGCATCCCGAAATCGGCCAGCCCGACATCCAGGCGGCGCTGATGAAGACGGAAAAGGACGCCATCCTGCGGCTGGTCTGCGGTTTCACCCAGCCGGTCTCCCACGGCATGGGGCACCACTGGTTCCACATCGCGGGCACGAACGGCGTGCTGGAGTGGAAGCGCAGCGGCAAAGGTAAACCGCTTATGTGGCTGGCCGACGGCCAGATGCACGATATGGCGGAGATGGACTGGGGCCACGCCCGCACCGACGCGCCGGCCGCCGCCCGCGGCAGCGGTCACGGCGACGCCGACTACTACGTCCACGTCTCGTTTCGCGACGCCGTGCTCGGCATTACCCCCCTGGAGTTCGACGTCTACCAGGCGATGGACACCGCCGCCCCCGCCATCCTCGCCGCCGATTCGATAGACCAAGGTACTACGTTGCTCGAAGTCCCCGACTTCCGCCCGGGACCGATGCGGCAGAAGGGCGAAGAGCCGAGCGGAGATTTGATCCGCTAGTGAAACTCCGCAGAGGGTCAGCTAGCTCTCCATACACATGCCGAGTAAGGGCCTAGCTCGCGCAGCTATAGATGCTGCCAGCCAAATTTGGCACCAAGTTGCCGTAGCATCTCGAAGGTGCCTAGGTAAGGGACACCAAACTGCTTGCAAACATTGGGCAATGGGACGCGCTTCTTTACATTCTCGTCGAACACCTCTTGCGTCACTAAGACTGCATCATGCGCTTTTGCATAGGCGACGACCCAACCATCAGCTACTCGAGCAAACTCCTCTTTCGCTTCAAGCGAAAACTGTGTATTTCTGTAAACCCACGTCTGCATTTGGGAGAATGCATCGACAACAGACTGTTCTCCAGTTGAAACGAAGAGTCCAGAAGGCGCCTGGTTTGCCCATTCCATTAACTCGTCAGGTTCGTCTGGTTCAAAGATTTCCTTACGCACTCGGTCGATACTTAAGAGATCGCCGGACTGAGTGAAGTGTGATAGTACTCTCCAAAACCCTGGACAAATATCCAGCGAATAATAGTTGCGGTGGGCTTGAACAAATACACTTGTATCCAGCACAAGTAGGGAGTAAGGGCGGACCACTACAGCGTTACTCCCATCTGTTCTGGAAGTTTCTCAAATGTATCTCTCTTCAGGCCAGTCAGGCTATATGCCTCTTGGTAAAGAAGCCGGCCATCCTTTACCGCACGCGCCACCGCTGCGCCGAAACGAGGACCGATTCGCCATCTCTGGGTATTCCAGAAGTTGCCGCCCGAATTGGTGGGACGTTTTCTCAACCAAGTTGTCGCTCTTGATTCCTCATAGAACTCAAGAAACGCCTCAAGACTGACCAAGTCTAGATCTAGCGCACGACGCGCGCTTACCAAGTTGCTGACCTTGAACCGACGCGCGATTGCTTGATAGGGGTCTTCCATGTTCCTAGCAGTTGGCCAGTATGCGCGTAACTCATCTTCTGAGACCAAGAACTCTGCGGCGGTACGATCGCAGAATTGCTCTGTGGCATTGTCCGGGGGTTGATGGTAGTTGAAGCCAGTCAGGCCGGATTCACCAACAAACAAGTGGGCGATTTCGTGGGCAAGAGTGAACATTTGCGCCACCTGATAGTCGGCACTGTTCACGAATACCAACGGAGCAAGATCGTCTACAAGGGCGAAGCCCTGAAACTCATCCTTATCTAGTTTTCGGCTGGTATTGTTACCAACAATCCCTGTGAACACGACGAGCAAACCAGCAAGATCCGCTTGTTCACGAAGATGGCTGAGTGCATCGCTCCACGTTGGCAGACGAGAGGCCCAGTTCTCTTCGAGCTGAAGGCTAGCGCGCATTGCATTGGCGACCTGGAAATGATCACTCTTGTCTTTGAATGCACCGACAAAGTCGAGCGGATCGCTACCTTCTTCCAGTAGTTCATCATGCATCCAGGCTTGTCTACGCTGCATGAGATAGGCAGTTTCAAGTAGGTCCGGGCTTGGGTTTGCAGTTACATCCTTGCGTCGAGAGCGGAGATCGGGGATGGGCAGTTGATCTTCCGGCGGCTCTGGCAAATACAGAAAACCAACGGGCGTATGAGTGTGATGAGCTAGCTTGTCCGCTTGGGCAACACTGATTCGTCCCGAGTGCTCCCACTCCAAGACTCTCTCCGGCTTTACATCGATCTTCTTTGCTAGTCGTTCCAGATCAATGCGGGACCGCTCACGTGCCCAGCGCAGTACATTGGGCTCTAGCGTAATCAGCAAACGGCGACTCACGACTCATGCATTTCCTATTCAATCGATGTCGTTAAAGCGTGATCCCAAGTATTTTGATGGTACAACAGCAACTTAGGGCGCTCAAGACGAGGCATCCTGCAACCTTGAGAAACGAGACTAGGCCATTGGACCCACAACTTTGCACCATCAACCATGATCGGGCTGTCGCTCTCAATGAGAGTTAGCCTAAGGACTCTTGCCTCTAACGTCGGATAGGTCCTGTGGTGCCTCTAGGCACTATGAATCCTCAAAGAATCTTCGACGCACCTAATCTGCAGGGAATGCCCATACTACTGGCTATTCTAGCCTGTAGCCACTTTCCCTCTTACGGCAAGGGCAAGAGTTTCCTGGATTACGTCAAACGGGACTACCCTGGCGAGTCCAGAGTTTTCCTGAAAGACAATCCTTGGTCTGCCGGTCTGTGAGCTTATAGCAATGTCCTCGTAAGGGAGATAACTTGAGACCATTCCAACCAATAGGGCACTATTGTTCGACTTTGTGCCTTGAATTGACGCAAGTTCAGGCTTGAGGACGACTGGGCCTCCACTGTTACCTGGAAAAACAGATGCGTCAACTAGGATGATTCGAGATTGACCGCCTAGCCAGTCCCTGATCCGGGCAATGATTCCCTGTCGAACAATCACATAGTTGCGTTCTTCACCAGCCTCCCCCAGAGGGAATCCAAGTACGAACACGCCGTCGCCCTCGCTCACCTGAATTTCTTTCGCCTTTTCCAGTGAAAGAATCTGGTTGGGTGTTGAGTGAAAGAAATTCACATCTATGCCGTCTGACTGAAGTATCGAATAAGAAAGCCCAACCACAGCAACATCACAGTTGTTATCTGGGTGAACTGTCCAGATTGGCTTTCCATCAGAAGCCGTTAATGGTATTCCATAGACCTTGGATTCCGATCCTATGGGTCGATTTAACCGAGCTTTGAGGCTGTTCACTCCTTCAATGACATGCCGATTGGTCACCAGGAATAGCCCATAGTCTGGCTTTCCATCAGTTTCTCCGACAGGGTAGCTGCACAAGAATCCCGTTGCGGTGAACTTAGTAGTACCATCTGGTTTTGGAGTACCCAGTGCAACCACTGCGTCAAGGAAATCAGGTGGTAGGAGGGCCAATACTTATTTCCTCTCGTAGTACAGACACTCTTCAACCCGCCACTTTGCCGAATTTGCGCTTGCCGACTTGGAAGATTTGGCCCGGTTTGGCGGTGTAGGGGGTGTTGGTGTCGGTGATGCGGGTGTTGTCCAGGCGGACGCCGCCTTGTTGGACGAGGCGGCGGGCGTCGGAGCGGCTTGTGGCGAGGTTGGCGGCGATGAGGGCGTCGACGATGGTCTGGGCTTCCTGTAAAGCGCTATCCAGGGGGATTTCCGGGATGTCGGTGGGCAGCGCGCGCTGGCGGAACATGCGCACGAACTCGGCCTCGGCGGCTCCAGCAGCGGCCTCGTCGTGGAATTGGGTCACGATCTCGCGGGCGAGTTCGGCCTTCACGTCGCGGGGATTGCGCCGTTCGGCCTCCATTTCGCCAAACATCTCATCCAACACCCCCACCGGGATGTCCGTGAGCGTCTCAAAGTAGTCGCGCATCACGTCGTCGGAGAGCGACATTACCTTGCCGTACATGTCGTTCGGCTCATCGGTGATCGCCACGTAGTTGTCGTAGCTCTTGCTCATCTTGCGCGTGCCGTCGGTGCCGACGAGCAGCGGCCAGGTGAGGAACTGCTGCGGCGGCTGGCCGTGGGCGGGCATGATGTCACGGGCCACCTGGAAGTTGAAGTACTGGTCGGTGCCGCCGAGCTCCACGTCGGCCTCAATCGCAACAGAGTCATACGCCTGCAAAAGGGGATACAAGAATTCCACCACCGAGACGGCCTGCCCGCCCTTGTAACGGGTGGCGAAGTCGTCGCGGTCGAGCATGCGGTTCACGGTGTACTTGGCGCAGAGACGCACCACGTCTTCCAGGGAGAAATCCTCGAACCACGACGTCTGCCACGCGACCTCGATCTTGTCCACGTCCACGATTTTGCCCATCTGGTCGAGATACGTCTGGGCGTTGGCGTGCACCTTCTCAGCACTGAGCATCTGGCGCGTGTCGGAGCGTCCCGAGGGATCGCCAATGCGGGCGGTCCAGTCGCCAATAATCACGATGACGTGGTGGCCCAACTCCTGAAACTGCCGGATCTTGCGGAAACCCACCGCATGGCCCAGGTGCAGGTCGGGGCGGCTGGGGTCTACGCCGAACTTGATGCGCAGCGGCTTGCCGGACTGCAGCATGCGTTCCAAATCGGTCCGCACTACCGCATCCACCACGCCGCGGTTCAGCAGCGTGTCCAGCGCCGCTTCCGATGTCTGTACCGTCGCCATGCGTTACTCCTCGGATCTCCGTAATCAATGATGAATAATTATGCTGTGAAGGTTTCAGATGCGATTATACCCCGCGCATGAAGGTCGGACACGATTCCGTCATACGACCGCGCGGGGCAGCGGGGTTCTCGAGTGGTATTGGACTCCAAAGAAAGCCGACCTACCTATGCGGGGAAAGGATGTCTGCGCAGGGGTTGCCGTCAGGTTGTATAGGCGCAAGTTCCCGATTGCCCAAGCGGTCAAGGGTCTACTTCGCCTGCGTTCGCTTCGCCACGATGCCGCCAAGAAAGGTGGAGACCAGGAACGCAACGAGCATGCCGATAGGAAACCACAGCCGCGCGGGAAAGAAAACGTAGAAGGAATATATGGCCCAAGGCGCCAGGAGAATGCCGATGGCGCTGGTGACGGCGAATGTTCTGTCTCTCGCGAGCTTAGCACCGGTAGTGCCTCCGAGAAATCCGCCCAGTGCGCCGCCAAGTATCAGCAACACGAGGCTGTTCGTCTCGGCGGAGGCTACCCGCAGCGCCGTGGCCTCCGGTGTCTGTGGGTCCATGAGTTCCGGCGGCGTGGGATACAAGGCATTGGCGACGAGGCTGCCCAGGAAGAAGACGACGTTGGCGACAAGTAAGCCGCTGATGACTGCTAGGACTTTGCGCATGAGGGCCTTTCTTAGGTTTAGGGTTGCTCTTTCTATTATATCTGCTGGAGTTTCCTACCCTGAAGTCATGTGAATCATTTGATAAGGAAAACTGACCAGCAGCCGGATGGAGTCTTGGGCGCAGGTTGCAAACCTGCGCTACCGGAAGCAACAGGCCCATGCGACGAGAGGTTACAAGGCTCGCAGTGCTTGTTGCACGCTTGTGGAGAAGGAAGAAAGGGACGTCCTTAGATGTCGTGTAGCGCTGCAACCACCGCGTCGGTGACCTCTTGGGTCGTGGCAGTGCCGCCCAGGTCGGGAGTGCGGACCTCGCCGCTGGCAGTCACCGCTTCCATGGCGTCCATCACGAGCTGGCCGGTTTCTTCCTCGCCGAGGAACTCCAGCAGCATTGCGCCGGCCCAGATGGCGGCAAGGGGGTTGGCGATGCCTTGGCCATGGATGTCCGGCGCGGAGCCGTGCACCGGCTCGAACATGGCCGGGTAGCGCCGCGTGGGATCGATGTTGGCGCTGGGCGGCAAGCCCAAGCTGCCCTGCAACGCACCGCCGAGGTCGGTGAGAATGTCGGCAAAGAGATTCGAGGCCACCACCACGTCGAACGACTCCGGATGCGTCACAAAGCGCGCGGCGGCGGCATCCACGTGATACTTGCTTGTGGTGATGCCGGGATAGTCCTGCGCCACCTGCGCGAACACCTCGTCCCAGAAGACCATGTTGTACTGCATGGCGTTGGACTTGGTGATGCTCGTGACGCCCGTGCGCCCGTGGGACTGGGCGTAGTCGAAGGCGTAGCGAATGATGCGCTCCACCGCCCGGCGGGTGAAGACGATGGACTGCAACGCTACCTCGTGGTCGGTGCCCACGTGCACGCGGCCGCCCACGCCGGAATACTCGCCCTCGGTGTTCTCCCGCACGCAAACGAAGTCGACTTCTTCAGGCCCCTTGTCGCGCAGGGGGCCGTCAATGCCCCGCAGCAGCTTGATGGGGCGCAGGTTGACGTATTGCCGGAAGGCTTTACGGATTGGCAGCAGTAAGCCCCACAGCGAGACGTGGTCGGGCACCGTCGGATAGCCCACCGCGCCGAGATAGACGGCCTGGAATTGCTCCAGGGTCTGCAATGCGTCCGCCGGCATCATGCGGTCATGCTGCAGGTAGTACTCGCAGCCCCAGGGGAAGTCGGTGTAGTTGAGCCGATAGCTGCCGGTCACGGTGCCGGCGGCATCCAGCACCTGCTTCCCGGCTTCAATTACGTCCGGTCCGATGCCGTCACCGCCGATGACGGCAATCTCATACGTCTGCATGCGGGGTAGTCCTCCTCAACGCATAGTTCGCTGACGGTTGCAAAGACATTGTACGTGTTGGAGAAAGAAATGGCAGATCTTGTGCCAGTGGCGCCGGAAACTGTCAACCTACGGACTTTGGCGGGAGCTGGAAAGGCACCTTAGCCAGCAAGCATAACCGCACAGGCATCCGACAAGCTTGCGTGCGCGGTGGTCAGGCACACGTCACTCCGGCGGAAGCCGGAGTCCAGGGGTGGGGAGAAGATGGATTCCCGCGTGCGCGGGAATGACGGACGCGCTGGGAGCTATTTTCATAGCAATGACGGAACCAGTGCCTAACGTCCGGCGAATCCGTCCGTGCTATTCTATACGGGAAATTGAACGGCTAAGACCTGTTAGTCCGAGTTGCAACCGAGATCATCCACTTCATGGATAAGCACACGCCCTATTATGAACTGTTGGAGGCCATCCGCGAGTCCGGGTGCCCGGTCTGTCGCCTGGCGATCCGCAGCGGCGACCGTTTCCTGGAAACGTACTCCTACGAGCACGTGAACGACATTGAGATCCGCGAGTTGGTGCGCGCAGCCAAGGGCTTCTGTCACAATCACACCTGGCGGCTCTTCCACAAACACAGCCCGCTGGGCACCGCTTTGACTTACTATGACATTCTCGGCGAGGCATCCCAGCAAATCGCCGCGGCGAAGGAACAGCAGGGCTTTCTAAGCAGCCTGGCCGCGCGCGTGCGTAAAGCGCTCACGCCCCAGGGGACGTGTCTCGGCTGCGACGCGCAGGGCAATGCCGAGCAGCGGCACATGGGACTATTGCTGGAAACGCTGCGCGGCGACCGGGAAGCCCAGGAAACGTACGGGACTTCCGACGGACTCTGCCTGCTCCACCTACGCGCCGCCTTGCGCACCCGCCCCTCGCGCGACGCGACGGAGATCCTGCTGCGCGTGCAGGAAAAGCGCATCGCCGCTGTGCGCGACCAGATGAGCGAGATCGTCCGCAAAGCCGACTACCGTGTGAAAGAGCGCGTGACGCCGGAGGACATCGACAGCCTGCCCGCCGCCCTTGCGCAGGTGGTGGGGAAAGAAGCCCTGGAATAACAAAGAAACCGGCTAACCCAGCATAGGAGAAGTTTGCTCATGAGATACGAGCGCATGCTGCCGGCGGAGATCGAGCAGCAACTGCAGATGAAGCCAATCGCCATCCTGCCGTGGGGCGCGTTCGAATGGCACGGCTACCACATGGCCATCGGACAGGATGCACTGAAGGCCCAGGGCATCGCCGACCGCTGCGCCGAAGCGATTGGCGCCCTCTCGCTGCCCGTGGTGTGGTGCGGCTTTCAGACCATGAAGCCCCACGCCGGCTTCAAGCATACGCTGGAGTTTCGCGATGAGACCGTGCGCACGCTGGCACGGGAGTTTATAGAGCAACTCGATGACGAGGGCTTCAAGGTCATCGTCATCATCACCGGCCACTACGGGTCGCTGCACGTGCGCGGGCTCAAGGAGGTGGCGGAGTGGTACGAACGCAAGCATCCCGACGTGCGGGTCTGGGCGTTTCCTGAATACGAGGTTGTGAAGAACCTCGGGTACACCGGCGACCACGCGGGCAAGTGGGAGACCTCCATCTTCATGCACCTGCACCCGGAACTCACCGACATGAGCCGCTACCGCACTGACCTCACCATGAAGGAACAGGGCTGCGGCGGCGAAGATCCCTCAGTTCACGCCTCAGCGGAACTAGGCGAGATGATCGTCAACGCCATTGTCGAGCGCGTGGCTGCTCGTTGCGATGAATTGCTGGATGCAGTGCAGAATCCGGTGGGTGTGGCAAGCCACGCCTAGTCCTGGCGGCCCGGCAGTGAAGCACCGTCATTTTCCTGGCTTTTGGGGCGATGCAGAGTCCGTTCGTCCTCAGCTTGTCGAAAGACGCACGGGCTAAGGTAGCTCACAGTGGACGCTCGTCACGTACCTCGCCCCAAGACTCCCTGCTAAACTTCCCATCGCAAGAAATGCTGCAGCCCGCCCGCCGCGCTGGCGTAGGCGGTCGGTAAGGAAGCGTTTGAGTAAGTCTATCGCAGGCTTCTGCTCTTGCAAGAAAGGATGAATCGTGAGATACGAACGCATGTTTCCCGCCGAGGTAGAGAAGCAACTCAAGACTCGGCCCATCGCCATTCTGCCGTGGGGCGCCCTGGAGTGGCACGGCTACCACCTGGCAATCGGCCAGGACGCCATCAAGGCGCAGGGCATCGCCGACCGCTGCGCCGAGGCCGCCGGCGCGATTTCGCTGCCGGTGGTGTGGTGCGGCTTTCAGACCATGAAGCCTCACGCCGGTTTCAAGCACACGCTTGAGTTCCGTGATGAAACCGTGCGCACGCTGGCGCGGGAATTCATCGAGCAGCTCGACGACGAGGGCTTCAAAGTCATCGTCATCATCACCGGGCATTATGGCGGGCTGCACGTGCGCGGGCTCAAAGAGGTGGCCGAGTGGTACCAGCAGAAACACCCCCATGTGAGGGTCTGGGCGCTGCCGGAATTTGAGGTCGTGACCGACCTCGGCTATACCGGCGACCACGCCGCCAAATGGGAGACCTCGATCTTCTGGCACCTGCATCCCGAACTCACCGACATCAGCCGCTACCGCCGGGACCTAACTATGCAAGAGCAAGGCGTGGTCGGGGAAGACCCATCCGAGCACGCCTCACCGGAACTGGGCGAGATGATCGTCAACGCCATCGCGGAACGGGTGGCCGCTCGGTGCGAAGCGTTGCTGGCTGAGGTGGAGGGCTCTGAGGTGTCTCCTGCATAGCTCTGTAGGATTTTCGGGAACGAAGCCAGCTTGGCAACATCCCCTCGCTTGCTTTGCTGGATTTACAATCTCCCGCCGCACGTATCGGCTGCCCAGAGACCCCGCCCGGCAGCGCGCGCTTCCGCCTCCGCCGCTTTGAATTCCGCCTGGTACCGGTACGGCAGATTGTACGTGAATTCCCGGGCGTAGCCCTGGCGTACCATCAACGCGTTAATGTGCACGTCGTCGATCCAGACGTACGCCAGCAGCCGACCGTAGCGGTCTAGCCGGCCCTGCGATTCATCGAACTCCAGACGCACAGCCTTTCCCGCAAGCAACTCCCCGGCTTTGGCGCTGGAGTCCAGACCGAAGCACTGGGCCGGTCTCCCGGACGTTGCGGCTTCCGGCGCGTCTATGCCGATGAGGCGCACGCTCTCCACGCCGCCGCCCATGCGCACTTTCACCGTGTCGCCGTCGACAACGGCGACGACGGGATAGCTGCCCGTCGCGCCGCCCCAGGACCGCAGCGCCACAGCGGCGACAAGGAGCATCACGGCGAGAACAACAAGATTGCGCCTACGCAAGAAATGTCCCGTGCGTCTCCTCACAGGGCGGCGCCGGCGTGCCTGCAACGATCACCTACTCCTTCGCTCTCATGGCTCAATTGCCAATACTAGCAGCATAGGGGCCGATCGGAGTCAGCGCGCTGCATGAATTGAGTGAGGATCAGGCGATCCTTGCGGAAAGACCGGAGCGAGGGGAGAATGGCGCGGTAGGAACTCGGGACGAAGTTGCCCTCATCGCAATCCGCACCGTAGTCGTCTTGGCGTTCGGCTATGGCTGTACGCGGTGCGAAACCGGAGTTGACCTGGCGCACAAGACAAGAGTGCTTCGACAAGGGCTTTCGAAAAGCCCAGGCTTCGCGAAGCCCACTCAGCACGAACGGACCGAGTTGAGACTTATTCCAAACGCCGCGCGCTGAGAAAGCCATGAGACCGTTTGCACTGGAAGCTCAACGCGAACGGCAAAAGTGGCTTGGCAGCGAAGGGGCCGGCAACCGTTCGTCCTGAGCCTGCCTGTCCTGAGCACTTCGACAAGCTCAGTACAGGCCTGTCGAAGGGTCGAAAGATGAACGGACCTGGCGATAACGCTCTCTCTTAAGCCATCCGATCATACGACTCGAGGGTGATCGGATACTGCAGCGGTTCGTCATTCAGGAAGCGCTCCAATTCGTCCACCATGGCGGCGCCCTGGCGCATACGCGTATCGTCGGATTGTCCGGCCATGTGGGGCGTCAGGAAGACGTTTTCCATGCCGCGCAGCGGGCTGTCCTCAGTCAGCGGCTCGGGATTGAATACATCGAGCACGGCCCGGATGCGGCCGGTGGCGAGTTCGGCGATCATGTCATCTTGGTTTACGGCGCGGGCGCGCGCGTTGTTGATGAACACGCCGCCGTCCTGCAGCAGCTTGAAGTGCGTGGCCGTCACCATGCCGTCGGTCTCCGGGGTGGTGGGCGCGTGATTGGCAATGACGCGGCACGTGCTGAAGAGCTCTTCCAGTGAGACCCGCGTGACGTTGAGCGCGGCGGCGCGTTCGTCCGAGAGATACGGATCATAGACCGCAATCGGCATGCCGAAGCCCTGCAGCTTCTTGATGACGCGCTGCGCCACGTAGCCGCAACCAATCAGGCCGACGCGCTGGGCTTCCAGGAGATTGCCGCCGGTGGCGCGGCACTCCGACCAGGGCTTACCCGCATGCATCCAGGCATTCTGGCGGTGCGGCCAGCGCAATCCCAGCAGCATGCCGAACACCGTGAATTCCGCCACGGCTTCCGCTATCAGGGCGGCGGCGTGGGTGACGGCGACGCCCTTTTCCAAAGCGGCTATCGGGATGAGTCTCCTGACGCTGCCGGCGCTATGGGCGATGATGCGCAGGTCGCCTGCCGCAGACAAGACATCAGGCGTAATCTGCGGAGTGCCCCAGCCGGTAAGCAGCGCCGTGCAGCCGCCGACGTGCCCTGCCAACTCCGTGCTGGATAGTCTTTCGTCATGATCACCGCCGCGCACAGAAAAGAGCTCAGCGAGGCGCTCCTCACTCTCCTGAGAAAAGAGACTCGACCGCAACGTCTTGGTAATGGCGACGAATACTTCTGGTTTGGGCACTGGAAAAACTCCCTTTGCGCTGGCTGGGCAGGAAAGCCGTCAACTCTTTCGTATGCTACCAGACCCAAGGGCAAGACGTGACTGGTCTTGCGCCTAGATTCCGCAGGGCTTGCGAGTCTCTTGACGACTTGGAATTCCCTTTATATGCTATTTCTAAGTAGCGCATTATTCAGAAGCAGGGAGGAAGGGTTATGTCGAGAATATTGAAGACGTTAACGCTGTTCATTGCAGCAAGCGCGCTGGTTTTGCTGGCGGCAGCTTGTGCCACTGAGCCGGCTGCCGAGCCGGAAATGGCCGAGGAAGAAGCAATGGCGGCGCCTACCGTAAAGATCGGTGTGCTGCTCCCCTTCAGCGGGGCGCTCAGTGAGTTTGGCGCGGCATTCCAGAAGGCGGCGGATCTCGCCGGGGAGCACCTGGCCGCTGCCGGCTATCCGGTAGAAATCGTCTATGGCGATACCGAGACCAACCCCACGGCAGCCGTGGAGGCGGCCCGCAAGCTGGTGGATGTTGACCAGGTACACGCGGTAATTGGTGCTGCCGCGAGTAGCTCCAGTTTGGCCGTGGCTGAGTCGGTGACGATCCCCAAGGGCGTGCCACAGATTTCATACGCCTCCACGTCGCCGCTGCTCACGATACTGCCCGCTGATGAGGGCCAGGACTTCCTCTTCCGCACCGTGCCGTCAGATGCGCTGCAGGGCGTGGTGCTGGCCGGTGTGGCGGTCGAGCAGGGGTACACAAACGTCGCCATTCTCTACGTCAACAATCCCTACGGCCAGGGCTTGAAGGACAACTTTCAGGCGGCGTTCGAGGCCGCGGGCGGCACCGTGAGCGCCGCTGTGCCCCACGACGAAGCGGAGGCTACCACCTATGTAGCGGAACTCCGCAGAGCGATCGAGGGTGAGCCAGAAGTGCTGCTGGCGTTGAGCTACGCCGGCCACGCGACCATCTATCTGCGTGAGGCCATTGAGAACGACTTCATTACGAAGTTCCTCTTCGTGGACGGCACCAAGTCGCAGGCCATTATCGAGGCCGTCGGCGCCGCGAACCTGGAGGGCATGCTCGGCACGGCCCCCGGTTCCGCCGAGACGCCGTCACTTGAGCTCTTTACGTCAGACTACCAGGCGAAGTACGGCGAATTGCCGCCGTTGCCCTTCATGACCAACGTCTACGATTCCATCGTCATTGCGGCCTTGGCGGCACTGGCGGCTGAGGTTTCCGGCGCGGAGGTGACGCCCGCCGCGGTCCGCGACATGCTGCGCACGGTCTCCAATCCTGACGGAGACACGGCTGCGGCCGGCGCGGCCGGAGTCAAGGCTGCCGTTGAGGCTCTACGCGCCGGCGGGAGCATCAACTACGAAGGCGCCGCGGGCGCCCACGACTTCGACGCGAACGGCGACGTGACCACGCCCATCGAGGTCTGGAAATATGCCGGCGGCACTATCGAGACCGTCCGTACGGAGGAGGTCACAATAGAATAGCCGGTGTCGGCGTTAACTGTTTGAATCCTCTAGAGGGCTGGCGCTCGGCCAGCCCTCTGTGATTCCCTGGAAACCGCGACGTTTCAGGTTGTTGCTCTGGCTATTGAAACCAAAATCCGTTCACGTTTCGACAAGCATGTGCTGAGCTTGTCGAAGTGCTCAGCACGAACGGATTCATTTGTTTTCATTACCTTGAATCCTTCTGCCGCCAAACCGTAGCGTGGGAGCTTGCCTCCCCACGCCGACGACCCTTGCGCGACTGCGCATGCTCCCTCTCCCAAGACTGGGAGAGGGCCGGGGTGAGGGTTGAAAGTTGAAACTGCCCGTCGCGCGTGTGAGGCAAGCCATGGGATGAAGCACCCAACGCCCCGCACAGTCTATAATCGAAAGAGAACTAAGCTCCCTAAGCCAATTCAGCAAAAGCAAGAACGAGCAGAGGAGAGACCACCGCATGACGACAAAGACTCAATACGGCAAGATGACCTGGCCGGAGATCAAGGAGGCGGCGGCGCAGGGACGGGTGGCCCTGTTGCCTACGGGCTGCATCGAAGACCACGGCCCGCACTTGCCGCTGGACGTGGACGTGCTGCTGCCCACCACCATCTGCGAACGCGCGGCGGAACTCGTACCCGATCAGTGCGTGGTGGTGCCGGCGGTGGCCCACGGGTACGATCCGCACCACCTGGACTTTCCCGGCGTGATCCACGTGGACGGTGACGTGTTCGTGCGCTACCTCGTGGATATCTGCAAGTCGCTCATCCACCACGGCTTTCCCCGCATCATCATGCTCAACGGCCACGGCAGCAATACGGCCTTTACCGAGGTTGCCGCACGATTGGCGGTTATCGAAACTGAAGGCGAGGGCTTGGTCTACGCCCTGAACCACTGGGGTATCGCCGAGGTGCGCAAGGTGGTGGCCGAATTGCGCGATTCGCCCCATGGCGGCATGTCCCACGGCGGCGAACTGGAGACCAGCCTCTACCTCGCCATCGATCCCGACAACGTCTACATGGATAAGGCGGCGGCGGAGATCCCACCGGACTTGCCGATGAGCTTGGGCGGTTGGAACGACCTCGTCGCCGGCCGGTCTGAGGAGGCCAACCACGCGGTGGCCATGCCGTATTGGAGCACGTTTTCCAAGACCGGCGTGCGCGGCGATCCGACGGTAGCAACCGCCGAGAAGGGCCGGAAGTTCTTAGAGGCCGGTGCTCGCGGTCTGGCCCAAATGGTGAAGGACTTGCGTGAACTAGAGGTCAACCCGCGCGTAGACCGCCATTAACACTTGCCTCAGTCCACTTTTGGCAGATCGCGCAGACCGCGATATACAGGACTCTAATCTTGTCCCCTCTCCCTCTGGGAGAGGGCTAGGGTGAGGGTCTTACGATAGGAGATGATTGAGATTAATAGGTACGAGCGCCGGTTCTCGACACAGACTGTGCTTCCAGTACGCGCGAATCGCTAGAAGGAGAACTGCCCGTTGGAGTCTTCCACCACCCCTGACACACCCGTTGTATCCGCGCTCCGTGATTCCCACGAAAGCGCGCCTCCGCAGGGGGAGAGGAATCCATCTTCACGTCCCAGCAACACCCGCGAATGCGTGGTGGTGCTCGACTTTGGCTCCCAGTACAGCCCGCTCATCGTGCGCCGCATCCGCGAATGCGGCGTCTACGCGGAACTCATGCCCTATGATGCCGATGAAGATACGCTACGCGCCCTCAACCCCCGCGCCCTGGTGCTCTCCGGCGGTCCGTCCAGCGCCTATGCGCCCGGCGCGCCGCACCCGCAGCGGTACGTTTGGGAAGGTGATTGGCCGGTCTTGGGCATCTGCTACGGCATGCAGCTCATGGCGCAAGCGTTGGGCGGCAACGTGGAGCCTGCAGAACGGCGCGAATACGGCCACGCGATGATCCACGCGGAGGATGCCGCTGGCATTTTTGCGGACCTCGCTCCCGACCAGGACGTATGGATGAGCCACGGCGACCACATCACGGCGCTGCCGCCGGGCTTCCAGATGCTGGCGTCGTCGGCCAATTCGCCCATTGCCGCCATGGGCAACGCTCAGGGCATGATCGGCATCCAGTTTCACCCCGAGGTGGCGCACACGCCTGAAGGCATGGCGATCATGCGCAACTTTCTCTTTGAGGTCTGCGGGCTGCGCGGCGACTGGACGCCCGCCGCCTTCATCGACGAGGCGGTGGCGGAGATTCAGGCACAGGTGGGCGACCAGCGCGTCATCCTGGCGCTCTCCGGCGGCGTGGACTCCACCGTGGCGGCGGCGCTGCTGCATCGCGCCATCGGCGACCGGCTAATCAACGTGTTTGTGGACAACGGCCTGCTGCGCCTCAACGAACCGGACTGGGTGGAAGACAGCCTGACACGCCTCGGTATTCCCGTGCGGCGCGTGGACGCCCGCGCCCGATTCTTGGATGCACTGGCTGGTGTTACCGACCCGGAAAAGAAGCGGCGGATCATTGGGGAAACATTTATTGACGTCTT
Source organism: Chloroflexota bacterium (assembly GCA_012270555.1). Classification (GTDB taxonomy): domain Bacteria; phylum Chloroflexota; class UBA11872; order VXOZ01; family VXOZ01; genus VXOZ01. Next base: position 43,279 of record JAAXIC010000024.1, read on the forward strand.
CGAGGACGAGGCCCAGCGGCACGCGCCCGTGGACTTCCTGGCCCAGGGCACCATCTATTCCGACGTGATCGAGAGCCGCGCGCCGGATTCCAAAGCCGCCGCCCGCATCAAGAGCCACCACAACGTGGGCGGCCTGCCGGACACCATGCGCCTCACCCTCGTCGAGCCTCTGCGCAAGCTCTTCAAGGACGAGGTGCGCACTGTGGGCGAGGAGTTGGGACTGCCCCACGAGCTGGTCTGGCGGCATCCGTTCCCGGGGCCGGGTCTCGCCGTGCGCGTGCTCGGCGCGGTGACGGAACAGAAGCTGCACATTGTGCGCCTGGCGGACGCAATTCTTACGGAAGAGTTACGCGCTGCCTCGCTTTATGAAGAATACTGGCAGGTGCTGGCCGTGCTGCCCGACGTGCAGAGCGTCGGCGTGATGGGCGACGAACGCACCTACGACCACCTGGTCGCCCTGCGCGCTATCGAAAGCCAGGACGCCATGACCGCCAACTGGGCCCGCATCCCCCACGACGTGCTGGCCCGCATCTCCAGCCGCATCGTCAACGAAGTCCCCCACGTCAACCGCGTCGTCTACGACATCACCAACAAGCCGCCTGCGACCATCGAGTGGGAATAGTTAGCTTTAGCGAGCACTGCCTGATCTGCTAGCAAACCCCTAAATGATCCTACTTTGACGGCGGCATCGGGGCGCGTAGTTGGAGATTCGACATCGCTCTAGGTTTCCTCGTTTAGACAAGCGTTACCACCCGTAGGGGCACGATATATCGTGCCCCTACGCCTTGTTCGTGGGAGTCCCTAGCTCAACCCTCACCCCAGCCCTCTCCCAGTCTTGGGAGAGGGAGACTGTGGCTGCAGTTGAGGGGCTTCTCCGGATGCGAAAAGTAGACCGTTACCTTTGGCGAGATGTGCACAAGGCCCGTGGGTGCCGTATCGTCTGATCTCTGTGTAGACGACCCTTACGCCGCTGCCAGGGTAGCCTCCATGCGGCGGCCGAGGGCGGCGACGCCGAGGAGGAAGACGGCGCAGATGGCGAAGCCGATGGCGAGTTCCACCCACACGTCGGCGAGGCCGGCACCGTGGATGGCGATGTCGAACAGGGGCGAGAGGAAGTAGTAGGTGGGGAAGACTTTGGCGATCCACTGGGGTAGGTTGGGCCAGATGAAGAAGATCACGGGGGCGAGCAGCACGATAGCGCCGGACTTCCAGATGGTGTAAAGCGCCTTGGTGTCTTTGGCAAAGGAGCCGAGCATCAGGCCGACCTCCGCCGCCATGAGCGTCGCCAGCACGAGCACCAGGAGCAGGGCGGCGGTGTTGGTACCGAGCGCGCCGTTCAGCGCCAGCGTGACCGTGCCGGTGGCCATGGCCAGGATGAAGCCCAACGCGCCCTTGCCGAGCAGGACGTCGCCCAGCCGGGTTGGCGTCACGAGCAGCGCGGTGAGCGTTCTTTTTTCCTTTTCTTCCACGAGGCTTGTCGCCGGGGTCAAAGCACCCGCGATGAGCACCGCCATGAGCACGATCAACGGCAGCAGGCGCGAGACGAGCGGCACGGACTCACCGTCGCCGACGGTGACGGTTTCCACCTCAATCGGCGCGGGCGAGCCCGCCACCTCGCGGATGAGGTCGATCATGGTCACCCCCAGCACCACGCGATTCGAGGCCAGGCTCTGGCCGCCGAAGAAGAACTGCACGTTGGGCATCTGACCGGCCTGCAACGCGCCATCAAAGCCCGAGGGCAGCACGAGGCCGGCGTCCAGGTCGTTGTTCTCCACCATCTGTTTCAAGATGGCGGCCGACTCCGGAAACTTCACCTGAACGCCGTCGATGTCGCGGGCGTTCCGGACGATCTGCGAATCACCCTCGTCCACAATGCCGAGCCGGGGCGCGGGGTCGAAGAGGCTGCCGAACACCACGCGAATGAGAAGCGTGAGAATCACGGGCAGGGCGATGGCGTAGAGAAAGATAGGCGAGCGCGGCCCGACGCCCAGGTCTTTGCGCAGCAGGTGTAGCGCGTGTACTCCAACCATTGTCCTTCGCCTTTCCGCTCAATCCGTGTAGCGCGGGGGCTTGTCCCCTGCTCTTTTCTCTATTTCTCTTGTACTATGCTGCTCCCGCCGTTCACCCTTCGACAGGCTCAGGGCGAACGGCTTACTTTCCACTCCTAGAGATGCAATCCATAGGCGTGTCCTCCGCTCCTATATTAGAGCGTTTCCACTCTCCTCTTGAGAATAACCAGCCCCGCCGCGAAGGCGATCACGCACCACCCCAGCGCCAGGCCGAGGTGCGGCAGGACTTCCAACCAACCGGCGTTGTAGGCGCTGGACTGCACAACCGCTTGGACCAGTCCGTATGACGGCAAGACCTGCACCCACGCGGCGGCAGAACCCGGAAAAAGCACGGCAATTGCCGGAATCATAAGCGGGATCATGAACGCCATGCCGTAGAAGAGCGTCTCGATGAAGTCCTTGCCCGCCGCGCCCGCAATCAGGCCGCAGCCGGTCACCAGCACCGCGCCCAGCAACACGGCGGCCAGTAGGATGAAGGGCTGGTTGGCGAAAGAGCCGATGATGAGCAATAGAAGCACGGCTTGGGCAAAGGCCATGCCCGTGCCCAGGAGGCCTTTGGCCGCCAGAAAGTCCGAGACCCGCGTTGGCGAAACGAGCACGGCGGTCACCGTGCGCGCTTGGATTTCGGTAGCGACCAACGAACTCAGGGCAAAGGTTTCGATAATGAGCGCCAAGAACGCGAAGAGGGGCCGGATCTTCTCGCGAAACGGCACCTGAGCGCCCACGCGGTCTTCGCCGAGCACGATCACCTCGCGATCGGGATCGGCCACCGGCAGCGGATTGCCGGACAGCGCGTAAGCGATCTCACGCACAAAGCTTTCCATAGCGCCGCGCAGTTCCACGGGCACGTTGGCGTCCACGTACACCCGCACCGTAGTCTGCTGTCCGGCGGCGACGCGCTGCAGGAAGTCAGCGGGGAACGCCAGCCCGATGGCAAGCGGCTGTTCCGGCTCCGCGCCGCCCATACCCAGCGCCGCCTCAAGCGCTGCAACCGATTCGAATTGTACAAGCTCGATCCCTACGCCTTGGTCATCCATGGCCGCCGCGAAGATTTCGTCCATGCCGGTCTGGTGAATGCCAACGGCGAAAGACTCGTCCACGCTGCTCGGCATCAGCCAAAAGGCGACGCCGTAGATCACGATGCTGATCACGGTGATCACCACGAAGAACCGTTCGCGGCTGTACTCGCGGAGGTCTTTGCGGACTATTGCCCAGACGATGGCGGCGCGTGAGACTTGGGCGCTCATGTTTGCCGTCCTCTGCTCATCCCGCTCGCAGTCCTTTACCGCTCATTACTCTTGTCCTCGAGCCGTCATTCCTGCAGTCCCCTGCCCGTGAGGGTGATGAAAACGGCTTCCAGCGTCGCCTCTTCCGTGTGAATGGTGAGCAAGCCCTCCGCGCCCACCACCGCCTTGAGCTGGTCGCCGGTGTCGCTGGCATCCAGGGGCACAACCCGCTCGCGGATCTCGCCATTGGCGCGGGTGCGCACCCGCACGGAACGCTGGCCGTGGGCGAGCTTGAGGTTCTCCGGCGTGTCCAGCGCCGCGATTGTGCCGTCATTGATGAACGCCACGCGGTCCGAGAGCTTGTCCGCCTCATCCATGTCGTGGGTGGTGAGCAAAATGGCCGCGCCGCGCGCGGCTTCCTCTTCGATCACGCGGCGGATGGCCTGCGAGGAGACCGGATCGAGCCCGTCGGTCGGCTCGTCGAGGAAAAGTATGTCGGGATTGTTCAGCAGGCACCGGGCGACCATGAGGCGCTGCTGCATGCCCTTGGAGTAGCCCTTCACGCGGTCGTCGGCGCGGTCGGCCAAGCCGACCCGCTGCAGCAACGGCGTAGGATCGAAATCGCGTATCCCAAAGAGCCGGGCGAAGAAGCGCAAATTCTCTTTGGCGGAAAGGTTGAGGTAGAGGTTCTTTTCCTCAAAGCAGACGCCGATGCGGCCCTGAATGGCATCACGATCTTTGGCGACGTTCATGCCCAGGATCGCGATGTCACCGGTCTGCGGGCGCATCTGGCCGGTGAGCAGCTTGATGGTGGTGGACTTGCCCGCGCCGTTCGGCCCCAGAAAGCCCAAGACTTCGCCCTGGGCAACGCTAAAGCTAATGTCATCCACCGCCTTCACGTCGCCGTACGCATAACTGACGCCCTCAACGCGAATGGCTTCTTCGCTCATGGGACTTCTCTCCTTGGACCTAGGCAGAACGGTGACTTAATCCGTCATTACCATGAAAATAGCACGAGAGACTCCGTCATTCCCGCGAAAGCTCGCCCCCGCACGGGGGCGCGGAATCCATCTTCTCTCTTAGCAGCACTCTAAACGTGGTTACGTACATCAAACATGCCCTAGAACTACAAGGGATTTCCGACCCCTCACCCCCGTATCGAGTACGGGGCAGGCTCTAACCCTCTCCCCCAGGAGAGGGAACCGCCGCCAGCATGGTCGGGACCCACCTAATCCTCTTCCCAAGCAGAGGGAACTGCCGCCAGCAAGGTCGGGACCCAGTAATCCTCTGTCCCAGGAGAGGGACCGCCGACAACAACAATCTGAATCCTCATGCGTAGACTCTATCACGAACAATTCAAGGCAGCGGCTGTAATTTCCCAAATTGCCGCAGCTACGTCGTCAACTGCCTCTTGCGCGTCAACTAAGCGCCAGCGGTCCGGTTCGGCTTGGGCTAGGCCGTGATACCCGGCAGCGACTCTCCGATGGAATTCCAGGTCAAGCCGGTCCATGCGGTTAGTTGATGCCGCAGAGGCGCCGGCGCCGAAACGACGCTGCAGCCCGTCCTCCACGGGCAGATCGAGCAGAATCGTTAGGTGCGGGGCAAGGCCGCCGGTAGCAAAGGCGTTGAGTGTGCGCAATGTCGCCAAGTCCTGACCGCGGGCGTAGCCCTGATACGCGAAGGTCGAATCGCTGTAGCGGTCGCAAATGATCACCTGCCCTGCGTCAAGTGCGGGCTGTATAACCTCATGGACAAGCTGCGCGCGGGCGGCGCACATGAGCAGCGCCTCGGTGTGGGGATGGATCTCGACGTTTTGCCGGTCCAGCACCACGGCGCGGATGCGGTCACTGATGGGCGTGCCGCCCGGTTCGCGCGTGGTCACTACCGTACGCCCGGCGTGGCGCAGGCGGTCGGCGAGCAACTCCACTTGGGTGGTCTTGCCGGAACCTTCGACGCCTTCGAATGTTATGAAACAGCCTTGCGGTGTGCTTACCATGCAGATTCCGATCTGCTCTTTCCACTACAATGTCATTTCGAGCGCAGCGAGAAATCTAGAATGCCAGCAATTGAGATTCCTCGTCGCTTCACTCCTCGGAATGACAAGACTCGGACACGCTACTCCTTAGACTCCCGCTAACGCCCGCGCAGCTTGGATGAGGGCTTGCACGCGCGCCTCGCTCTCCGCCTCGGCGTAGATGCGCATGATGGGCTCCGTGCCGGAAAAACGCACGCACACCCACGCGCCGCCCTGCAAGGCATAGTGAAAGCCATCCTCAGTGCGGTGGTTAACCACCGCGCCGTTCGCGAGTTTCGTCGGCTCATGCGCCTGAATACGTGCTGTGATGTTTGCGCGTTCCTCCTGCGGAAAGTCCAGGTCGAGCCGGTCGTAGTAGTGTGGTCCCACCAGGCTGAAGAGGTGTTCCACCAGTTCGGTCGGCGATTTGCCGGATTGCACCACGTAGTCCAGCAAAAGGAGTCCTGCCAGGATGCCGTCGCGCTCCGGCACGTGGCCACGAAAGGCATAGCCGCCGCTTTCCTCGCCGCCCAACAAGGCGTTGGTCTCCAGCATCTTGGGAGCCACGTATTTGAAGCCCACCGGCGTTTCGTGCACCGGCACGTCAAAATGCTCGCCGAGCCGGTTGAGCATGGAACTGGAGGTGAACGTCTTGACAATTGGCCCGCGCTGACCGCGCACTTCCAGTAGATAGAGCGCCAGCAAAGACATAACCGTAAGCTGGTTCAGGAAGCCACCGTCTTCGTCGCACGCGCCGAGGCGGTCGGCGTCGCCATCGGTGGCGAGACCCAACTGCGCTCCCATGCGCGGCACGAGGCCGAAGAGGGCCTGCAGGTTGCCGGGAATGGGCTCCGGGTTGTGCAGGCCGGGGAACATGGGATTGCGCTCGTTGTGGAGATCGTAGACCCGCATTGAGCCGCCTTGGAGGATATTGCTGAACCAATCATGACCGGCCCCATACATCACGTCCACGACCAGCGTACCTTCCCACGCGCGCAGACCCTCAAGATCGAGCAGCCGGCCGATGTGCGCCAGATACGCGGGAGCCGGGTTGAACCGCACGCACAGGCCCTGTTGCTCGGCTTGGGCGATGGACAGTGAACGCACGTCTGGCGGCTGCAGCGCGCCAAGGAGCTTCTCGATTTCGGCCAATTCCTCCGGCGGCGTGGCGCCGCCGTACCCGGACCGCACCTTGTACCCCTGGTAATCGAACGGATTGTGACTCGCCGTGAGCGTAATGCCGCCACCGGCCTGCCGGTTGACGATGGCGTGGGCAAAGACCGGCGTGGGCGTCGGCGTAGTGGTAAGCGCCACGGGAATGCCGTTGCCGGCCAGCACTTCGGCTGCTGCCGCGGCGAACATCTCGGCGTTGAAGCGGGTGTCGTAGGCGACGATAAAGCCCCGTTCCGCTTCTGCTGGATGCGCTGCCAGCCAGTATTGGGCAACCGCCTGCGTGAGCAAGCGCACGTTAGCGACAGTGTAATCGGCGCCGATGATGGCGCGCCAGCCGTCGGTGCCGAACTTGATTGGTGCTGATTCCATGCTCGCTTGGTTGCTCCTTGTCAGTGGCGGCAGTGCAATTTCCAGGGTGCTGCGATAGTGCCGGGCGAGTACCTTTCACCTTAATGGTACACCGCTGAGGGTTCGCCCTCACCCCGTACTCGATACGGAGGTGAGGAGGTCTAGCCGTCTGCCGGCACGGGTTATGGAAAGGTCTCCCCAGGAAGAGGGAGAAATCTCGCCTACAGGATTGGGTTCTGCAAAGGTTTCTATAGGGAGAGCGTCTCCCCCGGTTGCATCACACAGATTTCCAAGCCGCTGATGTCCTGCGCTGCGGCGCGGAAAGCGTCCGGCGTGCCCGTGAGCAAGGGGAAGGTACCGTAGTGGCAGGGGATGACGCGCTGTACGCCGAGCAGGCGGCAGGCTTCCGCGGCATCATCTGGCCCCATGGTGAAGTGATCGCCAATCGGCAGAAGCGCCGCGTCGGGACAATAGCGGCGCCCGATCAAGGCCATGTCGCCAAAGAGCGCCGTGTCCCCGGCCACGTAGAGCTTCAACCCATTTGAGAACGTGACCACGTAGCCGACGCTCTCGCCTGCCGGTATCAGCGTGTCGCCGTCCATGATGGTGCTGGTATGTTCGGCGTGGACCATCATCACGGCCAGGTCCGCCACGTGTATCGTGCCGCCCTTATTCATCCCCACAATGTTGGCGACGCCCTTTTGCCCCAGCCAATGCGAAATGTCTGCCGTCGTGACCACGGCCTCCGGCTCAGTGCGACGCGCTATTGGCACCGCGTCCCCCAAGTGGTCGCCGTGGCCGTGGGTGATGAGGATGACGTCTACACTATCGGGTTCCTTGAGGTCTGCGGGACACGCGGGGTTGCCCTCGAGGAATGGATCGATGAGCACAACCTTGTCCTCCGGCGTCACGATGCTGAACGCGGCATGCCCCAGCCAGGTAACTGCTATGCTACTTGCTGCCATTGCTGCTTCCTCTCTACGCTTACTGCGCGCACGCGGCCCCTTTCCGCGCGATGATTGTGATTTCGCTTTGCGCCTGTTATAGATTTCAGGTCCACGTCCTCACTATACGGGAGCTGACAATGTTGGCAAGGCTCACGTGATCGGGCTTCTGAGAATCCTTCACGACGAGGCACCCCCTGTCTTGTCTCCTGCCAGCGCAGCTCCCTCCATCCGGGCAAGTCTGCGGTCGAATGTATAGAGGGGCGTAGCTCCCACCCGTTTGGCCGCTGAAAGGATCATTAGGTCTGAAAAGCCAACTCCACCCTGGCGGTATCGGTGTGCGGACGCAACCACGTCATCTGGATTCTCGACGAGGAGGCTGTCCGAAGACGTCATGTCCATCAATGCCTTTGCGACCTGGGCCCGCACGAAGCCGTAGCTTCTCTCCAGCACCCAGGCGATCTCCATCGCGACCTCCCGGCATATGAACCCTGGATCTTCAGGAGTCAGCCCATCCAGCAAGGCGCGCGCCGCCTCCGCCTGCGTAGCGTCGTCGCCGACGAGGTAGCGAATGATTACGTTCGTGTCGATGGAGGTCATCCTTCAGTGGCTCCCTCTGCGATGGCACGATCCATGTCTGCCAGACTCACGACAGGGCCGTCGTATTTCAAGCTACGGAACAGGCGGCTGGTAGACCGGACAGGCAGTATCAACACTCCCTCATCCACGATGACGTAGCGAACCTTATCTCCCGCCTTAACTGCCAGCGAGTCCCTGACGGCCTTGGGCAGCGTTGTCTGGCCCTTGATGGTTACGCTGGATTCGAACATATGGAGTTCTCCTTTACTGCACGGGCGACTTATCCCTTACATTATAGGCAGAAGTAATGCCAAATGTAATAAAACAAGCCTTACTATGAGCTATGCCTTGCTGTCACCTATGACACCCTTCAAATGACATATCTGCCTGTAGTCAACACAGGCACAATCCGACAGAGAACGAACAGCCAAATGGGACACCACTCGTTGGTCGCGGCTCGTCTAGCTCAGCTCCAGAAGGCCTGGCATTCTGTCAGGTGCGCACCAACCCCATTCACAGGTTCCCTCACCCTACCCAACAGGGTCTCATAGGGCACTCTGTTGTCTATCAACACGACCCGGCTTGAAATGGCCCCAAATCGGCCGCCCAAAAGTGCCTAGGTTTCCCGCTTCTATTGTGTCTTAGAGGATGCAAGCTCTGGATAAGTACGTTGAGCACTAAAGTAGTGAGAAACTACCGCTTACCACACGTCGCCGAAGCGGCGGCTGATCCAACGCAAGAGAAAGAGCGCGACGAACGTGGCGAGCACCAGCAGCGTCGCCAGGACGATGGCCGTTTGGAGATCGGATTCCAGTGCGGTCATGATCGCCAGGGGCATGGTCTGGGTGCGGCCGGTGAAGTTCCCCGCGAACATGATAGTGGCGCCAAACTCGCCCAGCGCCCGCGCCCAACTCAGCACGGCCCCGCCGACAAGCGCAGGCCAGGCCAGCGGCACGGTCACATAGCGCAATGTTTGCCAGGTGGACGCGCCGAGCGTTACCGCAATCTCCTCCAGCTCTGGGTCTACGCGACCAAAGCCAATCTTCGCCGAGCGCACGTAGAAGGGCGCGGCGACGAATATCTGCGCCAGCACCACCGCAAGCGTCGTGAAGGCAATCTCGATGCCCAGCGGATGCAGCCACCGACCGACCACTCCCAAGCGGCCAAAGACGAGGAGCAGGGCAACACCCACCACTACCGGCGGCAGCGCCAAGGGCACGTCGATAAGCACGTCCAGGAACCGCTTGCCGGGGAATGCGCTGCGGGCGAGTAGGTAGGCGGTAGGCGTTCCCACCAGCACAATGATGAGGAGCGAAGCCACACTCGTCAGCGCGCTCAGCCGGAGGGCACTTATCACAATGGGCTGTGTAAGCTGAGCGAAGAGGTCTCCCGTCATAACGGCGCGCACAATCAACGCCAGCAGCGGCAGTGCCACGAATATGGCGAAGAGCACCGTCGGCACCAGAAAGATTGAACGGAGGCCGGTGTCGCTCCCTGCGGGGCGAGGGGGGATGGATTCCCGCTTGCGCGGGAATGGCGGTGGGGGCGGCGCTGAGTTCATGGTGACGCGTCTGCAACGAAGTCGGCGTCTACGACCAAGTCGACATCTGCGACAGTGTCGGCGTCTGCAACGAAGTCGGCTGCTTGCAACCCGGCTTGTTGCAAGATCTCCTGCGCTACCGGCGACCGCACAAAGTCAATGAAACGCTTGGCAAGCTCTTTCTCATTGGATGCCGTCAGCAACGCAATCGGATACACGGCCTCAACGTTGGCAAAGCCAGGAATCTCCAGAGTCACGATGTTGGCGGTTGACGCGGCAACGTCGCTCACATAGACGAAGCCCGCGTCCGCCTCACCAAGCGTCACCTTGGCAAGTACTTGACGAACGTTTAGTTCCTCCGAGCGGACGTTGGCGCGCACGGCTTCCTGGAAAGCGCTGCCGTACGCGGCGTCGGCGCTCAGGTTGACGAGCGCCTGTCGCGTATAGCGGCCCACGGGCACGTTCTCCTGCGCCAAGACGATGCGCACACCGGGACGGGCGAGATCGCGCACGCTGCGTAGTTTGGCGGGGTTGGCCGCGGGCAACGCCACGACGAGGCGGTTCTCAGCAAAGGAAACAGGGTCCTCAGCCAGCAGACCAGTCTCCTGCAAGCGGTCCATGTGTACGGTGTCTGCAGAGGCGAATACGTCGGCAACCGCCCCGTGCTCAAGCTGGGTGCTGAGCGCTTGCGAGCCGGCGAAATTGAAGACCACCTGAACGTCAGCATGGCGCGCCTCGAACTCCGTGCCGATGGCCGTGAACGCCTCGGTGAGCGAGGACGCGGCGTAGATGATAAGTGTCGCTCCTTGCTGAGACGCACATCCAACCACCAAAAAGGGCATGAGCAAGAGCAACCAGAGCGACAAGAACGTTCGCCATTGTGGAGGAAAAGGAAACAGGGACTCGCAACGGCTCCAAAGCGATGTTTGTTGGTCGTGCAAGAGGCGCTCCTGAAGGAATGCTCCATTTTCTGCATCCGGCCCGTCTGGGCATTGTCTAGTAGTATAATAGTGCCAACGGTTGCAAGGTAAGGTTACCGCTTAAGGAGAATTTTGCTTGGCAATTGTGCTCGACGCAATGGGCGGCGACCATGCTCCGCAGGCGATCGTCGCCGGAGCGGTACAGGCCACGCGTTCCTCCCAGTTTCCCATCGTCCTGGTCGGCCGGCAAGACATGCTGGAAGCGGAGTTGCGCAAGCACGATACCACCGGTTTGCCGCTCTCTATCCAGCACGCGCCGGACGTCATCGCTATGCACGACCACGCCACCGCCGTGCGGCAGCGTCCGGAATCTTCCATCCGCGTCGCCTGCGACCTGGTGAAGCAGGGAGAAGGACAGGCGCTGGTGAGCGCCGGCCACAGCGGGGCGACCATGGCGGCGGCGCTCATGGGGTTCGGCCGCATTGCCGGCATCAGCCGTCCGGCGCTCATCGCGCTGATTCCCGCCCGCACCTCGCACCCGACGCTGCTCATCGACATGGGGGCGAACGCCGATTGCAAGCCGCTGCAACTCCAACAGTTCGGCCTTATGGGTAGCATCTATGCCGAACAGGTGTATGGGGTCGAGAATCCCAAGGTCGGCCTGCTCTCCATTGGCGAGGAGCCGAGCAAGGGCAACGAACTCTCCCTGGCGGCCTACACGCTCTTGGAAGAAGCGCCGCTCAATTTCGTCGGCAACATCGAGGGCCGCCACATCCTCTCTGAGGCGGTAGACGTAGTGACGTGCGATGGGTTTACGGGAAACGTGGCCCTAAAGACCCTGGAAGGCGCCGCCGAATACATTAGCGCGCTGCTGAAGGCGGAATTGCGCGCCAGCCCGCGCACCGTGCTGGGCGCCTTGCTGGCGCGACCGGCCTTCAACCGGGTTCGCGCCCGCATGGATTACGAAGAATACGGTGGCGCGCCCCTGGTGGGACTCAATAGCGCCGTCATCATCGCCCACGGCCGCTCCAGCGCGAAGGCCATGACAAACGCGCTGCACTTGGCCCACCGGACGGTGGCCATGGACGTCACCGGCAAGATTAACCAGCGCGTGGCGGAACTGCTGAGCGGCAGCGAGACCTCACCTGCATAGCACGGCGGCGGTCGAGATACACTCCGCTGTCCGTTCTTCGACCCTTTGACAAGCCTGTAGTGAGCCTGTCGAAGTGCTCAGGACAGGCAAGCTCAGGACGAACGGACGGATTCTCACTCGCTACCAGACACCTGCACCCACAGAAAAGCTCAGCGTCGGTTGATTGGCGTACCGCTGCATAGTGAAGGTGATGTGCTCTCCGCCCCGAGAGCGTATCTCAGGCCCGCAAGAACTACTCTCCCGCGTCACCCGCCAATCCTCTCCAAACTACTGCGATTGTCTCCTCGATCTGTTGCCGAGAGACCGGAGCACCCAAGACGTGCCTTGCCAGCACCGACCCAACCATCGCGTGGATTGCGGCCTCGAGATCGGCGTCCTTCCGTATCTCACCCCGTGCCACACCGCGCCGCAGCACCTTCATTCCGTCATCTTTGCGGGGCCGGATGATGCGCTCGCGAAACAGCTCGAACAACTCAGGATTGCGCCGCTCCTCGACGAGCAACGCCCCCAGCATGGGCAAGAGAGGCCCTTGCTCGAACGCCACTTGGGCCTGAGCCAGCATCTCGATCATGTCGGTGCGCGCGCTGCCTGTGTCCGGCGGCGGTCCCCATGCGTCCCGCAGAGACGCCAAAGCGGCAGCGGTTAACTCCGCTTTGGATGCATAGCGCCGGTAGATGGCGGTCTTGCCGACCCCCGCCTCTGCCGCGACGCGTTCGATGGACGTGCCGGCGTAGCCCTGATCCGTGAGCACGCGGAGCGCGGCCTGCAAGATTGCCCGGTCGACCTCGGGGTCGCGCGGCCGGCCGGACTTCGCTTCGCCTTGCGCTGTTTTCTCACGGGGTGGATTCATTTTGACGTCACCGCACCGGCATCTTGCGGGTGAGGATTCACTGCTTCAGGGGCTGCTGATTTGTCTGCAAGGTGATGACGCGGCATGAACCGCGCAATGAGAACCGCGCCCGCCAGAGCCGCGCAGGCCGAAATGAGCACCGCCAAACTGAGGGCATCGGTAAAGGCCGACCTTGCCGCGTCGAGCAACGTGCCGCCCGCATTGGCGGGCACCATTGCGGCAATTCTGGCTGCCATGCCAATCGAATCGCTGGCGGCTTCAGCAGCTTCCGGCGGCAAGCCGGCGACTGCGTCTTCCATTCTGCGGCCATACACGGTATTTATTGCCGATCCGATAACCGCCACGCCCAACGCCCCTGCCACCTGGCGTGTGACGTCGTTCATGGCAGAGGCTACCCCGGCGTTGGCCTCCGGAATCGCTCCCATTACCGCGTCGGTAGACGGCGCCATAGTGTTGCCCATGCCGATGGCAAGCACAAAGAGCGTTGTGCCAACGACCCAATACGGAGTGTCGGGCTGCCAGAACGCTAGCGACGCAAGCACAGTGGTCACCAACAGCAGGCCGAGTGTCACGACCCTGTCGGTGCCCAACTTTGCGACCAGGCGATGGCTGTTCCCTGCCCCAATCACTACGCCCAAGGCGATCGGCACCAACCGTACGCCAGCCTCCAGCGCCGTATACCCCTGCACGAACTGCAAATACTGCGTCAGCCCGAACACCATGCCAAACATGGCAAAGAATGTGATCGCGATGGCTCCGGCTCCCGCGGAGAAGCGCAGGTTGCGAAAGAACGCAAGGTTCAGCATCGGGTGTTCGGTCTTGATCTCCCAAATGATAAACGCGATCGCCAATAGTCCGCCAGCCGCAAAGCTCGCTAGTACAAGATTATCCGTCCAGCCGCGCGCGGGCGCCTCGATGATGGCGAACACCAGGGCAGTTATCGCGGCGATGGAGAGCACAGCGCCCAAGATATCCACCCGCACGGGATGCGGATCGCGGCTCTCAGGGATGACAAAGAGCCCGCCGGCGAGAGCAAGCACCGCGATGGGGATATTGATCAAGAAGATGGACCCCCACCAGAAGTTCTCGAGGAGAAGGCCCCCGGTCAAGGGGCCAAGGCCGATGCCCATGCCGGCTACGCCTGCCCAGATGCTTATCGCCCGGCCGCGCTCCTCTCTGGGAAACACATCGATGAGAATGGATAGCGTGGACGGCATGATGAGCGCGCCACCCACGCCCATGATTGCCCGCGCGGCAATGAGCTGTTCAACGGACTCGGCATAGGCCGCAAAGAGACTCGAAGCGCCAAATACGATGAGGCCAAGCTGCAGCGCGCGCTTACGGCCAAAGCGGTCGCCCAGCGACCCCATCGTGAGCAGCAAACCGGCAAACACGAGGATGTACGCATCTACCATCCACTGCAATTCTGTCGCCGCCGCATCGAATTCGCGCTGCAAGGTGGGGAGCGCAACGTTGAGAATGGTGTTGTCCAAGCCGATGATGAGCAGGCTCATGGCGAGTAAGCCGAGTATCCACCAACGTCTCTGGTACGTACTCGAGCTTCGATCACGCATGGGACACCTCCTAGATACTATACGCTACGGTACCGTAACTATATTCTAGATCGGCTGATCCACTCTGTCAAGCGAGCGTCCAGAAGGCCCGGCATCCTGTCCGGTCCAAGAAGGTGACAGCCACCGCAGACCCAGACGGAAAAGAGTCCGAGTTGCATGAGAAGAGGTTGTCAGCGACGAGTCTACCTGGGGTCACGCTCCTGAGGATTAGCGCGCGGCAAGGCTGAGGGTGCCATCCCCAGCGGTGTCCGGTCGACCTTCACACCCAGGGGAACGCGAGCGTCGGCTGGTTGGCGTAGCGCTGCATGGTGAGCGTGATGCGTTCGCCGGCCCCGGGCGCGAGACGCACGACGAGGTGCGGCCCGTTGACCTCCGTCGTGATCCCGCCCGCGGTGGCACTGATGAACTGGTGTTCGGCGTAGGCGCCGCCCTGGATGATGACCGTACGTTCCGCTACGGGGCTAAGATTGACGAGCGTTACGCCGACTTCCGACGCTGTGAGATGGTCCACTAGCGCGGCAACATTCTCCGGCAGTCCGGCGCGGCGGTGCACGGGATCGAAGTAGCGCAAGCGGCAGTAGAGGGGGCCGCCCTCGCGTCCCGTCGGGTAGCCGCCAAGCGTGAGCCGGGTCAGCGCATCGGTAGTGGCCGGGTTGATGTGGTTCATGTCGTCGGAGAGCCGTGTATCCGGGGTGGTGGTGTCCTGCCGCATCTTCTCAATGCGGTCCCGCACCATGGCATAGTCGCGTTGCAGCGCCTCCACCGGATAGCCGGGATTCTTGCCCGCCAGATAGTTGTGCCAGGGGTCTTGGGGAGCGCGCTCTAGGTCCTGTGGATCCATGGACAGGTAGTAGAGTTCGCGCGCGCCGGCCGCAAACGGTTCCGGCCGGAAGTCGTACCAGCCTTCCTCGCCGTAGGTGTCACCGTACATATGGGGATACGTGGGCGAGCCGTCAGTCTCTTTGGCATTGGCGTTCACCGCGTCGAGCATATCCCGCCAAACACCGAGATAGCTCTGGTCGCCGGTCATGAGTAGCGCATTGCCAAAGCCATAGACCGCGCGTTGCTGCCATGCCGGCCGGTGCGCGAGCTTGCCGGTGTTGTGGTCGATGACGGAGAAACCCCAACCGTACACGCCGCCGTACCACTTGCCGTCGCACGCGCCGCCGATGGTACCGTCGAGCCCAATATTCGTGGGAATGATGCCGTTGTTTGCCTTGGTGTGGCCCACCCAGCCGTCCACGTAGCGCAGAATCCAGTCGCGGTACTTGGCTTCGCCGGTGAGGGCATAGGCGGTGAGGGCCACGGTGGTCGTGCTGAGGTTCAGGGGGTGATCGCCGGCCACGTCGTTGTAGTCCCGGAAGTGGTCGAGCATCTGGGCGAAGCTGTTTTCGCCGTGCTTGGCGTCGAAGCGTCCTGCCACCTCGATGGGGTCGCCGGCCCAATCGAGCGCGGTCGACTTGCGGAGCATGGGGCCCCGGCTGCCGTTGAACATGCTGCGGATGACGTTGTGTTCGGGGTCGTAGTTCGGCGCTTGGGGGTCTTCATCCATGTAGAAACCGGCGTAGCGCCGGATGCGCTGCTCGTACGTGGCGTCATTGGGATTGCTGAGCGGCTCCAGAATGAAGGGCGAAATCCACTCGCCGTGGTGCATCCAATCGAACATCACGGAGAATTCCTTGTAGTACATGCCCTCACGAGCCATGGGCACGTACTCGGTCTTCGCCTCCGTATACTGGCGCAAGTGGCCGTCCCACCCGTGCTTGTACATGGCCAAGACGCTATCCGCCGCGCCGAGCGCGTGGAGCATGGGCCAATTCAGGAGGTTCTCGCCCGCATCATCAGGACCGTCGTTGCCACCCCAACGCGGGATGCAGAGCAAATAGCCCCGGTCATCAAAATACTTGGCATAGAACGCCGCGCAGGCCGCCTCCTGCGCCCGCAGCAACTCGCGCTCCAACAATGCCCAATGCGGCGGGGACATGGGCGTCGTCAGGTATACTAAAGCCGAGCGGCCATCTGTGCTGCTCACTGTGTTCCTCCGTGAATAGGTCTAAGTGTCGTAGTGGAAACCATTCTTTACGCACTGCTGAGGATAAGTCTGTCACCATTGGACCGATTTGGCAATGACAATCAGCTTAGGCACGATGCAGAGCGCATGCGGTCACACATTATGGCTGTCACGTAGGCTCAGGTTCGCGACACACGAACTGCACACCAAGGAAACACGATGATACGCGGAGTTGTCTTCGATCTGGACGGGACGCTGCTCGATCACGATGGCGCCGAGCTTGCGGCGCTGTCCAAACTCTACCCCACGCTTCTCGCTGGGGACAATGGGCCGCAGCGGTGGCTGGCCTTTCCGGACTTTGCCGCCGCGTGGCATGAAGCGGCCGAGCGTGGCTGGCAACGCTATGTGGCAGGTGAATTGTCTTTTGCAGCGCAGCGGACATGGCGGGTGCAGCAGGTAATGGCACTGCAGGATGAAGCCGGGGACGGGCGGCAGCCGCTGACCGAGCAGGAAGTTGACGACATATTCGCTCGCTACCTTACTTTGTACGAGGAGAGCTGGTCGCTCTATCCCGACACCGTGCCCTGCCTTGAGGCCCTCTCGGCCTACCCGCTCGGTGTGATCACCAACGGCGACGGCGCGCAACAGCGGCAGAAGCTAGCGCAGACGGGCATTGCGGAGCGCTTTGCGTCCGTGGTTGTCTCAGGAGAAGTGGGCGTCGCCAAGCCGCAGCGGGAGATCTTCGAGCGCAGCGCCGAGGAGCTAGGACTGCCCCCCAACGAACTGCTCTTCATCGGTGACAACCCTGAGAACGACGTGCGTGGCGCCAGGCAAGCCGGTTGGCATGCCATCTGGCTGAACCGTGACTGCTCCAGGCAAGAGGTTGCGGCACTCACCGTTGCGGACCTGACGGACGTTCCGCGCCTTGTTGTCGATGGATTCTCAAGCGAGCGATGACGTTCTATGCTCTCAGCAGGCTCACTTTGAACAGACTGCTCACTTTAAGACCCTTAGAATCCAAGGATTGACAGAAATAGGGTACTAGATTCCTCGCTGCGCTCGGAATGACAGTAAAATGCGGCCCTAGGGAAGAGACACCGACATGATAGATACTCGGCAAATCGCCAATTCAGGAAGCAATCGGCGATGATTCGCTGTTACATCGGCCACAGCAAGGGCACCGTCGAGGCGGAAGTCGCGAAAATCATTGCGGAAGGTGAGGGGATCGCCGACCTCAACCGCGTGGTGTTGGACGGCGACGTCATCGACATGGAGACTTTGCAGGTGCATTGCGACACCCTGCCGTTCCTGGGCGGCGCGAAGCTTGTCATCGTCCGCGGTTTGCTGAGCCGTTGCCTCAAGGAGAAGCCGCTGCGGGAGGGACTGCTGGCGTATCTACCCGGTTTGCCCGAGCACTGCACGCTGGTGTTGGCAGATGACGCGCTGCCTCGCGGCAGAGAGACGACCGCACTTACCAAAGCGCTACGGGATCTACCCGGCGCCACCGTGGACACCGCCGACCAGCGCAGAGGCCGACCGCAGGTCTCCTGGATCGAGGAAAACGCGCCGCGGTTTGGCTGCGGCATCTCCCACCGCGCGGCGGAGCACCTGGCGGCGGTGCTGCCGGATCGCGACACCATCGAGCAAGAACTCACCAAGTTAGCGCACTACCGCAACCGCACGGGCACGATCAGCGAGGAAGACGTGCACCTGCTCGTGCCGCAATCACGGGAATCGAACATCTTCGCCTTTGTAGATGCCGTCGCCGACGGCAGACGGCGGCAAGCGCTCGCGCTGCTGCACGATCTCCCCAATCAGGAGCCTGGCTACGTGCTCGTGATGATCGCCCGCCAGTTTCGCTTGGTGCTGAAGGCTAAGCACGCCTTGCGCAGCGAACAGGCGCCCAATGAGGTGGCCCGCGCTATCGGCCTCACCCGCGCGCCGCAGCGCGCCGTCAACCGCGTGATCTCCCAGGCCCGCCGCTTCAGCGTCGATCAACTGGCGGCGATCCACGCCCACATTGCGCGCACCGACTTTGCCATCAAGCGGAGCAGGCTAGACCCGGCTACCGCGCTGGATCTGCTGGTTGTGGGTTTGTGTTCCATCGCCAGCCGGCCTTGAGAATCGTGCCACTGGCTGCCAGCGGCTAGAGCTTCCCTCTCCCAAAGCGACCGCAGTTTCCGAGAGAACGAGGCAGAATATCCTATAGTCGACTGGGTAATCCCAGAGCGCCTACGCGTGCGACACCTAAGAGCCGGAGCGGTGTGAACCTACACACTTCCCTCAGGACATGCTGCCGCCTTTCGCGAGAACTATGGCAGCGGACGCAGGTTGCAAACCTGCGTTACCGGAGAAAGAGAGCACAATCGCGAGGCCACCTCCTCAACTGAGTGTTGATATCCAGTACCGGTCCTGGGCAACCAACTCCATGGTTGTGCGCGACTTGAGGCGGTCGCTGAAGCCCTTAATGAACTTCTCTCCGTTCACGCTTCGACAGGGGCTTCGCGCAGCCCTCAGCGCGAACGGAGAGTGCTATGTCAACTTAGAATGGGCGAGGACACGAAAGGAGAGGATACCCAGAAGTCGCTCAACTCGCCCCACTGAAAGCCGCGTTGTAGCGACGCGTCAGTTGAGACTTATGTCTGGCGGCATTGTTGATATGAATAATGCCCTTGCGGGCGGCGCGGTCGTAGCGGGCGCACGCCAAGGCTACCGCTTCCTGCGCCGTTTCCTGATCGCCATCCGCAATCGCATCGGAGGCTTTACGGCTAAAGGTCTTCAAGCTGCTGCGCACGGAACGGTTGCGCAAGCGCCGCTCTTCCTGACGGCGGGCGCGTTTGAGGTCTGCACGTTTCTTGGGCAATTTCTCGCGTCTCCTCGGCTCTCTCCACCACGTTACGGCGGACTATTACGCTCATTGCGCCCATTATACCAACTTCTGGAGCACTATGCCCGCATCAGTCGCCTGCTTCTGGCGCAGACTCCTGTTGGTACAGTTGTGTGGCGGTGTCGCGGCAGGTCGCCGTGCGCAACACCGCATCGCGGGAGACGTTGGTGAGGCTTGCCCAGCGGCCCCAATTGGGCTGGCCCTTGGTCGCGTTGCCTTGCTCGCGCGCCAGCTTGTGCAGCACCGCCGTAGCGCGATTGGCAACATTCGCCAGCATCATGGCCGCCGCGGCCGGCGGCAGTTCCGCGGCCATGCCCTTGAGCAGGTTGTCCACTTCCTTGGGCACCGCACGCGGCTTGACCTCTATATCCATCGCAATCGACTCCTTATTCATTCCTGCACGGAATTCATACTTCCTTCACAATTCCAAGCTATTGTTATGCTGTCTCCTCTCTTGATGACGGATGAAGCACAGACTTGGCGCGTCTCTTGCGGAGGGGCGCTTCGCCTGATGAAGCGGAGACTACCTCCACTGCCGTAGCTGAGTTTGTCTCGGCTAACGTGTTCAGGCACTCTGAGTGGGAGCATACGTGCAAGATAGAGAAGACGGGACCATTCGCTGCGCTTTCACTGGATCATACCAAATAGGCCCGTAAAACCCGCTACAATGCTAGTGCACAGACTGGAGAGCGCGCGATCCACACGGAGACGCGATCTCTCTTGTCGCTGATGCCCGCGCAAGCGGGTAGAAAAGCGACTATTGAAGCCAGCAGCGCAGGTGGCTGTGCGCTGGCATTGTGCCGAACGTAGCGCCAGCGTGTGACTTTGCAGGGAAGGTAGAAGACAGACGGTGAACGACCCGGCGGTGGAGAGAGGAGGGCCAGTACCCCTTTCGGAGCGTATACCGAGCATAGACATTCTGCGGGGATTCGCCCTCTTCGGCATATTGCTGGTAAATATGCACCTTTTTGGTTTTCCGGCGCAGGAGTTGCTCATCGGGAGCGAAGAGAGTGGGCCGCTGCTCGATCGTATCGCTGCCTGGGGAATTCAGGTCTTCGCTGAGTCAAAATTCTATCCGATCTTCTCGTTTCTCTTCGGTCTGGGATTTGCCCTGCAGATCCAGCGCGCTGAGGCACGCGGTACGCGCTTTGTGCCGTTCTATCTACGACGGCTGTTCATACTCTTGCTCATTGGCGTGGCGCACGCCGTCTTCATCTGGGTGGGAGACATTCTCGTACTCTATGCCCTGCTCGGTGCAATTCTCCTGCTCTTCTTTCGCAAGCGCTCGCCGCGAACCCTCCTGGTGTGGACAGGAGTCTTTCTGGCGGTATCCGTGTTACTGCCCGTCGGTCTCAGCGGCTTGGCTTTGCTCGCCAAACTCACGCCTGCCGGCGCAGCCGAGGTCAGCGCAAGCTTTGCCGAATCGGAGGCGGGGTTGCGCGCCGAGGCAGCGCAGGCCGCACTTGTCTACGCTACCGGATCATTCGCCGAGATCACTCTCCAGCGGCTGAGCGACCTGCGCTTGATGTACAGCGTCGCCATTTTTCTGGCATTCAATGCCTTTGCTATGTTTCTCCTCGGTCTCTACGTCGGCCGCCGCGGGATCTTTCGGAACATCTCGGCGCACGTGCCGCTGCTCAAGAAGATCTTCTGGTGGGGTTTCGTGCTGGGGGCGAGCAGCAATCTCGCCTACGCGATAGTGAATGGCGGGTCGGAATTTGCATTGCCTACTTGGATGGACCTGCTTGCCGACTCTGTGCGTACCATCGGCGCGCCAGTGCTCGCACTCAGCTACATCGCCGGGCTGACTCTGCTGCTGCAACATGACGCCTGGCGGGTGCGGCTGGGTCCGCTGGCCGCGGTAGGGCGCATGGCCTTGACCAACTATCTCTTGCAATCGTTCGTTGCCACGACTATCTTCTATGGCTACGGCTTCGGCCTCTTTGGGCAGATTGGCCCGGCGCTCGGTGTGGTCCTCACGGTTGCCATCTTCACGGCTCAGATTCCGCTGAGCATGTGGTGGCTGGGAAGATTCCAGTTCGGGCCAGTGGAATGGCTCTGGCGCACGCTGACTTATCTGCGTTGGCAGCCACTCCGTCTCGCGAGTGACCCAAGGCGTTGAGGCGCGCCAATGCGATCAGATGAGCATAATGCTGGAATCTGCCAGTAGTAGGAATAAGCGAACTGCAAATCCAAAGCATACAGGAGACCTCTCGATGGCTCGGTTTCTGACGGAAGACCACGTGCGGCAGTTGCTGCCGATGGATGAGGCGCTGGCGCAGGTGGAGGCCTGTTTTCATGCCTTGGGCACAGGACAAGCCCGCAACCAGCCGCGCCGCCGCATTCGCTTGCCCGACGGCATGATGCACGTCATGTCAGCCGGCGACGTAGGACTTGGGGTGTTCGGCCACAAGGTGTATACCACCACGCGACGCGGCGCGCGGTTTTTGGTCACGCTCTATAGCACAGAAGACGGTCGGCCGCTGGCCGTGCTGGAAGCCGGACTGCTTGGCGCGATTCGCACCGGCGCTGCCAGCGGTATTGCTACCAAGTACCTGGCGCGTTCGGATGCCTCTGTGCTGGGCGTGCTCGGCACGGGTCGGCAGGCGCCGACGCAGATTCAGGCCATCTGCGCGGTGCGGCCAATTGAACGGGTGCTCGTCTACAGCCGCAATGCGGAGCGGCGGGAGGCGTTCGCGCAAGAAATGGCGGCATCTCTGGGGATAGCGGTAGAGGCTGCGAGCAGCGCACAAGCAGCGGTCGAGCCCGCCGACGTAGTGGCGGCGATTACGGATAGCAAGCAACCGGTGCTGGCGGGCGTGTGGCTCAAGCCCGGCGCCCACGTCAACGCCGCCGGCAACAACATGCTTGTGGAGCAGGAAGTGGATACCGAAGTCTTGCGGCGCGCCTGGCTCATCGCCACGGATTCCCTGGAGGGCGCCAAGATCGAATGCGGCGACCTGCTGGCGGCGGTTGAGCCGGGCATCGTGCAGTGGGAGGACGTGATCGAGATCGGCCAAGTCGTGGCAGGACGGCATCCGGTGAATAATCGCCCCGCCGACGCCACTACGGTCTATGAATCGCAGGGCATCGCCGCGGAAGACCTCTACGCCGCTGTGCACGTGCTGCGCAAAGCCGAGGCGGAGGGCATTGGCACGGAACTGCCGTTCTAGCGCGGCATGATTCGCATATGTATTGGGCACGTAGCCAATTGCATACTGCACGTGCCAAGCATTCGGAGCGGCGTACTATCCGCTAGAGTCCCAAGTCTTCCGAGATGCCTTGCAGGGCGACTAGGTTAATGGCGGCAAAATCCGGCAGCGTGAAGCCGATGCCGCTGCACGTCTCGATTTCCTCGCGCTTGGCGGAGGCGGCGAAGGCTTTTTCCTTGTACTTGCGCATCACGAATTTCGGCGTAACCGACGCGAGCTTCTTGTCCGGGCGCACCAAGGCGCAGGCGATGATGAGGCCGGAGAGGTTGTCGCAGGCGTAGAGGGCTTTGTCCATCAGGCTTTCGCGGGGCACGCCGTGCTCGTCGCTGTGAGCCCTTACCGCGTGGATCACGCGGGGATCGCAGTTGCGCTCTTCCAGCAGCTTTGCCATTAGCAGCGTGTGCTGGGCCGGGTCTTTCTCTGTGGCTTCGTAATCGGCGTCGTGCATCAGGCCCGCCAGCCCCCAGAGGTCTTCATCCTCGCCAAAGTGCCGCGCCAACTCGCGCATGCACGCCTCCACGGCCAGGCAGTGCTTTACAAGGTTCTTATTCTTGAGCAACTCATGGACGAGTTCCATGCCTTCTTCACGCGTCATCGTTAGCTCCTGTCAGTGTTTTCGCGTACCGCTACTTGTCCGATGTCCAGTTCCAGAAACGGGCGTCGCTGGAATCTGCAATTGAGGTAATGCACGACACGTCTCGAATGCAGTGTAGCAGGCAGACCAAGCCGTCGCAGCTAACCGCTGCTTCTGGGAGTCGAATTGTGAACGTGAGTTTTCAGATGTGGAGGGGTTGCTGCCTCTTTCGGAGGGTGAAGGATACCCGAGCCAAGCCGTCAACTGGATTGAATCCCCCAATCGTTCTACAGTGAAGAGGTAGGGACTTTGCGCGCGTAGAGAGGATTGGGTATGGATTCAAGAGCGATGTTGAAGTTTTCCCGCCGTTTTCTCTGGCACAAGACGCTCCTCGTGCCGCTGGCGGCGGTGCTGGCGGCATGTAGCGCTCTAGGACGGAGAGGGAGTGAGCAGCCGGCGTCAACTGCGCAGGGGGCAGCCGCTTCCCAAAGGTCTGAAGCGCCGTCCTCCGCGACGCAGACAACGGCGCAATCGTCGGACTCGGCCCAGCCGGCAGCGGCGACCGCGTTACCGGCTACACCGGCGTGCGAGGATGACGACGACCCCACGCCGCCCCAGACGGCAGGCCCTTTCTACACGCCGAACACGCCGCTGCGCACCTCGTTACTTGAACCCGGCATGGCCGGCACGCGGCTGCTGCTCTCGGGTCAGGTGCTCTCCACGCGGTGCACGCCGCTTGCAGGCGCGCTGCTCGACTTCTGGCACACCAACGATGCTGGTGAATACGATAACGAGGGCTACACCTTTCGCGGTCACCAGTTCGCCGACGACGCGGGGCGCTTTACGCTGGAAACTATCGTCCCCGGCATCTATCCCGGTCGCACGCGCCACATTCACGTGCGCGCGCAAGCCCCGAACCAGCCAGTACTTACGACCCAACTCTACTTTCCCGGCGAATCCGGCAACCAGGGTGATGGCATCTTTGATCCCGCGCTGCTGGTGACTCTCGCAGATGCCGCGAACGGCAAAGAGGCGCAATTCACCTTTGTGCTCGACGTGCCGTAGCTGGCATCTGCCCCGACTGGTCATTTAGCCTCCTCGGTATGGACAAGAGGCTCCCTCCTCCCTCGACGGAGACCTTCACAAACGCGAGGCTGCGAGCGAAAAGACCCCCTCTCCCTGGGGAG
>JAAXIC010000053.1 GCA_012270555.1 Chloroflexota bacterium
CCGGTAGCGCAGGTTTGCATCTCGCCGGGAGCGCGGGCGTCTCGCCCGCAGACGTCTCCTCCCCCGGAGCCCGCAAGTGTGCCACCTGTGGACGCAGCGCACGATCAAGGACAGTGCCAACAGCCCCCTCAATCCGCTGCGGCGATGCAGTTTTGCAAGCCGCATGATGCCAAGAGGCGGGGGGCAATCCCCCGCGCTACGTCTAAGGCGGCGAAATGCTGGGATCAGACGAGGATACAGCCGTCGCTGCCATGCATCCGGTAGCACAGGCCCTTCGACAGGCTCAGGACACGTTTGCAACCTGTGCCGAATTGCAGCGTTGTCAGTGAAGGCGCCAGTCCAGGTACTCGTCAAGACAACAATGTTGAGCCGCTAGTCTTCTACCTGATTCTTAAGTTCGTAGAGCGTGCTGATCGCTTCCAGCGGGGTCATAGCGTCTACGTCGAGAGCCTGTAATTGGGAAACCACCGGGTGCGGACCGCTAAAGAGTGGGAGTTGATCGGCGCCATTTTCACTTGGCGCAGACGCAGGCTCACCGCGCAGATGCCGCTCCTCCAACTCGTGCAGCACTTGCTCCGCGCGCCGCAGCACCGGACGCGGCAACCCGGCGAGCTTCGCCACGTTGACGCCATACGAGCGATCTGCACCGCCGGGCACCACTTTGTGCAGAAAGACCACGTTTCCTTGCTCTTCCAAAACGTCCACACGGGAATTCCTGACGCGCGGCAGCGTGCCCTCCAGTTCAGCCAGTTCGTGAAAGTGCGTGGCAAAGAGGGTCTTGGACTGGAGACCCGAATGATTGTGCAGGTACTCCAGCACGGCACGCGCAATTGCCAGCCCATCGTAGGTGCTGGTACCGCGCCCCACCTCGTCGAACACCACCAGCGAACGCGGCGTAGCATGGCTAAGAATATAGCTCGTCTCCGTCATCTCCACCATGAACGTGCTGGCGCCGGACGCTATCTCATCCTGCGCGCCCACCCGCGTGAAGATGCGGTCCACTATGCCCACATGTGCGGAGCGGGCCGCCACGAAACTGCCAACCTGCGCCATCAAGACGGTGAGCGCCACCTGCCGGAGGTACGTGGACTTGCCGGCCATGTTCGGCCCGGTAAGCACGATGATCTGCTGCCCTGCATCCAGCCGCACGTCGTTGGGTATGAAAGGCGCGCCCTCCAGCATGGCTTCCACTACGGGATGGCGTCCCTCGCTGATCTCGATACCCTCACCCTCATCCACTACCGGACGCACAAAGTTGCGGCGCACGGCTATCCGGGCAAACGCGGCAAAGACATCAAGCGCGGCGAGGGCGCGCGCCAGCTTGCGTAGGCGTCGTTCCTCCGCCGCTACACTTTCCACGATACCTGCGAAGATTCGCTGTTCCAGCGCATCCAGTTCCTCTTGGGCGTTCAAGATGAGCGATTCCGCGTCCTGCAACTCCGTGGTGCTGTAGCGCTCGCCCGTCGTCAAGGTCTGCTTGCGCATGTAGCGCTCCGGCACATCGGCAAGGGCGCCCTTGCTCACTTCGAGGTAGTAGCCGTAAACCTTGTTATGGCCCACCCGCAGTGTCTTGATGCCGGTGGCGTGCCGTTCCTTGGCCTCAAGATTGGCAATGAACGCCTGCGCCTCTTCAACGCGGCTCACCAGTCCGTCCAGTTCCGCGCTGTATCCCGCCTTGATAGGCGACTGCCCGGGTTCAGTGGAAATCGAACCCGCGATCAGCGCCGCCACCTCCGGCGCCGGATCCAGGCGTGCCCCACGCTCCTGGATTGGCGGCGCCGATGCTGCGCTCAAGAGATCTTTGACGGTCGCGGCGGCTTCCAGCGACGTTCCGAGACGCGCCAGGTCCTGCGGGGTCGCCAGGCGCTGCAAGGCACGATGGGCGAGCCGTTCGACATCGGCGAGCTTCCCCAGTTGTTCACGCAACCGCTCCAGCAAGACCTGGTCCTGCGTCAAAGCCTCGACGGCTTCCAGGCGTGCTTCTATGGCGTCCACGTCTACGAGGGGCTGGGTCAGCCACTGCCGGAGGAGGCGGCCGCCCATTGCCGAGCGGGTCTCATCAAGGACGCCGAGCAACGAGCTCTGCTCCTGCTGGGTACGGCTATTGCGCAGGATTTCCAGGTTGCGCAGGGTCGCGGGATCCAAGCCCATGAAGGAGTCGAGTGAGTATGTCCGCAGGCCGTCGAGTCCGCCCAGGAATGACTTTTGCGTCTCTTCCAGGTACGCCAGCAAGCCACCGGCGGCACGGGTTGCCAACGGCAGGTCGGCGCATCCAAAGCCGTCGAGCGTGCCCACCGCCAGCACCCGCAGCAGCGTGCTCGTTGCTTCCTGCAGATCGAAGTGCCATGCCGCATACGGGGTCAGCGCCGGAACAGACAGTTGCGGTGACTTGCCTTCTGGGACTACACACTCCGCGGGCTTTAGCCTGCCAAGCTCAGCAGCGAGAACAGCGTCGGCATCCTCCCGGATCTCCGTCGCGGCAAACTCCCCCGTACTCACGTCGGCGTAGGCCAATCCCACCCGCTTCTTTTCCCGTACAACTGCCGCGACGTACGTATTCTCCTTGGCAGCGAGCAGCTTGGGGTCGACGATTGTCCCCGGCGTGGCGACGCGCACCACCGCGCGTTCCACCAGGCCGCGCCCCGGTTCGGAAACCTGTTCGCAGATAGCGACGCGGTGTCCGGCGGCCAGGAGGCGTCCCAGGTACGTTTCCGCGGCATGGGCCGGCACGCCGCACATCGGCATTTTCTTACTCTTGCCGAATTCACGGGCAGTGAGGACGATCTGCAAGGTTTCGGAGGCTACTTTCGCGTCGTCGCCGAAGAGTTCATAGAAATCGCCGAGCCGGAAGAAGAGCAGCGCATCCGGGTAATTCTGCTTGATGCGGTAGTACTGCTCTTGGATCGGCGTCATGCTCCGGGAGGAGGATTTAGGCATTGGGGCACTGCTCTCAGGGCGGGAATTTCGCCAAGCTCCGGCCTTGGGAAATAGGACGACTTTGCCACCATTCTAGGTTGGGTGGGAGTACCGTTCAAGCGATACTGCACCAAATGCCTGCGCACAATAGTGACAGCTTTAAGCGTCGGGTGACGCCGCTTGGTCTTGGAGTATCGCCGGCCAGCGGTTGACGAAGGTGAGCAGCAGAGTCGTGAGGTTTGTCAATGAATCCAGATGCGCCATCTCGAAACCGTGCGTATTCTGACACGGGAAAGCAACCGCCGCAATCCGTCCGATCGCGGCCACCTTGCGGGCAATCGACGCGTTGGTACCGTATGAGTCGAAGGCGGCGTACTGCACCTCGATCTCAAGCTCCTTCGCCAAGTCGGCGAAGTGCCGCAGCAAGCCTTCGTCGTAGACGTTATAGGCGTCCTTATACACCAACACGGGCGCGCCGCCGGCCACCACGCCATACTCCTCCGCCACCGGGGCAATCTCTAACGCAATGTACGTATCCCCCGGCAGGGTGCGCGCCGCAAACGGCCCACCACCCCCAGCATTCTCCTCCGTACTCGAAAACACGAGATAGATGTCTTGCGGCGGCGGTTCATTGGCAAGCAACGTTGCCAGGGACACGAGAATCGCGACTGCGCCCTTGTCGTCGAGGGCGTACGTGCCCACGAAGTCGCCAATGCGCACCGGCTGCTTGCGCTCCCGCGAGACGACTACTTTGGAGCCGGGATGTACACCCCGGGCCAAGAGTTCATCCTTGCTGAGCTTAGCGTCGAGGTAACAGTCAGACCACTTGAGCTGCCGGCCGCCATCCGAGCGAACGGCCTGGATCGGACTCTCTTCCGTCACGTGCATCGCGCCAAAGCAGAGGATGGCTGGCACGACACCTGCATCCCCCAGGATGTCCATGGGGCCTTCGCCGTACTTCCAGGGATACGTGCCGCCCAAGGTCGCGACGCGTATCTTGCCGTCGTCCTCGATGCGCTTGATGACGAGACCGAGCTCGTCCTTATGGGCATCCAAGATGAGCGGACAGTCACTCGCATTTCCTGCAATTCTAACGATGAGGTTGCTGGCGGTATCCTGCCAGACCTCACACGGGAGAGGATCAAGATGCGTGCGCAGCACGGCATCGATCTCCCGTTCGTTACCGACGGGAGAATGCGCGGTTGTCAGTTCTGCAATGAGGTCAAACATAACGTGTCTACCATAAAAGCCGTAGCGCGGGGGCTTGTCCCCCGCTTCCCTATGTTGTGGCAATCAGCAGGCTTAGCGCCAAGAGCAAACACCTGCTTAGGCAAGGCGCTTTAGAACAACGGCAGCTTGACGGTGATGAAGCGGCGGTGGATGCTGCCCAACGCATGCACGGGGATGCGGTTCTCCGTCCGGTCATTCGTAAGCGTGCCAACTACTTTCAGACTTTGGAGCTTGTGCGTAAACGGGTCAACCCGCATCTCGTCCCAGTGCCCTACCTTAGCATAGACATCCCGCACGAACGTGTTCCCATCGAGTTCGGCATCGGGCACGAAGCTATCCGGCAGTCCCGCCGCTACCGCCTCCAGGCTGCCGTCGGCACGTGTCCGCAACACGAGCGGGACACCGGCAATAGAATCGACGTCCGGATACGCCGCGAGCGTTTGGCGCAGGTCGAAAAGATCCAGCGCCAAGGTAATGGTCTTGCCGGAAACACCGCGCACGAGCGTAAGCGGCACCTGCACACGCACGATGCCTGCGGCTGACGTGGACGGCGTCGTCGCCCGGCCCTCGCGCACGGCTTCAACCTCTACCGGCGCCGGCACGACGAGGGCTTGATCCAGGAACAACACAAGCGCCTTCACGGTACGCGACAGCGGGTCGATAGTTATGCCGCCGAGCGTGCCAAGCGCCCTCCCGTCTTCTGCAAGAATCGGTGCGCCAAGCGGTAGATCCATCAATCTTCTCCCATTATTACCATGGCCTTGCCTAGACCATACAAGGTAATGAAAATGGTGGACGGCTTCCTGACCGTCATTCCCGCGCAAGCGGGAATCCATCTTCTCCCTTTAGTCACACAGCGGATTGAAGCCATTGTAGCGGAATCGTACCTTGGTGACTAGCTTCCACCAAGAGCCGAAGAACGGGCCCTGGACCGTCTAATGCGGAACACAAAGGCAGCTACCTG
This sequence comes from Chloroflexota bacterium, assembly GCA_012270555.1. Taxonomy (GTDB): domain Bacteria; phylum Chloroflexota; class UBA11872; order VXOZ01; family VXOZ01; genus VXOZ01. The sequence continues at coordinate 5,111 of JAAXIC010000053.1, forward strand.
GGAATGGTTAGCGCCATGCTCACCACAAAGCCTGCCAGCAAGCCCCACCAGCGCCAGTCCGGTGGACGCCAGCTCCCTTCGCTGCGAGTCTCGGTCCACGCAAACGCGCCAAAGTGCGTCAGGCCCATCAGCAAGAGCGCAAGCCACGCCCACCAGTGGCCGTCGCGGATGCCCCAAAAGGTCAACCCCCACCACGCCACGCCCATGATGAGAACGTGCATGGCAATGTGACGGGAAAAGGCACGCACCTCTGGAATGTCGCTTGCACCCAGACGAGCTTGCAGGCACTTGCCATACGGTCCGTAGCCGAACAGAGTCGCAATGGTTAAGGCAAAGTGAATAAGCGCTCCCACGAGTAGCAAGAGCCAACCGAGGCTGAAGGGACTGATTATTGGGGAAACTTCTGCTACCACTGTCTATCCCCGCAACAAAACACCCAGTCCACGCCCAAGTATTCACTGCTGACAACTGCCATACCAGTGTCCGGTTTGAGTATTATTCTCTGCCGAGTGACGGCGGCCTGCGCCGTCTGTCTCGCCTCACAATTACGCTCTAGCGCGATACCTTCACGTCAATGCACGCCGCTCGCGCTGGTGGCGGGTTTCCGGCACGAACCACGCCAAGTTGCTGGCCGCCAGCGCCCCGACACCGGCCAAGACAACTGCGGCGAGGGCAAGCCCTGTGAGGTCAGCCACCGCGCCGACGACCAACGGCCCGCCCGTATTCCCGCCGTCGCCGATCAGCCGCCACATGCCGAGGAACTCGCCCATGGCGTCCCGCGGCGCCAGATCGCTTCCCAGGGTCATCATCGTGCCGGAACCGAGACCATTGCCTAATCCCATGATAGCCGCCGCCGCGAGCAGCGAAAACAGCCCACTGGTGAGCGGCACCATAGCCATGCCCGCACCGAGAATGATCATCGAGGGGACAGACGCCCACTTGCGCCCCATGCGGTCTTGCAGGAGACCGGCGATGCCGAAGAGGGACATATCAATCGCCGCAGAAACTGTAAGAATGACACCCACTGCGGCAACATCCAGCCCAAGCACGGTAGCACCATACAGCGGAACGATGATCTCGCGCCCTGCGCGGATCATCTGTGCGAGGATCTGAGCGCTGCCGGCCGCAAACAGGTCGCGCCGATACGTGGCCACTATCTGCCCCATCGTCCGCCAGTGAGGTCGCCGGTGCTCCGTTTTGGCGGGCTTTCGTGACTCCGGCACGTACTTGAGAGTGATGACAAGGGCGACGCCGGTCAGGGCCGCCGCCAGCAGGAATGGGGTCTGTAGCCCGAATTGTGCACCCACGAGTCCCCCGATTGCAGGGCTGGCAAACACGCCAATTCTGTTCACGCCCCCAAATGCTGAGAGTGCGCGTCCCCGCACTTCCAACGGCACGGCTTCCGATATGAATGCCATACGAGAGAGCATCCACATGGCCGTCCCGCAACCGGAGAGCAGCCGCAGAATCACGAGAACATAATAGTTCTCTATGAGCCCCATCAGCACCAAGGACACACACGCTACGCCCACGCCCAAGAGCATTACCTTGCGAGTGCCAAATCGCTCCAGCATGACGCCCGATGGCAGGTCCATGACGAGCGTGCCGATGCCCTTTGCGGCAACCGCCAGGCTGACAAGACTGAACGATACGCCAAAGGTCGTAGCATAGAGGGGCAGGGTAGGAATCAAGAGTCCCTGGGTAAACGCCAGCAGAAAGCTGGGCACGTACACCGGCAGCATGAGCGCAAAGACACGGCGGCTCATGGATGGGGCCAAGGCAGCGGCGGCGGATGGAGTGCGCCACCGTAAGGCGCGAGGCCAAATGCACAAGAACTGCCGGCGGCAACAGCCGCGTTACAGGCACTGTATGAGGAGCGCAAAGCGGCAGGCTCTGCGCCAGAGATCGTCGGCATATTCTCGTCGCGAGGATGGTGCGTATCGCTCAATCGGCGCTGGCGCATCTACTATAGCACAGGCCGCAGACCGGCTTGGCATACGGTCTGCCCATCACCTTGCACCCGCCCGTCATGGATATCGCAAGTGCCGCAACTACCTTGATAGACCTCTCGTACGCTCACTACGCTAAAGAGCTTGCACAGATACCTATAGTCCCGTATACTTGGTCAATCAATTTGCACTGTGCGCGGCATAGGCACAATTGAGGAGTGAACAAAAGTGGTGCTGAGACAACGATACGTCCGCACTGCACTGTTCGGTTAGGTACGCGGGGAATAGTGGTGAGAACCATCGCAAGGAGAGGTTCACAGTGTCACCCGAGGATCGGACGATAATTTGCGTGGAGTGCAGCCAGCCGTTTACGTTTACTGCTGGCGAGCAGGAGTTCTACCAGGAAAAAGGCCTCATGCATGAACCGCGGCGCTGCCAGGAGTGCCGCACCGCTCGGCGGCGGGAGCGCTACGGTGAGCGGCAGATGCATGAAGGTGTCTGCGCGGAGTGCGGCAGTGTCGCGCGCGTGCCGTTCGTACCCCGGGATGACCGACCGATCTACTGCAGCGATTGTTTCACCACTCGCCGTGCCAATTAACGCGAACTGAGGCCCTGCACAGAGTGAGCGCGGATGAGAAAACTCGCGGCGCGGAGTGCTCGCGCCTGATCCGAGGGTGCGCTCACTGTGGAGTTTAGCCGTGGCGCAACCACGGTACGTGCGTAACCAAGGTACGTGCGTAACCACGGTAAGCGATCGTAGGACACAATGTCCTCAGCACCTTCCCGCGCCTTCGTTGGTTTTCGCAGCACTTTTCCTTGATGAGTCGGTTGACAGGGATTTAATTATTTGGTAGTCTTGACTATGAAGCGTGACCTCTATATAATCCCTTCGAAACACCCGCACGACCTTCTCTTAGAATAACTATAGAAGTAGCTGCTTCAACGCCTGCTCTTTCCACAAGCCCATCACGTTACCCATCACTGCTTAGCAGCGCCTCGATATTTCGAGACCACACAGGCTCAATATCACCCGATTTTTTGAAACACTCTAGTTGGCGCAAACGCACGTAAACATCTCGCGGTAGGGTAACTCACCAGAGGCGAAGGTCGTACCCGTTGTAATACACTACGCCTACTATGCTGGATACAGCATTGGCTGGGTACAGCATTCGCTGGTGCAACATTGCTCAATGCAGCATTGGTTCGTTGTATTGCTCTTGAAGGAGGACACACCTGTCAACCGTACTACCCTCTCGCAAACGTGGCAATCGTCGTCGCAAACGTTCTACCCGCCATTGGATGCAACGTAATGGAACGAACCATTCATCCAAGCCAACCAAGCAAAGGAGCGACCCCGGAGTGCAATATGCAGATCTAGACGCCAAACCTCTGGCTGAATTGCGAGAGCGTGCGAGAGAACTGGGAATCAGTGGTTACTCGGTTCTCAAGAAGCACGAACTCGTCAACCGGCTCTTGCAGGCACAATCTGAAGAACAAGGCAACCTCTACCGCACGGGGCTCCTCGAGACCATCGACGATGGCTATGGATTCTTGCGCCTGCATCGGTATTGGAACACCGGCTGGGCGGAGGACGTCTACGTCGCCCCCACGCAGATCCGGCGCTTGAGTCTGCGCACGGGCGACATGATCGCGGGCCAAGTGCGACCGCCGAAAGAAGGCGAGAAGTATTACGGCCTGTTGCGGGTCGAGACCGTGAACAACCTCGATCCGGAAGAAGCCAAGCGCCGCCCGCACTTTGAAACTCTAACGGCGATTTTCCCCGATGACCGGCTGGATCTCGAGACAGCTTCGCGCAGTATCACAGGCCGTCTCATCAATCTCGTCTCGCCGGTTGGCCGCGGTCAGCGCGGCTTGGTCGTCGCGCCGCCCAAGACCGGCAAGACCATGCTCCTCCAGAGCATTGCCAACGCCGTCATGACGAATTATCCCGAAGTCCACGTCATGGTGGTGCTCATTGGCGAGCGACCTGAGGAAGTGACGGACTGGGAGCGTAGCGTCGGCGCTGAGGTCGTCGCTTCTACCTTCGATGAGATGCCGGAAAACCAAACCCGCATTGCAGAACTGGCGTTAGAGCGCGCGAAGCGGATGGTGGAAGGCGGGCAGGACGTGATGTTGCTGCTTGACTCGATCACACGCCTGACGCGCGCCTACAACCAAGCCATCCCGCCGAGCGGCCGGACGCTCTCCGGCGGTATCGATCCCGCCGCGATCTACCCGCCGAAACGCTTCTTCGGCGCGGGCCGCAACGTCGACAACGGCGGCAGCCTGACGATGCTTGCGACGTGTCTGGTCGAAACCGAAAGCCGCATGGACGACGTCATCTACGAGGAGTTCAAGGGCACCGGCAACATGGAACTGCGGCTGGACCGCAAGTTCGCCGAGCGCCGCATCTTCCCGGCAATCGACGTCGAGCGTTCCGGCACCCGACGCGAGGAACTCCTGCTCGAGTCGGAGACGCTGCAGAAAGTGATCACGCTGCGCCGCATGCTCGCGGCCCTCGGCAATACCGAAGGCTACGAAGCCATGCTAAAGAGATTTGAGCGCACAAAGTCGAACGCGGACTTCCTCGCGCGCCTGAGCAAAGACGCGGTATAGTCGCGGCGCGCACTTCGCCCGGCGCGCTTACTCCTAAGTCAATGCGGCTCTTCAGTCAGCAGGCCGCGCGACAGCAGGCTGCGTCGGCGCTGTTTCCACGATCCTGGCTGCCGCATCTCTTGTGGCTGCTGCTCTTCCTGCCCGGCTGCGCTTTGGCCGATACTCCACGCGCGCTCCTCGCTCTCCAGATCAGTCCGGCCTTGCTGCACGCCGACGGCACTGGGTCCCTCACGAATCAGTATCACGTCGCCCGTGGATTGGACAGTGCATAGCGACCGCACGTATGGTAATCACGGTGTGAAGGCCGAGAAATCCGCACATACCCCTAGCCGCTATGCCAGTAGACGCAGACTTCTACAAGAACATCATTGAAACGTGCTTTCCTGACATCCAGGTCACGCACATCCGATTCGTGGGCGGTGGGACCTGCCGTGTATTCACCGTCAACCACGCGCTGATCTTCCGTTTTCCTCACGGCGGCGGCTCGGTCGATGACGGTGATTCCCTTGAGGATGACGGCGCCTTCCTCTACCACGAAAAACGTGTCTACGACAGCGTAGCGCCGCTGCTCCCGCTTCCCATCCCGCGCTACCGCTATTTCAGCACCGGTTGTGAGCAGTTCCCTTACCCGATCGCAGGCTACGAAATGCTGCCCGGCCGCAGTCTGTCAGCGTGTCAGCTTACCTCCCAAGAGCTTGCGGGCGTGGCGCAGCAGATCGGCGAGTTCCTTTCAGCCCTCCACAGCGTTCCGTTCTCGGCGCTGCCGGCAGAGTTGCAGCCCCCTTCACCGGCGAGCCTCGGACGTTCCAACGCCCGCAGCCTGTTTCGTCAGGTGGAAGCGCAAGCGTTCCCACTGCTGAGTCCGGCGGACCAGGCCTGGACGAGCCGCCTGTTCCAGGAGATTGACAGCGACTATTCTCTGCGAGAAATCACGCCCGTATTCACCCACGGCGACTTCGACGGCTCGAACATTCTCTACGATGAATCACGGGGAGCGGTCAGCGGCGTCATAGACTTCGAGGAAGCCGGACAGAAAGGCGACCCGGCGGTAGACTTTTGTGCGCTGCTCGGGGGCTTCGGCACCGCCTTCCTGGACGCCGCGCTCGATGCCTATACGCTCGGCGTTTCCGCCGCTATGCGCCGCCGCATTGAACTTCTGGCAAGGCGGATTCTCTTCATCGAGTTGCTCTACGGTGTTCAGGTTAACGACCGCCGCTTCATCGAAAATGCCCGCCAGCGTCTCCACCGCGCGCGGCACGATATTCACCCCATCGGCGACTGGCTGGATGTCTCCACCAGCGAGACGAGATAGCGGCCACTGACTCACGCCCGCATTAGCAAACCTGCTGCGCCTGCGGTATGGTGGAATCAACGCAAGAGGTCCGGTCAGCGGGCGAATCGGAGCAGTCTCACCTTCCCTATAAAGAAGCGAGCAGGCAAGCAATCATGACAAGAAGAAAACTACTCGGCCAAGGACTGGCGGTGGCCGGCGTGTACCTGGCGGCGGCGTGCGGCGGCCAATCCGAAGAAACGACGGAGGAAACTCCCACCACACCTACGACGACGCCAGCCGCGGTTGCAACGCCCGCGACAGAGCAAGCGCCGGAGCAAAAACCTACCGCGGATACCGTGACGCTACAAGAATTCCCCGTACCCGGCGGCGCGCATCCCCACGACGTGGCGCCCGTGCCGGAGGCCGACGGCATTGTCTGGTATACGGCCCAACACCAAGAAGCCCTCGGTATCTTGAATCCGCTCACCGGAGAGACCCGGCACATTCATCTCGGCAGCGGCGCGCGCCCTCACGGCGTGATCGTCGGACCGGACGGTGCACCGTGGATCACCGACGGCGGCCTGAACGCTATCGTGCGCGTGGATCCCGCAACTGAGGAAGTTAAGCTGTTTCCGCTGCCGGAGAGCACCGGGTACGCCAATCTCAATACGGCAACGTTCGACTTACAGGGTATTTGCTGGTTCACCGGCCAGAGCGGCATCTACGGACACGTAAACCCGCAGAGTGGGGAATTACAGGTATTCGAGGCTCCACGTGGGCGCGGCCCGTACGGCATCTGCACCACACCCGACGGCAACGTCTATTACGCCTCGCTGGCGGGAAGCTACGTGGGGCACATTGATCTCACGACCGGTGACGTCACCGAACTAAACCCACCAACAGCCAACCAGGGCGCACGGCGCGTGTGGTCGGATTCCCAGAGCCGCATCTGGGTAGCGGAGTGGAATACCGGACAGGTGAGTCTCTACGACTCGCAGGACGGAAGCTGGCGGGAATGGCTGCTCCCCGGCGGTTCGCCCCGCGCCTATGCCGTCTACGTCGATGAACACGACATTGTCTGGCTCACAGACTTCGGCGCCAACGCACTCGTCCGGTTCGATCCGAGTACAGAGACCTTCGCTGCGTATCCCTGGCCGGGCAGCGGTGCCGCGGTGCGTCAACTCCTCGGCCGATCCGGCGAGGTCTGGGGCGCGGAGTCTGGCGTAGATGCGCTGGTAGTGGCCCGCACCGCCATCTTAGGGTAGCGCAGGTCTGTAACCTGCGCCTACTGCGAGATCTACGCCTCCGGCAACGGCGTAGGGCGTTCGTACCCCACGTCAATGCACAGTTTCTCTCCCCGCGCCGCTTGGTTTGCCAGCTCGTCGCAGCGTTCGTTTTCCGTGATGCCGCGATGTCCCGGCACCCATTTGAAGGTCACGCGGTGAGTAGCTGTGAGGTTGAGCAGCCGCTCCCAAAGATCGGGGTTGGCGGCCCTCCCTTGCTTCCCGCGTTTCCATCCTTGCGCCTGCCACTGTTTCGCCCACCCCTTCTTCATCGCGTTCACGACGTACTCGGAATCGCTGTGCAGAACTACCTCACACGGTTCATTGAGAGCCTCCAAGGCACGGATGGCTGCCAGGATTTCCATGCGGTTGTTCGTCGTCTGGCGATACCCGCCGGAGATTTCCTTGCGATACTGCCCAAACAGAATCACGGCGCCATAGCCGCCAGGACCCGGATTCCCAATGCACGCGCCGTCGGTGTAGATCGTGACATGCTTCATAGAGTTATCTTGTTGCCCAATGCCTGCCGGTGACGTCCAGCTTGATCGCGCGAGTCTCCGCGAATTCTGAGAAACTCACTCAAAAAGCAAAACAAAAGGAGCATCCCGCTTCCCTGCACTACCAGGAAGAGCAGAATGCCCCTCGCAATCCGATATTGACCTACTAGCCTTGGTGAGAGCCAACACGGGCTCTCGCTTAGCCGCCGCCTCAGCCGGCGGTATCCACGCCGCTTATCTTGAAGCCACGGCGCGCGCCCTCATTCACGTATTCCACCGACGCGCCGTCCAGCGCGGCAAACGCCTGCGGGTCCATCACCACGCCGACACCGGCCGAGTCCACCACCTGGTCGTTGTCTTCCACTTCCTGATCGAACCCCATGCCGAAGTTCACCTTGCCGCAGCCGCACTCGCTCTGCACAAAGATGCGCAGCTTGGCGTCCGCCAGGTCGTTATCCGTCATCAGCCGCTGCAACTCAGCCGCCGCCGCATTCGTTACCGTAATCACGTTTTCGCTCTCTTTCTCGTAATCAATCCCAGTGCGCCAGGTCATTAGCGCAACGCACCGGCATTATAGCACACATCCCTGCGGCAATTGTCCTTCACTGCGCAAGGAAGCCGCGTCAATGACTCATTACGCGACACTGTAGCAACTATGTCTTTGGTGGAGATGGGGGAGAGTCGAACTCCCCGTCCAGAGCTGTTCTTCCTGCAACCTCTACGAGCGTAGTCAGCTTTTGGGTTTCATTCCCAGAGCACGAGCAGACGAAAACCTCTGGAAACTAGCCTCCGTTTGTCTTTCACAGTCGCCGAAGGCTGGCGGACCGCGGCACCCCGGTTGATAGGTCGCCCAAGCTGCGCTCACCGGAGGAAGAGCAGGTGGACGTCACAGCTTTATTTAAGCCGCGAGAGCAAATTCGTGCTTGTTGGCACTTAAAAGAGTTGCTACCTGTTTTACGAGGGTGATAGCACCTCGGCTCGCAGTTCCAGGCCTCCCAACCCTGTCGAATCCACTCATCCCCGTCTGCTCCTTAAGTATAGCATGCCCAGTACCCGACTCCTCTCTTGAATACGCAAAAACTCCAGCGAAAGATACGGGTACTGCCATGGCGTCGAGCAACTGAACGGGAATCCGGCGGAGCACAGGTGAGGCGGCGCGGAATAACTAAGGGCCGCTCATGGCCTTACAGCCTCTCAGGCAAGCAAACCTGCGGTCAAGCGCTCTGCGGATGCTGGAGCAGCCCAGCCTCTACCAGATTGCCCGCGGCGTCGAATTCCCACGCGTACGGAACGTCGAGAATCTCCAGATTCGGATTCTCGCGCGCCGCCGGAATGAGCGCCTCGGAGAAGAGCAAGTACTCCAGATGGAGCGTGCTGTAGATGCGGACGACCCGGGGCGCAGCAACGTCGGTACAAGCTGATTTGAAGGCCGTCTCGATGGCAACCTTGTCGTTTTCCAGCGTGATAGGAATCTTGGCAACGGCCGGGTTGTTGGCGGTGAGAGCGTTCATGTAGAGGTCGTAGTAGTTGATCTTGTCGGCCAGGCGTTTTGTCACGAAGTCGGCGTGGCCGATGCCTACTGAATTGCCATGCGATTCCGGCGTCAGGTCGCGTACCAGCACCCGTTTGTAGTTGGGGTGGCGGTCCATGGTCATGCCGCGATTGAGCCCAATGACGTTCGGGTCCATCCCCGCGCCGGAGATGTTCTTGCCCATCACGTCGACGATGAGCAGATCAAGCTCGTCAAACGGCACGCGAGGCAGCAGCGTCTTTGAGAGAGTCTGCAATTCCTTATCGGTCTCGTAGATGTCGTCTGCCAATGCCGCTCTGATGGTGTGCGGCTGGTCATACCCATTCTCCACGACACCCAGACCCAGGACGATATTCGACTTTTCGATGGCAACCGCGGCGGCCTGGGGGATAGTCTCCGCCAAGCCGTGGGCGTGCATCTGCTCCGCGCCCTTCTGCTTGCCGAGACCCACGGTAATCATCTTGCAGAGGCCGCTCTCCACCGGGCCGCGGAAACTGGTGTGGGGCTTCACCCGGGCCACCACAATTACCGCGTCGGCATGGTAGGCATTGCGATCGAAGTAGACCGTGGCGCCGTTTGCCGTGGTGCCCAAGTCCACCACATCCATCGTGGCGCGCACCTCCGCGCCGGTGGACTCTTCCGTGATGCCGTAGTCACGCAGCACAGCAGCTTGCCCCTCAGCAATCGCGCCGCCGTGGCTGCCCATGGTCGGCACGATGAAGGGGGTGGCGCCAGCCGCGCGCACCGCCTCGGCTACCGTGCGGATGATCTCCGGAATACGTGTGATCCCCCGGCTGCCGACCGTAATGGCAACCTCCATACCGGGACCAACGACGTTCTCCAAGCCCACGCGCGCTAGCTCGGCCTGAATGGAACCGGGCAGGTCTTCAATCTGCTCCGCAGAGAAGCTTTGCCGCACGTGAACCATGCGGGGCAAGTCTGCCATGGTCTTAACTCAATGCACTTGCGTATCAGCTACTATCGCTCTTGGAACCCCAGCCGCGCAGCACAAGCTCCCAGGCCTCGATCTACACCACGCCGCCACTACCGCGGTAGTATGCAGACTTGCGCCCAACTCGTATACGTTCGCTGCCGCGTAAAGGTTAGATCGTCTCCCAGAACGGCGTTGCGCTGTCCAACGTAAAGATGACCAACTGATTACTGGGCGCCCGCACGTCCGTGAGATTTTCGGCAGTAATGAGCAGGCGGTTATACTGCCGCATGCCCTTCGTTTCGGGCGGGGCCGTCATAACAATTTGGGAATCGCCATTCGGCGTCACCGTGAGCCACGAGCCGTTATACGTCAGCGGATCTTCGCTCAGCGTATCCAGCACCCACAGAATAAGAAACTTATCGCCGTATTCGCGCGGCTGCTTGAGACCGGCAAACGTGATCGAGACGCCTCCATTCACACCTATGCGCACGACCGAACTGACGTCGCCGCCAAGCTCAGTTGGCTGCAATTGGAAGAGCCTGCCCGGCCGCATCATCATCGGTCGCGCCAGGATGAGCCGAAAAGGCGCATCTTCAATCGCAACCGAGGGATTCTCTACCATAGCATGCTCTTCGGCGGTGACATAGATCGCCTTGACTGCATCAAACGTTGTATAGGTCCACAGCGTGGCGACACGCGAAATATCGGAAATGAATGCTCCCCCATTCTCGTACACGATGGTCCCGTTGCGCTCCGCGCCAACCCAAACCACGAAGGTATTGCCGCCAAACGCAGTGGGCCCGGGCATGCGCCGGCCGTTGACGAAAATGGCCCCTTTATCGGAGTTTAGCGCCACGTTGACCTCAGCGTTGCCGGCCGTCTCATCAACGACCATGCGCAGCGGCAAGTCGCGTCGGGATTCCTCCGCCTCAGTGATGGCCCGGGCCTGAGCCGTGGCTACGACATTCGGGTTAGGCGTGGGAACTATCCGCTCACTGTCTGATTCTTGAACGCCGCAGGCTGCCCCTGCGATGAGCAGAACAAAGCTTAGAATCGCAACCCGGTAAATGAATGGCATCTCCAGCCGTCTCATGGTCCCTCCTGTATTCTCGAGTACAGTGCCCCGGCATGCTGCGCTACGTAACGCGCGTTAGTATCTCAATAACTGGGCTTCGTATTCCAATGGTATGCGAACAATCCGATTATCACAAGTCCACGAGCAACGCTCGCGGCAGCCTGCCAGCCGCACCCGTTTGCAATCCGCAGTTCGACGTTTGCAGTTCTCGCTTGCTACGTTCTCCGTCCGTCTATTCCTGCCGGCCACTCAGTTTTTGCGTTGATCAATCGCCGTAGCCGCCATAGCCGCACCTACTGCACAAGAGCATAGCACACTCCAGAAGGGATGAGAATTGTATAATGACAAGAAAGTCGTTGTTCTCCCCAGGATCGGCGCTATGCCACCACTCGCTTTTGGGCGCTTACAGCATCTCCAAGAGGTCGATCTTCAATTGGATGCGTTTCGCGCCGAGGTCAAGCACATTGAAACTACCCTCGCCGATCACGGCGACATCGAAGCGGCGCGCCGCACGCTTGCAGCACTCCAAAAGGTGCAGGAGCAGACGAGCACCACCTTGCGCGACGCTGAACTCGCACTGGCGACCCTGACCACCGAAGTCGAGGAAAAGTCCAAACGCCTCTATAGCGGAACCGTGGTAAGTCCCCGGGAGTTGGAGGCCTTGCAGGCCGACATCGCGCAGCTCATGCAACAACGCTCCGTGCGCGAAGACCACGCCCTCCAGGCCATGGTTGCGGCTGAAGAAGCCGAGAACGCGCGAGACGAGCAGCGGGACGGCCTGGAATCGCTGGAAGCAACCTTTGCCACTCTGGAGAAAGAATACAGCGCTCGGTTGCAAGAACTGGCAGTCGAGATTCCGGCGCGGGAAGAGGAACGTACGGCACTTGCGGCTCAAATCGACCGCACTTTGCTCACGCAGTACGAATCATTGCGGGCACGCCTTGGCGACCGGGTCCTCGTGCTTGTTTCCCAAGGCCGCTGTACGTTCTGCCACATCGCGCTGCCGGATACCCAACTGCGGCGCGCCCAGCAGAATCAAGAAATCGTCTATTGCGATAGCTGCGGCCGCTTGCTGTATACGGCGCTCTAGCTACACCGGGGACTGCGGGATTGCCGCGCCCTCATGGCTGAACGGCGCGACGAAGGTGTCGGCGACGCACGTGTCGCAATGAACTGCGAATAGGTGCCGAAGAAGGGACTCGAACCCTTACGAGCGCAATGCCCACTAGCCCCTCAAGCTAGCGCGTCTTCCAATTCCGCCACTTCGGCAAAGCTTGTTTCCACACTCTGATTATATGAAAGCGGGAAAACCGCCGTCAATGCGCGGTCTCAATTAACGCGGCTTCTCTATGGGCAGCATGCCCGCTCTGCCAACCTGAGGCCGGTAGCCGCTTGCATGGCTGTTTGCGCTATGCCCGGGCTCTTCTGACCGCGTGCCACGTGCATGCGCAAGACCCGCCATCTCAGATCGACTGCACGGAGAATCCGCCGTCGATGACAAAGGCAAGACCGGTCGTAAAGGCGCTGGCCTTGGATGCGAGATAGACCGCCGCGCCGCCAACTTCGTCGGGCTCGCCAAAGCGGCCCATGGGCGTGTGGGCGACGATCTGCTCGCCGCGCTCGCTTAAGCTGCCGTCCGGGTTACGGAGCAAGCCACGATTCTGCGTGGTCTCAAAGAAGCCGGGGACGATCATATTGACCCGCACCACGCCCTGCCATTCACGCGCCAGAAAGTACGTCAGCGTCGCCACGCCGGACTTGGCAATGGCATAGACCGGCACCCGTGAGAGCGGACGTTCCCCGCCGGCCATGGAACCGATGTTGATGACGCTGCCCCGTCCGTTGGCGAGCATGGCCGGACCGAATTCCTGGCAGGCCAGCCACGCCGACGTAAGGTTGAGATCGAAGTTTTCACGCACCGCATCCAGCGTGAGCTCTTCAAACGCTTGGTCCGCGCTGACGACCGCCGACGGCTGGTTGCCGCCGACCGCGTTCACCGCAACCGTAACCGCGCCGAACGCGTCCCGCACCTGCGCGTGCGCCTGCGCGATCGATTCGGCGTCAGTGGCGACATAGGGCACGAAGATTGCCTCGCCTCCGCTGTCAGTGATGACCTTGACTCGGCGTTGGCCCTCTTCCTGGTTGCGCCCCAACACCGCGACCTTGGCGCCGGCTTTGCCCAGATATTCAGCAATCACGCCACCCAATATACCCGTGCCGCCGCCTACGACCGCTACTTCTTCACGCAGGCCAAAAACCTCGTCCAGGAATTCATTGCTCCGATTGTCTCTTGTAGTCATTGCCGCTATCCAATGCCTCTCATGCTTGTATTCGTAGCCCCCTGCGTCCCATCAGGCTTGGGGAAGAGAGTCGGTTAGGGAGTCGCTGCTCTCTCAATTGTCTCGGCGAGCCATTCATTGAGGCTCTTACCTTCCGCTCGCGCCGCAGCCGTAGCGGCGCGATGAACCTCGGGCTTCAATCCAGTGGCACGTGCCCTGAGAACGTCTGGTCCGGTGTCCGACCTCGTTCGGCACAGGCAGCCAGGTAGTCGTCGATAGAGAAGCGAAACTCCTTTTCAAGCTGCTCCACGGAATCAGCCTCAAATACAATCACGACACGTGTGTCCACCACTTCACCATGAAAGACACGTGCCTCGACATCAAAACTAAGTGCTGCGCTATATCCCTTATACTTCATGATGGCCCAAATCCAACATCTGTCAATGCCAAGCGTAGGAACGAGGCGGCTGTTCACTTCCGCTCAAAGAGGCGGGGGACAAGCCCCAATGTTGGTCGCATTAAACACAATGGCAATGAATACCGCGCCTCACGTCCCCGGTAGCGTAGGTTTGCAACCCCGTATCGAGTACGGGGCAGGCTCTGCGCCGTCTGTCGGCACCTGCCATTTCCCCTCACCCCGGCCCTCTCCCCAGAGAGAGGGTGCAGAGCGCGCCCAATGAGCGTACCGCCTTAATCTCAATGCGACAGCATTGGGGACAAGCCCCCGTGCTTCAGCGTATTCCCAAACGGTTTGGTGTGCGCGGCAAAAGCGCGCTGGCTCACCGTTGCGACAGCTCCAGAGCCTAAACGTGGCTAGCCTTCCCGTGTACTCACGCTCAGGTCCGCCACCAGAATCGGTGGCGCGTAGAAGCTGCCGCCGGCCCACTCCGGCTCGCTGCCAATGGCGGCGATGTTCTTGAGCGCCGCGTAGGCATTGCCCGCAACCATCGTATCTTTCACCCGGCCGGCGAGCTTACCGTTTTCGATCTTGTAGCCCAAGTGCACGTTTCCCGAGAAGTCGCCGGAGAAGAGATTGCCCATCGAAGCGCCCATGGCGTATTCGACCACAATACCCTCGTCAACACCGCCAATCAGGTCATCGAGGCTCCCGCCGCTGCCGGGCGCCACAACCCCGTTGTGGTAGCCGGGCGCAGGCAGCGAGTTCGGCGAGCGCTCGCCATTGCCGGTTGGTTCCGCGCCGGCCAGTCCCGCCGTCTGCAGGTCATAGATGAACGTACGGATGTAGCCGTTTTCTATAAGCGCCCTCCGTTGTAGCGGTATGCCCTCGTCGTCGGTAGGAGAAGAGCCTACGGCGTGATCGATGGTGCCGTCATCGTAGATGGTCAGCTTCTCATCAAACACCTGCTCACCCAAACGCTCGCCCAGGGGTGAAGCGCCTTGGAGTACAGTTTTACCGTTGAACGCCTGCCTGAGCGGCAGCATGAGGGCGGAGCCAAGCCCCTGGGGGGTAAAGAGCACCGGCATGTGCTTGGTCCGGACACTCCCCTGGTGCCGCGCATCTTCCACACGTCGAATGATGCGCTGGGCAACGGCTTGTGGTTCCAACTCGGCGCGACATGAAACCGCATAGTGCCAGACATCCAGGAGGTCTTCACCCCGCGTCAAATTGATGCTGGCGCCCAACGACACCACCGACTTGCGGTACTCGGTGCCGCCGCCATGGGAATTGAATAAGCGCACGTTGCTCACCCGCTTGGACGCGCCCACGTCGCACAAGAACTCTTTGTCGTGGTTGCGCAGCAAATCGAGCGCTTCCGTTCCGAGCGCGACAAGATCGTCTAGCGTAAGCCCTTCCACCGCCGGATCGAAGATGGTAACGCCGTTGGTCGTGTAGGTGCTCGGGAGTGTAAACTTCGCCTCAGCGCCAAACTGCGCGGACTCCACCGCGCTCTCCACCAGCGCGTCCAGATCGCCCGGCTCACTCAACTTGGTCGAATAGCCCAGCCCGATGCGCCCGTCCTTGATGATGCGCAGGGCCATGCCGCTCGACTCGCGGGCGTTAATAGATTTCATGCGGTTGGCTTCAAAGGAGATGGGGAGTTCTGTGGACTCGTGAAAGAGCACCTCCGCCACCTCGGCTGTCTTTGTTGCTTTGTCCAGTAGTTCTTCAACCATATGACTACTGACCTCCCACCAAGCACTTGCTAATCAGCACGTGGGGACTGCCATCGCCCACCGGGGCCGACTGCCCGCCCTTGCCGCACGTCCCACCCGCTGGGTCCCACGCAAAGTCGTTGCCGACGGCGACGATGTTCTCCAGGGTGGTAAAGACGTTGCCCGAGAGATTCACCCCCCGCAGCGGTTCGGCCAGCTTGCCGTCGCGAATGGCATAGGCCTCCATGCAGGAGAACGTGAACATCTCCATGCTCGTCTGGCCGCCGTACCAATTCTTGCAATAGACGCCGTCCTTCACCTCGGCCAGCATATCCTCAAGCGGCGTTTCGCCCGGCTCGATGGCGGTATTGCGCATACGCACGAGCGGCGGCACGCTATAGCTCTGGGCACGTGCGTTACCAGTGGGAGCTTCGTTCATCTTGCCGGCGGTCTCGCGCGAGTGCAGACGCCCCACCAGTTCTCCCTCGCGGATGAGGTACTGCTTTCCGGTGGGCACACCTTCGTCATCGTATGCGAAAGAACCGGTGAGACCGGGAACTTGGCCGCTGTCAGTGATATTGAGGAAATTGCCGCCAAACGTGCGGCCCAAGACCATGATCTCGCGCAGCTTGTCATTCTCGTACACATGATCGGCTTCCGAGAGATGCCCGAACGCCTCATGGGCAAACACACCGGCCAGTGTCGAGTCCAGAATGACCATGAACTCACCGCCCTTCGGCGGCTGCGCGTCCAGCATAGCCACGGCCTTCTCGGCAGCTTCCCGCACGTCCGCATGGCGGCCTTCAACCACGCTGTAGTCTTCGCTGCTGGCAAAGCCGGCCCGGGACTGCTGCACATTGCCATTGTCGCGGGCGACAACGCCAAAGCGAGCAGTCACCCGTCCACGCTCTTGCTCGATGTACGTACCCGTCGAGTTGGCGTAGTATTGCTTGCGGTAACCATCGCCGTAACCCACCGTAGAGGTCTGGATTTTCGGCGTCCGCCAAATCTCCTCCACGTACGAGTCCATGAGTCGCTTCTTCTCCGCCAGCGGAACCTGCCAGGGATCGCGCTGCATAGCGACGTGTACCACGTCTTGCACCGGCGGCACTTCCACGAGTTCGGTCTTTTCATTGCCCACGAGGCGGGCCTGGCTGACCGCTTGCGAAACCTTCTCCCGCAAGTCGGCAATCCGGTTGAAGGAGACGAACCCCCAACCGCCGTTCACCGCCGCGCGCACATTGCCGCCAAGCTGGGTGGTGGTGCCCACCTCTTCCAGGTCCTTGCCGCGATAGGTGATGCCGGTAGATTTTGTTTCCTCGATGCGGATTTCCACGTAGTCTGCTGTATGCTGCTTTAGCGCTTCTTCAATGCGTTCCCGCATGGATGGGACTTACTCCTTGTGAAACGTTATGCCGACGGCCCCCGGCCCGGCATGTGTGCCGATCGCTGGGCCGAATGTGCCGTTAATGACGTTTTGCGTTGAAACCCGCTCGAGTATCGCTTCCTGCAACTCTCCGGCAAACTCCGGCGCATTTGCGTGCATGACTCCCAGATGCGTGAGCGAACCTTCCGAGCCTGCCACACTCTCCACATAGCGCACCATGCGTTCGACAACACGCGAGCGGGTACGCACTTTGTCAAGGACTTCAACTGCGCCATCCTCGAGGATGAGCACCGGCTTGATCCGCAGCAGGGAGCCAATGAGATGCGACGCCGCGCCCAGTCGTCCGCCGCGCCGCAGGTACTCCAGCGTTTCGGGCGTAAAGGCGACGTGCATGAGGTCCGCTACATACTTGACGTGATTCACAATGCGGTCCGGCTCAACGCCCTCTCCAGCCAGCCGCGCGGCCTCAAGCGCCATGTAGGCCACGCCTAGTGAAGCCGATTGCGTGTCAACCACGTGAATCTTGCAGGAAGACTCCTCTTGCATCTGTTGCGATGCTGTCAACGCTGACTGCATCGTGCCGCTCAGCTTGCCGGAGACATGCAGCGAAACGATGTGTTCGTGGTCCTGTGCGAGTCCTTGGTAGACTTCGACAAACTCCCCTACCGAGGGTTGCGAGGTCTGCGGCAAATCTTCCGCTTCCGCGAGCATTGCGTAGAACTGCTCGCCGGTGATGTCCACACCATCCTTGTAGTCGATATCGCCAAAACGCACGTGCGCCGGCACTAAGGTGATGTGCTGCTCTGCGGCAATCGCGGGATCAAGGTCGCTCGTGCTATCAGTGACGATGGCAATCGTACTCATGCCGTTTCCTCTCTCTTCTCTATAAAGAAGGACACCCGTGTCTTCCACGCCTGCGAACTACCTTACTATTCCTTGCAGGTGGTGAAATACTCGGTCTCGCACAACCAAGGACCCGATTTACGCATTCCAAGCTATACTAACGTGGACATGGCAGTCAACCGCCGGTTAACTGAGATGGGATGAGGCTTGCTCCCTCTTACACAAGAGTAGCACGTATTCCGCTTTGGTTCTCGCAGAATATGTGAACTCTGCTTGACCTTGGCAGTATGGGAACTACCGCAAGCATTCTACGCGGTTTGGTTTTTACGGAGGGTCGATTCTCCGTTTTCATTATCGCTTGCAGACATTTGGCTTGACCGCGGAACGACTACAATAGCGATCAAGAGAGATGGAACCAAATGGCGCCATGCTCTGTGCAGTCTGAAATGTGTGCCACGTGAGGGTCTGTTCAAGCCCTAAGCCAATTCGATGGGAGGACAACACCATGAAAGTAGTCGTGACAGGCGGCAGCGGCGGCATTGGACGGTACGTCGTACGAGAACTCTTGCAGCACGGGCATGAGGTCGTTTCCTTTGATCGGGTGAGGCCGCCTGAACCGGAGCCCGGCGTCCATTACCGCCTCGGCGACCATGAGGACGAAGGCACGGTGTTCGAACTCCTAGCTCCGGTCGAAGCGGTGGTGCACCTATCCGCCATTCCTGCGCCGGGAACACACGCCAATGCCTTTGTCTTCCGCACGAACGTGATGGGCACCTACAACGTGTGCGAAGCCGCCGCCACTTTAGGACTAAAGAAGATCGTCGCCACGAGCAGCATCAACGTACTCGGCATGGGCTTCCGCTACCGTGACTTTTCCCCACACTACCTGCCGGTAGACGAGAAGCATCCCGATCTGCCGCAAGACCCGTACGGGCTTTCGAAAGTAGTGGGCGAGGACATCGTGGACATGGTCCATCGCCGCACGGGCATACCCGCGGTGTCCATCCGCCCGTCGCACGTGGTCATGCCGGAGACGTGGCCGGACCGTATAGCGGCTATGAAAGCAAACTCTAACGCCTACTTCCGCGGCATCTGGGGTTACTCCGACGTGCGTGACTTGGCGGTGGGATTCCGCTTGGCCTTGGAAACGGAATCCGCCGTACAGGGAGCCTACTACATCGTGGCCGACGACGCCTTTTGCTCAGTGCCGCTGGCCGAAGCCGCGCCGCTTGCTTTTCCGGGCATTGGCTACATGGCGGCTCACCTGACCGGCACGGAGTCCGGCATCACGAACGCCAAGGCCAAGCGTGAACTTGGGTTCCAAGCACAGTACTCGTGGCGGGACTTTGCTTGAGCAAAGTACTCGTGGCTAAAGTGCAATCTGTGCGTTCCGCGGGCTGCCAATCGCATACATAGTATGGCCTGCATTCGCCTTGTCTTTAGGCGAAATTGCTATACTTTAACGTGTTCTCTGGCTTAATGAGGAGCACTGCAGTGGCGCTACCAGTAAAGTTGACCAGCCTGGCTGCCTGCGCGGGGTGAGCAGGCAAACTCGGCCCCGCCGAGCTCGCGCAGGTGCTGCGCGCCTTTCCCTCACAAGCGAATAGCAACCTGCTCGTGGGGCTGACCGCCCCCGACGATGCCGCCGTGTATCGCATGAGCGACGAGCAGGCCATCATCAGTACGGCGGACTTCTTCCCGCCCGTCGTCGACGATCCTTACGCCTACGGCCAGATTGCGGCCGCCAATGCCCTGAGCGACGTCTACGCCATGGGGGGAGAGCCGCTCTTTGCTCTGAACCTCGCCGGCTTTCCCGACGACCTCGACCTGGATATCCTCGGCCGCATCTTTCAGGGCGGCGCGGACAAGGTGATCGAAGCCGGTGCCCTGATTGCCGGCGGTCATACGGTGACCGATGAGGAACCCAAGTACGGCCTGGCGGTGACCGGCCAAGTACATCCCGAGCGCATCTTCACCAAGGCCGGCGCGCAACCGGGCGATGTGCTGGTGCTGACGAAACCCATCGGTACCGGCGTGATCACCACGGCCCACAAGCGCGATTGCGTGGATGCGGCACACCTTGAAGAGGCGATTGCGAGCATGTGCCGTCTGAATGGCGGGGCCGCGCGCCTCTTCCAGCAGTTCACCGTTCACGCCTGCACGGACGTGACCGGCTATGGCCTGCTCGGTCACGCCATGGAGATGGCGCGCCACGGCAACGTCCGCTTTGAAATCGACGCGCAAGCCGTCCCGCTGCTTTCCGGCGCATTAGGCTATGCCCAAGACGACGTGGTGCCGGGCGGTCTCGACCGCAATCGCGCCCACCTAGAAGATGAGGAGCTGCTTTCGCTGAACGCGGACATCCCACCCGCGCTCGCCGCCCTCCTCTTCGATCCCCAGACCAGCGGCGGCCTCTTGGCAGCCGTACCACCGCAACAGCAACCCCAACTGGAAAAGGAATTCCGCGCCGCCAACGAGCCGCTCTGGATTGTCGGCAAGGTACGCGAGGGAACCGGCATTACAGTTACTGCGGTGTAGCAGAAGAGTCAGTGCGGGTTCGAGCCGATCTCCGCACACAAGGCTGACGCGCCACCCGCGTTACCTGGCAGCAATCACTCGCGCGGAACGGCAGTCTCATACTCAGTCCGCCACACGACCAGATCGGTGTTGACCCTGCCGTCCGGTTCCTGGATGCGGGCGTGGCAGGTGAACCCGTTTTTTTGGAAGGCGCGCTGGCTGCGGTGGTTGTCCGCCATGACGGGGGCGAATATGGCGTCGGCCCACGCGCGCTGAAAGCCAAAGTCTACGAGCAAGCGGATGGCCTCCGTGCCGTAGCCGCGTCCCCACAGCTCCTTCTCGCCGATCATCAGGTCGATGCGGCGCAGGTCTTGATCGGGAAACTGCGCAACGACCCGCTGCAAATTCATCCGTTGCAGCCAGCACTCGCCGATGGGATTTCCATCTACCTCCATGATGAAACAGTAGGCATGGGTTGAAATCCAGCGGTAGATAGTCTGTAACTCCTCTAATGTGCTCTCTTCAAAGGGGTTGTGATCGGCGAGTTCCATCACGGCGGGATCGTTATTCCACTTAAGCAGAATGTCCCAATCGCCTTCACCCATGGGACGCAGCGTCACTGCCGCTCCCCGCAGGGTGACGGCATGAGTCTGCATCGTGGAGACGCGGCGTTCAGGCGTGGGTTGCAGTTCCGGGATGACGGTTTCCATAAGCGTAGTATACTAAGTGCAAGCCAGATTTGAAGGATTGGTGGAAGAGTAGAGCAAACTCGTCATTCCATCCGGTACGTTTTCCCAAAGGGCCGCATAAGGAGCACACACCATGAGTCAGGTACAAGAAAGAGTCGCTACAGTCGATGTCGATGAGCGTTGGCTGCCGCCTTCGCCGCACCGTGAGAAGATACTCGAAAAGGTCGCGCTGGGCCGCGCACACATCGAGGAGGCCGGCCACAACCAGCCGCCGCTCGTCTATTTTGAGGATGGCGGCATGATGGAATTGCCGCGCGTACGCTGGGCCGGCGGGAACCAGTTCGTGCCGGACATGTCGGAGGGAAACGCCGCGCGCCAGACCCACTATACCGACGTGTGCGGCAGCATTGACGAACTCAAACGCATCGAGGAAGAAGAGCCCGCACGGGTGGGTACCGACGTCGCGCACATCACTGAACTGCTCGACGACATTCAGCACATGATGGAGCGCATGCACCGCCGCTGGGACGTCTACAAAGAAGCCGCCGACGCGCTCATGGCCGTGGCACAGCAGATGCAGGCGATCACCGGACCGGACGTGCCCGGCGGCCTCGCCAAGCTGGCAGAGATGCGCCAATTCCTATTAGAGAGGCCGGAGGAAGTCGCCGACAACGTGCCGTGGCTGCATAAGACCGCGGAAGAGGTACGCTCCGTCGCCGGCCGCAACGAGCAAACGCTCTACGCCTACCGCGAAGCGTGGGTCGAAGCCGGCGCACACTATCTGCACGTCAAAGGCAGTAGGACCTGGAACTCCGACAACGGTGAGGCTTCTTAAAGTTCACGCTCAGTTGACAATAACGTCATTCCGAGCGAATGCGAGGAATCTAGAGCCGCGGTTCTGCTTGATCAGGCAATTACTCAGGGAAGCTGTTTGAATTACCACAGAGCTTAGGGAACACGAACCAATCGTCCTCACTGCCGTCGTTCGCGACGATGAAGGCAAATGCTTGTATGCAGGGGATGTCGGCACAATCATACATATCCATCCCGAAGAGAGAGCCTTTGTAGTCGAATTCATGGCCCAAGACGGCGAGACTGCAGCCATCGCTACGGTTCTGGCATCGCAAGCGCGCCCAGTAACCCGTGCGGACCACACAGACTCCCAGATCATATAGGCCGACGTGTATGCAGAATATCCAATCCTGCAACGGCGATTGCCGCACGAGTGATCGTCGTGGCTTGCGTGGTTCGCGTTAGTGCCTTACCCCGAGTCGCCGCTGGGCAAGTGCGGAATAAGCCAGGCAAGAAAGGCGTCGGTGCTGCGGGACTGGATCGTTATCTTGCCGGGGCCGGTCAGTTCCACCACCAGACCTTCACCGCTGAAGAACGTTGACTTCAAGCCGCCCACGCGCCGCACGCTATAGCCGACACCCTCAGCGAATGAGACCATGTGGCCCGTGTCCACGGTATAGGACTGTCCTGCCTCCAACATGATCTCGTGGATGGCGCCATAGCTCGAAAGGAAAACGGTGCCGCTGCCGCTGATCTTGAGGAGAAAGAGGCCTTCACCGGAGAAGAACGTCTTCGCGCCGCCCCATGAAGAATCCACCTCGATGCCGGCCGTGGAGGCGATGAACGAGCCTGATTGCGCAAATATCACTTCGTTGTTGAGTTCCACCGCATAGATGTCGCCGGGCAGGCTGGGCGCAAAGTTCACCTCTCCATCCTGGGATGCGCTGAACGTGTTGATGAAGAAGGACTCGCCGCCCAGGAACTTGCGCCGCAAACCGCCAAATAGCCCGCCGCGCATACTGGTCTCAATCTCGATGCCGCTCGACATGCTGACCATGGCGCCGGCCTCGGCGCTCACATTCTCTCCGGCAGTCAGTTGCAAGTTGAGCAGCGCATACGACGGACGGTGATAGATCTCGTATTCCACAAAAGGCCTCCTTGTGGGAATCACCCAATATTGCACTTCAAACCTAGCGTACCCCAAGCACCACGTGCTGCGCACCTGGAGATGATTCCACCATCGCGCAGGCTACAATTGCGGTGCGTGGTCCGACGCCCTACGTGCCTTTGCGCAGGCTGATCAGCATCAAGCTGCACGTTCGCTCCGGCAAGAGACAAAAAGCCTAAAGGGACTCATATCGTGCGCAAAATGGACGGCCCGTTGTGACCCTCAAAAGACAATAGAGTTACAACACACAGGCAGGGCACCGCGATACGCACAGCACCTTCCGGCACTGTAATTTGTAGCAGCGCTTCGCTACCTGATGTCTTCCGCCAAAGCCGCCAGGTCTAGCTCGGGGACATTCGTGCTAAGGACGTGAATCCGGCCCTCAGCAACCCAGACCAGCATGCGATCATCGTCATCCACACCGAAGAACCGCACCGCAGTCGCGGAGCCGACATTCACTTCCTCCGACATACCCTCCACCAGCGGCAACACCAGCGTGCTCTCCCAGTCGTCAATCGCGCGCAGTTGCGCGGCCAATTCCGGAGGCAGAATCTCCAGTTCCAAAAGCCCCTCGCGAATGGAGTCCATGTCTATTTCATCAGGCACCGCAAGTGTTGGGCTGGTAGTTTGGATGAAGCGCACGCCTTGCTCGGAGTCCTCCTTGGTAGCATAGAACAGCATCCCCACCTGGGGCATGGTCACACGGAAGACCGCACCCTCCATGTTATCGGGCAGAATGGTGCCATCACCTCCCAGCGCCCAGATGTAGTTGCGAGCCACAGGCAGATCTATCGTAAATGAGGCTTCTTCCGCGTCGGTAATCATGACTTTGGGCTCCGGCTGCAAGGACTCAGGCAATGCAGAGAGTTGCGCCATGCGAAAGCCCAGGGCGTCCTCAGCCTCATCGAGCGTGACCTCACGCGGTTCCTCGTCTCCTGTCGGCTCCTCCACCCACTGAATGAGCTCGGCGTCCGGTTCCGGCAAGGAATCCAAGAACTCCTGCGTGAGCTGTACGGTTTGTACCTCTTGCACGCGGAAGAGATTGAGGAACTGCTGGCCCGCGTCACGAACGGACGCGAAGATCACAAGAAGGAGAATGAGCACGCCCACGCCTAATGCGGATAAGCCAATCCATGCTTTTCGATCCATTGTTCCCATGCGCAGACCTCCATGGTAGCAATTGGCGTTGCAGTCGCTACTGTTGCTTTCGGATGGCGGATGCCATCCAGCCTCTATGACTTAATCATACCTATTCTACTCGCGCAGGCTGAGAAGCGTCTAAGAATATCACCTTCTTGACGGAGAACGCCGGCTTTGCATGGCGCCGTAGACAAGACAGTGAATGCCATGCTCCGAGAGAAGACGTAATTCTAACCGGTTTCTCGGCTGACTTCTCCGGTCGATGCCAAACTGCAGTACTTTAGTTCAAAGCCAAATGAGTGTTATGATTAATTGAAAGAGATGTTCACTTTGTGGTTGTGCGTGAGCCTCCCGCAACCGTTAAGACCACAGTTTCTTGCTCTCCTTTCGTCAGCCAAGGACACACGCAGAGAGGACACTACCCGTGGAACCGGAATTGGCAATCGAGACGCGCCAGCTAACCAAATTCTACGGCAAGAATCGCGGCGTGGTGGACCTGGATCTTGACGTGCGTCGCGGCGAAATCTATGGCTTTGTCGGCCCCAACGGCGCGGGGAAGACGACCACGGTCCGCTTGCTGCTCGACCTGATACGCCCCACGCGCGGCTCCGCGACGATTCTCGGCATGGACGTGGGCGGTCAGTCGAAAGCCATCCGCGCCCGTACCGGCTTTCTGCCTGGCGAATTGCGCATGTACGACAATCTCACCGGCAGGCAACTCCTGCGCTTCTTCGGCGCGGTGCGTGGCGTGACGGATATGACGTACGTGCACGAATTGGCTGAGCGGTTGAGTGCGGAACTCAACCGGCGCATCGGCACGCTATCGCGGGGCAACAAGCAGAAACTTGGCGTACTGCAGGCGCTGATGCACCGGCCGGACTTGGTATTGTTCGATGAGGCCACCAGCGGGCTCGACCCGCTCATGCAGCAAGAACTCTACGGCATCCTGAATGAGTATCGTGAGCAAGGCGGTACGGTCTTCTTCTCCAGCCACTACCTGAACGAGGTGGAGCGCATTTGCGACCGGGTGGGCGTGATCCGCGACGGCACGCTCATCCTGAGCGACACCCTGGAAGCTCTCCAAGAGAAGCACGTGCGTCGGCTGCGCTTGGAATTTGCCGAACCGCCGGGTGCGGACTTCCTTGCCGGTTTGTCCGGCGTGCAAAAGGAATCTCAGCAAGGCACAACCGTGATTGCGCTTGTGCAGGATAACCTCGCCGGAGCGCTTATAGAAGCGGCGCGCTACACCGTGGTGGACATCGAATACCAGGAACGACGCCTCGAAGACATCTTTCTCCAGTATTACGACACCCGAGAGGAAGCCCATGCTGCGGAATCTTCTGCTCAAGACACTGCGTGACCAGCGCATCCCCGTTCTGGCCTATGGACTGGGCTTGGGCGCGCTCGCGTTGCTGATTGTCGCAATTTACCCGGCTTTCGCAGCCAGCGGCGCCGAACTCGAAGAAGCTATGGAGAACCTTCCCGACGCTTACAAAGCCTTTACAGGCGGCGTGCTTTCGTTAACAGAATTCGACGGCTATTTAGTATCGCAGTACTTGATCATCTTGCCGCTGATCCTCGCCATTTTTGCCATCATCGAGGGCACCGGGGCGCTGCGTGGCGAAGAGGAGCGCGGCACGATGGATACCCTGCTCTCACTCCCCATTTCGCGCAGCCAAGTGGTTCTGCATAAAGCCATAGCTACACTCATAAGCGTCGTTTTCGTTCTCATCATCATTGGCGCGGTGCTCTATGTGAGCACACAGTTCGTGGAGGACGCTACGCTGGCGCTCGACCGGCTCGCCGTTGTCCTCCTCAACACGTTCGGCATGGGTGCGCTCTTCTATTGCTTTTCGCTCTTCCTGTCGGCTTCACTGCCATCACGCCGCTTGGCCGGAGTCATTGGGGCCGTCTTTGCCGTGGGCGCGTATTTCTTCGACGCGATGACGGACATCGTAGAGGGCCTCTACGACTATCGTATCCTCGGGCCGTTCAACTACTTCGAACCGCTGGCTATCTTGAAGGAAGACCTCTCCTTCCAGAATTCCGGCGTGCTCCTTGGCGCCAGCCTCGTCTTCCTCGTGGCCGGCCTGCTCATCTTCCGGCGACGGGACGTTGCCGGCATCTAGCGCCGCCAGTCTTGTGCGCAGCCAATTCGGCAGCACCGCCTGGCTCTGCCCAGAGCAACAAAGGCCCCACGTTCGATGAGACTTCAACGGGCTCTTATCTCATTGCTGCATTTGGGACCTCGGAGAGGGACTTTCCTGTTTTGTCCAAATAGCTTGGGCTGTCCGCATCCGACCCACCACTTACCATGACTGTAGGGTCGCTACAACGAAATGAGGAAATCCCCAAGGAAAGAAGAGGAGATAGCAAATGAGCAGACAGAGCGATCTTGACAACCACGCCAATCAACTCAACTCCAACAACGATGCCTACTGGGAATCGAGGGGTTGGGACGAGCGGCCTGACGATTGGGAAGAGCGTGCCGCTGAGGACGAAGATGAAGCTGAGTAAAGCCGCCGGTGAAGGAACAGGCTAAGAGATAGACGCTTGAGAGAGCGGCAAGCGCCCGGCCAGAAGCGGCCCCTACCGGGTTCTTGCCGCAAGGAGGTAGAAAACAAGAATCGCAATGGTAACCGCAACACCCTACAAAGCGCCGTTCAGTGAGATCGTCATTGGGACGATAGTCAAGGAGTTTGGCTTCCAAGATGACATTCTGCAGCAAAAGACGGCAAAGCGCTATTTTAGCGGTAAACGAGTCAAGGATGAAAACAAACGTGAGATTTGCGCCGCTATTGGCAAGGCACTGGTAGACCTTGGCTTCATCCCGTCATCGCCTTTGCTGGAACGGGAAGGCTTTACCCTGGAGCAAGTAATTTCTCCCATGATTGCGTGGTACGCCGATGAGTGGGACCGACTCGTGGGGTACATGCGAAGCACGTCCGCGCCAGTAGACAGACCCGATCTCGCCGCCATCTCCTATCTCAGACTCGCAGTGATAGACTTGGCCCTCCGTGCTTCTGCCATCTTGTGGCTCACGGAGGCGCCTACTCCCAAAGAAGGGACGCCGCTATGGGCTGAGGAGAAAGGTGGAGCAAAATACCTACGGGAACTCTTAGACAAGTGTCAAGAAGGACACAGGCCAACCCGCGACGAACTGGCTGAACAATTGGATGTCTCCTATAACACCATCGACAACTGGCTCGATACCGATACTAGACCCTCGCGATCGAACATCGATAGAATTGCCGAGGAACTAGCGCCACGCATTCCCGCTGTAGACTCGAAGACCCTTAAGGCTCAATTACACCGCCACTACGCCCTGTGCACTCTTTGCAACCTACTCGCAGAGCACGTAGGTCGCGCGATGCCGTGATAGACCTTGCGACGGCGTTGGTACGGTTTACAAGCCGCAATCTCGACGGCCTCAGGCAGTACAGTAAGCTGGACCCCGACGATGCTGCAAGCAGCCAGTTCTTAATCCTGCTGTTGGGGACGCAATTTGCTTCCAGCGAGTACCTGCTGCAGGCACTCTGGCGCCAAGAGAAGGATAGGGTCTGGCAAGCAGACTTGCTAGCAGCATCAAAGCCGTGGCATCTACGCCTCACGCATGTCGCCCAACACCTCGGGGGACTCGATGAAGCCATACAACGCATTCACGACGAGTATGGGATTCCAATAGAAACCGTAAAAGGGCAAATGGACAATGTGCTGCGCGAGGTTCAGGCCGACCGGACTCGACTAGGCAGTTTGGATCCATCCGATTTGGAAGACATGACTTTGATCAGAGTCAAGGGAGACGCGAAGTTCAGCGCCAGGAACCGGATGATACAGTGCGCCCAGGCACGTTCCGAGGGGGATATTGGCACAGCAATCTTCCATATGAAGCGAGCAGTAGAACTCCAACCCGAGAGTGCAGAGTATCACTTCCATCTTGGCGCCGATCTCGGCAAGGCCGGGGAAGTCGAGGAGGCGATTCAAGAGTGCTGGGTAGCTGCACAACTCAATCCCACGTGGGAGTTGCCGCGCGTCGAGGTCGGAATCATCCTGTTGAACGCGGGGCGCAGTCAGGAAGCATGCGAGCACCTGGAGAGTATGGCCCGTAACCAGAGCGGTCTCTCAGCACATCTGGCATTCAATCTGGGCGTCGCTCGCTTGCGGACAAGTGATGCGGCTGGAGCCTTGGACGCTCTGGAAAAAGCAATCGAAGCAAAACCGGATCATGCCCTTGCACTGGATATAGCTGCTCATTGCGCCTTCTTGATTGGAGACCAAGTGAAAGGGCGAAAACTGGCAAAACTGGCGAATCAGTTCGGTCAATCTGAGACCTACCAGGAGTGGAAGGATGGGAAGTATCGAAAACGAAACATCCCATAGCTCTGGTGGACAGTGATTCTTCTAGATAGAGCTATCTGTAGAAAAGTAAGGCAATAGCCAATTCGTCACAATCATACTTGCCACTGCAGGAACGCTCTAATTTGCCCCGCCTGTTCTTTAGCCCCTTCTCTGCACTGGCACTTAGACTGAATGTCGAACACAGTGTAAAGGGACACAGGCTCTAGGTTGGCGGGGCGCGGCGCGGCTACTATACTTGAAGTATGTACTGTTGAGCGGCGTATGTGCGCGTGCTCAACCCGCTCACACCGGCATTCGAGTGGCTACGGAGCGTTGCCGTGCGATCATCCTAACGTGCCTACTCCTCGCGCTGGAGGAGCTTGAGCAATGAGCGACTTGATTTTTTTGGACCACGCCGCAACCACGCCGGTTGACCCGGCCGTGCTTGACGCCATGCTGCCCTATCTCACGGAGCAATGGGGCAACCCATCGGGCATATACAGCATTGCGCGCCAGGCCAAGCAGGCCTTAGAAGAAGCGCGAGAAGACATTGCGGACGTCTTCCTGTGCAGTCCCAATGAGATTATCTTTACCGGCAGCGGCAGCGAGGGCGCCAATCTGGCCCTGAAAGGGGTGGCATACGCCCGCCAAGATGAGGGCCGGCACATCATCACGACCCAGATCGAGCACCACGCCGTGCTGCACACGTGCCACAGACTGGAGAGGGAAGGATTTGAAGTTACGTACCTTCCGGTAGACGGCTGCGGCGTCGTAGACCTGGACGCCCTGCGGGAGGCCGTGCGACCCGATACCATCCTGCTCAGCTTGATGATTGCCAACAATGAGGTCGGCACCATCCAACCTCTGCAAGAAGCAATTGGCGTGGCGCGGGAACAGAACGAGGACATCGTCGTGCACACCGACGCCGTGCAAGCCGCCGGCTGCATGGAGCTGGACGTGGAGGAATTGGACATTGACCTTATGTCAATCGCCGCGCACAAATTCTACGGGCCCAAGGGCATCGGCGCGCTCTTCACGCGCCGCGGCACGCCCCTCATCCCCTTGGTGCAAGGCGGCGGACAGGAGCGCAACCGGCGCTCCGGCACGGAAAACGTCCCCTATGCCGTCGGTATGGCAAAGGCGCTCATGCTGTCTCACGAGCAGCGCGAGGAACGCAATGCGCACTGTCGGGCACTCCGGGATCGCCTGCTTGGCGGCATCTGCGAGAGTATCGAAATCGCGGAGCCTACCGGTCATCCCACGCAGCGGCTGCCGCACATTGCCAGCCTGACGTTCGCGAATATCGAGGGTGAGAGTGTGCTGCTCAATCTCGACATGCACAACGTCTGCGCCTCCGCCGGTTCCGCCTGCTCCGCCACTTCGCTGGAGCCTTCGCACGTGCTGCAGGCGATGGGCATCCCAGTGCATCGCGCCCGGGGCGCCCTGCGCTTGAGCGTCGGCCACCGCAATACGGCGGCAGAAATCGAACGCGTGCTAGACCTCTTGCCCGGCATCGTGAGCCAGTTGCGCGCGATGGCCGTGGTGTGAGTCAGGCCGCCCTCTTTCCGTCGCCACACTTGCTAACAGACTCCGTCGTTGATCCATATCCAGCTTCAGCTATCGATATGCCCACCGACTACATGACACGCGCCCTCGCCTTGGGAAAAAAGGCACAGGGTCGCACTTCACCGAACCCAGCGGTCGGCGCCGTAGTGGTGAACAACGGCGTTATCATAGGCGAGGGTGCCACGCAGCCGCCCGGCCAAGCGCATGCGGAAGTCGTGGCGCTAAGTCAGGCCGGAGAAGCCGCCAAGGGCGCAGATCTCTACGTCACACTGGAGCCCTGCGCATTCCAAGGCCGTACGCCGCCCTGTACCGACGCTATCATTGCCGCCGGCATTCGACACGTCAGCATCGGTGTCCTCGACCCCCACCCACAGGTAAACGGCAAGGGCGTTGCACATTTGCGCGACGCAGGTGTTTCAGTGAGTGTCGGCGTTGAAGAAGCGCAGGCGCGGCAGTGTCACGAGGCCTATCTGTACAGCATCCGGACCGGACTGCCGTTCGTTACCCTGAAGATGGCCATGAGCGCCGACGGCAAGGTGGCGACCGCCAACAGCGCAATGCCGTACCTTACCGGCAAAGCGGCACGCACTCTTGTGCACGAATTGCGCGACCGCAGCGACGCTATCGTCGTAGGGGCTGATACAGTCATTGCCGATGACCCGCGCTTGACGACCCGGTTGCCGCGAGACGATGTGCACCATCCCCGGCGCTTCATCCTCGATAGTCGCGGCAGAACGCCGCTGGATGCCACCGTCTTGCAACCTGATCTCCCCGGCCGGACCACGGTAGTCACCTCAGAATCCGCACCTGCAGAGCGGCTCCAAGCGCTTCGCGCCTGTGAGGCGGCCGTTTGGTCGCTGCCGGCCAGAGACGGGGGCGTTGACCTGCTCGCCTTTCTGCAGCAGCTCGGGGCGGAGGGAGTGCGATCAGTACTCTTGGAAGGAGGCCCCACACTGGCCGGAGCTTTCCTGAGTGTCGATCGTGTGCAGAAGCTCCTGCTCTTTGTGGCCCCTCTCTTAGTTGGCAGAGACGATATACCAGCCCTGCTTGCCGGCCGCCACCAACCAGCACTCACGGCAATGCGAGGCTTTCACTTCTCGTCGGTCAGGTGCATCGGCTCCGACGTGCTCATGACCGCCAATCTTGAGACGGTTAAACGCTTGCGGAGCCCTGCTCTCCGGGAATCCCCATAACGCTGTATTCAACCAAGAGCGGTAGGGAGCCACCATGTTCACCGGCATCATCAAAGCGCTTGGCACCGTAACCCGTGTCGCCGTGACGAGCGACGGGGCACACCTAGAGATTGCGGCTCCGGATTTTGCTGACACCCTCGGCGCTGGCGAGAGCGTTGCCGTGAATGGCGCGTGTCTTACCGTCGCAGCGCTCGCTTCACCCGCGTTTTCTTTTCAACTCACGCCGGAAACCCTCTCCCGTACGAACCTGGGCAACCTCGCCGCAGGCGATCTTGTCAACCTGGAACCGGCGTTGCGTGTGGGCGACAGCCTGAGCGGTCACGTGGTCCAAGGACACGTAGACGGCACCGGTACCGTCCTGGAGCAGACCGTGGTAGGTGATTCGGTGGAGATGCGGTTCTCCGCCCCGCCGGAGGTGCTTCGCTACCTCATTGAAAAGGGTTCCATTGCGGTAGATGGCGTCAGCCTCACGGTTTTCGACATTAATTCGCGGGCTTTTGGAGTCTCCCTGGTACAATATACCCAGGAACACACGAATTTGACACGCAAACCGGTTGGCGCCAGCGTAAACTTGGAAGTGGACCTGTTTGCGAAGTACATTGAGCGCATATTCCAACTGACTCAGGAATAGCAGTTATTGGAGCAACTAAGCGGGAGCGCAAGACTGATGGCAGTTTTCGACACCCACAAGGCGTTTGAAGTCCTAATTGCCGCGGGCTTCACGGAGCGCCAAGCCAAAGCCTTGCTGGAAGTGGGCAGCGAAGGGTATGGCGCGCTGGCAACGAAATCCGATCTTCGGGAGTTGGAGCTGCGACTAAAGCATGATCTGACGCTACGCATGGGTGGCCTGGTAGCAGCGGGCGTGGCGATCATCGCAGTGCTGGAACTGTTACCGAGATAGGTATCACTGAGTGAGAGCAGTACGCTTGCCCTGATTGCTGTCGACTTTAACGCCTTGCCGTGACGTGGCGCTCACACCGAGGATGCCTACCAGCGGCAAGAGCAGTCCGACCGCGCTGCAACAATTCAAACACTGGATGAATTAGCAGAGAGGCCATGCACATGCCACTGGCTACGATAGAAGAAGCCGTAGAGGAATACCGCCGCGGGAACTTCGTCATCATAATCGATGACAAGGACCGCGAGAACGAGGGCGATCTCTGCATTGCCGCGGAGAAGATCACGTCCGAAAAGATCAACTTCATGGCCAAGTACGGGCGCGGCCTCATCTGCGCGCCGCTTACCGGCCAGCGCCTGGATGAACTCCGCATTCCGCTCATGGTGCAAAACAACGACACCATGTTCGGCACGGCGTTCACCATTTCCGTAGAGTCACGGCACGGCGTCGCCAGCGGTATCTCGGCCTCCGACCGAGCGACGACGGTCAAAGCCTTGGTGGACCCCAATACCAAGCCCAGCGACCTCATCATGCCGGGGCACACCTTCCCGTTACGCGCCTGCGACGGCGGAGTGCTCGTGCGTGCCGGTCATACCGAGGCCAGCATCGATCTCGCCAAGCTTGCCGGTCTCTATCCCGGGGCGGTGGTTTGCGAGATCATGGACGAAGACGGTTCGATGATGCGCCTGCCGCAACTCGAGATATTCGCCCGCAAACACGACATCAAGATTATCAGCATCGCCGACCTCATCGAATACCGCTACCGCACGGAGTCGATTGCGCGCAGGGTGGCCCGCAGCCGGATTCCGACGGAGTACGGCGAATTCACCGCCTTTGCCTATGAGAGCACCGCCGACTGGCAGGAGGGCATTGCCCTCGTCGCCGGCGCGATTACGCCCGATGAGCCGGTGCTGGTGCGCGTCCACTCGCAGTGCGCCACCGGCGACGCGCTCGGTTCGCTGCGCTGCGATTGCGGCATGCAACTGCGTCTTGCCATGCAGAAGGTGCAAGAAGAAGGCGCCGGCATCATCCTCTACTTGAACCAGGAAGGCCGGGGTATCGGCCTGATGAATAAGATGCGCGCCTATGCGTTGCAGGACGACGGCTTGGATACGGTAGAAGCCAATCACCGCCTCGGCCTGGGCGCGGACCAGCGCAACTACGGCTTCGGCTGCCAGGTATTGAAGGACCTTGGCGCGTACAAGGTACGGCTGCTCACCAACAGTCCCATCAAGGCGGCAGCGCTGAGCATCTACGGCCTGGAGTTGGTTGAGCGCGTGCCGCTCAGTGTGGAGCCAAACGACGAGAACCTGCGCTATCTGCAAACGAAACGTGATAGACTGGGGCACGATTTGACGTTTATTGACACGGACACGGGGTAAGAGAACGGTGGCACGCACCCTCGCAGGATCGCTCACAGCCGGAGACCACCGCTTCGCCATTGTCGCCGCGCGCTTCAACGAGTTATTCGTTGACCGCCTCGTCCAAGGCGCCGTGAACGGTCTGACCCGTCACGGCGTTGACGCTGACGCCATTGACGTCGTGCGCGTGCCCGGCTCTCTTGAAATCCCCATTGCGGCCCAACGACTCGCCGCGAAAGGGAGCTACAGCGCCATCATCTGCCTCGGCGTCGTGATTCGCGGCGCGACGGTGCACTTCGAACACGTTGCCGACGGCGCGGCCAGCGGCATCGCCCAGGTCGCCCTCACCCACGACATCCCCGTCATCAACGGCCTGATCGCCGCGGAAACCCTCGAACAAGCCATGGAACGCTCCGGCACCAAGCTCGGCAACAAAGGCTTCGACGCCGCCCTGGCCGCAATCGAAATGGCCAATCTGCTCGAGCAAATTTGATTGCGTTGTACTGCCTACTTGCTCAAGCTGTCTGGTTACCTCCCAATCTTACTGGAGATTGATTCCGGTGCTTGATGTTCACCGTTTGATGAAATCATTGTCTGATCGCCGACCAATCTTCCATTCAGAAGCTGACTTTCAGCACGAATTCGCCTGGGAGATTCGCAGCGCAATGCCGCAGAGCAAGGTCCGCCTTGAGTATCCAATTGATCCCGAAGCAAAGAAGGCTGTGCATCTGGACATCTGGCTACCAATAGAGCAGGTAGCCATAGAGTTGAAGTATTACACAAGAGAGTTTGCAGCAGAATGGTACGATGAGGTCTTTTTGCTGCGAAACCATGGGGCACATCCACCCAAGAGATTTGATTTCGTGAATGACATACAGAGGCTTGAGCAATGTAATTGCAAGAAAGGTTTTGCAATCTTGCTAACTAATGAGCCTCTCTATTGGCTAGCACCCCCACGTTCAGGGACAATTGACGCCGCCTTCCGCGTACATGAATCTAAAGAGTTAACAGGTAGCATGAGTTGGCAAGGGACTCCCGCAGCGGGAACAAAAGGAAACCGAGAGTCGAATATCACTCTAAGTGGACTTTACACGATGCAGTGGAGAGACTATTGGGCATTTCCCGGAAAACGCTTTGGACAGTTCCGATATCTCGCAGTCCCCGTTAATCCCTGACAGAGAATTGCCGACCGGACCTTCAAAGAGGGATTGCTGGCTGAGTTCAACAGTATATCTGCAACCAACCATTGGCCCAGCACAGGTTTGAAACCTGTGCTACCAGAAAGTAACCCTTCCGCCTTCCATACGTTGCGCATCCCTCCATGCTCCTCTTCCTTCTCCCGCAAATGCATCAGCAGCTCGAAGAATACGGTACAGTGGAACTAAGGGATTTAGCGCAATTGAGACGGGAAGTATATGAACCAAGGAGCGCTCACGCTCTTTCGTTTGGCGGGCATTACGGTGCGGCTGCACTATACGTGGTTCCTCGCCTTCTTCCTGATCGCCTGGACGGTGCCGCGCTTGATCTATCCGGTCGGCTATCCGGGATGGTCTGAACTCAACTACTGGCTAGCGGGGAGCGCGGCGGCGATTCTGCTCTTCGGTTCCGTGCTGTTTCACGAATTCGCCCACTCCTTCATGGCGCTGGCGCGCGGCCTGAAGGTAGACGGCATCACGCTCTTCGTCTTTGGCGGCGCCGCGGCGCTCAAGTCCGAACCACGGCGGCCGGCTGACGAATTCCTCATCGCCGTAGTGGGGCCCGCGAGCAGCCTGTTGCTCGCCATAGCCTTCTTGGTTCTGAGCGCACTCATTCCGCGAGACGTGCCCGCACAACCCCTCATCCAACACCTTGCCTTCGTAAACAGCGGCCTCGCCGTCTTCAATCTGCTCCCCGGCTTTCCACTTGACGGCGGCCGCGTCTTCCGCGCCACGGTCTGGGCACTTACCGGCAGCATGCGCAAAGGGACTACCATCGCGACGATTGTCGGGCAGGTCTTCGCGTTCGGTTTTATCGCGCTGGGCAT
The DNA here is from genome assembly GCA_012270555.1 of Chloroflexota bacterium. Lineage (GTDB taxonomy): Bacteria > Chloroflexota > UBA11872 > VXOZ01 > VXOZ01 > VXOZ01. The sequence goes on from JAAXIC010000053.1 coordinate 40,578, forward strand.
CTTCATGCTCTTCAACGTCAGTTTTGTTCCCGGTGTTTGGTTTATCTTCATCGGGTGGTTTCTCAACGGCGCAGCGGCGGCGAATCGCCGTCAAGTGACCCAGGATGAGGCGCTCCGCGAGATTCCTGTGTCTAATCTCATGCGCGCCAATCCTCCAGTGGTGCGCCCCGACGAGACGATAGACCGCGTTGTGCTCACCATGCTCTTGCACGATGGTATCCGTGCCCTGCCGGTGATGCTGACCGGGCGCGTGATCGGCATCATCACCATCGACGACGTGCGCACTGTGCCGCAGCACGCCTGGTCTGAGCAAACCGCCTTCGCTGCAATGACATCGTCGCCCCCCATCACCGTGGGGCCCAACGACTCCATTCTTCACGCCATGGACCTAATCGAGGAGCACGACGTCCAGCAGGTGCTCGTGATGGACCGTGCCGAGGTGGTGGGCATGCTGAGCCGACAGGGAATAGCTCGTTTCTTGCAGCTATCCCGCGAGCTTGGGGTCGAGGCGACGCTTGGCCGACGTGAGAAGGCTGGTAGACCCACTGATTCTACCGCCGACTGATTTCGCCGCCGCACTGCCGCCCGCCCGTCCCAAGCGTGGATTTGCCAATCCTCTTCCCGAGGCATAGCGCATCTCCAGCCGGGCCTCCTCCAACTGACTGCACGGAAGATGTGACTTCCGTTTGCGCAGCGCACCGCCACTGCTTAGAATGCACGTTAACGTGTACGTAAGAAAGCAGTAGGACACACATAGCTTGGCACGTATCGTGTGTAAGGCAATTCATACATGGAAAGTGCGCCGGACGCCTCCACGGTGGCTTGATGGGAGGTTCGCGCGCTGAAAGACCAGAGTTCGACACAGCAGCGGGATGAATCCGCATCTGCCGAACATTCCGATTCAGGCGGCAAGGGCAAGCCCGGCCTACACTTCATCACGCAGACCTTTGACGCGCTTTCGGTTCCCGCCTACCGCGACATGTGGCTCGGCATGATCATCTCCTTTGGCGGCCTGCAAATCGCGATTATCTCTCGCGGCTATCTGGCATACGACCTCAGCGGGTCCGCCGGCATCCTCGGTCTGGTCGGACTGGCGATGGGTCTGCCGATGCTCTTCTTTTCGCCTGTCGCGGGCGTACTGGCCGACCGCCTCGACAAACGCCGTCTCTTAATCGGCTCCCAACTCTTCATGTTCACGGTTGCCGGTCTGCTGGCGCTGCTCATCCACACGGGTCTGATCGCCATCTGGCACCTGATCGTGTTTGGCTTTTTCCAGGGGATTGCGTTTTCGCTTGGCATGCCCACGCGTTCCTCGCTGATTCCCGCGCTGGTGGGACGCGAGCGGCTCGGAAACGCCATTGCGCTCAATAACTCGGGCCGGAATATGATGACGATAGTTGGGCCCGCTGTCGCAGGCATCGTCATTGTCACACCGTGGTTGGGCACCGCCGGAGCCTTCGATATCACGGCGCTGTGCTATGGTGTCGCCACCCTCTTCCTCCTACGCCTGCCCAAAGCGGCGGACAGTGGCAAAAAAGCCGATCCCGGCAAATTCTCTGCGCAGATGTTTGCCGGTTTCAACTATGTGTTCACCGAGCGCACGTTGTTGCTACTTCTGGTGCTGGCTTTCGTGCCAATACTGCTCGGCCGGCCCTACCAGATGCTTCTCCCCGTTTTTCAGGCGGACGTGCTCAACGTTGACGCACGCTGGCTCGGTTTCCTAAACGCCGCCTCCGGCGCGGGCGGACTGCTGGGATCATTGCTAGTGGCCTATTTGGCGGCGAGTCAGCACGCCAAGTTGCTGCAGACCGTCTTCGGCGGACTCTTCGGTATCGCGCTGATACTCTTCGCCTACACTTCCTGGCTTCCCCTGAGCCTCGTGCTGGTCGGGTTCGTCGGACTTGCGGCCAATGCCTACATGTCTCTGAACAACACGCTGGTGATGCTGCATACCGACCAAGCCTACTATGGCCGGGTGATGAGCATCTACATGATGTCGTTTTCGCTTATGATGTTCAGCGGCTTGCCCATGGGCATGCTGGTAGACCGCTGGGGCGCGCCCCAAGTTGTGGGCGTTGCGGGCGCGGTGATCCTGTTATTCATCCTGGCGGTCTCGCTCGCAGTACCCGCCTCACGCCAAAAGGACGAAAGCGAGCCGCGGACTGCTCCACCAAGGAGAACGCCCGCCCCGCTGTAGGTCGAGCGCTTGAGGTAGAGCGGAGCATGTATCTAAACCTCCCAAAGCGGAACCACAGCAGGGTGAGTGCGCTTATGCGGCCAACCGGGACGCGCGGGTGGCCCCACGACCAAGGCCGTGAATACGTTGGTTCCCGTTAGCAAGCTCGAAGAAGGAGTATCTCTAATGAATAGTACGCGGCGATCGGTGCTTAGCGCTGGAGCGGTAACCGGCGGCGTTGTTGTTCTCTCAGCGTGCGACGTGGCGCAGATCAGGGAGGAGAGGACCAAGGCTGAATTGACGGAAGCGCCGCAAGCGACGCCTGGCGGAGAAGATGGATCGCACGCAGTCACGTGGGGCTATGCCGGCGGTATTGGCCCAGCGCATTGGGGCGACCTCTCCCCGGCGTTCGCGGCGTGCAAGCTGGGCGTGTCGCAGTCGCCGATCGACCTGACGAGCGATGCCGAGACAAAGCCGCATGATCTTGACTTCCGCTATGCCTCCGCGCCGCTCGATATCATCAACAACGGGCACACCATCCAGGTAAACTACGCGCCTGGAAACATGCTCCTCAGCGGCGGCAGGCAGTTTGCGCTCGCGCAATTCCACTTTCACCACTTGAGTGAGCACACGGTTGACGGCAAGCCCACAGACATGGAGTTGCACCTCGTACACCGCGATGCCGCCGGGAATCTCGCCGTCGTCGGCGTCTTCCTAGCGGCAGGACAACAAAACGAGGCGCTACAACCGGTATGGGCGCACATGCCGGCGGCAGCGGGCGAAGAGCGGCAAGTGCAAGGGGTGACAATCAACGCCGCGGACCTGCTGCCCGCGGATCTTTCCTACTATAGCTACATGGGCTCGCTCACGACGCCGCCGTGCAGCGAGGACGTGCGCTGGTTCGTCCTCAGCAGTCCGGTAGAGGTCTCCCCGGAGCAGATTGACCGCTTTGCGGCGCTCTATCCTGACAACGCCCGCCCGACCCAGCCACTAAACGGGCGGACGCTGTTCCTCAGCCAAGCGGCTAACTAGCCGCCCCATGTAGCACCGGGCGGCCCAATGACCTAGACCATCAAGGAAACGGAGAGTATTTTAAAGATGCAGGGCGCTACTCACAACTCCGACGTTAGAAGTTGCGTAGACACGTCCGTCTACACGCGCGAGGAACATGGGTGGAAGCAGGGGCCGTTCAGACAAACGTGATGTTTGAAAGCAGAAGCAACGCGCTGCTCATTGCAATAGTCATCTGTCATGAAACACTTCCGGCAGACATGGAGGAAACCAACTCATGAGAAACGGCAGAGACGAGGCCGTAGAAAAGTACACGAACCGCAGCCGGTCGCTTATTCTCCAAGCACAAGAGGAACTTGACAAAGGAGATAGCCCGCAGGCGTCAGAGAAAGCATGGGGTGCAGCGGCTCAGGCCGTAAAAGCCATAGCCGAGCTAAGAGGCTGGGAACATAGAACCCATGCTCATCTTTTTCGGAATTTGACCTTGATCAGCACTGAGATTGGTGAACCCGGGTTGCTGGCTCTGTTTAGAGAAGCCAGTTCCCTGCATCAAAACTTCTATGAAGATGCCCAGACCGTTGAATCTGTGCAGGGTGGCATTGACCACGTATCCCGACTGATCGACAAGCTGCTTCCTCTTGCGCCATCATCACCTGCGCGCTGAGCTGGGTGGATTCACGTTGCAAGTACAACGCCTAGTTCAATACGGTTTCCGCGGCGTTTGGCAGAGGTGGCATTTGTAGTGCTAACACTACGCCGTAGCCGATGTGTCTTCGTCCAGCAGTGTCGCGTCATGCTCACCGGCAGGGGCGGGGCGCTTTGTTTCAGAAGCAACGAGCATCGGCTGTGCGCGTTTGGCAATGACGTCGGCAGTCACGACGACTTCACGCACGTCATTGCGTGATGGCAGGTCGTACATCACGTCCAGCAGCGCCTCTTCCATGATGGTCTGCAACGCGCGCGCGCCGGTGGTGAGATTCTGCGCCATCTGCGCCGCTTCTTCCAGGGCATCGTCCTGGAAAACAAGCTCAACGTCGTCGAGCGCGAACAAGTGCTGATACTGCCGGACGGGCGCATCGCGCGGCTCGGTCAGCACCTGGATCAACTCATCGTGCGTCAGCGCATCCAGGGCCACCGTCACCGGCAGGCGGCCGACGAACTCAGGAATCAGGCCGTATTTCAGAAGATCGTCAGGCGAAATCTGGCGGAGCAGGTTCTTCGCCTCTTCCGCGCGCTCCGCGGCGTCCATGGCGCCAAAACCGACGCGGCGGTTACTGCCAACCCGCTTCGCGATAACTTCCTCCAGACCCTCGAAGGCCCCGCCGCAGACGAAGAGAATGTCGGTAGTGTCGATCTGGATGAACTCTTGGTGCGGATGCTTGCGGCCGCCTTGGGGCGGCACGTTGGCCACCGTACCTTCGATGATTTTGAGGAGCGCTTGTTGCACACCCTCGCCGGAAACATCGCGCGTAATCGAGGGATTGTCCGCCTTGCGGGCGATCTTGTCGATCTCATCGATGAAGACGATCCCTCGCTCGGCGGCAGCGGTATCGTAATCCGCCGCCTGAATCAACCGGAGCAGGATGTTCTCCACGTCCTCGCCCACATAGCCGGCTTCCGTCAGTGACGTGGCGTCGGCAATGCAGAAGGGCACCCCGAGAATGCGAGCGAGCGTGCGCGCCAGCAGCGTCTTGCCGCAGCCGGTCGGCCCGATGAGGAGCACGTTGCTCTTGCCCAGCTCGACATTCTCGCTGTCTTCACCGCTCGCCACGCGCTTGTAGTGGTTGTAGACCGCTACCGCCAGCACCTTCTTCGCGTGCTCTTGGCCGACTACGTACTGGTTGAGGAACTCGTGAATCTCCTTGGGGCTCAGCAGCCGCGCGGGACCGGCGGCGCCCTTACGCTGGGATGAAGACGCCTGTTCCTCGCGAATCAACTCCCGGCAAAGTTCGACGCACTCGTCACAGATATATACGCCGTTCTGCCCGGAAATCAACCGACGCACCTCTTCTTGCGCCTTATTGCAGAACGAGCAGCGGTACTGGCCTCGAGAATCACGACGACTTGGCAATGTTGATCTCCTTCGTGTGCGCGCGCTTGGCAGGTCCTGCTATCTGCTGGCTACTCCGTCGGTTTCCGGCGTCCTGACGGCGGACGGCAAAACGTCATCGATCAGCCCGTACTCCTTGGCTTCTGTGGCATCCATCCAGAAGTCGCGCTCGCTATCGCGCTCGATCTTCTCCAGGTCCTGCCCGGTGTGCAGGGCAATGATGGAATTCACCTGGTTGCGCGTGCGCAGGATTTCGCGCGCCTCGATTTCAAGATCGCTAGCCTGCAAAGGCCGCGATGCCTGCGTCCACGGCTGATGAATCAGCATGCGCGAATTGGGGAGCGAATACCGCTTGCCCGACGTGCCGCCGGCGAGCAATAGCGCGGCGATGCTTGCCGAAAGGCCCATGCAGTAGGTAGCCACGTCGTTCTTGATGTACTGCATGGCGTCGTAGATTGCCAGACCTGAGTGCACGCTGCCGCCGGGAGAGTTTATGTAAAGTCCAATATCAGCATCGCTGTCCTCGCTCGAAAGCAGGAGCATTTGCGCGATGATGCTGTTGGCCACGTTATCGTCAACCGGTGTGCCTAAGAAAATGATCCTATCCCGCAAAAGCCGGGAAAAAATATCCATGCCGCGTTCGCCGCGGTTCGTCGTCTCGATGACATACGGTATGAGCATCCTGTTCTCCTTCGTGTCGGCTCGTTCTCTAGCGTGCAAAGGTTGTTGTAATAGGCTTTTGGTTAGGCCGATGGGCTGACGAATCGGCTTCTACAAATGATCTGTTCCATTATAGACCGCATCCTCGCCTCGGTCACTTTGCCTGAGACGGCCCCAAAGCACAGGCGCGAACACGCTCCTATGAAAGCAACCCGCCCAACTATCCACTATGTAAGGCCCTGCCAATGCTCAGGCAGAAACCTCCGTGGCCACCGTTTCCGGGCGCTCTACTCTGTCGTACAAGTCTTCCAGGTAGTGGGTCGCGGCCACGGCCGCCGTGGTGGCGTCACCCACCGCCGTCGTGATCTGCTTCGTCAACTGCGTGCGCACGTCACCCGCAATGAACAGCCCCGGCACGTCCGTTTCCATGTGCGAACCGCCAATCAAATACCCGTTCTCATCGCGCTCCACCGGCTCCTTGATGAAGTCGGTGTTGGGATCGAAGCCGATGAAGATGAAGACGCCGTCGGTCTCGTGCACCCACTCCTCGCCCGTCTTGACGTTGCGCAAGCGCATGCCGGTGACGGCGCCGTCATCGCCAATGATCTCGTCAGCCACCGTATCCCAGATGATCTCGGTCGTCGGATTCGCAATGAAGCGGTCTTGGATGATTTGCTGGGCGCGCAGTTTATCCCGCCGATGCACCAGATAGAGCTTGCTAGCGAAGCGGGTGAGAAAGAGGCCCTCTTCCACCGCTGAGTCACCGCCGCCGACCACCGTGATTACGCGGTCGCGGAAGAACGCACCGTCACACACGGCGCAGTAGGAGACGCCGCGGCCCGCATACTCGAATTCGCCCGGTATGTTCAACGGCGTGGGCGATCCGCCGGACGAGATGATCACGGCGCCAGCGCGGTACTCGTCGCCGTCCGCCGTGCGCACGACCTTCTGCCAGCCGTCTGAGAAAACTTCAGACACCTCTGTCGTGAGGATCTGCGCGCCAAATGCCTGGGTGTGCGACACCATCTTTTGGATAAGATCGGCGGCATCAATGGACTCGAATCCCGGGTAGTCCTCAATCAAGGAGGTATTGATGAGCTGCCCGCCGGGCGCCATCTTCTCCAGGATCACGGTATCCAGCCGCGCCCGCGCCGTATACAGACCGGCGCACAGTCCCGCCGGTCCGGCGCCGATTACGATGACGTCGTGATATGAAACTGCCATAGTTTGATAAACCTTTCGCTTTCGCAGCCTTGCGTACACAGCGGCGTGCCGCAAAGACTGCGACCTTTGGTGACTGTCGCAGTAGTCCTCTTTCAAGTTTCGTAGTCGCCGCTAGGCGGTACCCTTACTCTTTCAGAGTACCAAACCTGTTGACCTGCCGCTATCCTTACAGGTAGGTTGGGGCGTCCCATACGACGGCAGACGTGAACTGCTTTCGTGGTATGCTACCCGTGGCGAGGCGCGAAAGTGGTATGGAAATACCCCGAGGTAACTGTCGCTATTGTAGTTTGGCGCGTAGCTCCAGCACGTTCGTGGACGGCGCAGAAGGCGCTTAACCAGGCTCGGTAGCGCAGGTTTGTAACCTGCGTGTTTTGGCACGAACACTCTCGCCACTGCCCAAACGGGCAAGAAATCACAACATTCAGGTCCCCTCCCTATCAGCAGCCAAGAAGCGGGGGACAAGCCCTAATGCTGTCGCATCAAGATTAAGACGGTACGCTCATTGGGCGCGCTCTGCCCCCTCTCACTGGGGAGAGGGCCGGGGTGAGGGGAAATGGCACCGACAGGCGGGCGCAGAGCCTGCCCCGTACTCGATACGGGGTTGCAAACCTACGCTACCGGAGACGTGAAACGCGGTATTCATTGCCACTTTGTCCGTGGGGGCTTTGCCCCCGCATGCGACAACATTGGGGACAAGCCCCGCGCTACGGTGTCAGTCAGGTGGCAGCGGGCATAAGGCCGACGCTGCCGGGTGCTGGTTGCTGCGCGAGGGACGTATTCTAGGGGGTGTCGTCAAAGTCAGTTAGTGCTGGTAAGCTGAGGATGTAATCACTGTAGCAGGACGGGAGCTATGTCAGCAATGGTCGCAGCGCCGGCGCACCGTCGCCACGATATTTCAGACCGGGCGTGGGGGATTTTGGAGCCGCTTCTGCCCGGTGGCGCGGGCAAGACGGGTCGTCCGGCTCAGGACAACCGCCGTTTCATCAACGCCGTGTTCTGGATTTTGCGCACTGGCGCTCCCTGGCGCGACTTGCCACCGGACTACGGGGACTGGAAGAA
>JAAXIC010000014.1 GCA_012270555.1 Chloroflexota bacterium
AAACTACTTTGACGACACGCCCTAGTTTTTGCGAACCCAGTTCGACGCTGCGCTCGAAATGACATGAACTGTCCCCACTGTCCGATGAAAGGGAGATTCTGTCAACGAATTACTCAACACATACAGCGATGACTGGCAAGACTTCAGAATGAAAGGGAAGGCATGAGCAACTTTCATGGCGTGCTGGCGGTGCTTTGCACACCGTTCTCTCCGGATGAGGCTGTAGACTACACCAGTTTGCGGCGGCTGGCCGACTGTGTAATTTCAGAAGGCGCGCACGCCATCGTGTGCCTCGGACTCGCCAGCGAGACCAATCGCCTGAGCGAGGAGGAAAAGCACGGCATCGTTCAAACCGTGGTGGCGCAGGTGAACGGACGGGTGCCGGTGCTTTCCGGTCTGCAAGCAGCGTCCACGGTGGAAGCCGTACGCATGGCGCGCTGGCTGGAGGCAGCGGGCGTGGTCGGCCTCATGGTCCTGCCTCCGCCCGGACCCGTGGACATGGCAGGCGTTGAGCAGTTCTATACGGCAGTTGCCGAGGCGGTGGACGTGCCGATCATGGTGCAGGACTGCCCGCAGGTGGTGGGGTATGGCTTGTCGGCAAGTGTGATCGCGCAGATGGCCGAGCAGTGCACAAACATCCAATACGTCAAGCTGGAGGCGCAGCCCGCGTGGCCCTTGATGGAAGCGCTGAAAGAGCAGGCTGGCGATCGGCTGCAATTGCTCGTGGGCTGGGGCGGCATCGGCTTCATCGAGGCGCTGGAGCGCGGCGCGGTCGGCTGTATGCCCGGCGCTGATGCCATTGGGCCGATGAGGCAGGTGTACGAACGCTATGTGGCGGGTGACATTGACGGCGCACGCGCTATCTATGCCGCGATCCTGCCGGTGCTCGTGGCCAAAGGCGGAAATCTGCAGTCGTTCATCCAGTCGGCAAAACATCTGCTCGCGCAGGCAGGCGCCATCGAGCATGCCACCGTGCGGCAGCCGGTGACGCCCATTGACGAGCAATCACTGCGCGAGCTCGATACGTGGTCGCAATTGACAGACAAGGAGCTGGCTAAGTATGCTGTCCCCGTAGCCGTACCACATGAGTAGGTATTTCGAAGCATACTACTTGGAGGTTCTCCATGGTTGCAACGACACGTCGGAAACTGCTCGCGCTGCTGGGCGCATCGAGTATAGCCGTTCCCCTGGCTGCTTGCGGCACTGCCACAATGCCCGCAGCGCCGGAGCAAGGTGAGGGAGAAGCCGAGGCTAAGCCGGCTGCTGAAGCAGCTCCCGAGCCGGAGGCCGTAGAACTCAAGGCCATTACCCACGCCCAGGTAGTGTTTGATGACAATGGGCGCGTCAATGAGGCGTACCGCGCCGAGTTCGGCGATCGCGTCAATGTGAGTACCGACATCTCCCCCAATCAGAGCGAGATGCAGAACAATCTCAAGATCGCGCACGCCGCGGGCTCTGTACCCTATGACCTCATGTGGATTAATGCCCCCGCCATCATGTCCTTTGCCGCGTTGGGCATGCTCACTGAGCTGGACCCGTACATTGCCCGCGACGGCATCGACATGGGAGACATATTCGCTCCCTATGCGCTTGATATCTACACGGTGTTCGGCAAGTTCTGGGGCATGCCGAAGAACCAGGCGACCGTCGGCATGTTCTACAACGTCGACCACTTCGAACAGGCCGGCATAGACGTGCCGGCAGGCGACTGGAACTGGGAAGACTGGCTCGATCTCGCTGAACAACTCACCGTGCGCCAGGGTGACAAGGTGGAGCGATGGGGCACGCTGGTGGGTCCGTGGGGGCAAACCCAGGGCTTCAACTGGATTGTCATCAACGGCGGCGAGATTCTTAGCGAGGACAAGACCCACTTGCGGTTTGGCGAGCCCCCCGGACTGGATGCCCTCAAGTGGGTGCACGATCTCGTCTACAAGTATCGGGTGGCGCCCACGTACGAGGAAACGTCCGCGTTGGGTGGGGCCTTCACGATGTTTTCGACGGGTTCGTTGGCGCTCATGCCGAGCGGCTCGTTCCTCTTTGGCCGCCCGCAAATGGCGGAGTTCCGTTGGCACGCGCAGGTGCTGCCCGTAAGCGTGCGGCCGGCCAGTGTCATTCACGCCGGCGCTATGGCGGTGCTCAATCCCATCGAGCATCCCGACGAGGCCTGGGAGTTCATCAAGCACTCCACCACCTCCGAAGTGGGCGAGCAGTCGACGGCGGTGTGGAACTTGCCCGCCACGTGGCGTGGCGCGGCCAACTGGGCGAGACTCAGCGACTACCCCGAACCGGCCAAGATCTTCGTGGATTCCATGGAAATCGGCTATCCCTACCCCTATTCATTCTTTACGATTGAATGGATAGTGGCGGTGAGGGATGAGTTGAACAAAGGCTGGCTGAATGAGGTTGGCATGGAGGAAGCGGTTGCTACGGCCGTGAAAGCCGGCAACCTCGTGCTGGAGAAAGAGCAAGAAGAACTGAAACGTCTCGGAATCTTGAAGTAGGGGCTTGTAGCGGTCAGTGTGCTAAGGAGGGCTTGTTCGGCAGTCACCGCACGTACGGCCGCTTGGAGAAGTGGTGCGGTTGCACTGTACGCCCTCTTTGGTCACGTCCTGAATAGTCCGGCCGAACACTGGGAATAGAATCGTCACGCGCAACTCATCACGAATGCCGGGTCTGCGCCAACGCGGCTCCGGCGTTCGTGATTCTTGAGAAAGGAAACATGTATGAACGACCGCCGCTATATGTTGTTTGAACCCACGGAATTCGCCTACAGCGAGCAGAAGGTCGCTTTTCGGGGACAGCACTACCAGCGCTCGGTGGCCGACCTCACCCTGCAGACGCGCGGCTGGAACGTGGATCGTCCCTACGGCCTATGGCTGGGTGTCTCGCCGCACTCGTCAGAAGAACGCTACGTGGAAGTTGAGCTAGACGGCAAGAGCGGCCGGGTGCGGTTGGACCCGCAGGTGCGGCCGGAAACCGTGTGGACGCGGGTCGCCACGGTTTCCTTGCGTGACACTTTCCTGCAAATGCGCGTCTCCACGCCGGAGGCCACGCTGCGGGGTTTCGACGGCGTCATTCTCAGCGATGACCTGGGACTGAATGTGCCGGCGTCGGTGCGCACTGAAGCCGATCTGCACGCCCTGTTCAGCGATCCCAGCGGCTTCAGCGAACTGACGCCGAATCGGGTAGTCTCTTGCTCGCGCCACGAGTTTCGCATGACCTACACCGTGGGCAAAGAGGGTATTGCCGTGGGCGGCGGCATTCTGGCGTTCGTGGAAGGCTCGCTGTGGCGTGAGACCCATACGCCACAGACGGAAGACCCGACCGCACCGGGCTACGTGACGGTTTCGCATGAAGGCAGTGGATGTGTTGACATAACTGAGATTGTCGATCCGGTTACGGGTCTGCACGATCGCGAACTCGGCATTCGCGTCACCGTGTCTGAGGCCCCGCTGCAGCCGGGCGATACTATTACGCTGGTCTTTGGCGATCGCAGCGGGGGCGGTCCCGGCGCGCAGGCGAATGTAGTCTGCTGGACGTATACCCACAATTACAAGCGCGCGTGGTGGCACCGCATGCCGGTGCTCACGGTTTGGGTGGATGCCCGCGCCAACGAGACGTTTCTGCCGTTGGAGCGCGACCATGCCCATTCGTTTACGGTGGTTCCCGATGAGCCCGCCAAGCTTTTCGTTACGGCAAAGGCCCACGCCCAGGTCGGCGTGCCCCATGATCTGAACATAGCAGTGATGGATCAATTCCAGGCGCTGGTGCAGCCCGCGTACACCGGTGTCGTGCGCTTCGCGTGCGACCGGGAGGACGTAGACCTTCCTGGTCCGGTTCACTTGCGGGAAGGTGACGGCAGCCATTGCCGCGTTACCTGGGTGCCTCAGGGCGAGGGCACCTACGTCATCACTGCCGAGACCGGCGATGGCCTGACCGGTACGTCGAACCCGGTTGTGAGCGCGTCCGAGATGCCGGAACACCGCGTGTACTTTGGCGACATTCATTCGCACTCGCTCTATTCCGGTGACGCGGTGGGCGAGATCGAGGCCCAGTACGAGCACGGCCGCGACGTGGCGAATCTCGATTTCATGTGCGCCTCAGAGCACGCCGAGTACGAGACCGACAACCAGTGGGTTGCCAACCAGATTCTGGTGCAGCGCTACCACCAGCCGGGCGAATTCGTGCCGATCAGCGGTTTTGAATGGGCATATTCGGATGTGGATGGTGAAGGGCACGGTCTCGGGCACCGCAACGTGTATAGCGAAAATGACTACCACCAGTTACTGCGCGGCAGCGCAGTCGCTACCGCGAATCTGGAGCGCCTGTGGCACCATCTTGAAGGGCGCGAGGACGTGCTGGCATTCGGCCACCATCCTTTGATGGTGCTTCGCTGGCACCAGCACAATCCCAAGTACGAGCGGTTGCTGGAGATGTACTCGGGCTGGGGCAATTCTGAGATTCGCGGCAATCCAGAGCAACCATGGGGTGGCCAGAGAGGAATGTCGTTACAGGAAGTACTGGCGATGGAGGCGCGCGTGGGCGTGATCGCCGGCAGCGACAACCACGACGCCCGGCCCGGTTACGCCGGCGCCGGCGAGCAGTTCAGCAAGTCGGTGGCCGACGTCCTCTGGAAGCCGTCGGGACTGGCGGTGGTGTGGGCCACCGGCCTCACGCGCCAGGAAATCTTCGAGGCGTGGCGGGCACGGCGCACGTACGGCACGTCAGGCCAGCGCATATTGCTGTCATTCAAGGTGAACGGCCATTGGATGGGGTCGGACATCGCGCTTGCGGCCAATGATGCGCGGCGGCTCGTGGTGAACGTCATCGGCACCGCACCGCTCGCCAATGTCGACGTTGTCAAGAACAACGAAGATGTCCACACGTGGCAGAATCCCGAGCAGGGCGTTGACCTGGTATGGGAAGACTCCAGCGCAGCGAGCACGGGGGATTTCTACTACATCCGCGTAACGCAAGCGGATGAGGAAATGGCGTGGTCAAGTCCGGTGTGGTTAGATGTGACGTAATTGGAGAGTTGACCTAGCCAGCAGCCTCTCTTCACCGTCCTGCGCAGCAATAAACTTGGCCGTCAATCGCTGCGACAGAGCCAATGTGGAGCATCCCCCTCTCCTGGGGGAGAGGGCTAGGGTGAGGGGGAGTCTTCGATGTTGTCTAATCCAACCTATTGACTGTGACTTGCATAGCACTTCCTAGGCAGCGAACATTGTCTGTTGCAAGCGGGCTATCGATCGATAGTGTAGGCTCACTTTAGATTCGCAAAACCTCATAAGGAAATAGGACCATGGCAAATCCCGTTCTCCCTCCGCTTCCTACCTACACCTGCCGCCGGGCAACTTCCCCAATCACAATAGACGGCGCGCTCGACGAAGCGGCATGGGAACAGGCCGAGCAGATGCAGCTCGTCGAGACAGTCACCGGTGACGAGCCGCGCTATCCCACCGTCGTGCGGGCGCTTTGGGACGATACCTATCTCTACGTGGGCTTTGAAGCGGAAGACCCCTACATCTGGGGCACCCTCAAGGAGCGGGATAAACCCTTGTGGGATGAAGAGGTGGTGGAGGTATTTCTGGACGATGACAGCGATGAGTGGTCTTTCTTAGAATTCGAAGTCAGCCCGAATAACGTCATCGTAGACCTCGCCGTCTTCCGGCGCGGCGGCAAGAGCCACGAACTCTTCTGCTGGGACTGCCCGGACTTGCAAACCGCCGTGCAGGTGGACGGCAAGGTGAACTCTTTCGACGGCACCGATACCGCGTGGACCACCGAAATCGCGATCCCCTTCGACCAGTGCATGACCGCGCCCCACATTCCACCGCGAAACGGCGACCGCTGGCGCGCCAACTTCTACCGCATCGACCGCGCACACGATGCCGACGAGTACAGCGCCTGGTCCCCCACCGGCGAAATCCAGTTCCACATGCCAAACCGGTTTGGGTACGTGGTGTTTAGTGAGACATAGGAACCTCTTTGGCATTCGCCTTCACGTCATTCCACCAATTGGCCCAAGAGAACGAAGTGCGATGATTGAAGATACCGAATGTTTCACAGACACTTCTCTAACGCGATTGTCGGTCTGCAGCAAATGCAACTTTTCTGGCAATAACCTGTCGCAGGTACTCTTGCGATGAGGCGTTTGCCTGCATACCCTCTGTCCATCGGCATGTCGGCCGTTGAGGGGATCGCAATCGCGACCGTCATCACCACGAGTCTCGTGTACCAGGTCGAGACCGTCGGCCTCAACGCACTCCAGCTTGTGCTGGTTGGAACGGTGCTTGAGACTACCGTCTTCATCTTCGAAATCCCGACCGGCGTCGTCGCCGACATCTACAGCCGCCGCCTCTCAATTTTAATCGGTCTGACTCTTGTCGGCGTTGCCTTCATCCTTGCAGGCTCCATCCCGCTCTTCGCCACGCTGCTTGCGGCACAGGTTGTATGGGGGCTTGGGATGACCTTTGGCAGTGGGGCCAGGACAGCGTGGCTGGCCGACGAAGTCGGCGCCGAACGGCTGCCGCACGCACTCCTGCGTGGTTCGCAGGCCGGCCTTGTCGGCGGGCTGGCGGGTGTGTCGCTATCCGTCGCCCTTGCCAGTGTTGATCGCAGCTTGCCGCTCATCGTTGGGGGCTGCATGTACCTCGCTCTCGCCGTGTTCTGTGCGTTCACCATGACCGAGCAGGGATTTCGGCCTGTGCCTGCCCATGAGCGCGAGACCTTCAAGGACATGGCGCGCACGCTGCGGCAAGCGCTGCAGATAGTCCGCCGGCGGCGGGTCCTGATCCTCATTGTTATGGTGCCGTTCCTGTTTGGCGCCGCGAGTGAAGTCCCGGATCGCCTCAGTACGCCGTTCCTTCTGCAGACGATCACGCTGCCGTCCCTCGGATCCTTGGATCCTGTCGCCTGGTTTGGCCTGAGCAGCTATATCTCAATGGGGCTCGGCTTTATTCTGCTGGAAGTCGTCAGGCGCACGGTGGATACCGCCAGAGATCGGGCTGTGGCGCGCGCGCTCATGGTGCTTCAGGCCCTCTACACCGGCAGCTTAGTTGCCTTTGGCCTCGCGACCACTCTACCCCTCGCCATGGCAATGTTCTGGGCGCGAGGCCCTCTGCGACACGCCAGCGATCCGCTGCTGAGCGCTTGGCAAAACCGCTTCGTGCCCTCGCGTGTGCGCGCGACGGTCTTGTCCTTTGGAGGGCAGACGGATGCCGTGGGCCAGATGATCGGCGGCCCGCTCTTGGGAGCCGTCGCGCTTGGACTGTCGCTGCGCGTGGGTTTTCTGGCAGCCGCCGCGGTGTTGCTCCCGGTGGTGATCGTGTTCGCGCTGCTGGGACGGCCGCAGAGGGAGTCATCGGCTGATTAGAGGAAGATTGGCGACCCAGTCACTAAGTGGCGACGTTTTGTAAGCTCACCATCGGCCTACGCTGGTTGGAGTATCGGCTCAAACGCTTTCGAGAATTGTACCCAGGTGGTACGCCGGTAGCGAAAGCACGACGAAAGACGGTAAGTCCAGGCGCTTCCACAAGGGAAACGGCTGGAGTCCACATGCCCGGGCCACGAAGAGCGTGATTACAGTACCGTGTGCTACAACTGCGATTGTGTGTTCCGGATATTGCTTGATTACAGTGGACACGGCGTTGGAAAATCTTGCGTGAGCGTTGTCGGCAGTCTCTTGACCGAAGACGAGAGTTTGAGCATTCGCAAAGAACAGCGCAACGCGATTGTCGAATTGCTCTTTGGTGGGAAAGTATCCTTCATTGCTTCTATCATGCTCATGCAGGTTTGGCGCTGTTGCGCAGTGCGTGTCGAGTATTTTGGCTACAATCTCTCCGGTTTCTTGGGCTTTCGGTTCATTGCTAGTTACGAATACCTCAGGTGAATACACCTCTAGTTGCGCTGCGAGTTGTTCACAACGTTGTCGTCCCATTGGAGACAGATGCCACTGGTTCGCCGGTATGCTAGGAACTATCTCCGGAAGAGAGTGTTTTATGAGGATTAGGTGGTTCTCTTGCTGCGGCAACGTTTGATACTCTCACTGGTCAGGTTGTTTCTCTACGCTGCATTCTAAGCGAGCATTGATAGGTATACAATCGTGGATGAGATGATTGGCGGCCACTTGGGCTAAAGACGGATCTGGCGACAAGGAGCTAGCGATGCCGGGTAATCAAGAAGAGCTTGCGCAATCTGGCGGGACGCCAGCAGTAAATGAAGGGTCTGTGCAGCCGTGGCCGCATGTGGCAGCGGTGGACAAAGAAGCCGTGATGGGTGTGTTGGAGCGCGGCGTGCTGTGGGGAGCGGCGGCGCCGGAAGCGACGGCGCTGCAAGAGGAATGGGCGGCATACGTGGGCGCGCGTCACTGTTTGGTGACGAACAGCGGCACGGCGGCCTTGCACATGGCCGTAGCCGCGGCGGGCGTGCAGCCGGGCGATGAGGTCATCACCACGCCCATGTCCTGGTCGTCCACGGCCACGTGCATTCTCCACCACAACGCGATTCCGGTCTTTGCCGACATCGATCCGGCAACCTATACGCTGGACCCGCAGCAGGTCGAGGCTAAGATCACGCCGCGCACCCGCGCCATCCTGCCGGTGCATCTTTACGGCCTGCCGGCTGACATGGACGGCATCATGGCGGTGGCGGAGAAGCACGGGCTGCAGGTGATCGAGGACTGCTGTCAGGCGCAGGCGGCGACGTACAGAGGGCGTATGGTTGGCACGCTGGGCCACGTCGGCGCGTTCAGCTTCAACGGCAATAAGAACCTGCCCGGCGGCGAGGGCGGCGCGCTGGTGACCGACGACGAGGAAGCCTGGGATATGGCGGCGCGGGTGCAGCAGTTTGGCGAGCGGCGGCGCAGCGACGGCGAGCGCGAGTACAACGTCTACGGCATGGGCTGGATGTATCGCGGCACCGAGATGACCAACGCCTTCATCCGCTCCCAACTAACTCGCATCGACGAAACCACGGCGCACATCCAAGCGAACGCCGCCTATCTGGATGAACACCTGGCGGGTATTCCGGGACTGCGCTTGCCGCACGTGCCGTCCGGCCGCACCCACGTCTACTTTCGTTACGTGGCGGAGTTCGCGCCGGAAGAGGTCGGTCTGGACGTCGAACCGGGACCCGCTAGTGAAAAGGTCCGTGAGGCGCTGCGGGCGGAAGGTGTCGGCCTCGGCCGCGCGGAGTTCCTGCTGCCGCGCATGACGCTCTTTCAGGAGCAGGAAGGCTACGGTCGGGGCTGTCCCTGGGAGTGTTGCTACGATGGCACGATTGCATACCGTCCGGAAGACTACCCGCATGCTGCCAACGCGGTGGATAGGGTCATTCCGCTGATGGGATTAACGCCGCCAAATGACGAAACGCTGATGGCGGGGTACGTAGGGGCATTTGAGAAGGTCTTTGGTCAGCTTGAGCGGGTTGTGGCTTGACAAGAGTGCTTGAGGGACTCGGATCCCTAGCACTTCTACCTATGCCAAGCGACGCCGTCCATGCTTCGACAGGCTCAGCACGAACGGCTTGCTAGCCAAATGGCCACTCTCTAAGCAGCCATTTGCTGTTCACGCGGGCGCCCAACAAGAAGCGTTCCGGGAGCAATTAGCGATCTCCTACCAGACTGATTGGCTTGCCGCTGGCGGCTGAGCGCTGGGCCGCATCCACCACGCGCACCGCTTCATGCGCGTGCTTTAACTTGACGGCCGGCTCCGCGCCGGTGCGCAGACAGTCCACGAAGTGCTTGACCTCATGAAAGATGGCGCCGACGTAGTCCGCTCCCAACGTCGGGCCGTACCAGGTGTCGTGGGTCTCAACCTGCTCGCCGGAAATCGTGAGGCTCGTGGCCGGTGCGCAATCGATGCGGATCATGCCTTTGGTGCCGACGGCGTCGAGGCGCGCGTCCAGCGCCCGGAAGTCTTGGGCGGGCAGCGTCCATGCGTGCTCAAAGCTGGCAACGGCGCCGGAGGCGAATTTCACAAGGGTAAAGACCGCGTCGTCGATGCCGAGATCAGTCGCTAGCACCTGGTGGGACTCCGCCGTAACGCGCACCACCGGTTCGTCTACCATCGAGAGCACGTACTCGATGTCGTGAATGCCGAGGAATTGCAGCACGGTTGTGTTGCCCTCGAACTTTTCGGCGCTGTCGATGGGATTGTTGCGGCGGGCGTAGACGTGAATGACGTCGCCGATTGCGCCGCGCCGGAAGTCTTCCAGCGGCATGGCGTAGCGGGGATCGAAGTGGAGGGTGTGCCCCACCAGCAGCGTGATCCCGGCGCGCTTTACGGCGGCGACCATGTCGTCGGCGTCGGCAACCGCGATGGCGAGCGGCTTCTCAAGCAGGATGTGTTTGCCGGCCGCCGCCGCTGCGATCACGGCGTCACGATGATCCCAGTCCGGCAGGCAGATGCTCACCGCCTGAATGTCTTCGCGTTCGAGTAGCTGCCGCCAGTCGGCGTATACGTCCGCGCCGGCCGGGTCGGCGGCTGCGTGCGCCGCCTGTGCATTCAAATCGGCAACGGCCCGCAGTTGCACTTCGGGAAGCTGCCGGTAGACGTTAGCGTGCCGTTGTCCCATCTGTCCGGCGGCAATGACGCCGATGCCGATTTGTTCCATTTCCCTATTCTCCCATTAGATGAAATAAGGGCATGTAAACACGCCCCATGTGGCTTGCAATTTAGCTGCTTATACTCTCGAACTCATCTCATTGATGCCTCGCTCCGCGCAGGTGTGCCCTTCGACAGGCTTTGGGCGAACGGAAGAGGTGAAGATTTGTTCGTGCTGAGTGCTGCGCGAAGCCTGGGCTTTATGAAGCCGTCGTCGAAGCACGAAACGGCATGACGAATCTACTTATGAGATAGTTTCTATTGACCGTGTTTACCCTTTGCATTAGTTAGTCGCTGCCTGGACCCAATCTAGACGGAGCGGTCCACCTTCTACATCTGCTCCGCGATCAAGTCGGCAGGTTTCACCGGCTGGCCGGTCTCGATAGACCGCTCGGCCGCTTCGATCATAGCCACCACGGCTAAGCCGTCGCGTGCCGGTATCGCCGGTTCACCGCCGTCCAGCACGCAGTCCACCATGTTACGCATCGAATTGCCCCATGAGTCGTCGGTCTTGAAATACGACCACATCTTGGGCCGAATGGTGAGTTGGCGTTCTTCAGTATCCAGCGAAAACCCGCGATTGGAGCGGTCCAGCGTAACCTTGCCGGCAGTGCCGTAGAGCGAGAGATACTGCTCGACAATGGCCGGATAGCCTTCCGGCACGATCCAGGAAGTCTCGAACGTGATTGTGCAATTCTCGAACTCCACCATCGCCTGCACGAAGTCGTACGCATCCACGCCCTTCTGCGGCAGCAAGCGCTTCTCGCCGCGGGCATAGACGCTTACAGCTTCTTGCCCGATGATCCAGCGCATGTAGTCCATGGTATGGGGAAAGAGGAACCAGTGCGGGCCGGATTGGCTGCCCCACGAGAGCATTTGGGTGGGCACCCACACGGTGTCGGAGAGGCGCGAGAAGCCAAAGACCGGCTCGCCGATTTCGCCGCTCTGCACGCAATCGCGCAGTTCTTGGATGTCGTTGACCCAGCGATTGCCGAGGCTCACGCTGAAGAGGCGGTTATTGCGTTCGGCGGCTTGCACCATGGCTACCGCGTCGGCAACGGTGGTGGCCAGCGGTTTTTCGACGAGCACGTGCTTGCCGGCTTCCAGCATGGTGACGACCGCGTCGCGATGGGCGAAATCGGGCGTAGCCACGCTGACAAGGGCAACGTCGGAGGCTGCAATGGCATCAAGGTCTGGCGCAGTTTGGCATCCCAGGCGGTCTGCCACCGTTTGCGCGCGCTCAGGGTTAGCGTCAAAGACGAATTCGAGGCTGGCGCGGTCGTACGCCGCGTAAACATCGGCATGCTGCTCGCCAATCAGGCCCACGCCGACAACGGCAGTGCTCAGGCGGTCACCTGCCATGGCTGTCCCCCTAGGCGACGCTACCTGACCTCGAATTCCTCAGTCCACGAGATCTGGCCCTCTTCGGCCACTGCCGTAACCATGACAGTGTATGTGCCAGGCTCTAGTGTTTCGGGGACCGTCCACGTCCAGCGCACAAAACCGTCCGTCCCCGCCGTCTGGGCCGTGAACTCCTCAATTGCAATCGTCTCTTCGCCCCGCATGAGCGCGGGCGTAACTTCGGCCCCTTCCTTCGAGGCAGCGTGGAGGATAGCCTCGCTCCCACGGTGCACGATCTCAGAGTACGTGAGGATGCGCAGGGGGATGAACTGCGCTTCTTCAGGGGGTTTTTCTCCGATGCCGAGCTGGCACGCGCTGAGAAGCGTACCGCCAGCCACTACCAAGAAGGCTCGTCTTCGCATTACTTTCCTCCGCTCATTGGCACTCAAGTTCACGCGCTCTCGCGTGCGACAGTCATCACTCCTATCCGTCGCGCAGGCGGATCGGTCTTCCTACTTCTATGGACTGATATGCCGCCAGGATAGCTTCCACCCCGGCGCGACCGTCTTCCCCTGTGACCAACGGAGAGCGTCCGGCGATAATTGCCTCGCAAAAATCCTTAAGCAAATAGTAATTCATTGACTCCGATGTATCAATCGAGGAGATGGCGCCGCTCTTCGATTCGGTGCGCACGAGGGCTTGTCCCGTGATTTCAAACTCGATCATGCCCCGGGAACCGAGCAGCCGCAGGTAGACGTTGCCCCACTTCGACCAGTTCTCCGGCCGGTTCCACGAAGGGTCGGTGGAGGCAATGATGCCGCCCTCAAATTCCTCGACGAGGATCGCCACGTCGTCCACGGCGATGTGCGGCCGCTTGAGCGTGTCGCCCTCGGCGTAGACCTCCACCACCTCCTTGCCCGTAAACCAGCGCATCAAGTCGGTGACGTGCACGATGTGATCGCGGATCGTGCCGCCGCCGGAGCGCTGTGGATCGATAAACCACCCTTCCGTAAACGGTCGCAAGTGATTTGTGCCGTGCATGGCGAGTATGTCGCCAATTTCACCATTGTCCACGCGCTGCTTCGCTTGCCAAGCAACGGGCGCAAAGCGGCAGGGATACGCCGTACCTAAGTATACGCCGGCCTCGCGGCAGGCGGCGATCATGGCATCCGCTTCTTCCAGCGTGATGGAGAGCGGCTTTTCGCAGAGCACGTGCTTACCGGCGTGCGCGGCGTCGATAGTCATCTGCGCATGATCGGCGTTTGCGGAGCAGATAGAGACCGCCTCGACCTCGTCAAGCTCCAATAATTCGTGGTAATCGGAGAACACTTTCACTGCCGGGGCTTCCGGATGCGCGGCGAGCATCGCGTGCATGCGGTCGAGTTGCGCGGGAATTGGGTCCGCCGCGGCGACAAGCTGGGCGGACGGCAACTCCAGCAGTGCCGAGACGTAGCCGTTTTGATGGCCGTGGTCGAACGAAATGGCGCCAATGTTCATTGTGCGGGTCGCGCTCATATCGCCACCACCTCGTTACGTTCGATGCTCTCCATGGCCGCCCAGTAGGCGCGGAGCGCAGGCAGAGGGTCCGGGAGCCCGAGAGCCGACTCTGCTTCCGCTTCCCACGACCGCAGGTAAGCGTCTGCCATCTTCTCGTACGGTGTGCGGTGATACGCTTCCGCGAGCGCGATGCCGCTTTCGGATGCCATCCAGAAACTGCGGGCGTTGGAATCGTACTCCACCATACCTTCGCGTCCCGTTATCTCGATGACTTCTTTGCTGTAGTTGCTGGGATAGGCCGCGCTCATTTCGCCGTAGAAGATAGCGCTATTCACGTAGCGTCCATTGCAGAAGACCGTGTCCGTATCGGACGACTTCAGGGCCGCGGCGCGCGCATAGATGCGCTGGAGAGGGCCTCCCAGCAAGATGAGGGACTCCACAAGCTGAAACAGGCTCTGCTGCCACGCCTGGGCGGGAGGGAAGACGCGGATATTGCGCACGGTGATAGTGTCGCCGATTCCCGCCCGCGCGGACTGCGCGGCGGATTCGTACTTGTGAGTGTAATGGACAGGCAATGCCACACGCATGGCGCCGCCGGCCGCCGCCAGAATCGCCTCCGCGTTCGCGTACGAATCCCCGAAGGGCGGATGGATGAGCGCGCGACAACCGCTTTCCAAGGCGCGGCGCGCGGTAACGGCCCGTGCCGCGCAATCGCCGGCAATGTCCGCGATACCGCCGCTCGCATCCGGCCACTCATGGGCCACCGGCACGCCCAGGAACGTGTTCCGGCCTTCTTCAGCACCCTCGGGCTTGAGGATAGCGATGGACTCCGCAGGCAGAAGCCGCTTGTAGGCTTCCAGGCGTTCGGCGAGGTTTTCCGCGCCGATGAGGAGAACAGAATTCATACCCATCACTTGCTACTCTTTGGTCTGGATTGCGGCCTTCACCGGAACAACCACGATCTTGCGCAGGCCGCGCAAGGAGATGTAAACGGTGCTCGGCTTTCTATTATCATTGCAATTAAGCTTTCCTGTGGCCTGGATTCCGGCGTTCGCCGGAATGACGCAGCCGTGCGGCTCGGTCTCATGTCGGCAGCCAGCCGCGCTGGGCGGCGAATAGCAGACTTACCGTCAGAGTCGCCTCCGGATGCTTGCCGTCGAGCACTTCTTGCAGCAGGTCTCCTGCGGGCACGAGTTCAACCTGAATAATCTCGAATGCGTCAGGCTTGGGAGCATGATAGTCAAGATCGGTGGCAAAGTAAAGACGCATCATCATTGGCAGTAAGGGGGTGCTGGGATGATAGGTGCCCAACGGTCGTATCTGTCCGGCGCGGTAGCCGGTCTCTTCCTCTAGCTCACGCAGGGCGCCGGAGGCGGGATCTTCACCCGGGTCGAGCGCGCCGGCCGGCACTTCGAGCGTGGTGCGGCGCAAGGGATGCCGGTATTGCCGCACCAGCACGGCTTCGCCGGCGTCGGTCAGCGCCAAAACCGCAACCGCGTCCCGGCGGATGTCCAGGTAGGTGTAGAGCATGCGCCGGCCGTCAACGTCCGCCTCCAGCAAGTCCTCACGCACCGGGAAGCGGCCGCTATAGGCGACTTTGGATTCAACTGTTTTCCAACCCAAAGGAGGGTGGGAGTCGTCTTGTGTTTCCTTACTCAACTCACGGTCTTTCTCACCTGAAAGAACGTCGAATGTAGCAGAACTCAAGGCAGTGTTGGTCGAGAGTTGGCGCAATCGCAGCCGCACCAGCCGCAATTCCTCGTAGGAGTAATCGTCACCTAGGCGCTCTTTGACGGGCTTGAGCAGGTCGTCACTCTCAGCGCGAAAAGCGTCCATGATGCGCGCGTACCGGTCCGTTGGCGGGAGCAGGTGTGTCAGGTCGAGGGCCTCATCCGTCTCAATGATGCGCTCCAAGTGCGCAATTACCGTGCCGACTGAAAGACCGCGCTGCGCGGCCATCTCCGCCATGCTCAAGCCGTGCCGCGCCAATTCCAGGGTACGCGTCTCGGTTTCGCTGAGCGACAGATGGTAATCGGGAGCGATCCCCGCTTGGCGCAGCCGCGATGCGATTGCACCCGGTCGGCGGCCCAGTGCCGACGCGATCTCCGGTAGTGAGCGCCCGGCCTGGAACAGACTGACAAGCCGCTCGTCCTCCTCCGGTTCCCATTGCGCGTAGGCGCGCGGATGTGAATTGCGGATCTGTGCAAAGGATGCACCGTTTGCCGCATGTTCGCTCGTTGTAGATGGGTTGGAAGAGCCGACGCCGCGCTCTGCCGCATGCTCGCGAATCACGGCGAGGAACCGGTCGCCGAACTGGTCAAGCTTAGTATTGCCCACGCCCTTGATTTGGAGCAGCGATTCGTGATCGGTTGGGAAGTAAATAGCCATCTGCCGCAGCGACTCATCGGAGAAGACGACGTACGCTGGCACCTTCAACGCTGTAGCGATTTCTTGACGCAGAGCGCGCAGTTTTGCAAAGAGAACGGTGTCGGGTTCCCCGGCTGCGTTTGCGTGCGGCGGCGCTTGTCGGACGAGTGACAGGGATTCACGCTTCTTGAGGAAGGCTCTGCCTTTGGTGGTGACGTACAGCGTCGGATACTCGCCGCTCGTTCTGCGCGCCAGCAGCCCTTTCTCAATAAGCTGGTCGATAACATCCTGCAAATCGTCCTTCGCTACAGCGCGTGCGAGGCCGTGGACTGGCAGCGTGTCGTGGCGGAATTGCCGCACGCGCCGCGCTTGGCTGCCGCGCAGCACGTCGACGACGTGGTTGACCCCAAATCGTTCCCCTGTCCGTATCACGGTCGACAGGACCTTCTGCGCGATTTCAGTGCCGTCGTAAGTATGCGCGGTGTCCTGTTCGTCCGGTTGCGCCGATGCGGCCAGGCATACGTCGCACGCGCCGCAGTTCTCTGCCTGCCACTCCTCGCCAAAGTAGCTGAGCAGGAACTTTCTGCGGCAGGTTCTTGCTTCGCCGTAAGCGACCATCTGCGCAAGCTTTTCTTCGGCGTGGGCGCGCTCTGCGTCATCCTCGACCTGGTTGATGAAGTATTCCTGGTTTATCTTGTCGCCGTAAGAGTAGAAAAGCACGCACGCGCTGGGGTTGCCGTCGCGTCCGGCGCGGCCGGTTTCCTGGTAGTAGCCCTCGATGGTCTTGGGCAGGTCGTAGTGCACGACCAAGCGGACGTTTGGCTTATCCACGCCCATCCCGAAGGCGATGGTCGCCACGATGATCGGTACGTCATCCCGCAGAAATCGCTCCTGGGTTACCCACCGCTCCTCGTCTTCCAGTCCCGCGTGGTACGGCAGGACGTTGAAGCCGCGTTCACAGAGTTCGGCGGCAAGGTTTTCGGTATTCTGCCGCGAAAAGCGATAGATAATGGCGGAACCGCCGTGAAGTTCGCGCAGCAGTGCAATCAGTGTTTCGAGGCTCCGCCGCTTGGGCCTGACACGATACGTCAGGTTCGGGCGATTGAAGCTGGCGATGAACTGGGCGGCATGGGTCATGCCCAGTTGAGCGAGGATGTCTTGCCGCACGCGCTCCGTCGCGGTGGCCGTGAGCGCAATCACCGGCACTGTGGGGAAGTTGTCGCGCAGCACCCGCAGTTCTCGATAGTCGGGGCGGAAGTCGTGTCCCCACTCGGAGATGCAGTGGGCCTCGTCGATGGCGATGAGGCTAAGTTTCAGGGCATGCAGGAAGTCGCGGAACTGCGGCGTCGCCACGCGCTCCGGCGCCACGTACAGGATGTCGAGATGACCTTTGTAGGCTGCCACCTGCACGCGCCGTGCTTCTGCAGGGCTCATGCCGCTATGGATGCAGTCGGCGGCGATGCCCCGCGCTTTCAAGCCGTCCACTTGGTCCTTCATCAGCGCAATCAGCGGCGAAATGACGAGCGTCACGCCGTCCAGGCAGAGGGCCGGCAGTTGATAACACAATGACTTGCCGCTGCCAGTGGGCATGAGTACCAGTGAATCCTTGCCAGCCAGAACATTGCTAATGACTTCTTCCTGCAAGGGTAAGAAGCTATCGTGCCCAAACGTTGACTTCAGGATGTCGGTAAGATCGCGTGTCACGCTAAGCGTCCTTATGCGCTACCGGTATTGAGGAGCCTTCTTCTCTTCCTTAATCGTCTCGCTGCGCTTACCGTTACTAAGTAGCTTACCCGAGACCGTGTTTACTTTTGGCGCGAAGGGGGCAAGCCCCAATGTTGTCGCATGCGGGGGCAAAAGCCCCCACGGACAAAGTGGCAATGAATACCGCGCCTCACGTCCCCGGTAGCGCAGGTTTGCAACCCCGTATCGAGTACGGGTCAGGCTCTGCGCCTGCCTGTCGGCGCCTGCCATTTCCCCTCACCCCGGCCCTCTCCCCAGTGAGAGGGGGCAGAGCGCGCCCAATGAGCGTACCGTCCTAATCTTAATGCGACAGCATTGGGGACAAGCCCCCGCGCTACGGCTTGTTAGAACTCATCACATCAATACATTGCTCTGTGCAGAGATGCCCTTCGGCAGGCTCAGGGCGAGCGGAAAAGCGAACAATCCGCTCATGCTGAGTGGACTTCGCGAAGCCCTTGCCTGTCCTGAGCTTGCCGAATGGTCGAAGCATGAGTTGGCACAGCGCGCTCTAGCCAAGGCCACGCGCTTATCGTTGCAAGAATTCATGGTTGTGCAACTCATGCAGCGAGCGAATGCGCGAAGGGTCTGTGTTGCCGCGTGCGGCGTGGCGATCGATGAGGACCGCGCGCATGCCGATGGCTTCAGCCGGTTTGATGTCAAGTTGGACGATATCACCGATGAAGAGTACGTGCTCGGGCGCCATGTCAGCCTGCTCGAGGGCCATTCTGAAGATTTGAACGTCCGGTTTTTCGATGCCGACACAGCCCGAGAGCACTTGCGTAGGGAAATAGCGGCTGATGCCCAGGTATTCGACAAGCTCTGCGCCCCAGGCCTCCCAATTGGAAATCAGCGCCAGGGTATACTCTTCGCTCGCCAAGCGTTCCAACACCGGAATGACGTCCGGATACAGCCCGTAGCCCTGGGGTTGACTCAATTGGCCATAGATGCGCAGGACAATGTCTCTGCGCGCGGCAGACGCGATGCCTAGCTCGGCCAGCGCACTGTCGTAATAGTGAGTCCAGAAGGCGTAGGAGCGCTCATGGGTCAGCGTCCAGCCGCTATTGCTGGGATCTTCGAACTGGGGCGCGCGGCTGTCCAAAGCATTGGCAACCTCGTGATGAGGAAAAGGATGCCCAAAGTCCGCGAGCGTCTGCACGATTTGCTCGGCAACCGATGGATTGGCCGTAGTCAGCGTACCACCAAGATCGAAGAAGATGCCTTTTGACGTGTTCTGTGTCATGGGTTTTTGCAGAGTGAAGGGAAGACCGAGGATTTCGGCGCGTTCTTGGGACTGGCTGTATTGTCCGTGGCTGTGGCGGGATGTGTCAACCAGTGCCCGTCGTGGCTCCAGATTCTTGCGACTGATGAGGCTAATGCGACCGTGATCGCGCAATTGAACCCTGAATGGTTTTTTGCGTATTCCAGCCGCGACTCGGTTTCCAGTCCTTACTCAGAGGATATGCTCTGGTCAGAGGCGCCGCCGCTCGTTAGAATCGAGTGTGTTACACACTGAGCCAGAGAAGAGGTGGAAACCTGTGGATGCTGAGCGAGACCGCCTGCGCCAGTTGCTGCAAGCGGAAGCGATAAAAATAGGGGACTTCGTACTCAGTTCCGGCCAGCGGGCGAATTATTACATCGATTGCCGTCTTGTCACGCTATGCGCGGAAGGCGCACACCTAACGGGGCAGGTGATGTTGCAGGCGTTGGGCGATCCCTTGCCAGACGCCGTTGCCGGCATGTCGGTCGCCGCGGACCCGGTGGTGACCGCCGTCGCGATTGCCAGTTTCACGGCAGGTACGCCGCTTGCCGCTCTCATCGTGCGCAGCCAGGCGAAAGAGCACGGCACCGGCAAGCAGGTGGAAGGCCCGCTGCGGCCAGGAATGCGGGTAGCGATCCTGGAGGATACGGTCACGACCGGCGGTTCTGTGTTGCGCGCGGCGGAGGCGGTCAAGGAAGCAGGAGGTGTGGTAACCGGCATATGGACGCTTGTGGATCGCTTGCAGGGCGGTGCAGCCGCTATTGCCGCGGCTGGCTACGCATACGGGCACATATTTACGATTGAGGACCTAGGAGTTAAGCCAACGCTGCACAAGGATTGACGTTTGGATTGCGCTTATACGAGTCCTGACCAGCATCATCTTTAGGTTTCTGTGTGTATTCCCGATCTCTGAAGAACGCTGTTTCCGTTCGTGCTGAGGGCTGCGCGCAGCCGGCTGCGCGCAGCCTGGGCTTTATGAAAGCCCCTGTCGAAGCATGAACGGAGGGAATAGGTTTGCGGAGTTGCTACCCGCTACCTCCGCCGTTCACCCTTCGACGATGCTCAGAGCCTGCCCCGTACTCGATACAGCGATCGAACGATACGGGGGCGAACGGCTTGGTCACGCTATTCTTGGAGTAAGACAAGCCCAAATAGATTGGAATCATTGGGCAAAAGCAAGAACCAACTCGGGAGTATGTCTCCCAAGATCGAGGATTACGCGTGTGGATTTTGAGGACACCATCGCCGCCGTAGCCACGCCGCCGGGTGAAGGCGCAATCGGTATCGTGCGGCTGAGCGGCAGTCAGTCCCTTCCGATTGGCAAACGCTGCTTTCGGCGGCAGAAGCCCGGCAAGTGGCAGAGCCACCGGGCGTACGTCGGTCTCGTGTGCGATCCGGCCAACAACGAGCGTGTGGACCAGGCGCTTTGCACCTATATGCGGCGGCCGCACTCGTACACGGGTGAAGACGTGGTTGAGTTTTCCTGTCACGGCAGCCCCGCCGTGCTGCGCTGGATGCTCGCCTTGCTCGTTGCGCAAGGCGCGCGCTTGGCCCGGCCTGGCGAGTTTACGCTGCGCGCCTTTCTCAACGGCAAGCTCGATCTGGCCCAGGCTGAGGCGGTCATAGACGTGGTACGCGCCCGCTCGGGTAAGGGACTTTCGTTCGCGCTCGACCAATTGGATGGCCGCCTGTCACGTCACGTGCAGCAGTTGCGGCAAGAGGTGCTGGGGCTGCTGGCGCGTTTGGAAGCCAACATCGACTTCAGCGAGGACGACGTGCCCGCGGTCCCCGCACACGAGGTGGAAGCAACCCTCGCAGACATGCTCTCCGCCTTGGATCAACTGCTGGCAACAGCGCAGAGCGGCGCGCTGGTGCGTGACGGCGTACCTGCGGTACTCGTCGGACGCCCCAACGTCGGCAAGTCGAGCTTATTGAATGCGTTCTTATCCGCCGACCGGGCGATCGTAACGGACATCCCAGGAACGACGCGGGACGTGCTGGAAGAGACCGTTGACGTTGACGGCATACCGCTCGTGCTGGCGGATACGGCGGGCATAGCCGCCACGCAAGACGTGGTGGAGCAGCTTGGCGTCGAGCGCAGCCGGGCGTCGCTGGCTGCCGCCCGCTTGATAATTTTGGTCTTGGACAGCAGCATGCCGTTGCAACCGGCAGACCACGACGTGATTGCAGAAGTGAACAGCGCCCGCGCAGCAGATCCGGACCGGCGGACGATCATCGCCCTGAACAAGGCTGACAAGGCACGGGTCCTTTTCCCCAACGACGTGCAACACGTGCTCGATGGCACTCCGGTCGTGCAGACCTCGGCTGTTACCAACGACGGCCTGGAGGCGTTGTGCGCGGGTATCAGCGAAATACTTTTGCGGGGCGGGTTGCCGGCTGATAGTGCCGTGGTAACCTCGCTCCGCCATCAAGAGGTTTTGCAGGAAGCGCGCGCGGCGCTTATGGAGGCGCGCCAGGCCGCGGTTGACGATCTTCCCGCGGACTTTGTCTGCATCGGTCTGCGGGCCGCGGTGAGTGCGTTCGGTGAGTTGACCGGCGAGAGCGCGACGGAAGATCTCCTCGACCGCATCTTCGGCGAGTTCTGCATCGGAAAGTAGATGAAAAGCGCGCTCAGGGTTCCTGTCGGCGCTCTTCACGGGAAGTGTTGTTGCGGTTTCGCCACTGCTGCACGACATTCCAGGCCAAAAGGGCGCTCGCGCCGCCGATGACGTCCACCGCCACATCCTGCCAGGTGGCGCTTCTTCCCGGTACGAAAGACTGGTGAAACTCATCGCTGAGGGCATAGACAATGACAATGATGAGCGCCAGGGGCTGAATCTTTGGATGGGGAAAGCGCGAGTAGATCGCGCGGTACCAGAGCACCGCCAGCACGGCGTATTCCACAAAATGTGCGCCATACTTCACCAGCGAGTCGAGGAGGCTATGCGTGAGGGACGGCAGCGTGGGTTGTGCGGAACCGTAGTAGATGAGGGCCATCCAGAGAAGTGGAGGCAGCCAGTAGAAGAGAAAGCTGCGTATATGGGAGGGTTTCACAGGATGGGCTATTGTCCAAACACTAGAGCGCACACAATTCAACACGCCAGACGCCGTCCTGTGGGTCAACCTCCAAGAGCCTGGGAGATTTTCCTACGTGATGGACGTTTCTTCCGGCAGTAGAGCAATTTGGTCCGGCTGGGCGCGGCTGCGTTTCCACTGCTGGTACTCGGCAATTTCCTCGGCAATGCTGTCGATGTCTTCGAAGCGGCGATAGACCGAAGCGAAACGCACGTAGGCCACTTCATCGAGGACGCGCAGGCGCTGCATTACTCTATCGCCGATGACCGTGGACTCTACCTCGGGTTCGCCCACTGCAAGCAGGTCGCGTTCGATGTCGTCAACGATGTTTCCGACCTGCTCCGAGCTGACGGGGCGTTTCCAGCACGCCGTGCTGATCTTGTCGCGCAGTTTCCCCCGGTTGAACTCCTCACGCCGGCCGTCCCGCTTTACTACCGTGAGCGGCACCGGGTCAACCCGCTCGGTGGTCGTGAACTCTCTGCCGCAGCGCAGGCACTCGCGGAACCGTCGCGATCCGGCCTTGAGCAGTTGGTACGAAGCGACGCGAGACTCAATAGACTCGCAGTGAGGGCAGGCAAGGACTTCCAAGCGCTCATACGTGGTGTAGCGGTGACCGCAATTGCCGCATTCGCGGCGGCGGCGAATGCTCATTTCTTCCGGTCGACTATCAACCACGCGGGTATCTTGCTTGGCGCACTGTGGGCAACGCATGCGCATACCTCCGTAGGCGTCTATCGATTCGTCAGAGCGAGCAGGCGCAACTGTGGCCGGCTACAACGTGCCTCGGTATTGGACATCCACCACTATAGCACAGTATGTAGTTTCCATAAAGCAAAGCCGGATCAAGATATTGTTAGTGGAGCGCTGAGAGGATGTAATCGGGGTTCTCCGTCAATACCTCGCACGAAACGTCGACGTTCGCTTGGGCATCGATAACGTACGTTCTACTCTCCCCGATCATCGCGCGTTGGAGGAGGCCGCGCTCGAGGAATACCGGCTCCATGTTGCCCAGGTGGCGCGTGATACCGCGATCAAAGCAATCGTAGCGGCGGGCGGTAACCGTGCGTCTACGGCCGTCCCTGTCTTCCACGATAGCGCCCTTGATCGTCGCGAAGCCCAAGTAAGCGGGGCGCACGATCTCCTCCGCGCAATGGAAGACGGAATTGCTGCCGAGCGACGCGCCAAAGAAGACAACCTTTCCGCCAAGTTCGTACAGGCGGAAGTAGGGTGAATCCGGCCCGCAAGGGGTATCCCGATGCGCGGCGGTGAGGTAGGCCGCCTGCGACCCTATGGCCGCGGCGGAAGACACGGGGTGGCCGCTCCGAACAGCCTCTTTGCGCTGGCGCAGCGTCTCGGTAATGCGTCCCGAACTCGACGGTGCCTTGCCGACGGAAAACAGATGCGGCCAAGACTTGAGGACTGTGAAGGTCAAGGTAGGCACAAGTACGGTGCCGCTGTCTCCCACGGTCTCTAAGAGCGCGTCGATTACGGTGTCGGCGCCGCCCTCCACGTAGCCAAAGCTGCGCAAGGAGCTATGGACGAGCAGCAAGTCGCCGGACATGACGCCAAGATCGTGGAGTCCTGCGCGAATCTGATTCTTGTCAACGGACATATTCTATCCTCACTCTGCGGTCGTGCCGCGGAACAGTAGGTATGCGCCCAGGCAATGAGACACAGTTGGCAGCGATGCGTGTCAGGGAGCGGGAGGAGGCCTTAGTCACCTGCGTGGGGAGATAAGGTGTGTGGCGTAGCCCCTACACCGTCTGTGCGCTTGACGCTGTGCATGAAAGTCCTGCTACGCAGAAGCCAAGAGCCGGAGTTTGAGGACATCCCTGTGCTCTCAAGCATGCTCTGGTGCGGGAAATGTAATGTTTCTTACCGTAAACGTTAGACTCTTATACAATTCTTAAGGTTGTCTAGTGCCCTGGGACTATTGCCATAATACCCCATGCTATAATGGGTAGCAGTTGACGGAGGGTTCTTTGGCGCGAATTGGGAGCGATGGCGTCTTGCGATTTGCAGGGCATGGTACAGTATCAGTAATCTATCCTCCCCTTTAGTATGGAAGGCACGGTGAAGCTATGATAGGCGGGGTCCTGGGGTTCATCGGTCGTCACTGGCGCGGCATTCTGCTTTGGGTGCTGGTTGCGATCGGCTTTTGGTGGTCTGTTGCCACGTTCGGCGCAGGAAACGTCCTGCAGATTCTGTTTCTCATCTTTGCCACGCTGTTCCAGCTTGCCTTTGCGATTCTCTTCGTATTGATTCAGTTCGTGGCCCTCTTCTGGTTCCTCGGTCGCGGACGTGTGTACTGGATCATGCCCGGTGGTGAAACGGGAATCTCCTTCAAGGACTACCGCGGCAACGAGCAAGTCTTGGAAGTATCAGCGCGGATCGTGACCCTGTTGCGCGGCGTGCGCGACTTCAAGCGCATGGGCGGTGAGGTTTCACGCGGCTTACTGCTCATCGGGCCGCCGGGCACCGGTAAGACGTATTTGGCGCAAGCCATTGCCACCGAGGCCGGCGTACCCTTTGCGTACGCATCCGCGCCCGGTTTCCAGAATATGTTCATGGGCGTCGGCAACCTGCGCATCATGATGCTTTACGGCAAGGCGCGGCGGCTCGCGCGGAAGTACGGCTCCGCTATCATTTTCATCGATGAGATCGATGCCGTCGGTACCGCCCGTACCTCGCAGATGGGCGGCGGCATGGGCATGATGGGCGGCATGTTCGGCGGCGGCATGGGCATGCTCAATACCCTGCTCCTAGAGATGGACCCGCCTAACGTGGACACAAGCTGGAAGGCGCGCATTCTGCGCCGCCTCGGTCTCCGCAGAGGCAAGGCGATACAGCCGGTGGTGCTGACGATTGGCGCGACCAACATCGCTGAAGTGTTGGACCAAGCCCTGCTGCGCCCAGGACGTTTCGACCGCAAGATCACGATTGACGCGCCTGACTTCGACGGCCGCAAAGACGTCATCCAGTACTACATGGACAAAGTGCGGCACGATCCTGACATCGACATCGATAAGATTGCCGCTGACACCGTGGGCTATACGCCGGTGAGCATCAAATACCTCATCAACGAAGCCGCGGTCGTCGCGCACTTCGAGGGCCGCGACTATGTTTCGTACACAGACTTCAGTGAGGCGCGGGAGACGAATGAGTGGGGCTTGCGCCAGCCAATCCGCAGTATGAGCGAAAAGGAACGGCGGCGACTGGCGTACCACGAGACCGGCCACGCCATCGCCATGGCCTTGCTGCAGCCTGAGAACGAGCTCTATAAGGTCACGATCATCCGCTATGGAAGCGCTTTGGGTCTGGCTGCCAGCACGCCACTCGAAGAGCGCTATACGCAGTCCCGCGAAGAGATACTCTCGGAAATCAAGGTTGCCCTGGCCAGTCGTGCCGCCGAGGAACTCTTCCTGGGCACCGGCCTTACCGGCGTTACCTCCGACTTGCAACAGGCGACGCGCCTGGCGATGGGGTACTTCGGCTTCTACGGCATGGGCAACAGCTTCTACTCGTATCTCGCCATGCCCAGCGGCTTGGGCGGCATTGATCCGGATACCAAGCGTCGTATCGAGGCATTGCTGGATGAGCAATATCGCGAGGTGAAGCAACTCCTGGCCGAGCATGCCGATGAAGTGCACATCATTTCAGAACGGTTGCTGGAGGAGTTAGAATTGCATGGCGAGGATGTCAAGGAAATCCTGGAGTCCCGCGGCGTGAAACGTGAGCCCGTGGGGGTCGCCGCTCTGACCGGCTACTCAAGCGGTCTGGCTTTGGGCCAGCAGAGTAACGGGCCGTCAGATTCGCCGGGGCCAAACGGCAATCCGGTCGATCCTCCTGATAATCAAGTGGAGTCAAGCGAGGAAACGGACGGGAAATCTGATTCCTAGTAGCAGAATTGGGAAAGGCTGATTTACGCTTGGCTCATGGCGATTGCGTCAAAGACGACGACTTCGTTGAAACGGCGCACTATCAGCGTGCTGCGCATAGCATGAGGATAGTGCGCTCTTTTTCTCCAATCGTCTCTACATATCTAGTGGAACAGCGTAGCAACGCTACGCGACGTAAACTGTGAGGATGTCCATGCAGCGCAACACCGTAATTGGTGCCGTCTTTGTTACTATTGTCGTGCTCATCGGGCTGGTGCTCGTCGTACCGAATATACTTGCCGACTGGCTTTGGTACCAAAGCCTTAATCGCACCGATGTCTTTTCCAGAATCATTACACTGCAAATAGGTCTCTTCGCCGCCGGCTTGGTCGTCTTTGGCGTCCTATATTTTGGCAACATGACCTTAGTGCGCAAGATTGTGGCACGACAGGCGTATAACACCGGCGAGGACTTTCTCTCAAACTCAGCACAACGGACCGAGCATGTATCGCGGGTCATTTCCGGCATTGTCGGTGTGATTGCTTCCGTACTTTTTGGCCTGTTGGCCTCCGGACAGTGGAACACGGTACTCCGCGCCCAGAACCTCATCGAATTCGGCACCACGGACCCTCTTTTCGAAAGAGACCTCTCATTCTTCGTCTTCACGCTGCCGCTGCTGGAGTTCGTACAGGGCTGGCTGTTCCGGGCAGTTGTGTTGGTGCTGGTGGTAGCGGTATTCGCGTACGGTTTCCGGCTCGTGCTACCGTACATGATCTCCCCGGAAGACGATGAGGGGGAAAGACGCGAAATCCCCAGAAGCCTCGTGGCGGGGGCTCCCATTCGCATTCACCTTTCCGTACTCGGTTTTCTGGTAATGCTGCTCGTGGGCTGGGCCCATTGGTTGAGCCTGCACACGCTAGAGTTCTCGACGCGGGGCGCGGCCTACGGCGCCAGTTACATTGATGCGAACATTATGCAACCCGTGCAGCAGGTGCTCATCGTGCTGGCGGTAGTGGCGGCGATTGGGCTCGTTGTTGGCGCTGTCTTCAATCTGCAGTGGGTGCCCGTTGGCGGTTTCGGTCTGTGGCTGCTTGTGCTGGTGGTTGGCGGATGGGCTTATCCCGGACTGGCGCACCGCCTGGAGGTGCAGCCGAATGAATTGGAGCGCGAGCGTCCCTATATCGAGAACAACATCGAGTTTACGAGGGAGGCGTACGGCCTCAACCGCATTGTCGAAAGGGAGCACCCAGGGGGAGACGCGGTTTCACAGGATGAGTTGGAGGACAACCCGCTCACGGTGCGCAACTTCCGCTTGTGGGACCCCGAACCGCTGCTCATTACGTACAACCAGGTGCAGAGCATCCGCCTGTACTACGACATTCTCGATGCGGACGTGGACCGCTATTACGTGGATGGCGAATACCGTCAGGTGATGGTTGGGGCGCGGGAACTTTCACCGGAGAAATTGCCGAGTTCGGCGCAGACGTGGGTCAACCGCCGTCTGCAATTCACCCATGGCTACGGCGTGGTGATGAGCCCCGTAAACGAGGTCTCGCCGGAGGGATTGCCGTCGTTCTTCCTCAAGGACGTGCCGCCCACCGGAATCATGGATATTGAACGACCGGAAATCTACTATGGCGAGAAGACGTTTGACTATGTGATCGTCAACGCACGTATTGCTGAAATCGACTACCCGCGCGGAGAGGATAACGCGCGTTCGTTCTACCAGTCCCGCACCGGCGTGGGCGTAGGCACGTATCTGCGCAAGCTGCTCTACGCTTGGTATCTCAAAGACGTGAACATCCTGCTCTCTGACGAACTGACACCTGAGAGCCAAATCCTCTATCGCCGCCAGGTGCGTGAGCGCGTGGCAACGGTGGCGCCCTTCCTGGTCATTGACCAGGACCCGTACATCGTGGTGGCCGACGGCCAACTCTTCTGGATCGTTGACGCTTATACGTTTACCGACCGCTACCCGTACTCACAGCCGTTGGCCGGAGCTTTCAACTACATTCGCAACAGCGTCAAGGCCACCGTAAACGCCTACGACGGTACCGTGCGGCTGTATGCGGTGGAGGAAGATGAACCGATCTTGCAGGCGTACTCGCAAGCCTTCCCGGACCTCTTCCAGCCGCTGAGCGAGATGCCGCCGTCAATCCTGCAGCACATTCGCTATCCGGCGTTTCTCTTCCAGGTGCAGGTAGAGCTCTACTCGCTCTACCATATGCAGAAGGCGGACATCTTCTACAATCGCGAAGACGCCTTCTCGCGGCCGCGAGAACTCTACGGCGGTGTCCAGGTGCCCATGCGGCCCTACTACGTCATCATGCGGCTGCCTGATTTCCCGCGTGAAGAGTTCATCCTCATCATGCCCTACACGCCAATACAAAAGGACAACATGGTGGCGTGGTTGGCCGCTCGGTCGGACCCAGAGGGCTACGGGTCGCTCTTTGCCTTCAAGTTCCCGAAGGATAAGCTCGTCTTCGGACCGATGCAGATCGAAGCGCGCGCCGACCAAGACACCACGATTTCCCAGCAATTCACGCTTTGGGGGCAAGGCGGATCACGGGTGCTGCGCGGCAACCTGCTGGTCGTGCCCATCGGCCAATCGAATCTCTATGTTGAGCCGATCTACCTGCAGTCTGAGCAGGGCCAGTTGCCTGAACTCAAGCGCGTCATCATTGCCAATGGCTCAAACATCGTGATGGCGGAAAGCGTGTTGCAGGGTCTCCAGCAGTTGTTCGGAGAGGGGGTCAGTAGCATCTTCACGGGGACCACTGCGTCGACCGGAAGCGGCGGGACGCAGAGCGGCTCGTCGGGCACGACAACGGCCGTTACGCCCACGCCTGCGCCTGTGATCTTGCCGACGCCAACCACGGCGCCGCAGCCGATGGCGCAGCCACAGGTGACGCCTCAGGCAGGGACAACGCCAACGCCAAGCCAACTCACGCCACCGGCGGCAACGACGCCCGGCCCCGTCAATTCTGTTCAGGAATTGCTCGACGCGCTCAAGCGGCAAAACGACTTGATACAGCAGCAGCTTGAGCTGAACCAGCAACTCTTGGATGAGCTACAAAACCAGATTACGGACGAGAATCAAGATGAGAGTGAGGAGTAACTCTTTTCGTCTTGGATAGGCACTGGGTTAAGTGCAAAGCGCACATAGGGCGGCTGCGACAGGTGGCGGTGCGCCTTTTGATTGGCATTGACGTGTGTCTGAGTCCCTTATAAGTTTCGCTTTAGCGAACAGCGCTCAGGTCGGTGACGAGATTGGATTCGCGGTGACCAAAGCACGCATATACGTGACATACAAGTCGACAGTCCTTGACCCGCAGGGCAATGCCATCCAAACCGCGCTCCACCATCTTGGATTTGCAGACGTAGAATCCGTGCGCATGGGCAAGTACCTGGAAGTCGAACTGCATACGGATGATACGTCCCGGGCTCAGGAAGAAGTGGAGGCTATGTGCCAACAGTTGCTGGCCAACCCCGTGATCGAAAGCTACCGCTTCGACTTGGAGACGGTGCAGTGAGAATCGGCATTGTCCAGTTTCCCGGTTCCAACTGTGATTATGACTGCCTCCACGTTATCCGTGCTGTGCTGCAGGTCCAAGCGGACCTGATCTGGCACGAGGAGACGCAGGTCACGGGCTACGATGCGCTTGTGCTGCCGGGGGGCTTCTCCTATGGCGACTACTTGCGGTCGGGGTCTATCGCTCGCTTTTCCCCCGTCATGCGCGCGGTAACGGAGTTTGCGGATGACGGTGGGCTCGTGCTCGGCATTTGCAACGGCTTTCAGATACTCACCGAGGCAGGACTCCTGCCGGGCGCGCTGCTCAGGAATAGCGCGCTCGAGTTCCGTTGCGGGTGGGTGCACCTGCGCGTGGAAAGCGTGAAGTCTCCATTCATGGCAACCTATGAAACCGGCCAAGTAGTGCGAATGCCAATCGCCCACGGCGACGGCAGCTACGTGGCTGACCCGGCTGTGCTCAACCGCATGCGTGACAACGGCCAGATAATTCTGCGCTACTGCGATGCCGAAGGAGACGTGTCGGCGGCCGCAAATCCGAATGGGTCCATCGAAAACATCGCCGGGATCTGCAATGAAAACGGCAATGTGTTCGCCCTGATGCCGCACCCCGAACGGTGCGCCGAGCCTGAATTGGGCAGCGTGGACGGCTTAGGCGTCTGGCAGGCGATGGTTCTGGCGCTCACGTCCGTGCCTTTGCGCGTGTGAGTTCGCTGCCCGCCATGCCCTCGATTCACTTTTGTGGATGTGCACGTCTCGTGCCTGTATCTTGGTAATCTTAGCCGCAATTACACTTGGGCGCTTTGCTGGTTTCGTAGTTACTCAGCGAGGGAAAGCGTGAGTCGAACAGACACTGCCGTATCAGATGCCGACTTGCGGGAAGTCTCGCTCACGCGCAGCGAATATGAGCGCATCTGCGCCCAACTTGGCCGCGCTCCCAACCGCGTTGAGCTTGGCATGTTCGGCGCCATGTGGAGTGAGCATTGCGGCTATAAGAACTCGCGGCCGCTGCTGAAACTGTTGCCTACCGACGGCAAGCACGTCCTCATTGGCGCGGGTGAGGAAAACGCCGGCGCCGTGGACATCGGCCACGGGCTCGCGGTGGTCTTCAAAGTCGAGAGCCACAACCACCCCAGTGCTGTCGAGCCGTTCCAGGGCGCGGCCACAGGCGTCGGTGGGATTGTGCGGGACATCTTTACCATGGGCGCGCGTCCCATTGCCTTGCTGAATTCTTTGCGTTTCGGCCCCCTGAGCGATGCGCGCAACCGCTACCTCTTCAATGGCGTCGTTGGGGGCATCAGCCACTATGGGAACTGTGTCGGCATTCCGGACGTAGGCGGTGAAGTGAATTTCGCGTCGTGCTATGCCGGCAACCCGCTCGTCAATGCCATGTGCGTTGGCATCATTCCGCAGGAGAAGCTCATCCGCGCGCGGGCGCGCGGCGCCGGCAATACATTGATGCTCGTGGGCGCGGCAACCGGCCGGGACGGGATTCACGGCGCGTCTTTCGCGTCTTTGGACGATCCTGAGCTCTCACACCGCGGCGTGGTGCAGGTGGGCGATCCTTTCATGGAAAAACTGCTCATCGAAGCGTGTCTCGAACTCGGGGAAACCGACTATCTGGTGGGATTACAGGACCTCGGCGCGGCGGGATTGACGAGCTCCTCCGTGGAAGCGGCGCACAAGGGTGAAAGCGGCGTAGATATTGACGTGAGTCGCGTGCCGTGCCGCGAAGAGGGGATGATCCCCTATGAGATCATGCTCAGTGAGAGCCAGGAACGCATGCTCGCGATTGTGCGCCGGGGCGCGGAGGAGCACGTGGAAGCGATCTTCTCGCGCTGGGGGCTGCACTCCACCGTTATCGGTCGTGTCACAAGCGATGGCATAGTGCGTGTGCGTAATGGCGGGGAGGTGGTTGCGGAGATTCCGGCGCACTTGCTGGCAGATGCGCCCACATACGTGAGGGAAGGCACGCTGCCAACCTACTTACAGGAAACACACGCCTTCCAACAAGAATCCTTGCCCGAGCCACAGGACTACAATGACGTCTTTCTAAAGCTGCTCGCCAGCCCCAACATCGCGAGCAAAGAATGCGTCTTCCGGCAGTATGACTACAGCGTTCAGGTCAACACGGTGCAGGGGCCCGGCGGCGATGCGGCGGTGCTCCGCGTCAAGGGAACACCGGCAGGACTTGCCGTCACGATTGACGGCAACGGGCAGTACTGCTATCTCGATCCGTTTGGAGGCGGCGCCATTGCCGTGGCGGAAGCGGCGCGCAACCTGGCTTGTGTGGGCGCCGAACCGCTTGCCCTCACCAACTGTCTCAACTTCGGCAACCCGGAAAAGACCGACGTCTACTACCAGTTGGAGGGAGTGATACGCGGCATGGTGGCGGCGTGCGCAGCGCTGGACGTGCCGGTGGTGAGCGGCAACGTGAGCCTATACAACGAAACGCGCGGTCAACCTATCTATCCCACGCCGATGGTCGGCATGATTGGCAAGCTGGAGTCTCTCCAGCAAAGCACGACCCTGGCTTTCCAGCGGGAGGGAGACGTTATCGCCTTACTGGGTCCTCAGACCGACCATTGCGGCGGTAGCGAGTACGTGGCGCACATTCTCGGCAGAGTCACCGGTCAGGTGCCCTCCATCGATCTCGACATGGAAGTTCGTGTGCAAGCCGTCTGCCGACAGAGTATTCGTGACGGCCGGATTAGCAGCGCGCACGACTGCTCTCAAGGCGGTCTGGCCGTTGCGCTCGCTGAGAGCGCCATCGCGGGTGGCATCGGGTTTCAGGTGGATATCCCAGGCGCGGGACGCGCGGACGGTCTCTTGTTTGGCGAGGGGCAGTCACGCATTGTGGTCAGTCTGCCTGAAGAGAATCTAGCCGCAGTGCGCGCGTTAGCCGCAGATCATGGCGTGCCGCTTACGGTTATCGGGAGTGTCCAGGGTGATGCGGTCGTGCTGGGCGACACGGTGTCTGTGCCACTGGCATCTGCGCAACGGGCGTGGCAGAATGGAGTGGCGGAAGCACTGGCTGCGGCAGGGTGACAGGCACGCGGATTCTGAGGGGGCTGCGCGCTATGGATCGAACACCGGCGACCGCCGACACGGATTCCCCGCGTGAGGCGTGCGGCGTCTTTGGTATTTACGGCCGTGAACTGGACGTTGCGAAACTCACGTACTTTGGCTTGCACGCGCTCCAGCATCGTGGCCAGGAGAGCGCCGGCATTGCCAGCGCCGACGGCAAGCAGATGCAGGTCTACCGCAAAATGGGCCTTGTCTCCCACGTATTCTCAGAAGAAATACTGGAAGACTTACAGGGTATCTTGGCAATCGGGCATACCCGGTACTCCACCAAGGGTTCGAGCAGAGAAGACAACTCCCAGCCCATATTCGTAGAGGGGCCGCTTGGCCCGTTCGCCTTGGCCCACAACGGCAATCTCGTCAATGCCGATCAGTTGTTGGACGATCTGGAAGAATTTGATGTACGCCCGAAGTCCTCAACCGATAGCGAGATTGCGGCGTGGCTCATCGCGCTCGCACCGGGGAGTACGTGGCCGGAGAAGCTGCAACACACCCTGCCCCGGTTGGTCGGTTCATACACTTTTGTAATGGCCACCGCAGACCACGTACTGGCGGCACGGGATCCTTTGGGGAATCGGCCGCTTTGCCTGGGAAACGCCGATGGGTCATGGGTAGTTGCATCCGAAAGTTGTGCGCTGAATACGGTTGGCGCAGAATTCGTGCGCGAGATAGAGCCGGGAGAGTTGATCTCGGTCGGGGAAGAAGGGCTGCGGTCGTACCGCATTCAACCGGTCACAAAGCGGGCGGTCTGCATGTTCGAGTTCATGTATCTTGCGCGACCGGACTCATACATCGAGGATACGTTGCTCTATCACGCGCGTCGGCAGATGGGCCGGCAGCTCGCGCGTGAACGCCCAACACCGGGCGCGGACTTGGTAATGGGCGTGCCGGAGTGCGCGATTGCCGCCGCGCAGGGATATGCCGAAGAGAGTGGACTACCCCTACGCGACGGTTTGGTGCGCAACCGCTACATCCACCGGACGTTTATCCAACCCACCGACCAACTGCGGCGTGAGGGCGTGCTCTTGAAGTACAATCCCATGCCGGAGGTGCTGGAAGGGCAACGCGTCGTTGTGGTGGACGATTCCATCGTGCGCGGCACGAATACGCTGCCGATTGTCAAGATGCTGCGTCAGGCGGGCGCCACGGAGGTGCACGTACGCATTGCCGCCCCGCCAATCCGTCATCCGTGTTTCTTGGGCGTTGATATGCCGACCCGGGGCGAAATCATCGCTTCAGCCTTCAATTCGCAAGAAGAAGCCGAACTGGCCGTTGGGAATGCCATACAGGCGGACAGCCTGGGGTACTTGAGCATCGAGGGTATCGTGGAGGCAGTCAATCTCCCTTACAATCACTTCTGCCTCGCGTGTTTCAATGGCGATTACCCCGTGCCGGTGCAGATGGAGTTCGACAAGCTCTCCCTCGAGCAACTCCGAGCGCCGGTATCATGACGGCCGCTGCGGCTACGCGGCTGCTGTGCAGAGTGAGGAATTGGCGTAGCAAACCTCCTAAATCCGTCTGCATGAAAGTCGCCTCTTGCGTGTGTAGGTACGATGGATCGCTCATTTCCGGCTGCGGCTTGGATGCGTCTTTCCGCCGGACAGCTTGGTGATTGGCTGGCCTGATACTATGCGTAACACAGGGCACCCTCCTTCGACCTACCGGCAGGCCGGAGTAGACATCGACGCCGGGGCTGAGGCCGTCCGCCTCTTCAAGGCGCAGGTGGAGGCCACCCACGGACCGGAGGTGCTCACCGGTATCGGCAGCTTTGGCGGTCTCTTTCAGTTTCCCACGCACTACACTGAACCGGTACTCGTGGCGAGCACCGATAGCGTAGGCAGCAAAGTGAAGCTTGCGGCACTGCTGGAGCGCTACGATACGGTCGGGCAGGATATCGTCAATCACTGCGTCAACGACATCCTTACCTTGGGCGCGCGGCCGCTCTTCTTTCTCGACTACGTAGGCGTGGGGAGGCTGGTGCCTGAAGTCATGCGCGATGTTGTCTCCGGCGCGGCGGAGGCGTGCAAAGAAGCCGGGTGTGCGCTGCTCGGCGGTGAATTGGCGGAGATGCCGGATCTCTACGCCGGAAGCGACTTCGACTTTGCCGGGACAATCGTAGGGGTTGTGGAACGAGACCAGATCGTTAGCGGGGAGGACATTGCGCCGGGAGATGCGGTTTTGGCCTTTCCCAGCAACGGCTTGCATACGAATGGGTATTCGCTGGCGCGCCGTGTCTTTGCCGAAGAATCCCTGGAGGCGCATGTGCCGTCGCTAGGGGTGACGCTGGCGGATGCCTTGCTGGCAGTGCACATTAGTTACTTGCATCCCGTGCAGCGTTTGCTCTCCGAACTCGACATAAAGGGCATGGCGCACATTACGGGCGGCGGACTGTGGGACAACATCCCACGAGTCCTGCCGCAGGGCACCCAGGTGTCCTTGCAATGGGGGGCATGGCCGGTGCCGCCGATCTTCCCGTTCATTCAGGAGCGTGGGGGAGTGGAGTTCGCTGAGATGTGCCGTGTCTTCAATATGGGGGTCGGCTATGTGGTGATCTGCGGTGAGGACGAGGCGGCGGAAGCGCTGCGCCTCGAACCGTCGCTGCGGCGTATTGGCGGCGTTGAGAACTACGCGGGTGATCCGCGTGTGGTCATTGCGCGGTGACGTTTAGCAGTAGAGAGGCTGTGGGTCGAATTTGGATGCGGAGGCCGCCCTGCGTGTAGCAGTGCTCATATCGGGACGAGGCAGCAACTTGCAAGCGCTCATCGACGCGATCGCTGGCGGGAGCCTCGCTGCCGAGATTGCTGTCGTCATTTGCAACCACAAGAACGCGCCGGGCATTCAGAGGGCGCGCGCGGCCGGTATCGCTGCCTATGTCTTTGTGCGGCGCGACTATGAGTCCCGCGAGGCACAGCATGGGGCAATGTTGGCTTGCGCGCAGGAGCATGACGCAGAACTGATTGTCCTTGGCGGCTTTGATCGTATCCTTGCGCGGGCGTGGGTAGAGGCCTATCCGAATCGGATCATCAACATTCACCCGTCGTTGCTGCCGGCCTTTGCGGGTGGGATGAATCCCAAACCGCAGCAGGATGCCCTGGAGGCTGGCGTGAAGATTGCTGGATGCACTGTGCACATTGCCACCGCTGAGGTGGACGCCGGTCCAATCGTGGCGCAGGCCGCGGTGCCCGTGCTGGCGGATGATACCGTTGACACCCTTGCGAACCGCATCTT
The DNA here is from genome assembly GCA_012270555.1 of Chloroflexota bacterium. Taxonomy (GTDB): domain Bacteria; phylum Chloroflexota; class UBA11872; order VXOZ01; family VXOZ01; genus VXOZ01. Next base: position 35,605 of record JAAXIC010000014.1, read on the forward strand.
GGCGCAAGAACATCGGCTGCTGCCTCAGGTCGTGCAATGGTTTGCGGAAGGCAGAGTACGCGTCGAAAATGACAGTGTGCGAATTGCCGGCGTGATTCCATCTCGCTGGTGGAGTGACGCGGAGTGAGCGACACGCAAGGGGAAGAGAGTGTAGTGATTACTGAGCGGAGCATTCATGCGTACTTAGAAGACCTAGCTGCCCGCGAACCGACCCCCGGGGGCGGCAGTGTGGCTGCGCTAGTCGGAGCCCTTGCCGCGGGTCTGGCTGCCATGGTTGCCAACTTCACTCGGGGGAGTAAGAAGTACGCGGCAGTCGCTCCCGAGGTCGAGCATCGGCTCGCACAGTTGGGCCACTCTCTGCAAACCCTAGAGGAATTGGTGCAGAAAGACATCGATGCGTACGGTGCCGTGGGGGTGGGATTTGCCATGCCACGCGGCACCGCTGCCGAGCGCTCGACGCGATCCAGCCACATTCAGCGGGCTTCAGTTGCAGCCACGGAGGTGCTCTTCGAAATTGCCGACGCGTGTACTGACGTCAGCGGGCATGCCATGTGGCTTGCCAAGCACGGCAACACAAACCTTGTCTCAGACGCTGTGATGGCAGTACTCTTGACGGACGCTGCGCTACGGGGGACAGTCGTTACGATCGAGTCTAGCCTGAGTTTTCTCAAGGACGCCAATGTGGTCGCGGCGATGCGCGATCGTCTTGTGGCCTATGAAAGAGTGTCAAGAATACGTGAGGAGGCCCTGTCGCTTACTCGGTAGCATGGGGTCGGCGACTGTTGGTTGAAAGTGATCCCACCGGACTGAGTGACATGGTAGCTGGCCGTACTTGTCGCGTTCATTGAATCGGAGGCGACACGCACGGAGAAACACGGAAGGGGTTGGAAAGTAATGGCACTGGTGCTCGACGGCAATCGTGTTGCCCGGGTCATGGGCTGGAGACATCGGGACGAACTCAAAGACATTCAGAAGCGTCTTGGGCATCCGCTGACGCTGGCAGTTGTGCGAGCAGGCGAGGATAAGGCATCGGAGAGTTACCTACGCCAAATCGAGAAGCTCTGTCGTCGTGCCGGTATGGAGTTTGAGGAGCACATACTTTCGGCAAGCGACCGTGAGCAATTCATCGGCAAGATTTGCAGTCTCAACGCCGATTCGCGCATCACAGGGATAATGCTCAGTTGGCCGCTGCCAGCTGACTGGGATCAAGAACTGATCGCCATGACCTTGGATCCGCGCAAGGACATCGATGGCTTGCATCCGTTGAATGCCGGGCGCGTTTTTCTCGGCGGCGCGAGCCTGGGCATGGATGCGTTTGTGCCGAACACGCCTTTTGGTGTCATTCATCTTCTGCGACACTATGAGATTCCGGTGCGTGGCAAGCATGCCGTCCTCATCGGCCGCAGCAGCGTGGCGGGGCGACCCTTGGCTGCGCTACTGATCGCCCACGATGCTACGGTAACGGTCACGCACAGTAAGACGGTTGACCTCGCCGGCCATACCAGGCAAGCTGACATTCTGCTTGTGGCTATGGGCAAGGCAAACTTTGTCACCCCGGATATGGTGAAACCGGGCGCGGTAGTCGTGGATATTGGTATCAACGTGACCCCAGACGGGCTTGTCGGTGACGTGCAGTATGATGCCGTGAGCGAAGTGGCCAGCGCGATTACACCGGTGCCGGGCGGCGTCGGGCCGGTGACGAACGCGATGCTCATCGCCAATACCATACGCGCAGCCCGCCTGCAGTCTACCTTGGCTTGAGTTGTGGTTGGAGGGAGCTATCTGTGAGCGAAAGCACAATCAGCGAGATACATGGACGGGAAATTCTCGATTCTCGAGGTAATCCCACCGTTGAGGCCGAAGTCCGATTAGCGTGCGGCGCTGCGGGTTGGGCCGGTGTGCCTTCGGGCGCGTCAACCGGCATGCACGAGGCGGTGGAACTGCGGGACGGCGACAAAGCGCGCTATGGCGGCAAAGGCGTGCTCCAAGCTGTCAGCCACGTCAACGGCGCTATCGCTGATATTCTGGTCGGTCAGGATGCGCTGGAGCAAGCGGCTGTCGATCAGTCTTTGCTTGCGTTGGATGCTACGCCGACGAAGAGCAGTCTTGGCGCCAACGCCTTGCTCGCGGTCTCGTTGGCGGTCGCCAAAGCTGCCGCGGCGTGCGTGGGCTTGCCGCTCTACCGCTATCTTGGCGGCGCATTTGCCGATACACTGCCTGTGCCTATGATGAATATCTTCAACGGCGGCAAGCACGCTGCCAATTCCACGGATTTTCAGGAGTTCATGATTCTGCCGGTTGCCGCGCCGTCTTTCCGCGAAGGTTTGCGCTGGGGAACCGAGACCTACCACGCCCTGCATGAACTGCTTGAAGCAGAGTCCCTGAGCACGACGGTGGGGGACGAAGGCGGCTTTGCTCCGTCGCTGCCCACAAACGTCGCGGCTATCGAGACAATCCTCACAGCCATCGAGAAGGCGGGCTTTCGCCCCGGTGAGGATATCTACATCGGCCTCGATCCGGCAACTACCGAACTGTACGAGGATGAGGCCTACGTGTTGGCGCGTGAAGGACGAACGCTTTCAAGCGAAGAACTCGTCGCGTTCTGGGCGGATTGGGCAGAAAAGTACCCGATCGTTAGCCTCGAAGATGGGTTGGCGGAGGATGACTGGGCTGGCTGGATCGGCTTGCAGGCAAGGCTTGGCAGTAACGTGCAACTAGTGGGCGATGATTTGCTGGTGACCAATACGCAGCGGCTGGGAGAGGCGATCGAGCGGAAGGCCGCGAATGCTATCCTCATTAAGCCAAATCAAATTGGCACGCTCACGGAGACTCTCGATGCCGTAGCCATGGCACGGCAGGCCGGCTGGGGCGCGGTGATCTCACACCGCTCAGGGGAAACCGAAGACACAACCATCGCCGACATTGCCGTGGCTACTGGCGTGGGCCAAATCAAGACCGGCGCGCCCTGCCGCTCCGACCGCGTCGCCAAATACAACCGCCTGCTGCGCATCGAGGATGAACTCGGCAAGACTGCCGTCTACGCCGGTGCGGCCGCATTCCCGTTTCTCTAGGCGCACAAGACTGAATTCCGGCATGATTGCGGTTGCTTGCAGATCCAGAGGGGATCTTTTGCGACTCCGCCAAGCGGTTAGATTCGAGGTGGATCGTCGATGATTTCCCCTCACCCCGTCCCTCTCCCGCGTGAGAGTGTGCAGAATGTGGAGCCAAGTGAACGCGGAGCAGCTCCGGTTCCCTCTCCTGCGGGGAGAGGGTTAGGGTGAGGGGGTCTTTGCGTCTGCCAGCCTGAGTTATGCAAAGGTCTCCAGGTGGGTGTTTTTGGTCGCGTAACGGTGTACGTGTGCCCTATAGCGAGCATGCTGTCGCCAAAGTCCCCTCGGTCGCCTACATCGTCACTGGTTTGACGGTCTGCTTCTCTGCGACAAGACCACCTACGCTACAATAGTCGTTGGGTTGAGCGACGAAGAGTTCATCTGCCCGTACTTGCATTGGAGATTGCGGGCCGCGGAGATTTTACCGGCCTCAATGGACACGAATACACTGCGCGAGCTGCTAGCGGAATTGCAGCGCGGCGCGATAGACATCGAGCAGGTGGTACGCCGCATACGCTTGGCGCCCTACGAGGACCTCGGCTTTGCCAAGGTGGACGCGCAACGGCAATTGCGGGTCGGTTTCCCGGAGGTGATCTACTGTCCCGGGAAGACCGCGGCACAGGTCACCGCCATTGCCGAGGAGCTACTGGCCCACGATCAAACCGTGCTAGCCACGCGCGCGACACCGGAACTCTACGCGGCGTTGCAAGCGCGCATCCCGGCTGCCGAATACCATGAGGACGCCCGCGCCATCGTCGTCCGCCGTGAGACACGCCGCCTTGCGCAGGGGCGCGTAGCGGTGGTCGCGGCGGGCACCGCCGACTTGCCGGTGGCGGCAGAGGCCAGCTTAACGGCGGAACTTATGGGGTGCCGCGTGGATCGTCTGACAGACGTGGGTGTGGCCGGCCTGCACCGACTTTTGCTGAATCTGGAAACGGTGCAGCAGGCGCGCGCCGTGGTTGCCGTGGCCGGCATGGAGGGTGCGCTGCCGAGTGTACTTGCCGGTCTCATCGATCGTCCCGTTATAGCGGTGCCGACGAGCGTCGGTTACGGCGCATCCTTGGGCGGTCTGACGCCCCTCCTCACAATGCTAAATAGCTGTGCCGCCGGGCTGGCTGTGGTCAACATTGACAACGGATTTGGCGCCGGCTACGTGGCGGGTCTGATTTGCCGCATGGCGGAAAGCAGTGACACACAGGTAGCGCCATGAGAGTCGCGTATTTCGACTGCTTTGCCGGCGCTTCCGGCGACATGCTGCTTGGCGCTCTGGTAGATGACGGGTGGGCGCTGGATGACCTCAAGGCGACGTTTGCCAAGATTCCGCTCGGCGGCTATGCGGTTCGCGCGGAAGAAGTGCGCAAGGGTCTGCTCCGCGCCTTGCAGGTGCATATCGAGATCGACGCCGACGAGCATACGGTGGAGCGAAACCTTGCAGACATCGTGCAGTTGCTCGAGGCAAGCAGCCTGGATGAGGACATTGCCGCTACGAGTAGGAAGCTCTTTGTCCGGTTGGCGGAAGTCGAGGGCCGCATGCACGGCGTGGCGCCGGAAGCCGTGCACTTCCATGAAGTCGGCGCGGTTGACTCTATCCTCGACGTCGTCGGCGTGGTTGCGGGACTAAAGGCGCTTGGCATCGAGCGTGTTGTTTGCTCGCCTGTGAACGTTGGCGGCAGCCCGCCCATTCAGACCCGCCACGGCTGGTGGCCGATCCCGGGCCCGGCGACGCTCGATCTGATGAAGGGTAAGCCCATCTATGCCGTGCCGGACATGGGCGAGACGCTCACGCCCACCGGCGCGCTCTTGCTGAGCGAATTGGCGGACGAGTTTGGTCCCATCCCGGCCATGCACGTGGAACGCGTGGGTTACGGTGCCGGCATGCGCGATAGCGCTATCCCCAATGTGCTGAGGATGATCGTGGGAGAGGAGTCTGCCGGGGAGACGCAGGGCATGGCAACCGTCATCGAAACCACGATCGACGACATGAACCCACAGTTGTACGGGCACGTAACCGCACAGTTGCTTGCAGCCGGGGCGCTGGATGTGACGCTGACCCCGGTGCAAATGAAGAAGGGCAGGCCCGGCCACGTGCTCAGTGTGCTGACAGAGGCCGCAGACCACGGACCCCTGCTGGACGTGATCTTTGGCGAAACGACGACCATTGGCGTACGGCTGCATCGCGTCGAGCGCATCAAGCTGGAGCGGCAGGTTGAGCACGTGGCAACGCCGTGGGGCTCGGTGCGCAGAAAAGTGGCGCACTGGCGCGGCACGGTTGTGAATCGCAGCCCTGAGTACGAGGACTGCTTGCGGGTCGCCACGGCGGCACGGGTGCCGGTCAAGCAGGTCATGGATTACGCGCGTACGGCCTCCGTATAAGTGCGCTCATTTGCTCTTTGTACGGGGCTGCTATCATAGACTATGAGGGGTATGTGGGGTAAGGGGCCGGAGTGTTGTGACAAGAGATTCAAGCGAGAAGAAGAGGTGCCGATGATGGGGTCTTCTGAGGTGCGGCCGGAGCAGATGCCGGTGGGCAATGACGTTTCGGAAGACGTTTCTCAAGAAGCAGTAGACAACGGCGGGCAAAGCGCTGTTGGAGACGCTACGGACGTGGACGAGCGTTTTCAGATCACGAACAGTCTTGTGCGGCACGTGGTCGCGGACGACATCGATATGCAGAATACCGCTGCCGGGGTCGTGCAAGCGGAGGCCGCCTCACTGCAGCAGGGGCTCACCGGTATCGCTGCCGGCCATGAAGTCAGCGTGACAGAGGGGGCCACGTGGCTGGTGCTGGGCGGCAGCGTGGATACGAATTACTCCGTGTCACAATGGATCGTCGGCGGACAGATCGAGGCGGAACAGGTGGCAAGCGTGGTGGTGGTTGGCGGACGAGTGAATGGCAACGTCAACACGCTCCTCGATACCCGCGGCGCGGCCATCTGCGGACTCGTCATCGGCCTCTGCTATATCCTCTTCCGTCTCATCCGTCGTTAACTACTGTAGGAGACATTTGCACAAGCAGGCGTAAAGACCTCCCTCTCCCTGGAATACCCTTGTATGTCCCAGGGGCTGAAGGCGAAAGGCTTCCTCTCCTTGGGGAGAGGGCCGGGGTGAGGGGAAAGCGTCACCGCTCCAGCCCAATGCCCACTGTTTGGCAGAGTTGCGCAAAGGTCTCTACGGAGAGGTTGGTACGTTCATGCAGCTAACGGAGACTGTGTACTTAGTTGGCAGCGGTCAGAATGGCTTCAGCCTCACCGACCCCTTGGACTGCCACGTCTACCTCCTGGACGGAGGATCGGAAATGGCCCTTATCGATACCGGTGTGGGCAGAGACGTGCCGGCCATAGTTGCGGAGATCGAGGCGGCGGGTTTCGACCCTGGCGACATTGCAAAGATCTTCATTACGCACTTGCACCTCGATCACTCCGGCGGCGCGGCGGCATTGCAGCAAGTGTGTGGCGCTGAAATTGTTGCTTCTCAAGACGTGGCGGGCTGGCTTGAGACTGGTGACGAAGAGGCCGCGAGCCTGGTTGCCGCCCGGCAGACCGGCATGTATCCGTTGGAAAACCGCCTGCGGCCGGTGGCGTCCGCGACGGCTGCTACGGCCGGCGACGTGATTGCCGTGGGCTCCCTCAGGGTAACGGTAGTGAAGGCCGACGGGCACAGCCAGGGCCACCTGGCATTCCTCTTGGATGATGGTACGCGCCGCGCCCTCTTCAGCGGCGACGCCCTCTTCTTTGGCGGACGCATTCTGCTGCAAAACATCTGGGATTGCTCGCTGGAGGAGTCCATCGCCACCGTCCGGCGCTTTGCCAAGCAGGAGTTCTCACAATTCTTCCCCGGCCACGGGAGCTTTTCGTTCCAGGACGGCAAGCGTCACGTGGACGCCGCCATGGTGCAAATCAAGCAACTCCTTCCCCCGCCGCAGCTTGAAACGTAGGCTGCGATTTCTCGCATTCCAGCACGTTTGCATTGGCAAATAGGGGCTTCGGGTACAGTTCTTCACCCGGAGCCCCCGAACTTTCCGTTAATCACACCTATGCGGAAGACTTCTCAATACTTTCCTTCCGGCTGCATACCACATTCTTAGTGAAATTTCAGGATTCGTTAACATATCCGCTGCTACCATATAGCCAAGAGGACCTACTGCGGCCCAAGAGAGACTGCCAATAGACGGGGCACTGCGGAAACAGTCACCGGCAACGGGGAGCGGCACCATGCATCTCCTGTTGAGTGAAGATAACGCGCCAGTCGGAGAGGCGCTCAAGCACCTGCTACAGCATACGGGCTTCGTGGTCGATTGTACTTCGCTGCGTGACTGCGAGGCGTTCGCCGAAAGCGGCGCGTATGACCTCGTGATCCTTGACTACGGCGCGGAGCCCGCGCGCGGCTTGGCGCTGCTCCAAGAACTACGGCATGCGGATGATGCCGTGCCAGTGCTGGTCGTCGGCATGCGCGGCGGGATGGAGGATTGTGTTCGTTTGCTGGAGGCGGGGGCGGATGGCTATTTGGCCTCGCCGTTTCGGCAGAAGGAACTTGTGGCCTACGCGCGGGCCGTGCTGCGGCGTTGCTGCGGCTTTCCCCAGCACGGAGAGCTGCTGCGCAGCGCTGATCTGGCGCTGGACCTGTGGCATCAACGCGCCACCCGCGCGGGACAGCCACTTACACTGACATTCAGGGAATTCCAGTTGCTGGAGTACCTGTTGCGCCGCGCCGGCAACGTATGCACCCGCGCTGAATTGCTTGATCACGTCTGGGGCCTGGAGAAAGCCCGCAGCGAAAACGTGGTTGAGGCATACATCGGATTCTTGCGCCGCAAGATCGACCGCGGCTTTGCGCCCAAGCTCATTCACACGGTACACGGGATGGGGTACGTGCTGGCTGTGCAAAGTTGAAGGCGGCACGGATATTGGCAAGAGCCGTCACTACGATGGCAAGGAGGCTGACCGATGGAAGCAATTGGCGTAACGCTGTTGCTGCAACTGCTGGCGGGCGGTATCTTCCTCCTGGCTGCCGCCGCCAAGCTGCTGCACTTGGCTGAGTTCAGAGCCGCGGTGCACGGGTTTGGCGTAGTGCCTTTCGGCGCGCTCCCGCTCGTGAGCGGCGCAATCCCTCTGTTGGAACTCCTCTGCGGCACCTTGCTCATCACCGGCCTGGCTGCGGTGTGGGGCGTGTGGTTGGGCATTGGCCTCGTCATTACTTTCATCGCCGCGTCGACCATCGCCTTGGCGCAGGGTCGGGGCGGGACTGAATGCTACTGCTTGGGCGCGGGCGGTCAACCGCTGGGCAAAGCCACCATCATCAAACAGGTCGCCATTCTCGCGATACTCGTTTTCCTTGCGCCCACGGCCGGGTCTACCTGGTTCCTGGATAGCGGGTTTACTGCCGACGTAAGCGGCGTGGCCGGAACTGCGGTGTTCGTGGCCGGCGCTTGGGCGGTCGCCTTCGTCGTAGCCGAACTGCTGCGGCTGCGCACGCTTTCACAATCACGCTGAGGAAAAGACAATCCGTCATTTCCGTGAAAACTCGCCCCCGTGCGGGGGCGCGGAATCCATCTTCACAAGAGTAGCGCGGGGGCTTGTCCCCCGCAGTGGGAGCAAACAGACCGTCATTCCGGCGGAAGCCGGAATCCAGGAAGGGTAGGTAGCGTAGGTTTGTAACCTGCGCCACGTGGTTTCCGGTGAGAACAGAAAGGAGCAAGTCATGGAAGGCATCTGGCTGACAACATACCTCTTGCAATGGGCGCTGATGGGTCTGCTCGTCTTCATCGTCATCGGCCTCATGCGCCAGATTGGCGAGATGCGCCTGCGGGTCGGGGAAGAGCGTGAGATGGGCCTCGCCGTCGGGGGCACAGCGCCGCTCTTCCAGGGAGAGGGTCTCGATGGGACCGTAGACCTAGAGACCATGGTGGGTGAACGGTTACTGGTGCTCTTCGTCCATCCCACCTGCCCGCCCTGCAAGGAGTTCTTTAGAAGCCTGAACGGAGAGGCGGAGCACATAGCAGAACAAGGCGTGAAGATGGTGCTGGTGAGCGGCGGCAGCCAGGAGCAGAACCGCGAGATGGTTGACGAATACAAGCTCACGTGTCCGCTGGTGATCCAGCAGGAGCACGAGATTGCCGATTTGTACGGCAGTAGCTGGACGCCGTTTGGCTTCGTGGTCGATGCCGACGGCAATATCGCCGGAAAGGGGGTGGTGAATGATGTGCATGTGCTAGGCGAACTGCTCGCTAAAGATGCGACGGCAGGCAGTTCGCCAAAGCCTGAAAGCACGTGACGGTCGCACACGTCGTGTGACATTATCACGCCCAATAGTCGCATCACAGACGCAATGCATGCAACGCATGGGAGGTAAACCCATGGATAAGCTGATCGAAGACGCAAGTGTCAGCCTTGCAAAGGCCGGCATGGACCGTCGCGGCTTCCTGGGCAAGCTGGCGCTGGCGGCGACAGGCGCCGGGGCGCTCTCCGTTCTCTTTGCCTCAGGCGTGAGCGCCGATCACTGTAGCGGGAGTCACTTCTGTGAGACCAGCCGGAGTATCATAAGCTACTGTGGCGGTTCGTGCTCGTATAACAAGAAAACAAAGGAGCTTAGGCAAGAAGGCAAGGATTGCTATACCGGTGCGTCATGCCCCGCGCTGTACAGCTTCTACGGCTGTGGAAGCAGCGGTAGCTGTCCGTAACGGCGCTGATTGTTGGCTCCGCCTGCGCTCTACGGCGAACGCAGGCGAACCGGGTCAGCGCAGAGGCCTGATGGAGGGATTGTACCCTCCATCAGGCGCACTGTCGTAGCTTGACCGGTGTGAGCGACCGCAGAGCATAGGCACACGTACCGTACAAGGAGGAATGAACTGTGATTTCCCGTCGCGCGCTTGTGGCAAGCACGGCAGTCCTCGCGGCCGGCTGTAGCATGTCACGCCTACCTTTCCCGGTGCCGGGTCTTGCAAAGAAAGCGGAACTCACCTGGGTATCCCAAAGCAATCAACTAGGCCTCAATCTGCCATGGGGGGTGAGTGGTGAGGAACTGCTGCATCGCGCGCTGGTAGCGCTTGAGGAGGATACAGAGAATCCTTACGGCCCCGCGCAAGGCGGCTATAACATCACTTTGCGACACCTGGTACCCACAGACGACGGGCAAACCAAGGACGAGTTTGCTGCCCAGATCCGCGAACTCAAGGCAGACCTCGTTACTGTGTCGCTCGGCGAGGCGGTGGCGTTGGGAGAGAGGGGGGTGTTGCTGCCCTTGGAGCAGTTTAGCAACCTCGATGGCGGCGAAATTCATCGCGCCTACTTCCCCAGTCTGCTTGAGCAGTTTAGCGATCAAGGCGCCCTCTACGCCTTGCCGGTGGACGCGGGACCGCTGATGCTCTACTACGACTCCGACTACTTTGAATTGGAGCAGGTACCGCCGGTGGACAGTAGCTGGGATTGGAACGACCTGGTAGAGAACGCGGTGAAACTGACGAGGCGCAGAGATGATGGCACGCTGCTGCGCTGGGGATTGGCGCCGCACCTGTTTGGCATCTGGTGGGCCCTCTGGCAGAACGAGGCAGAGGTGGTTGACTCGGATACCTTGCGGTGCCGCTTGCAGGAACCGGCCGCCACCCAAGCCTTGCAGTTCTTCTCAGACTTGATCCATTCCCATCGCGTCACCCCACCGTTACACAGAGAGATTTGGGATCTGATTCGTGGGTCAGTGGGTTCTCCACCGGTGGGGATTCCCCCGGCGATGGTGTATAGTGTTCCCCCTCTGGGACCGCAGAGCAGACACTACCATCTGGCAGAGTTGCCCAGGGGCAAGACGCAGAGCGTACCGGTTAATCCCAGCATCGGCATCGCCATTGCCGCGCAGACCGAGAGTGCAGAAACGGCCTATCTGGCGCTCAAAGGCCTGGTGGATATCATGCAACAATTCGCCATCGTGCCTGCGGGAAGGGAAGCGGCCGCCAACCTCGGTGAGATTCGGTCCGACCTCCACCCGGAAGAGATTGGGGCGATACAGCGGTCACTAGAAGCCGGACGCGGACTGCCGTGGCATACGCTCGCCGCAATGCATGCTATGGACACTGCAGTGGGTGATCTGGTGCGCGGTGACGACGTAGCCACCGTGGTCAACCATGCATGCTCACTCGCGCGTGAATACCAGCAAACCGGCGGGCAGACTCGCGAGTGAGCGGTATGCCCTCTATCATGCTCCATACGAACGCACGCCGTTCTCGCTCAGCAGTCTTAGTGCGGGGCTAGTCCTCCCGCTTGCTGGCGCAAGCAGTGGGCCGCTAAACCCCTCAGTCATTGCGGTCAACCAAGCCTGCTCCGTCCTCTATGAAAACCGGTGACACGCTACTGACTTTGCCCCCACACGGCGGGGCACTCTGCTCTTTCAAGCAAGAAGAGCACTTTTCGGGCAAAGCGGCAAGATTCGTCCGTCATAAGCATGGAAGGAGCGAGACGATGCTCTCACGCCGAACGCTGATAGGCAGCACCGCTGTACTCGCGGCTGGCTGCGGCGGGCTGGATCTTCCGTTCCCTGAATTTGGCACCCCAAAGATTACTCCATTGACTTGGGTCTCGCGCCCGGTCCCCAATCTCAACACCGGGCCAGGCATGACGTCCTTTCTGCAGCAACTCCAACGGGTAGAGCGAAGTCTGTCAGAAGACACGGAAAGCCCCATTGGCCCCACGCGCGGACGGTACAGCCTCACTCTGGAATACTATGAGACCTATGCGGGCAGCTATTCGGATCCTGAGTCGCCACACTTTCTCAGTCCAAAGCACTTGGCGGAGTGGCTGAAAGAAGTCGATGCTGACCTTATAACGCTGTGGAGTGACGAGGTGCGTGCACTGGAGAATCATGGCGTGCTACTGCCCTTGGACCAATTCGGTGGCGCAAATGGTGAGGATTTCGAGCGCGAGTTCTTCGCGCCAGTACTTGAGCCGTATCGCGAGAGCGGCGCGCTCTATGCCTTACCATTGAACGCGTTTCCCTTGATGCTCTACTACGATGCCGACTACTTTGCACAAGTAGGAGTAACGCCGCCGGATAGGAGTTGGGATTGGGATGTCTTGGTGGAAAATGCGCTCAAACTAACTGAGCGGGGCGACGACGGTACGGTTGAACGCTGGGGATTGGAATCTCTCGGAGAGGCAATCTGGTGGGCGCTCTGGCAGAACGAAGCGGAGATGGCTGATGTGCTAACGTCACAGTGCCGGCTGCAGGAACCTCCGGCTCTTGAAGCCATTGAGTTCGTCCGGGGATTGATTCATTCTCACCGCGTTTCACCTCCGGCTCTTGGTGCTGACCGATTCGAATTGCTTTACAATTCGCCGCGCCCACCAGCGATGGTGTACAGTACTTTCCCGCTTGACTTGATACACTTCAACTATCGATGTGCTGTCCTACCCATGGGCAAGGTGCGTAGTATTCCTGTCGAAACATACCCGGGGATCGCAATTGTGGCAGAAACAGCCGCGCCGGAAGCAGCCTATGCGGCCCTTAGGGGTCTGGTGCGCTCTTTCCAACAATTTGCGAACGTACCAGTGGAGAAAGAGGCCATGGGGCGGATAGGTAGAATTCGGAGAGATTTGCGGCCGGAGGAGGTCGCGGCGATGCAGCAATCAATGGAGCTCGGACGGCTGTTGCCGGAGAGTGAGACCCAGCGAACTGCCATGCGTAGCATTCTGGATGCACTGGTGCGCGGCGACGACGTAGCGGCAGTGGTCAACCAAGGATGTACCGCTCTTTATGGAGCCTAGCGGAAGTAGAATCTTGCCCGCGCTTGCAATTACGGTATTCACGACAACCGTGCAGCACTTGACCCCAAGAGACGGATTCCGGATTGCGCGGGATTGACGGATACGATTCACACCGGTCAACGCGAGCCCATAGAACCATGCAGACGCTCACCAGCAATAGCTAGGACTCGCTACGGCCTGAACTCGCGGGCGATTTGGGCGTAGACGTCGGCGCTTTGGACGACTTCGGTGAGATCGACGCGTTCGTGGTCGGTGTGGGCGTAGCCGATGTCGCCGGGGCCGTAGACGATGCAAGGCACATCTTGCTTGACTTGCAGCTTGCTGGCGTCGGTGCCGTAGGTGACGCCCTGCGGTTCGGGCGCGAGATTGTGTGCCTGGAGCGCGCGCATGGCGGCTTGGACGATTTCCTCATCTGCCGCCGTATCCAACGGCCAGTCCGCGAGATCGCGCGAGGCCACGCTGGGGTGCAGATCGTGCTTGGTCGCAGCGAGTTCCTGCATAGCTTCTTCAAACTCTTGCACTGCGCCCTCAGAGGTTTCGCCCGGAATGATGCGCCGATCGACTACTATCTCGCAGGTCTCCGGTATGACGTTGGCGGCGTGACCGCCGTGGATGATGCCGATGGCCCACGTGGGATAGCCCACCAGCGGGTGCGAGCGCGCCGCAAAGCGTGGGTCCAAGGTGTTCCGCAGGTGCTGGATGACCTCGACCATCTGGTAGATGGCGTTGTTGCCCTTGTGGGGCTGGCTGCTGTGCGCCGGACGGCCCTTGGTCTGTAGCGTGAAACGCACCGCGCCCTTGGTGGCGGTCACCAGGCGCAGCTCGGTTGGTTCGCCAATCACTGCTGCAGTTACCTGGATTCCTTGCTTGATGAAGCCCTCGATACCGCGAAAGCGGTACTCTTCATCAACCACACCTAGCAGTCCGATGTCTACCGCAAGCTGCTCGGGCTGCTTTATCAATTCACGCAGCGCCAGAATCATGCCGGTCAGGCAGCCTTTGGCATCGCAGGAGCCGCGCCCGTGCAGCGTGGTGCCCTCCACTCGCGGCTCTAGGGCCTCCGAACCCCACGTGTCGATGCCAACCGTATCCATGTGGCACTCGAAGAGCAGCATTCCCTTGGAGTTGGGCACGTGCAGGCGGCCGAAGACGTTCGGGCGGCCCGGCAGCACTTCGTGTTGCTGCGTCTCCATGCCGAGGTCCCGCAACTGGGATTCCACGAAACCGGCCATCCCAGCCTCGCCGCCGGAGCCGTCGGCCATAAAGGCCGGATTCATGCTGGGAATGCCTACAAGTGAGGAGAGTAACTCCGCCGATTCTTGGATACGAGTCTCGTCGACAACGCTCATAAGAGTCCTATAATCCTATCGATTTACGCTGCGTTTTGTGCCACATCTCGCTCCATAGTAGCAGATTCGCTTGGGGCGAGAATGTCCCAAGACCCCGGCAAGCGACTGCGGCAGAAGTGACGGTTGGCTGAGTTCCGTAGGATAGAGGATTATCGGGGCCACGCACTGTTGAGCATAGGTGGGTGGCTTGCAACGCAACGGAACAAATGCGGAAAACCCTCGACTACCTGCTGTAATAACACAGCCGACCTGTAGTCGTGGTTTCTAGTGCTCGCCGCGGGCTTCCAGAGTGATGAGATCCAGCACGTCCTGGCTGGTTACCGTGCCCAGAAACTGTTCCGACTCTCGGTCCAAGACCGGGATAATCGTCAGCCCGTTCTCCGTCATCCGTTGCAGCACGTCTTCCGCCGGCTCATCGGGCCACGCGTGCGGCGGTGTCGTGCGGCGCACCACGCTATCCAACTGCGTCTCAGACCATCTCTCCTTGGGCAAGTAGCGCAACATGCTCAATGAGACAATGCCGGAGAGACTGCCATTATTGACAATTACGTAGTCTTGCTGGTGGGGCAGTATCCATTGATCGACGAAGTGGCGGACCGACAGTGCGGCGCTAGGATAGGCGCGCGTGCGGTCAAGTATGTCGTCCACGGTAATATCATCCAGAGCGAATTGAGCCAGCGAAGCCGGCAAAGAGTCAGGCAGTGTTGCCGGCTCTTTCGGTCTGGCGTGGTCGATGGCAAAGTTGATAACCCAGGGACCGAAGAGGATATAGGCGAACATAATCAGTACGAGCAACGAGAAGATATCATCCCCAATGATGCCGGTCTCCAGCATCACCAGGAGCAGGGCGACTTCCGCCACTCCCTTGGCCATGAGCCCTGTGGCCAGGGCAAAGGGCATCTCCAACCGGGACACGAAGGCGCCGATGAGAGAGCCGGCAAACTTGCCCAAGAGCGGAATTGTCACCAGCGCCGCTATCGTCCCTATTGGCAGTTCGGTGAACGAAAGGCTGAGGTGCAGCCCCGCCGAGGCGAAGAAGAGCGGCACAAAGAGCCCTTCGGCGGTGCTGCGCATGCCGGGCACGATATCGCGACGCAATTGATAGGGGAGTCCTGAGAGCGCGGCGCCAAAGAGCAGCGCTCCCAGCGAGCCGTGCGTCCCTACGGCTTCCGAGATCCCGACGACTACAAATAGCCCACCAATGAGTATGCCAAAGGAAAGCTGCGGTACGCGTATTGTGCGTTGCAGTATCACAATCAGCGGCGGCACGACGTATCTGGAGAGGATCCACGTCACCAGGGTAAAGCCGACAATCTTCGCCAGTAGGATGAGCACGCTCGGCACGTTGAATTCGGGCACGTGCTCGCCGATGGTGAAGCCTATGAGCAACAGGGCAAGCAACTCGGCAATGAGTACGGTGACGAAAATCTGGATGCCGATGGGTTTGCGGAGATGGCCTTCGTCGGCCAGAACCTTGCTGGCCAGCCCGAGGCTGGAGAGCGAGAGGATGCCTGACAAAGCAAGCGCTTCGGTAAAGTCGAGGCCTAGCCCAAAGTCATAGAAAATATCGGAGGTTACGGTTAGAGCCAAGAGGAGGGAGATAATTACCGAAAGAGTCGCCGCCACGAAAAATCTTCCGCGTATCGTGGCGATGAAGCCGGAAATGTCGATCTCATCTAAACCGATGAGAAAGAAGAAGAGGAAAATTCCGAGGCCAAGGATGATATCTAGTTCATCTGTGGGTTCGATAAAGCCGAAGACAGGACCCAGCGCCACCCCCGCTGCTGTATAGGCCACGATCGCATTCAGCCGGAAGCGCCGGAAGACGCCTTCCAAGAGCTTGGCGACTACGATGAGCAGTCCGATAGAGAGGAGTACTTCAAAGTGCATCGTAGGTAGGTTTATTGTTGCTGCTCGTTTTTCCAGCAACATGGTACTACAAATGCGTGTGAAGGGCATGTAGGTCTGATCGAAGGGGTTGGTTTCACAGAGGAAGAAATGAGCCGGTTCGCGTGAGGCCGCGAAGTCCGGGAGCGATTGCGCTACAATGGAGCGCAAATGCGGAGCGCGATGCGCTTGCGTCAGTTGGAACATCTAGGGTCACATTTAGGACGAGGATAGGTGGGTCCGGTGGAAGCTCGTCAACAGAGTCTAAGGGTGGGAGTAGTAGGCCTTGGCGTGGGCCGGAGATTCGTCGAGGCGTTCGCCGCGCATCCTCACGCGACGGTGCTTGCCATCTGCGGGAAAGAGCCGGATGTGCTCGCGGCGGTTAGTCAAGAGCATGGAGTTCCGCGCTGTTACGCGGACTTCGCCGAAATTGTGGCCGACCCTGATGTTGAGCTATTGGTGGTTGCGACACCTCACGCCATGCACGCTTCCATGGCGGTGCAGGCTTTGCGCGCAGGTAAACACGTTATCGTGGAAAAGCCAATGTGCATCTCGCTTCAAGAGTGCGAGGCGATGATTCGCGCGGTGGAGGATTCCGGCAAGCTGCTGGCGGTTGATCAAGTGTTGCGATTCTACCCCTACTACCAGTCAATCAAGGAGCACATTGCTGGAGGCGGCTTGGGGGACATCTACTATGCCGAGGCCGATTACCTGCACAACACCACCCGGCTCATCCGCGAGCGCACCGTGTGGCGTGGTTCGGCCGAACACTCGCATTACCCGATCCTGGGCGGTGGTTCGCATTCGCTGGATATGTTGCGCTGGCTCGTGGGTGAGGTCGACCGGGTACACTGCGAGGCATCGCGGCGGGCAATGCCGGACTTTCCCTTCCCGGACTGCATGATAGCTACTTTGCACTTTGCGAACGGCGCCGTGGGGAAGTGTACTACCTCGTACGGCCTGGTGCGGGAGACGATGCACAACTTGGTGCTCTTTGGCACGAATGGCACGATTGAGCGCGCGCGGGGCCGGCAAGATCGCGACAAACAGTTTCGCTCTTTAGCAGAGCACGCCTTTGATGAAGAAGCGTGGCCCGTGCCCTTTCAACCCCCGGGCGGTAAACCGATTGCCGCCGTGGTCGATCACGTGTACCAGTGCGTGGTCGACAACGAAACACCCCTCACCAACGTGTGGGAGGGCGCCAACACGGTTGCGGTGGCGCTCGCTGCCATTGAAGCTTGGCAGACCGGTAGGCCCGTCCAACCTGCGCAATTCAAGCCGGCATGATCTACGTTGCCGGTCAAGTCTTCGGTAACTTCGTGTTTGCCATGTCGCTGCGCTGGGCGCGGGGCAGGCAATTCCACTACCTGACCGTAGGCACTATCAACTACGCGGTGGCCGCGGTGCTGGCGGTCGTCTGGATGCTCTTGAACCGACCACCCGACTTCGATCTGCCGGTTATTCTCTTGGGAGCAATCAACGGGCTGCAGTATCAGATCAGTCTGGCTGTGCTGTTTACGGTAGTGGAATTTGTCGGAATCGGCATCACGTTTGGCATCATCCGCCTTTCAATCGCTTTGCCAACGCTGGCCTCGATTTTTTTGTGGGGAGAGCATCCGGCCGCACTCCAGGTGGTCGGTCTCTTGCTCGCGTTCGTCGCGCTCCCACTGCTGGGCGCGGATGCCCATCAGGCGACGCGCACCAGACCGGGGCGGTCACTGCAAATGTGGGGTGTGTTGATTGTGGTTCTCTTCCTCTCCGGGACAGGCTTCACTGCGGCAAAAGCGTTTTCCGTTTGGAGCACGCCGGACTATCAACCACTCTATACGGCTTCGGTGTTCGTTGCCGCTACCGTCGGCGCCGGGTTTGTCTGGCCTCTCCGCAAGCGTTTTCGCTTGCCGGACTGGCAGGCAGCTTCACTACGACACAACATCGGCTTGGGCGTGGTTATGGGTGCGGCAAATCTCTTTCAAATTGCCATGCTGCTGCGCGCGCTGGCGGTCTTGCCCGGCACAGTCGTCTTTCCGCTGGCGGCAACCGTGGGTTTGGCAACGACGTTAGTTGGCGGGATGGTGCTCTTTGGGGAGCGATTTGGGCGCGTTACGGCGGTCGGCATCGTCCTTTCGCTCTTTGCCATCGCCTTCATCAACGCGAACTGAAAACGAGGAGGTTGGGGATGATTGGCGCTCTCGCAGGAGATGTTATTGGTTCCGTGCACGAGTACAACGCGGTCAAGACGAAGGACTTTTTCCTGCTCGACCCCAAATGCTTTTGCACTGATGACACGATCTTGACGGTTGCCGTAGCAGACGCCCTGTTGAACCGGCTCGACATTGCCGTCACGCTCAAGTCGTACTACCGGCGCTATCCCTGTGCCGGCTATGGCCTGAGCTTCCATGGTTGGGCGATGTCGGATTCGATGTGCCCCTACAACAGTTGGGGAAACGGGTCCGCGATGCGGGTCAGTCCGGTGGCTTACGTCGCAAAGAGCCTCGATGAGACGCTGGAGTTGGCAGAGTGGAGCGCTGCCGTAACGCACAACCACCCGGAAGGCATTCGCGGAGCACAGGCCACTGCTGCCGCCATCTTTCTGGCCCGGTCCGGCCACGAGAAGAGCGACATAAAGGCGTTTGTGGAATCCTGGTGCGGTTACGACTTGCAGCGAACCTTGGATGAGATTCGACCCACCTACACCTTCGACGAATCTTGTCAGAGAACGGTGCCGCAGGCAATTACGGCCTTCTTGGAGGCGGTCGACTTTGAAGACGCCATCCGCAACGCCATCTCACTGGGCGGCGATGCCGACACGCTGGCCTGCATTACCGGTTCGATTGCGGAAGCCTATTTTGGCGGCGTGCCGCCGGATATACGGGAGAGTGTCCTCTTGCGGCTTGATGACGACCTGCTGGGCGTTGTTAGGGAGTTTGAGCAGCGGGTGATGGCGCGTTAACCCGGTACTCACTTAAGACAGGTTGCTCTCGCGGCTTCGTAATCTCGCTCGACGTGCTACACAAGACAAAGACCTGCCTTTCCATCCATGGAAGGCAGGTCTCTTGGATAGGTAGCTGCTTCTGCGGAGACTCCTTGACTGCCAGCAGGCGCCTGAGGTCGCACAGGTAAAGGGAGCGGACCGGTCGGGCGGAGCGAACGCAGACGTGTTTCTCAAGCTGGGTTAGTTTACGTATCTTCCGGTACCCACTACCCAGCGTTCGCGCCAGGGAGTGAATTCGCTCCAGAACTCGTCAATACGGGTGCTGTCCCCCTGCACCACTTGCCTGAGAATCCCTGTCTCCATACCGTCCACTGCCCATTCCACTTGCAGGCGCACACCTCGGGGCAGGCTTGGATCCGGCGTGTCCGGCAGCGGCGGTTTTGGAGCCTCCACGTTCTTTTCAATGGCCGGCAGCATTTCCACCGTGCGGTTAAGGTCATTGCCGCGTAGTGTAATCGTGAACTCCATTGCGTGTTCGTCGACGCGGGCCTGGATCAGGATGGGATGTTCAGAGTCATTAAGGAATTTTAGATCAAGCCAGGGGCTATAGATGGTGGCATCGAAGCCAGGCGGGCTGCCGTCTAGCTCGTAGTAGCTCACGCGGTACGCGTGTGGATGGCGCTCCGCTATCGGCAACCCCGCCCAGAACGCAGCCCGGAACACCGTGGTTGAAACCTGACAGACGCCTCCGCCAACGCCCCAGATGGTCTTGTCTCCCCAGATCACAAGACCCGTTTGAAAGCCGGCCTTGCGCGTGATCGGGCCCAGCACCTTCAGGAAAGAAAAGGTCTCACCGGGTTGGATCACGTAGCCATGGAGCTTGGACGCGGCAGTGACGATATTGTGAACGCGCGAAGCGGATGAGCCGGTAAACTCCGAGGCGCCTTCGGCAATGACGTTCTCGAATTGCTTCGCCGCTTGCCCAGCCTTGAATGCGATTGGCGCAGGGCGCTCATAACTCATGTGCGGCAGCTTTGCCTCAAACGGCAGCAGGTTGAATTCCTTCAAGAGGTCGCCGCCGAGGATGGTCGTGATGTCGCCTTTGCGCGCAATCCCGGGCACATCCTCCGTCCAATACTGGAGGGCAATGCGCTGAAAACGCTGAGTGATGAACGGACCGAAGGCCTGCGGCTTCGACATGGGCAGACCGTACAGTCTGAGCGCAGCCTTTTCGCCGCCAGCGCCGAAGTAGTGCTGCTTGATGACGTCGTTTGTGAGCCAGCTCAGACGCGTTTGCTTCGCTTTTGCGAAGTCTCCATTGGAGCCGTCATCGACGATAGACAGGGGAATGCCGCGCGCGTACAGGAGGTCGTTCAGGCCGGCCTTCTCAAGAATCTCGAAGGTGTTGCCAAGAAAGACTTGCTGCAACTGTGGGTGGTACTGGAGCAGCGCGCCCTGCGTGACCAGATAGATGAAGCCGTCTTCTTCATAGCGCCGTGAGGCCGGATAGCCAAGGGTGCGCACGCCGCCAAGCTGGCGAAACTCGCTATAGAACGCGGGTCCGCCGGGCTCATCCCAGATCAGGAATCCCTGATCGCCGCGGCCGCCAAATCCGTTGGCTTGCCGATAGAAATGCCCACCGCTGATTGCTTGGTCCATAGAATCAGCAGCGTAGAGTGGTGGAGAAAGAGGAAGCAGACTGAGGGCAATACCTACAAGGAGAGAAGAAGCCAGTCTGCCGAGTTTAGAGGGCACGGGCATACGCCATTGTTCCCGCTCGGTTGGAATGAGCAAACTGCCTAGTAATGATACAGTACCGCGTCTGGCATTGTAAACTGCTGGGCCATTGCTGGGCCGGCAGAGTTCAATAAGGCAACCTATCTTTGGAGAAGCCCATTTCCTTGGAAGGGTGGCTATCGCGGCCGTGCCTGCCTGGAGGCTTACTCTGCGAAACTCCAGAGGCGGAGAGCAGTCCCGCCAAGAATCCATTCCAGGTCGGACTGGCTGAAGAACGGCATCTCGTCACGGACGGCCGTGAGGCGCGGAAGATACCCGGCCTTATCGAGCAACATGGGCCAGTCGGTGCCCCACATGAGGCGCTGCGGCCCCCACGCATCTTTTGCCATCCGGAAGAAGGGATGGGTATCCGCGAAAGGATACGCCTCGGCGCTGTAGTGCAGCATGCCGGATACTTTGGCGTAGGTGCGGGGGAAGTCTGCGAGTTCCAGAAAGCGGCTGAAAACGGGATACGGCGGCTGTTCAGCAACATTGATGCGGCCCATGTGGTCGAGAACAACATCCACTTCAGGAAAGCGCTTGAGCATCTCTTCGACCATGGGTGCATGGACGAGGTCCAGGAGTAAGCAGATTGGGATGCCAAGGTCGGCGGCTTTGCGCCAGATGCGGTCGGTTTGGGCGGACGTGAACCAACTGGCGCTGTCGGGCCGCACCGCGTGGAGCCGCACGCCGTGGAAGTTGTGCTCTCGCACCCAGTACTCAAGCTGTTCCGGCGCCTGCTCATCGAGTGGATTGACCAGACAAACGCCGGCAAGCTGCTGCGGATAGCGAGCGATGTTATCCGCGAGATAGCGGTTGTCCCAGCCGTACGTGCTCGGCTGAACGAGCACCACGTGATCCACACCCGCTTTTCCTGTTTCCTCCAGCAGCATTTCTGCGGTCGCGTCGGTGGTTGGCACCGGCACATCGGGGAGCGTGGGGGCAAAGGGGTAATTCTCGTCTTGAGTCCAGATATGAACGTGAGATTCTACTATTGGCATAGTTGTGCTTTGCCTGAGTTCTCGACTCAGCCGATCATGGGTAACGCCACAGGACGTCCTTCCGCAGCCGAAATGTCGGCGGCAAAGCACGCTTCATGCGTATTGATTGAATCGAAGATGTCGGCGTAGGAGTCTTCGTCGTTGAGGATGCAGTCGACAATGTGGTCGATCTCGCCCTGGAACGGATGATGGGCAACGTCTCCCGAGTCCGGTGGAACGGTCGGAATGTCCATGAATCCAGTTAAGCCGGGAAATGCTGTCGAATAGATCTGGTTATTGCGCGCCGATCCTTCATCACCCTGCAACGACATGTGGAAAACATACGGCATGTGAGCTTCCATAGTGGCCGTGACACGACCCACGACGCCGTCTTCCATTTGCAGCACCGCCGCGGTCGTGAGCGGGAAGTCAAAGCCTTTCTCTTCCAGGCACACGGGCGTCGAGTAGGCGGAGACTGACTCGACGTTCTTGCCGGTCAGCCAGCGGATGCAGTCCATGGCATGGCTGCCGCCGGACAACATGGCGCTGCCGACGTTCTTCTGATAGCGTCCCCAGTGACCGGGCGGACGCAGGTAGCCCACCTCGTGCATGTAGTCGGCTTCAGCATAGACGATGCGCCCAAAGTCGCCCGCCTCGCGCCGATGGTGGAGCGTTTGCACTAAGGGATTCCAGCGCAGCACGAAACTCACCACGCTCTTAACGCCGGCTTTCCTTACCGCTGTCACCAATCTATCGAGTTGCTCCACCGAAATGGCAATGGGTTTCTCAATCACGAGATGCTTGTTCGCTTCGGCTGCCAAGGCGCCTTGCTCGGCATGCGCGAAATTTGGCGTGCAGATGGAGACAATGTCTACGTCGGGATGGGCCAGCATCGCTTCATAGTCGGTGTAGGCTTTGGCGTCCAGCCCAAACTCGTCGATGGTCGCTTGCGCCCGTGCCATGTCCCGGCTGCAGACCGCGACCATACGCGTATGCGGATTGTTGTTAAATGCGCGAATGTGCTCGCTGGCTACCCACCCGGGACCAACCAAGCCAACTCCCATTACGTCTGCCATACCGTATCCTCCTCTTGTAAATAGGCGCTCTCACTGGCGCCCCGCTTGTCACGAAGGGTCGTGCTCTTTCTCCCGGAGCGGCGCATAGGTGCGCAGCCTAGCGCAACTCCAGCGACGGCGAGTACGGCTGCCAAAGGGCTTCGTACCGTTGTTTCGCTTGGCGCTAGAGTACGCTACCAAACAAGCGAATGCAAACGGTATCCGGCTTAGGAGTCGCGTGCCAAGACGAAATCTGCCACGGCGTGCAGGAGCTGCCGGTAGGGCTGTCGCTGCACGTGTGCCAGGCTGCTGTGTGCTTGATCGATGTACGTCTGTGCCAGCGAACGAGCGTACGCTACTCCGCCTAAGTCTCGCAACAGGCGCGTCGCGCTTGCGACGTGTGCGTCATGGGCGCTCCGGTTGCCGAGGGTACTAAGAATCTCCCGGCGTTGGGTAGGAGAAGCATTACGTAGTGCCTCCATTACAATCAGAGTGCGTTTGCCCTCCCGAATGTCCGCGCCAACCGGCTTGCCTGTGGCTGCTGAGTCTCCAATGATGCCAAGCACGTCATCTTGCAGTTGGAAGGCTATCCCGCAGTTGCGGGCGAAAGCCGCCAGCGCCGCGACTGCAGGATCGGCCGGCCGCCAGGCGTCCAGGCCGATGCAAGCGCCGGCGGTTGCGGCAAAGGCGTAGAGCACGCCGGTCTTCTTCTGCATCATGTCGAGGATATCCGCCTCAGTGACGGTAGCGAGATCTTGCAGGCTAAACTGCACGTCAAGCGCCTCTCCGTCGACCAGATGCGCTTCTACCGAACCAAAGAGTTCAGCAACGAGATGGATAACAAGTGTGGGATTGACACCCAATTCGGTTGCGGATTCCGTGAGGAGCATAGCCGACCACCCCTGCTGAATGTCGCCTGCCAGCAAGGCTTGCGTAAGCCCATAGTGGGCAGCATCGGCAGCGGTCAGTTGCAGTTCTTGCTGGGCGCGTTCGGCAAAGGCGGCATGGACGGTCGGTCTGCCGCGGCGCAGGTCGTCTTGGTCGATAATGTCGTCATGCACCAACGTCCAGATGTGAAAGAGTTCTACGGCGGCGGCGGCGGGGACTGCGCGTTCTTCCGCGCCGCCGGTAGCGCCGCAGCACAAGAGGAGGATGCCCGACCGCAACCCTTTTCCCGGTTGCCGCACGTAATGGCCTACCGCCTCTCCGAGGTGGAGTGAGCGCAGCGCGTTACGGCCAAGCGCCGCTTGCAGGTAGGCATAGACGCGCTCGCGGCGAGAGGAAAGCTCCGCGAGAAACTGGGCGCGGTCGATCTCCGGGCTCACGTTGCGGTATCCATCTTGTCGAGATCAAGGCCGCGCAGATAGGCGAGCAGTCCGGGTCTGAGGTCAGGCCGCTTCAGCGCCAGATCAATGGAGGCGGTCAAGTAGCCTACCTTGTCGCCCATGTCGTAGCGCTTGCCCGTGAATTCGCAGGAGTGCACAGGGTTCTCTTGCGCAAGCATGTTGATGGCATCAGTGATCTGGATTTCACCGCCGGTTCCGGTAGGAATGCGGTCGATGTATTCAAAGATTGTCGGCGTAAAGACGTAGCGACCGACGATAGCCAGATTAGACGGCGCCTCGCTTGCCGGAGGTTTCTCTATGAGGCTGCGCAGCCGTTGCACGCCTGCCGCCACGTGCGTGCCTTCTACAATGCCGTAGCGATCAACGTGGGCGTGCGGGACAGGCATAACGGCAACCACTTCTCCCCCGTAGGTGTCGTGCGCGTCGATGAGTTGCTTGATAGCCGGTGGGTCGCCGTCGATAACGTCGTCCGGCAAGAATACGGCGAACGGCTCATCGCCGACGACGCTGCGCGCCGTGCGCACGGCATCACCGGTGCCGAGCGGCGCGTGCTGGCGTACGCCAATGACCGTTGCCATCTCCTTGAGTCCTTGCAGTTCTGCCAGTTCCTTGTGCTTGCCTCTCGTGGCGAGGCTCTCTTCAAGACGGTACGCCGTGTCAAAGTAGTCTTCAACCGCCTGATTGCCGGCAGCCGTGACGAGGATGACCTGCTCGATGCCTGCCGCCACCGCCTCTTCTACCACGTATTGGATCGCCGGTTTGTCGGCAAGCGGCAGCATTACTTTGGGGATGGATTTCGCGGCGGGGAGGGTGCGGGTGCCCAAACCGGCAACCAGGAATACTCCCTTGCGTACGCTCATGAGGCTGACCTTGCGCAGAAAGCGTTATTTTGTAACGAAGACGGTAGCAATGAAAGAATTACTTGACTCTTTGAGACGGGCAAACCCGCGCATACTGGGCCTGCAGATGCACGTTGGGAAGGTTGTGACTAAGCGCGAGGCACACTACGTAACAAGCAATGCACAAACGAGCAGCGCTCAACGAGCAGCGCTCGTAGTAGACGGCCCTTTTTCACAGCGATTATACTTTTCACATGTGTCACGTGACAAGGGATATGTTCGCATATTGACCAGCGATCATGTTTTGGTCTCAGTTCTGCACTTGTCAATTTGAGTAACCAAAGCACTGCGGGTTTCGGAAAACGCTTACTGTGGCCGTGTCAGAGTCGTCTACTTCTAGACTTCATCCGTTGATAATGCCGGGCGGACCTGGTGGATACTGAACGCCTTTTCCTCGCTATTGCCTTGCCGGAGAACGTCCGGAGCTGCTTGGTAAAGAGAATGCGTGTTGTCAACGCGCGCGCTGTCAAGGTGCGGTGGGTACCGGCTGAAAACATCCATGTTACACTCAAGTTCTTTGGTGACACGCCAGCAGGGCAGAAAGCCGTTATTGAGAACACCATGGAACGCGTGGTAGCGAGAGTGCAGCCTTTTGACCTTGCGATTGCAGGCGTGAAGATCGTGCGCAGGGGCAGAAGGCCGCAGATGGTCTGGGCTACCGTGACAGACAGTGACGGCGAGTTGCGACGGCTGCACGGCAGGACTGAGCGGCTACTCGAGCAGGGCGGTTTTGCGCGTGAATGGCGGCCGCTCTCGCCCCACATTACCCTCGCCCGCGTGCGTGACGGTATTGCTCCCTGGGAGCAGCAGATGCTCGACGATTGGGCGGAAGCACAACGCGATCTGGCGCCAGTCCCATTCCGGGTTGAGGATGTCGTTCTCATGCAGAGTGAGTTGAAGCCAAGCGGAGCGGAGTATACCGTCGTCAGACGCTTTGAATTGCAAGAAAAGTAAGTGAGGTACTGACACGCTGCTGCAATCGCATTTGATAGGCGTGCAGGCTGGTCGGGGACGGCGACAATGCAAGAGTCTGTTACAGAAGAGGATATGGATACGGGCTATGGCGGTTGTCTATCTCGGTCTTGGAAGTAACTGCGGAGACCGCTTAGCGTATCTGCGAACCGCGGCGCGGCGGCTGCACGCGGAAATCACCATTACCCAGGTTTCTTCCGTCTACGAAACGGAACCCGTGGGTCACGCGGAGCAACCGTGGTTTCTCAATGCCGTGCTCGAAGGGTACACAGAGTTGAAACCGGACACTCTCTTTCAGTTTTCCCAGGACATCGAGAAATCACTGGGCCGGGAGCGGCCGTTTCCCAACGCGCCGCGCACGATAGACATCGACATTCTACTGTATGGTGAACTGAAGATCGCGTCATCCACGCTTACCATTCCCCATCCACGTCTCACCGAACGCGGCTTCACGCTCTGTCCCTTGACTGAGATTGCGCCGCACCTGGAGCATCCGGTCTCGGGCGAATCCATGGAGAGCATTCTCGCAACGGCGGTCGGCCTTGAAGAGACCCGCCACTTCGCGGACCAGAATTGGTATGCCGAAGCGGCGCCGGAGATGCTCTCCTGAGGCTTGGCATAGCGTGATGTCAGAGTGGCCCTGCGTGGCACGCACGCACAGCGCAACGAATGATAGCTGGGCACCGGCACGAAGCATCAGCCGACGAGAATAGCGTCCCTATAAGGCGTCTTTCCTCTCAAGCAACTCGATCTCGTATCCGTCCGGATCGTCGATGAAGGCCATCTTTCTGCCGTCGGCGAATATCTCGCGCCAGCCGTCGGGCCAGATTTCGATCCCCTTCTCTTCCAGTTCGCCGCAGAATGCGATGAGATCGGGTACGCCAATGGCCAAGTGCATCAGGTCCTCGGGAACGTTGAGGTCGTAGTCGTCCGAGTAGGTGAGTTCAAGCGTATGCAGATTGCCCGGTAATTCCAGGTGGGCTATCTGATTGCCGTCGGGCGAGCGCTCGCTCCGGCTGATCACCTTAAAGCCGAGGTGCTCGCAGTAGAAGTTGATCGAATTATCCAAGTCGCTTACGCGCACGCGGGTATGCAAGAAAACCGCCATGATTTGCTCCCATCTAATGATCCTACTTCAGTTTTTATCAGTATACAGATTGCCTTGGAGGAGATTACCTTTCGCTGCCTGCCTCCTAATCATCTTTATCCGAGAACTCCTCGCTTGCGAGATCAAAGGGTGGAACATGTACGAGCAAGAGCCTCGCAGTTTGGTCCTCCGCATTACGATAACTGAACCACTCGCCCCGGGGTACATGAAGGACATCCATGGCCTCTAGCTGGAACTCTCGGTCCATTACGACGAATGCAATACGTCCTTCAATGCAAACGTAGAGCTTATCGCTCCGGCTTGAGCGCGCGGTCCGATGCGCCGCCCCAGGTGGAACGTCGATTGCGGCAATTGAGGCTGAATGCAGTTCTTCAGGCGTGAGTTCCCAGATTTCCAACCCTTCAAAGTCGAACGGTACAATTCTAGCAAACTTCACGCGCATGATGGCGAACTTCTCCCATGAGTTGTCTGCATAGGGCGGGTAACACGCTGTCTTCACGCCTGCCTTCGACGGGCCCCTGCACTTGCGGAAACCGATCCTGCTAGCATTCTCGTTCCGTTTCTGAGCATCGCCCTCCGCAGGAACGCACTTTTTTATCCTGCTATTCTTTAGCGCCTGCGTCGATCAAAATACTTACGACTTCAGGCGTGCCCTGAAAACTGGCCGCTGCCAGCAGAGACCGTCCATCGGCCAGTCTCGCATTCACATCGGCGCCAGCAGCAATGAGCATACGGAGCGCTTCGGTATTCTCCCACCAGATCGCGGCGTACAGGAGAGGATCGTTATTGTGGTCACGGGCGTTTACATCCGCACCGGCAGCGATAAGTATCCGTAATGCTTCGGTCTTCTCCCGCCAAATCGCGGTGTGTAGCAAGGGATCGTTGTCGCTGTCGCGCGCATTTACATCCGCGCCGGCGTCCACGAGAATCTGTACTTTCTCGGGAGAGGCCCGCCAAATTGCAGTGTACAAGAGCGGATCGCCCTGTTCGTTGCTGGCATTTACCTCTCTCCCTTCGTTGACAAGGGCTTGCAACTGTTCAGTGGTACCTCTCCAGATTGCTGCGTAGAGCTCGGGATCGCCGGGCGGATAGGGCGTGGCTTTGGGCACAGGCGGCAACGTAGGCAGAGGCTCAACGGTAGGCGCTTGGGTTGGGCTCGCGGGCTGGGGTTCGCGTGTTGGCTGGGATGCCGCTTGCGTTGATTCGGCACCGCGGTCCGCAGCCCCTTGCGTGTCCGATGCGCGTGGCGCAGGTGTGGGATCCTCGTAGAGGACGACTATTGTGAAAACAACGGTGGCAGTGACGACGAAAGCCAGAATGAACCCCAACACATAGCGAATCATAGCGACCGGCTCCTCTGTCAGCGGCGTTTCAGGTAGGCAGTGTGTGTGGTGTCAGCCACTTCAGTCTGCACCAGCTTTCGGACAAATAGGACTGCCTTAAGCACCAGCAGCGTTGTGCGGAGAGGATTGTCCATCACCAGCCCTTCACGTTGCCGCCTCTTGTATTCTATACTACTGCTTGTCAGCACTATACGTAGTCAATTGTGCATGTCGGCACGGTTCCGAGTCAGAAGCCCGAAAAGGAGGGCGTTCGCATGGAGCGCGCGAGCAGGTTCTGCACCAACTGTGGCAGCGAATTGGACCAAGGCGCGAAGTTTTGCGCCCAATGCGGCACCCGAACGCGACAAGGCGGTACACCGGCGGCCCGAGAGGTTGGCAGGCAGCCACCAAAGGAAGAAGCTCCGGCGGCGCGTGAGGTCGGCAGTCAACCACCGCAGGAAGAACCTCCAGTGGCAGCCCGTGCAGTCGGTAGGCCGACGCCGCAAGAGGAGGCCCCGGCGGCGGCAGACGTGGACTGGAGCAAGTATTCGCGGTATCTAAGGGTTGATACGTCCGGTGGCTTTGCTGCCATTGTTACGCCGATCATGATTTGGACGGTTGCCGCAGGCACCCTCGTATGGGCAGTTCTCGGACTGATCTCCCTCCGCTTCGATCTCTCGATACTGAATCTCGAAGACCTGTTCTTCACCATGCTGATCATCATTGGCATCATGCTCAGTGTAGTTGCCAACATCTATCTCACCCTTAGCTACCGTGACCGGGCAGGTGCGTTGTGGCAAGCCTTGTCCTTTTTGCCGGTGCTTTGGTTGGCCTTCTTGTGCGTGGGATTGACTATCATGATTGGGCAGGTGTGGACGGACTTCGCGGGCGGTCCCAACGAGCTCCGGCGGGCGATGTTCTCGCTAATTGGTGTTGGTGTGTGCGGGGTCTATGGTGGGTACGTGTCCCTCGTAGCGATCGGTCAGGGCCGCATCTACCATTGGGTGCGCCGGGTGGTGTATGTCTTGATAGCGATTACTGCCGTAGAAATTCTGGATGCGTTGTGGTGGGGGACTGGATACCTGTCAGGGGAGGAGATGTGGGAGCACTTCCTCAGAGCCGGTGGGACCGCAGTTACCTGTTTCATTGTGTATACCGTCATTGGCTTTTTCATGGCCCAAGCACGGGGCAGGAAAGCGCAAACCAGCATGCTCGTAGCGTACCTTGTGCTTGGGCTGTTCGGTTTTACGATTGCCGTTGGGGCGCTGTGGGACACTTTCCCGCCTGGCGCAATCCGCTTTGTACATGGGGCAATCGTCATAGTAATCATCGCAACCATTGGATTGTTGCTGGTGCAGCGCTATCAGAGAAAGCGGGACAGCAGCGGCCCGCCAGCGGGCAGCGCGGTAGCCTCGGGCCAATCCGCTCCGACACCGGCTACTTGATCAGGAGACGGTCGAAGAGCCTGTTTACAATCTTCTTGTCTGGGCGCGCAACGTTCGCCCTGAGCTTGTCGAAGGGTGAATGGGGCCGTGAAAAGTTGGCAAATGGCCGTTTGTACTTCGACAGGGGCTTCGCGCAGCCGGCTTCGCGCAGCCGGCTTCGCGCAGCCCTCAGCACGAACGGCTACCATCGGCTATGCAAACTTCATCTTGGAAGAACGTAAATAGGTTCTGAGAGCCGGGTTCCAGGCAGTTTCCACTGGGCACGTGGCAGGACCCCTTGCGTTTAACGAGACACAACGGGATCGGCGGTAGAAATCTCGGACTCCAAGGTGGTCATCAGCCGCACGCAGACCTCGTTGGCGAGGAAGTAGCCTTGCGGCGTTAGGCGAATACTGGTTTCGTCCACAGATACCAAGCCGGCGTGGGCGAGCTCTGCCAACTCCCGGTCAAAGAGCGTTGCCGGGTCAGCCCCAAAGCGTGCGGCGAACTCCTGACGCACGATGCCGCGCTGCAGTAGTCGCAAATTGAGGAAGATGCTCTCTTCCATTGCCGTCGCGCGTGAGATCTGCTCTGAGCGCAAGACGGTTGAATCGTCGCTGAGGGCGCGCTCGATGTACTCGCGGGGTTTGCGTATTTCTTCAGTACGCGTGCCGTTGACGTAGCCGTGCGCGCCTGCACCCAGACCCAAATATGGCTCGTAGCGCCAGTAGATTTGGTTGTGCAGCCCCTCTTTGCCCGGGAGCGCCCAGTTCGAGATTTCGTAGTGTCCATAGCCGGCAGCCGCCAGGCGTTCCCGCGCATGGGCGTACATGTCGGCGGCGGTATCGTCGGGTGGTAGCTGAATGTGGCCTTTCGCCACCCAACGGGCATAGGGCGTGGCGGGCTCCACGGTGAGGCAGTAGAGCGACAGGTGCTCCGGCGCAAGGTTCAGGGCACAGGTTACGTCATGCCGCCAGTCGGCGAGCGATTGATTGGGAA
Organism: Chloroflexota bacterium; assembly: GCA_012270555.1. Lineage (GTDB taxonomy): Bacteria > Chloroflexota > UBA11872 > VXOZ01 > VXOZ01 > VXOZ01. Next base: position 66,510 of record JAAXIC010000014.1, read on the forward strand.
CGGCGTACATGAGGTCGAGGCTGACGTTCTGGAACCCCGCTTGCCTCGCCAGGTGCAAAGCGCGTCTCGCCTGCGCGGCGTCATGGTCACGCCCCAGCACCTTGAGAAGGCGGTCGGTGAAACTCTGCACGCCGAACGAGAGGCGGTTCACTCCGGCAGCGCGAAAGCCGGCAAAGCGCATGGCGTCAGCCGTGACCGGATTGGCTTCAAGTGTGATCTCGCAATCGGCCGTAACCGGCAACACTGCATTGACTGCTTCAATGAGCCGTTCTACGTGTGACGGCTCCAGCAGCGATGGGGTGCCGCCACCAAAGTAGATCGTGCGCGCCGCCGGGAAGCCGCTGTCTGCGCCTTCTCGCGCAATAGCGCGACATAATGCTTCAACGTAAGCAGGGATGAGCGACTGCATGCCGGCGTACGTGTTAAAATCGCAGTACGGACACCGCACGCGGCAGAAGGGAATGTGCAAATAGACGGCGAGCGCGTTCTTGATTTTCACACCCATGTCTTTCCCGCTGAAATCGTTCAAGCGCGTGAGCGCTACTTTGCTAACGAGCCCTGGTTTGAATCGCTCTATGCTGCGCCATGGAGCCAAATGATAACTGCCGACGACCTCGCGCAAGCGATGACGCGGGACGGCATTGCGGCCGCCGTGGCCCTGAATTTCGGCTGGCGCGACCCAGGACTCTGCCGCGCGACGAACGATTCCATTTTAGAAGCTCTGCGGCCGCATCGCCAGATTGTCCCCTTCTGCGCCGTTGTGCCGGGCGACCCGGGCGCTGCCCAGGAGATCGAGCGCTGCGCGGCGTTGGGCTTTCGCGGTGTCGGTGAACTCAATGCCGACGGCCAGGGCTTTGACATCACGGATGAGCCAACGATGCGGCCCATCGTCGAGGCCTGCCGGGCCTACGGCATGATCTTGCTGGTCCACGCCAGCGAGCCGGTGGGGCATGGCTACGCCGGCAAAGGTGCGGCCACGCCGGAGAAGTTGGTGCGCTTCTTGGCAATAGCGCGGGACGTACCTATTATTCTTGCTCATTGGGGCGGCGGATTGCTCTTCTACGAGTTGATGCTGGAGATTGAAGCGCTGACGCAAAATACCTACTATGATACGGCGGCTACGCCGTATCTCTATGCTGCGCAAGTCTACGAGATTGGATCCCGGCTTTGTGCGTCCCGCCTGCTCTTTGGCAGCGACTATCCTCTTATGCCACAGCGCCGCGCTCTTAAGCACTTAGGCAAGGCTCAACTCAGCGCCGCAGAGCGCCGCGCCTTGCTTTGGGAAAACGGAGCGCAGTTGCTGGGGTTGGCAAGAGGCAAGACATGGGATCCTCTTTAGGTCTGAGTCAACTTCCAACTGTCATTCCGAGGAGCCCTTCGGCGGGCTCAGGCTAGACTCCGCGACGAAGAATCTAGAATTGAGAGCTTCTTCAGTTTCCTCGCTGCTCTCGGAATGACATGAACACTGCCTGCGAAAACTACAAGCCTATATCGACTAATTCCGCTGCAATCCCTCGCTGCAAGACACTAAGCTCCATGCCACCGCACACATCAAGCCGGTTGAACAATGCCAGAGACAACCGCACCTGAGACCGTCGAGGCCTCGAGGAAAGCTGAAGCCTCCTCGGTTGCACCTGATGGCGACACCTCGCAGCCAGCCGCCAGGCCCGCAAACCCACGGTTCCATGAACTCGATGCCCTGCGCGCCGTGGCCATGCTCTTGGGCATTGTGCTGCACGCCTTCCTCTTCTTGATCCCTGAAGCATGGCCGATCCAGCATCCTGACCCACCCGCTTTGACCTATTGGATTGCCTTGAATGCAATCCACGGCTTTCGTATGCCGGTCTTCTTTCTGCTCAGCGGTTTCTTTACCGCCATGCTCTGGGAGCGGCGGGGACTGCGCCAACTGGCGCTGCACCGCGCCCAGCGCATCGCACTCCCTCTTGCCTTGTGCTGCGTCACCGTGATTCCGGTGAACACGTGGGCGTTTATAGGAGGCGAATTCAGCATTGCCTTCTGGCCGTTCTACTGGCTGTACGGCTTTCACCACCTGTGGTTCCTCTGGATACTCCTCTGGCTGGGCGCTGCTTTTCTCGTGCTCGCGCGGTTGGGGGTGCGGTTTACCCATCCGGTGCTCTGGTGGGTGTTCGTCCCGCTTGCGCTAGTGCCGCAGTTGTTCATGCATGAGCAGATTGTGGGCCCCGATACGTCCGACGGGCTTTTGCCGAGTCCGCTGGTACTGGGGTATTACACCTGCTTTTTCTTCTTTGGCGCTTTCTTCTATCGGCGCAGAATCGCCATGCGCCGTTGGTGGGCGCTGGGATTGCTGCCGGCGCTCTTATTGGTATTCCCAGTCGCCTTTGTGCTGCTCTTTCCTGAAGAGGAAGTTGCGTGGATGCTGCCGGTCTCGGCCGTGTTTCAGGTTGTGTATGCCTGGCTGCTGTGCTTCGGACTAATTGGGCTTTTTCGCTTGATTGCCTCGCGGGAGCGGTACTGGGTGCGCTACGTGTCGGACTCGTCTTACTGGCTCTACCTGTGGCATCTGCCGCTCATCGTCTTCGCGCAGCGGCTGGTGCTGACCTGGCCGATGAGTGCCCATCTGAAGTTCGCGCTAATCTGCGTCACCGTGACCGCCGTTCTGCTCGTGAGCTATCAGCTTGGCGTGCGCTATACACCTATTGGCACAATGCTCAATGGCAAGCGGGAGCGGCCAAGGCGAAAGACTGTGGCTGTGAACGAGTGACACGGGTCTACGGCTGTTCATTTGCTGTAGAGGGTGTCGCGCCATTCAATGACACAAGAAGGGTCTAAGAACGGCTTGATTCGTCTAAGTCGATAGCGTTGTCACAAGGCCGGTCAAGGAGCGGGGGACAAGCCCTAATGCTGTCGCATTAAAGTAGCGCGGGGGCTTGTCCCCCGCCTCTTGGCATCATGCGGCTTGCAAAACTGCATCGCCGCAGCGGATTGAGGGGGGTTGCTGGTACCGTCCTTGATCGTGCGCTGCGTCCACAGGTGGCAAACTTGCGGGCTACGG
>JAAXIC010000009.1 GCA_012270555.1 Chloroflexota bacterium
GAATTACCTGACACTTACAATTCCGAACGGAGCGCAGCGCAGTGAGGAATCTAGATTGCTAAGGCCATGAGACTGTGTGAGACAGGGGCCCTAGATTCCTCACTTCGCTCGGCATGACAATCAGTGTAGACGCACCCCATGCGGCGGCCCTGTCAGGCAGGTCTCTGAAGTCAAGTCTCCTTATAGCAGCAAGGCCCCGTGTTGTGTCCCCACCAACCAGCAGCTTGCTCCTCCAACGCCTAGCACAACGTCTGACCGAGCGCGGCGAGACCCTTGCCTGTGTTGAGATTGGCAGTGGTGGTCACGTTTCCCGCAGCCTCACGTCGGAGCCGGGCAGTTCCGCCCTCTTTGCCGGTTCTCTCATCTTTCCCGCAGACGCCGCGCTTTGGCCTCAAGCGATCACAGGTGACGGTAGCTGGAGAGCAGCGCCGCCCGGCAGCCACACGCGCTTAGCGGGACTCGCTGGCGTCGCTCAAGTAGCGTTCGGCACAGACTGGGGACTGGCTGTGGAGTGCCAACCCGCCAACAGCCAAACGTCTCTCTCTATTGCCTTGCTCTTTCCTGACGGCAATGCAGTGTCGGATACCGTGTTCCTTGCGGAAGACGCAGCACAGCCCGGTGAAGAGCGACTGGTACAATGTGTCCTGAGGCTCTTGGCACAGCACCTGGAAGAACACACTGAGGAACCGCCATGATGCGCGCTACCCATGACCGCGCCGCGCTCCTGCTCCAAGTTGATACGTACGACCTGGAGGGAGTCGACCACTACAAGCTGATGGTGGTCTGGCAAGAGGACCGTCACACCTTTCACGAAGTGCACCTCGCCGCGCATGAGGTCTACGCCGGCCCCCAAGCCGGTGACCGCATCGTTATCACCTATCTGATGGACACGCCGCTGCGGGCAAAACCCCTCATCGAACCGTCGCCCCCAGCGGATTCACGTGCCGACCCGGAAAGAACGGTTTGATTACATTCGTTATCATACGGAAAGGTGCCAACACGAACCGGAGGGACCCGCGTGGCAGTCAAAAGTGCGGCCCGTAACAGCACATGAAGGAGCGCCAATGCCGACGATAGAGAATATAGAAGTATTTTCGTTTACGCTGCCTTTCAAAGGGCTGTTCCGTACCTCCAAGGGAACTGTCGGCAGTGCTGCCACCGGACGCCCCATTGTCTTGACTAAGCTGACCGCCAGCGACGGCACGGTCGGCTGGGGCGAGGGGTCGCCTTCCCACACTTGGTCGCCGGAGACGCGCGAGTCGGTCGTGAGCGTGCTCGAAGACCACTTTATTCCTGCGGTGCTTGGCAAGCCCTTGGCCGACTTTGATTCCCTGCATGAAGCTATGAACGGCGCGATCGCGCCGCTCTGGGGTCTGAGCATGCCCATTGCCCGCGCCGCAATTGACGTGGCTGCCCACGATGCCCTCGCTCGGCACTACGGCGTATCCCTTGCCGACCTTTTCGGACAGAGGCGCGCGGACCGTGTGCGCTTGAGCTGGACGGTAACCGGCAGCACGCCGGAGGAAGTGGCAGACAGTCTGCGTGAAGCCGAAGAGCGCAGCTATCGCAGTTGCAACGTGAAGGTTGGGGGCTCTATGGAATGGGATCTCCAATTGTGTGCACTCGTAAATAGCGCCTTTCCCGACGGCTTTCTGTGGGCGGACGCCAACGGCGGCTTTCCGCCTCACGAGGCGCGCCAACGGATGCATGCGTTGGTAGATGCGGGAGTCGCGCTGCTCGAACAGCCGGTAGCGCCGGACAGGCCAGATGTTTCAGCGCAGATCGCGGCAGAGTCACCGATTCCCATCGCGTTAGATGAGTCTATTTCTGGCCCGGTGCCGCTGCTCACCATGATCAAGCAGAACGCGCTCACGGCGTACACCTTCAAGGTGACACGCACCGGCGGCTTCTGGCCGAACCGAATCTGCGCGTCTATGGCGGATGCCGCCGGGCTCATGCTCGTGTGCAGCGGGCTCACCGAATGCAGCGTCGCTTTCGCTGCCAGTATCCACCTCGCCGCCGCGTGGGGCGTCGCGCACCCGTGTGCATTGAACGGTCCGCAGTTTCTGACTGACGACATCGCGGCCAAAGCGCTGCCCCGGGAGGGTGACGCGGTTCTCCTTACCGACGACCCCGGGTTGGGCATTGAAGTTGATGAAGATAAAGTCCGGCATCTGGCCGCGCAGGAGGAATAAGCGAGGATTTAGAGTGACTGAGCAAACTCCCATTCGCACTATTCACGTTGGTGTCGGGCGACGCGGGCGCTGGCCGCTTGAGGTGCTTTCTGCTGATCCGCGCTTTCAGCCGACGGCCCTCGTCGACGTCTCTCTGGAACTGCTTACGGAGGCGCAGGCGCTTACAGGCCTGGGCGAGTCCGCCTCGTTCACACAACTTGAAGAAGCTCTCACAACCCTCCCTGCTGACGCCGTGATCATCTGCACGCCTACGGAGTTTCACGGCCCTTTGGCACGGCTAGCGTTTCAGGCCGGCAAGCACGTACTGGTTGAGAAAGGCATGACGACGAACTGGCAGGATGCCGTCGCGCTGGTAGCTGAGGCGGAGAGCGCGGGCGTGAAGTTTTGCGTCTCGCAGAACTACCGCTACCGGCCCGAGATTGTCACGCTGCGCGCCGCGATCACAAGCGGGGACTACGGCACCCCCCACCTCATCGATTTGGTTCACCACCGCTATCGGCCCACGCCGCGCACACTGGACTATTACTTCGCGATGGTGTGGGACATGAGCGTGCACCACCTCGATAACCTGGTCTTCTGTTTTGGGCCGGTTGCCGAGGTCACCGCCCGCAGTTTCACGGCGCCTTGGTCGCAGTATCCTCACGATGCAGGCATATCCGGCGTGCTGCACTTTGCGAGCGGGGCCGTTGCGACGTACGCTATGTCGCACATCGCCAGCTTTAACGACTATCGCTTCGTCGTGCAGAGCGCAGAAGGAGTCTTGGTGTGGGACGGCGCGGACTGGCAGTGGCAGGCAACGCCGGATGCAGACTTTGGCAAAGCGCAACCGCCGCGGCCCGTCCCTCACGCGCCAGCGCCGTTACGCAGCGAGGAAGGCGTGATTGACGATTTCTACCGGTATATTGCGGATGGTGTCGAGCCCGGCATCAGTGGGCGCAATAACTTGGAAATCCTCCGCGCCTGCGAAATGCTCTGCCGCTCCAGCCAAGAGCAGCGCACCGTACGGAGCGAAGAAGTGCGCCCATAGGTTCATTGACCTTTTGGATACATGAGGTTGGGGGAAACTACAGGCCTGCCACGTTTCGATGTTCACAAAGAATTCACATTCTAGGACTAGAATATCAGCGAGGCAATCGCCGTATATGAGGAGGAGTGTCAGCACGTATCATGAAGACTCGTTTGCTTGTGTACCTAGCTGGGCTTGCCATTCTTGTTTCCTGTGCGTCCCAAACTGAGTTTCAGTCCGAAGTGACCATCACACCTGCGGCACAACCAACGGAAGTGCCGTCGCCTACGGCCGCAGCCGTGGAACCTACGGCTGTGCCCGCAGTGCCGACACCGTCGCCCGAGAGCCTCATCATGCTGCGGGACCCGCTCGACGAGCCGGAATTCTATTGCGTGGATGTTGCGGGCTTCGGCAACAGCCTCAACTTGAACGCGCCGCTCCAGGCCCACACGTGCAAGCCGGGCGCCGACGATGAGCTCTTCATCTTCAATCATCCCGGGCCGGGGCAGTTCTCCATGGACGCCTACGACGTGTGCCTGGAGGCGGGCGAGGGTGTGCTCTACGTGAGAGCCTGCTCTGACTCGCAGAACCAGCGGTTCGAACTGAGCGGTGACGGTCTATTGCGCCTCCGAGACTCTGATCTCTGTGTGGCTGTGCAGTCAGGTGAAGGACAACCTGCGGGCGGCAGGTCACACGTGCGGCGTGATCTGCTCTTGCAGGATTGCGCTAGCGTGGAGCAGAACCTCTCTCGCTGGACACTGCCGGGTCCTAGCCCCTAACCGCGAATTCTTCATCGACTGCAATTCCTTGGTCAAGGGGCACATGCCGCACCGAAACGCGCGCTGCAGCAACCATAGTGCGCCAGTTGTTTGACACACTATACGTCACCTGTTACTATTCCTCTTACCTTGCAGCGTGCTTGCCACGCTTTGCAGCAGAAACAAGGGAATATAGGTGTTAGTTCTCGCTCGCAGCTATTATTATCTGTTTACAAAGCCGGAGGGTCCGGCTTAAGCAGATATGGTTTGCCCTAGCGGGCAGAGCGAGACCAGACAACACCCTCCGGCGCTAGCAGAAAGTGAAGAACTTTCTGCTTTTTCTTTTGTAGAGAGGAGCAGATGCCACCGACAAATAGCTGGAACACGCGCGACCGCCAACCACATTGGCAAGACTACCGTAGAACCAATAGAGCCTCACAAGAGCAGAGGCACACCACAAGAAGGAAAGGTACATAAGGTAGAGGAACATGATAGTCATAATGCGAACCGACGCGACACCGGAGCAGATTGACGCCGTACGCCAGCGCATTGAAGAGAGCGGCGTGGAATCTACGATAAGTCAAGGCGTAAACAAGACAGTAATAGGCCTAATCGGTAAACGGCCACCCGGCATCATGGAGCGGGTGCAGGTGTTGCCAGGCGTGGAAATGGTCATCCCGGTTGACAAGCCGTACAAGTTCGCGGCCCGAGGCGAGGGCGGCGGCGATACCCACATTCGCGTGGGCAACGTGACCATCGGCAGCAATGAAGTCGCCATCATCGGCGGCCCCTGCAGCGTGGAGAGTGAAGAGCAGATCATTGCCACCGCGGAAGCCGTAAAAGGAGCGGGCGGACACATTCTGCGCGGCGGCGCCTTCAAGCCGCGCACCTCGCCGTACAGCTTCCAGGGCATGGGCGGTCAAGGGCTAGAATTGCTGCGTACCGCCGCAAACGCCACCGGCTTGCCCCTCATCACCGAGGTCATGGATCCCCGCAGGGTCCCACTGGTCGCTGAGTACGTCGACATCCTGCAGCTTGGCGCTCGCAACATGCAGAACTTCACGCTCTTGCAGGAGGTGGGAAAAACCGATAAGCCGGTGCTGCTCAAGCGCGGGATGGCGGCTTCGATTGAAGACTTGCTGATGTCCGCGGAATACATCATGGCCGCCGGCAATATGCGCGTGATCCTCTGCGAGCGGGGCATTCGTACTTTCGAAACGGCGACCCGCAACACGCTCGACCTGAGCGCAATTCCCGTCATCAAAGAAGAGTCGCACCTGCCGGTCGTGATCGATCCCAGTCATGCCACGGGTCGGTGGGAGTTGGTAAAGCCGATGGCGCTCGCCGCAGTCGCTGCCGGTGCCGATGGCGTGATGATTGAAGTGCACCCCAATCCTGAACTCGCGCTCTCAGATGGTCCGCAGAGCGTCACGCCGGAGCGCTTCTTCGACATCATGGATGCTATCCGCAAAGTAGCAGCCGCCGTGGGGCGAGAGGTCCCCGCCGCCACCGCCGAGATGGAAGCCGCCACGGCCTAGCGTATCTGCAACCAATTGGAGAGGGCCACGTACGTGAACGCTTGGGTGCAGATGATAGCCGAGGATGAAGCGGAGGGTCAGTTACGCGCCGTCTACCAAGAGCTTCTTGGCGAGGGACGGCGGCGCGCCGTGCCCGACTTCCTACGCTTGCACAGCCTCGTGCCCCGCGCGATCATACCGCTCGCCCAGTTGCACCGGGCCATAGCCTATGGTCCCGGCGAACTGTCGCGGGTGCAGCGCGAGTTGATCGCGACGGTGGTGTCAGCCATCAACGGCTGCGCCCTCTGCCAAGAACTCCATAGCCGTCTGCTGCTTCACCGCACCCGAGACGAAGCCCTCGTGGCCCAAGTCATGCGCGACTTTCGTACCGCGCCCCTCGCCGCGGCGGACCGCGCCCTGTTGGAATATGCGGCGAAGCTCACCACCGCTCCCGCTGCCGTGGCGCGCGAGGACATTGACCGATTACGCCAACTTGGCCTGAGCGACGCCGCCATCGTCGAGATCGCCACACAAACCGCGCTCTTCAACTACCTGAACCGCGTCATTCAGGGTCTCGGTCTCGGAGAATCTTCCCCGCCATGAAGCGCATCGAGCCCATCGATCACCCCATAAACGCCACCGTGACCCTGCCGGGATCGAAGAGCTATACCAACCGGGCGTTGATTATTGCCGCATTGGCTGACGGCACGTCCACGCTGCGGCAAGCGCTCTTTAGCGAAGACACCGCGTACATGGCCGAGGCGCTCCGCCAGCTTGGCATCCCGGTCAAAGCCGATGAGACTGCCAAGACGTTCACCGTGGAAGGCAAAGGGGGCAAGATTCCCGCCGACCGGGCAAAGCTGTTCGTCGGTCTTTCCGGCACAAGCGCGCGCTTTCTCACGGCGCTCGCCGCTTTGGGTCACGGCCGGTACTGTGTTGACGGGGTTGCGCGCATGCGCGAACGACCCATGCAACCTTTGTTCGAGAGCATCCGTCAACTCGGCGGCACCATACGCCCGCTGCATAAGGACGGCTGCCTGCCCATTGAGATTGCCGGGCACGGACTGCGGGGCGGTACTGCCCAGATGGCCGGCGACCAGAGCAGCCAGTACTTCAGCGCCCTCCTTATGGCGGCGCCGTACATGTCAGAGGGGCTCGATCTTGCTGTAATCGGTGATCTCATCCACGGACAGTACATCACGATGACAATAAAGAGCATGGCAGACTTTGGCGTTGTGGCAACGGCTGAGGAAGAGCGGCGCTTCCAGGTTGCGCCCGGACAGCACTATGCGGCACGTACGTACGATGTCGAACCGGATGCCTCCGCCGCTTCTTACTTCTTTGCCGCGGCGGCGCTCACCGGGGGCACGGTCCGCGTCGAGAATCTCGGCGCCGAGTCTGCGCAGGGGGACTTGGCATTTGTCGACGTGCTTGCTGCTATGGGTTGCGCGGTCGAGAAGAGCGCCGCTCATGTGCGCGTATTGTGCCCCGGCAAATTGCGAGGCGTGGACATTGACATGGGGGCTTTTTCCGATACCTTTATGACGCTCGCCGCGCTTGCGCCGTTTGCCGAGGGGCCCACGGTGATTCGCGGCATTGCCCACACCCGGCTGCAGGAAACCGACCGCGTGAGCGCCACGGCGCAGGAATTGCGCAAGCTTGGCGTCTCCGTGGCGGAATCCCACGATAGCCTGCGCATAGAGCCGGGCCCAATGCGGGGCGCTACGATCGATCCACACGACGACCACCGCATAGCCATGAGCTTTGCGCTCATAGGCCTGCGGCTGCCCGGTATTGCAATCAGCAACCCGGAATGCGTCGCAAAGACGTTTCCCGATTTCTTCGCACGCCTCGAAGAAGCCGTACACTCCACCACGCGCTCTGCTCACCGTCTTTAGCCAGGTATCACAGCAGATTCCGGTCTGGTTGCTACCGCGCTCTACGCCCTGCTACTATCGCTACTATGAACCGCTTTCATTCTACCCATGCGACACCTCTCGCCAGCTTCGAGCCCTCCCTGGAAGACGCGCCGAGACACTCGCCACGCTTGGTTGGTGCAATCTTCCTGTTCTTCTTCTTGCTCTACGCCCTTACCGGCGGCGGTCATGCGTACAGTCCGGAAGGGGACTCCGCGTTTGCCACGGGCCGGAGTTTCCTCTTGGACCGGGAGAACACGGATCTGAGGCAGGACTATAGCGAACTCGCATCGTGGGAAATCGGGCTGCCGCTCTTGCTGCAGCCTGCCTTAGTCCTGGGCGCCATCCTCGATCCTTTGCTGCCCCAAAAAGACGCTCTGGGGCACGAGGGGCGTTCGTACACGCTCGCGGACTACCCCGTGCTCGCGCGGCAGGGGACGCCCAATACCCTCAATAACCTATACATTCGCCTTGAGGACACGCGCGCCAGGGGACTCGTGGTTTTTTCTTATCTTGAGGCATCTCAAGATATCCAGGACGGTACGCGTATCGCCACGGTAACGTTGGATACCACGCCTGCGGGCAGATTCTTTGGTGAGATGAAAGCCGGGGTAGACACCGCGGAGGGTGCCTACGAACACCCCGACGTGCTTGGAAAAGTGGCCCATGCCAAAGCCAACGCGGTGGCGCGACGCCTTGGCGTGCCTCGCTCCAGCATTTACGTTTCAGAGTTGCAATTTCAGCAGCGCGTGGACGTTAAGAGCGTCGCCATTCAATACCATGCCCAAAAAGGCGCGCTCCACATCGTTTCCCTGAACCTTATAGACGCCGAAACCGACGAGCCAATCTTGATCGGCGCAAGCGAAAGCATATGGTCGGAGCAGGAAAACACTGCCTACTTCCTGCGCTTGTTCGCGCTCTTCACTAACGCTTGGGTGACCGCCCTCAGCGCCGTGCTCCTGTTTCTCATAACGCGCCGTCTGGGCTACCACAGCCAAGTGGCTCTTGCCCTGACTATCCTCTTTGGACTGGCCACACTGGCGTGGACGTACGCGAAATTCGACTTTGCTGAACCAGGCATAACCCTCGCCCTGCTGGGCACGGTCTACTTCCTGCTGCGGGGTATCCAGGACCAGCAGTTGGGTTGGGTGTTCGTGGCGGGACTCATCGTCTTGGGCGGAATCTCCATCAGATTCGTCACGGCGCTGAATCTCGTTTTCTTGGCCCCACTACCGGCGCTGGTTACGCTGCAAAGCTCCCAAGGCTTCCTGCGGTCACTTGCCTTGGCTTTTGCGCGTACGCTCGTGTTTCTGGCCCCGGTCGGCATACTCGGCGCGTTGTCGCTCGCCGCGCTCGTATCCGTATTCGGCGTGCTCCTGCCCGAGCCCGCAGATGTAGCAGAGAACATCACGAGTTGGCTCGACCTGCCAATCTGGATCGGCCTGTACGGCAACGTGCTGAGCCCGGGCAAGAGCGTCTTTCTCTATGCGCCGCCCCTCATTCTCGCCCTCTTCGGCAGCCTGCTGTTCATTGCGCGCCACAAGTGGTGGGCGCTTCCCTGCGTAGGCATACCCGTGCTCTACCTGCTCCTCTATAGCAGCGTAGGAACCTGGTATGGCGGCAGTAGCTGGGGACCGCGCTACTTGGTTCCCGCCGTACCGCTCTTGCTGATCATGGCCGCGCCCATCCTCGAAAAAGCGCTATTCGACAACGGCATCAGGGAATTGCGCGCCGCCGTAGCACTCGGGGCCGCCGGCATTGGCATGCAAGTCATCGCAATCGCTAAGCACTTCGACCTGTACTTCGGTCTTCTGCGTTCCCAGGTTCTGCCGCAGATTCCTGAAAGCGGCGCCTTTCTGGCCGGACGCGTGGGGCAAGCGTATTACACCCATCCTACGACTCTACCGCTGGACAAGGAGAGCGCCCTCTATCTCTTTGCAGCGCCGTTCTCACCCATCTTTGCGCACCTCTGGATGCTCGCGGCGGACATAGCGGACCTCTTCCTGCTCGCAATGCCGGATGTCTTGGGGACTGTGCTCGGTCGTCCTCCCTGGACGTTGCTGGGCGTGGCCATTTGGCCGCAGCATCCGGAGGCCATCCTGGGACTGGACTTCTGGTCGCTGACTTTGTGGCGGGAGTATACCAACCACCTCTTCCTGCTCATCATCGTGATGATAGTTGTCCTCGCCTTGCAAGCAGCCACCATCTACTGCTGGACCTGGCTGTGCCGGACATTTGAGCTCAGGCTGCGCCTCTATTGGAGCGGGATTATCGGGTTAGCGACGTTCTTTGTTCTGTTCGACGCTGCCCACATACTCCAATAACCCGATTCGCGGCCCGGAATACCCCGCAAAGGCTCTTGCCGAGACAAGGAGACAGAGAGCAGGGCGCGCCAAGGCGCGGCAAATGTTGCTCTTAGCAGGAGTCCCTATTGAGCGCATCGGGCGACGGTTCGTGAATCAGCCTTCCGCCTAACGACTACAAACCCGAAGGGAAGGTGAGGAAACGAAAGAGACAGTTCGATCCGAGACGAGCGAGTTGCAAACAAGAGTTGCGCGGTTCAGGCGCTACACGGTATGACCTGGACGGCCACCGAACGCCGCGGCCGCGGGCCGTCGAGTTCCACGAAGAAGACGCTCTGCCACGTACCCAAGACAAGCCGGCCTTGGTGGACTGGGATCATGAGATTGCACCCAACGATGCCGGCCGTGAGATGTGACCGCGCATTGTTGTCCAGGCAGTCATGCCGATATTGGGCTTGGGGCAACAAATCGCGCACAACTGCCTCGAAATCCTGCTTGAGGCCGGGTTCGTTTTCGTTGACAAGTATGCAAGAGGTTGTATGCAAACAGAAGACGCTACAGACACCTTCTTGTATGCCGGCTTCCGCCACGGCGTCGTGAAGGTTGCTGGTGATGTCCAACAACTCGGTGGGTTGCGTGGACGCAACAGTAATCGTCTTCATAGCTCTGATTTCACGATACCACACGACTCCGAGCGGGGACAAAGACGCCGGATAAGATTTCTCTCAGTTTGTGAAGAGCGCGATAGTGGCAATAACCCCGTCACTTCACCGAGTCATAGAGACGCAAAGAGTCGTAAGGGGTGTTTGCGGCATCTGTGAGGTCGGTACCCGGCGGACAAGCGATCTATGTACGCACTGCGCGTGGTCGCACCAGCCTGACAAGATCCAATTTGACCGAACTTCTTGCACCGTCCTGCGACACCCTTTGCCAAGAGTTCATTCACCGTATGCCGTGGCTTCCATATTCGACGCAGCGTGGCGTTCACGTCCTCGGCTCGTCACGTAGACGAGGCCGCACACGGCTGCCGTCAACCAGAACCAACTCGCAAGGTCCGGCAGAAAGTAGTAGTTGTCCAGCATCCCGTGGGTTACCGCGGCCAGTTGACTCCCGGCTAAGCCGATGCCTAAAGCGCGCACTTCTCCCTCATCGCTCTTGTACGCAATCCGATGTGTGAGCAAGAAGTAGCGCACAAGGAATCCGCTAACGAATACGAGTCCTACGATCCCAAGCCGCAGCCAGAAGTCGAGGAAAAGATTGTGCGGATGCGAGAGGTTCGGCTCGCGCCACGCAGCCGGATCCACGTAGTCCGCATGGACGTAGAGGTAATTGTCCAGCCCAACGCCGCTGATGGGAAAGTCCGCAAGCATCCGCAGGGACGATTGCGCTTGAACCAGGCGCATATGCGTCGTCGTGCCTGGCTCAAAACTCACGAGTGAACGCACGCGCTCCGGGCCGAAACTAACGCCACCGGCAGACAGCAGCACCGCAACCAACAGCACGCCGCCCATGATCCGCACTCTTTGGCGCAGTTCCGGCAAGTACACCCAAATGAAGAAAAGCAGGATCACAAGACCGGCAATCCAACTTGCTCGGGAGAAACTGCCAAGCAGCGCCAGCGCAAGTACACCGGCAAGTGGCCACGCCACGCGGGCAGGCCAGAGCTTGAACAAGCCGGCTGCCACCACAAAGGGGAGCGCGCGCTCCACAATCATCGCCAGATGATTTGGTGATGGATAGAAGCCGGCAAGCCGCCTCACACCCTCCGCTTCTATCAGAGCAGTGGGGTTAGCAATTGGCTCTACCAGCGCCACGAGAGCCGCAACGACCGCGCCCGCTACGAATGCCTGAATCAACCGCCACGCCTGCTGCCGGTTCTCGAGCAGCCAGCACGCAACCAGGAACAAGAGCACCGGCACGACTATCGTCTGCCGCAGTTCCCGCAAACTGAAGACCCCGTAATGAGAGAACAGCAGCGAGACGGCGCCAATCGCCAGCAATGCCACGGCCCACCAGAAGAACGGGCGCCGCTCTACAAGCCAGCGCTGCTGAAGGTAGGTATTCACCACCAGCGACCCCACGAGCAGCACTGCCAGAATCTCGCTCACGGGCAACGCCAGGCCGCCAGCAGCGGGTATCAACACGGCGAACGGCAGCGTTGCCGCTACGATGTACAGCAACGCGCGGGGCCAGACCAATGCCCCAAGGCCAAGTAAGGCGATGAGCACATACTGCGCCGCCGCGCCCGGCACGATCCAGAGGAGACCCGCGACCACCAGGAGCAGACCAAAGCGAGCCGCTTCATGTTGCCAAATGCCGTTAGCGGTCCACCCTACCGCTTTCCTGAGTAATTGCTGCAGCCAATGCCGTCGTCGCAGCCAACCGGTTAGGAACCAGCCAATCGCGGCCAGGAATCCCGCGTAGAGACCGCCTACCAGCACATAGGGCCACAGAGGCCGTTCCCGCACCACGACTATCGCGTCGATGTCCACCCCGGTGTCGCTGGACAGCGAATTGCGCCGTCCCGTGACGTCGATCTCGACAACGTGTTCACGATCCGGCAACCTATCCGCCAATAACACTTCTTCCTGCCAGCGGTGTTCGGGAGCGTAGAGGTCCAGCACGGCCTGTCCCCCCGCGTCTTTGTCCAAGCGGTGGGCCAGCGACTGCGAACCGTTGATGCGCACCAACGCGATGCCCTTGTCCGGTCCCTTGTGGACGACTAAGGATACTGCCGTACCCTGGAAACGAAAGCGCAGCCGGGCGCCCGCTTGAGGACTGCCCCGCGCCTGTCCCAGTGAGTAGCTTTCGTCGCTTATGTCTATCCAAGCGCCTTCCCACGTGAGCGACGGATGCGTCTCCTGATGATAGCCTGGCCCGAGTACGGGTGGCGCGCGCATCAGTTCCCGCATTGCCGTATACACTGGCCGCGGCGCGAAGTTCTCGTCCACGATGCCAAAGTATTGCGTTGGGTCATCGGGATGCGCGTCCGGCCAGTAGAAATGCCAAAGATTGATCATCGCTAGCCACGGCCACTCGCGCTGCGCGCGCTGCATACCCTCTACGGTATAACGCGCCTGTGTCTCCTCTGAGACATTGCCCCAGGGTGAAGGATTGCCCTGCCAATCCGGCGGCAGCGCCACCCACCCGTACTCACCGGCCCAGATAGGTGTGTGCGCGTCGCCATGGCGCACCATTACTTCCCGCACGAGGACCGCCCGCGCGAAGTTTGTGCGGTGAGACGCCACATAGCGGTCGTCCGGGCCGTACCACAACCCATAGGACGCGGTACTGACTATGTCGAAGTAAGGCGCGGCGCCATGTTCATACATGGCCTCGAGAAAGAGCAACTCGCTGAGGTTCTCCGGCCCGGTCTCAGTGTTGGGCGCAAGCGTGGCGGCAACGATGATCGCCTCCGGGTTCGCCTCCCGGATCCGCTGCGAGGCCACTTTGAGCATTGCGGTGTATGCCGCCGGATCGGGATTGTGCGGCCACCATTCGCCATGGAGATTGGGTTCATTCCAGATTTGGAAGATCTGTACGTCCCCGCGGTACCGCTGGGCAAACGCATAGGCAAAGTCGCCGTAATCCTCCAGCCGCGCCGGCGGCCCCTGGTGGCGCCCATCGTCCGGCGGCCTGCCATCAGCATACGCCCACGGCGGCGGGCGCTCGAGGCGCGCAATGATCGTCAAGTTGTACTGCTTCGCCAGTGCGAACAGACGGTCGTACCGCTTCCAGGTGCTTTCCTGAGCAAAGTCGTTCCAATACCTGCCTTTCCCCGGACGCTCGATGTCTCCCCAAAGAATGACCTGCCGGAAAAAGCCAAAGCCGGCCGCTTCCATGAGCGCCATGCTGCGCTCGATTCGTTCCCAGTCTGGATCCGGATCGAAGCGGGTATTGATGCCGTAGCGATAGACGTCGGTGTGGTGGATGGGATACACCGCCTCGCGCCCGTAGGCGACACCGGTTTCGTACCAGAAGCGGTAGCCGAGCAACGCCACCGTTGCGGCGCCGAGCACAAGGAGATAACCAACAAAGAAGAGAAGTCGCGCCACTGTGGGAGAATCTGCTCCTTAAAGAAGCACTGTCTAAACGCTTGGCGGCCAATTGCGCTTTCGTCTAGATGGAATCTAAATTACGCCTAGAAGGAATCGGGATTACATCCAGCAAGAGTCTAGCAGCAAAGCCGTTATCGCGTAATCGTCGGTTGAGCACGGAGCGTGGTGTATGGAGCCACCGGCGCGGGTGTGGCGTCAGCAGGAGATAACTGCGCCAGCTAGAGGGAGACACAAAGGTAGCTGGTACTGGGCCCCGCCCAGGCATACACGAGCGGATGGACACGTTCCCAAGGGCCTCTCAAACGGCCGCAAGCAGTTCTTCCTGCACGGGACTAGTCGCACGGTCAATGCGGCCCCCACCGATCACTTCATCGTCCTGGTAGAATACCGTCGCCTGGCCGGGCGCAACCGCGCGTATCGGCTGGGAGAACACAACCCTCGCCTCACCATCCGCCGTTGGCTCGACAGTGGCCGCTACTTCCTCCATGCGATAGCGCGTGCGCACGCTTACGCGCACCGGCTCAGCCGGCGGCGCATCCGCCACCCAGTGCACGTCAATTGCTTGCAGCGCGCTTGCGTAGAGGTCCTCTTCTTCTCCGACGTACACCGTATTGCCGTCGGCATCCAGCGCAATCACATACAGCGGGCGCGGCCAGGTGAGGCCCAGCCCCCGGCGCTGACCGACCGTGTAGTTTGCGATGCCGTCGTGTTCACCCAAGACCTGCCCGTCCTTGTAGCGGATAGGCCCGGAGCGCGCGATGCCTGGTTCCCATGATTCCAAGAAGTCGCGATAGTTGTCGTTGGTGACAAAGCAGATTTCGTAGCTATCTGGCTTATCGGCCACGTGGAGACCATACCGCCGCGCCAAGCCGCGCGTTTCAGACTTCGTCTGCGACCCCATCGGAAACAGCGTGCGTGCTAGTTGCTGCTGACCGAGCATGTAGAGGACGTAAGACTGGTCCTTCTGTGGGTCGAGCGCGCGGAACAGGCGATAGCTGCCCGATCCCTGATCCTGCTCAATGCGCGCATAGTGCCCGGTGGCAAGGTAGTCGGCATCGAGTTCTTGCGCCCGCTTGAGAAAGGCCGCGAACTTTACGAATTGATTGCAATCGACACAGGGGTTGGGCGTGCGTCCGCTGGCGTACGACGCGACGAACCGCGCCATCACTTCCTTCGCAAAGATCTCCCGGAAGTTCAGCGAGTAGTGGGGGATGCCGATGCGGTCCGCCACGCGCTGGGCATCGTGGGTGGCGCTCAACGAACAGCAGGCGTGGAGGCGGGTATCCACCATGCCCTTCTGCCAGACATTGAGGGTGATGCCAATCACCTCATGTCCCTGCTCGGCAAGCATGGCGGCCACCACAGAAGAATCAACGCCGCCGGACATCGCGACCACGATGCGCAGCGGCCCAGTGGTTCGTGGAAATTCGTCAGGAAACATAGCACCTTAAGTGTAGCATAGTTCTCCGCCACCCCTTTGGAGGCCCGCGCATAACCGGAGCCGCAGGTTCATAGTCCTTCTGCCTTTGCGGCCTTCCCCAAATCAAGCACGGTTCAGGCTTTGTGCAAGTCTGCTAAACAGTTGGCATTGAGTCGGAACAGCGCCAGTTTCCCTCACTCCCCCAGGAAACCGTTTCTCCATTGGTCGCCTACGGCGCATACGCTATACTGAATCCAGTGAAATCCAAGCACGCAAACGCTCTCTAATCAGCGCGCAACACATGACACTGGACGTCCCAATTCGCGTTCGCTACGCCGAGACCGATGCCATGGGCGTGGCGTACCATGGACACTATTTCACGTGGTTCGAAGTCGCCCGCGTAGAACTCATGCGGGCGCTGGGATTGCGCTATCGCGACCTCGAAGCGGAAGGGATCTACTTGCCGGTAGTGGAGTGCCGCGCGCAATTCTTGTCTGCCGCTCGGTACGATGCTGCCTTGCAGATTCGCACCGCGCTGATGGCGGCCACACGCGCGAAGATCGTCTTTGGCTATGAGGTGCGAGATGCGGAGGCGTCGCCGCCGCTCCTCGCACGCGGCCAGACCACCCATGCGTTCACCAGCCGCCAGGGCCGCGCCACGCGCCTGCCCCAAACCCATCCCCTCTGGCAGGGCATGCGCCAAGCCGCCTATCTGCCTGAGTTCGTATCCTTTGCATAGGAGCAAGCGCAACCCATGACCCCACAACCTCGGCGGCAGACGAGTTCCGTGGTCCGGCTCATTCTCTACGGGCTGGTAGTCCTCATCCTCATCATCTCGTTTCTCTATGCGTACGAGTTGACCGGCGGACTCGTTGACGGCTTGCTGGAGGGCATAGGCGACATCATCGGCCAGTTCTAGAACCCTTGCGCAGCTAATACCTTCTCCAACTTTCCTTTGCAAGCGTGTTGACAGAGCGTCGCTGCGCCTGCACTCAGACGCACAGACTACAAGACGGGCAACACGCATGTAAGCACGTGAGTTAAGAAGGTCCGGCACAGGCGTACACAGCCTTGAGACCGCAACAGGACTCAGCGGCTATGTTGAATCCGGCACCGGGGTCGGCGGCGGCTTGGGCGTGAGGTACTCTTCGACAGCGTCGTGAGCGTTCTGCGTTGCTTCCTCAATGGAAACTTGCCCCCGCGCCACGGGCAAGGTGAGCCTGCTGAAGATCTGCCAGCTCAACACGGTTGAGGTTGCCAGGTGGGAAGGCACACTGTCCACCAAGAGTTCCAGCAATACGTCCCGCGCCACGGGGTCAAGCAGCAACGACATGTACTTGCCCGCCGGCTTGTTGATGAAGCCCTGCGCTTCCGTAACGGCCGGCACCAGGCGAATCTGGCCGATGTGATGTCCCAGATGCAGCATGGTCGCAAAGCCCGCGTCGCCGTTCTGGCTGCCGGCCGGCATCACCAGCGCCTCTTGCAAGCCGAGCGGCACCCCACTGCGGTCTTCTTTCGGAATGACCGCGGGCATCCGATCCGCTCGCAGGCGACCAAAAAACGGCGTGAATACCATGGCCGTTTGCAGGCGCTGGCCGTTGATGGTGCCGCGCAACGTATTGGAGTCTACATCTGGGCCATGCGGCATAGCGCCATGGATGCGGCCAATTTCCTGCCAGAAGCGTATGCCGCGTTGCGCGGCCGGCTCCGTGAGCTTGATCGTGCCGGTATCCAAGTCTACGGCGTCGCCGCCTTCCTGCAAGACGAACGGCAGCCAGCCGGGGATACTCCATTCGGAATATCCCCAAAAGTCAATGTCGGTGTCGCCGTCTGTGTCTCGCGTCAAGGACTTGGCGGTGAAAATGAAGTCCTCGTGGTTCCATGTGTGCGTGGGTGCGGCTACCTTGAATTCCTCGAACTTGGTGCTGTTGTACATCACCATGGCCGGCAGCACCGCGAGGGGCACGGCCATGAGCTGGCGCTGGTAGCGGGACAATTGCAGCGCGTTTGCCGCGAAGGACTCGAGCCGGTCGCTGTCGTCCGTCTGGGCATAGCGGTCAAGCGGAGCGAGGATTTGGTGCGTAAAGGCGCGGGGAAAGTCCAGCGCGGAGTGCATCCAGGCAATATCAAGCGGCACGCCGCTCGCGTCGCGCGCCACCACGAATTCCCAGAAAGCATCGCGCCACGACTTGCCGCTCGGCCGCGAGATCTCCACGGCTTCTAGCTGGGAATGCGGCGTGGGGCCGTCAATCCCCTCCGCGTTCCACGCGGCAATCGCATTATTGGCCTCGGTGGGTATGCCCCCCAAGCGCGCCATGAAGGCAAAGGTGAGTGTGGCCGGCTCGGCCGCTTGGCTGCCGCTTGCAGAGCGCGGGGCCTCACGGAAGGGAGCATTACCTTCCAGTTCGGGCCTGGAGGGTGCGCGGCCCGGACCCCCGCCGCAGGCGGCGAGCACTGCTGCCCCACCGCTCAAGACAGCCAGCGTAGCAATGCACTCTCGTCTCGTCATCAAGCCTTTACCGGTCTTCTCTCTGACTTCGTCCGAACTCTCCGGCGCTAGCCAGGCGGTGAACCCAGCCATTCACGCACGACCGCCGCGCCTCTCTCCAAAGCGGCGGCTGCAGTGAGATTGCCCCTGAGCGCAGGCAGGGCCATGTGCTCGGTCAGGGTCTTCCCTAGTCCACTATACAACGAGAGCGTGGTACCGATACTGTATGAGAGGCTGCGCAAGACCACGTCCGCGCGATCCAGCCCCAAGGCGAGATCAGCGTGCATGCGATTGGGACGCCGGATGAACTCGATGGCGTTGTTGCGCGGCGGCACGAGCAACTGTGAGCCGAGTTGCGCGGCCAGTGGCTTGGCAACCGCGTAAGCCGCGTCCAGATCCCCACTCTGCGCGGAAACGCCGACCATGTCGGTAACCACCATTGGCACGGACTGCGCCGGCCCATTCGGCGCGCCAACAAAACCATATGTCGGCGTGTACGGTTCCACCGTATGCCAGTTGATGAGATCGAGGCGCAGCGGCGCGCTGGACGTCCCCTGGCGGCGGCGCATGATAGCGTCCAAGGTTACGCGCGGGCCGCCCTCGAGCGCGCCATGCCGGTGGGCAAGATCCAACCAAAACTGCAGCCCGCGCCGGGCTTCAGACTCAGCGAGCGTCGTCTTACCGGTACCGAGGTCGGCCACGCGCCCGCCGGCGCCGACAATGAAGAGCAGCCACGCCGGAACTGACGTGGTGCCGAATCCCCACATAGTATTGCCGTTGGCGGTATGAGTCAGCGTCGCAGCCATGGCGGCAAATTCATCCCATGACCAACTCGACAGCGGCGGCGGCACCTCACGTGCAGCCAGAACCTCAGCATCGTAACGCACCGCGAGAACGCCGAGCGCCGCCGGGAGCGCCATCTGCTGCCCCCAATACTGCAGGGCGTGTAAGGACTCGGGGTGGTACCCCTTCAGCGTGTTGTCGGAATCGTTGTCGAGAAAGGGATTCAGGGGACGCAGCAAGTCGCTGCGCAGGATTTCGGGCAAGTCATCGTGCAGACTAAACCAGACAACATCAGGAGCTTCACCGGCCGCAATGCGCTGGCGCACGCCAGTTACAAAAGAGCGTCCGGGCGTGGAGACAATCTTCTGAATCTCCCGGATATTGGGCATGCCGCTGCGCGCGCCGGGCGCCAAACCGTAGCGAACGATTGGCAGCGCTTTTTCGAGGACAGCGTCCGTCCTATCGCCGGCTCGCACCGCAATCGTGACGGTAACGTCCTCAGGCACCGGCGTCGGCACATCGGGAGCGCCGCGCTTTCCGCAAGCAACCAGCAGGGCACTGCCCATGCCTACAGCCCCAGACCGCATTAGTTGCCGTCGTGTCATGCTCGTACCCACCGCAAAGAGCTGCTATGACGCCATTATACTACACCCCGCACGCGCAAAAGATGTCAATCGTCCGAAAAATCAGATCCCGTCTACTTGCGCAGCGCGTACTTCACGAGTGTCCAGAGCGCGTGTGGGCCATCAGTCCACGGATTGAGCTTGCGCTCTCTGCGCGGCGTGTAGGCAATCGGCACTTCGACGATGCGATACCCTAGCTTCAGAATTTTCGCCGTAATCTCAGGCTCGATCTCAAATCCCGATGCCTCGATCGTGAACTGATCGACAACCTCTTTGGCCATCATTTTGTAGCAGGTCTCCATGTCGTGCAACGAGACACGAAACAGAATCCGAGTCACCAGGGTAAGAAACACATTACCGAGACGCCGGATCAACTCTTGGTGGTGCAAGGAGCGCACGCCGTAGACGACTTTGCTCTCGCCACGTTCGATAGGTTCCAGCAGCGCCACGAAGTCCGCCGGATCATATTCCAAATCAGCGTCCTGGATGACGACCACGTCACCCGTCGCCGCTGCCAACGCCGTGCGGATTGCCGCGCCCTTTCCTTGATTCTCCGGGTGAAAGATTGTGCGGTATTGCTCTCCCTCCAAGGACTGCAGCACCGCGGTCGTGCCGTCCGAGGAACCGTCGTCGACGACGATTATCTCTTTCTCCAAGGGGACTGACGCGACGCGCTCCAGCACGGCACGTACTGTCTCGCGCTCATTGTAGACGGGAATCAAAACGGAGAGCTTCATAGGGGCCGCAATGCTAGTCGAACGGTGAGAAGAACGCTACTGCTAAGCGTGTCGTCGTATCCACGAGGCGCGATGCGGGGCACTTGCAAGCAGTGAGAACGCTGTTCCGGCCGGTGTTGAAATGGTTGGTTTAGGGGCGCACCTACTATATCATTGGGTCTGTGACTTAGTAAATGCCTTCGTTAGTGCTGCCTGACAAACGTCAAGCCGCTCGGAGCGAGATTCAGAAGCAAACCACGTTTATGCGATACCGCAATCCCTACCAGAGACCACGCCAAGGAGCATATCATGACCACCTCGCCGTACGCCGTCACAATGGAACGCAATGTCGCCGCGCCCATGCGCGACGGCGTCATCCTCCGTGCGGATATCTACCGTCCCCAGGCAGAGGGACCGTTTCCGGTCATACTTACACGCACGCCGTACAACAAGAGTTCGCTGGACGGCAGCCCGTCACCTACCTACGAGACGTTGGCCGCGGCGGGCTATCTCGTTGTGGCGCAAGACGTGCGGGGCCGCTATGCGTCGGAAGGCGAGTTCACACCGCTCTTCGCCTTTGGCTACCCGGACATCGAGGATGGCTACGATTCGGTAGAATGGTGCGCGCAACTGGCGGATTCCACAGGCGACGTGGGTATATTCGGCAATTCTTACGGCGGCTTTACGTCCTATTGCGCCGCCTTCAGCGCGGCCCCCAGTCTCCGCTGCGTTTTTGCGGAAGGCATGACTCAACGCCTAACGGACTTCGAACCGCACTTTCGCCCCGGCCGGCGTTTCGCCTGGTCGATGTGCACCATTGCGCCAGACATTCGTCTCAAGCAGGGTCTTGGCGAACCGCACACCAAAGAATTAGCCGATCAGCTCTGGGAACGGGAGCGGCACAAGTGGCTGTGGTACCTTCCCCGCAAAGATATACCTGACGAGCTGTTTGGTGGCCCCGTGCAGGCCGAGTATTATCGCGTGCTCATGACCGAAGCCGGTGTCGACACATTTCAATGGCAAGACCGTTACCCAGACGTCCGTGTACCAGTGATGCACCGCGCCGGCTGGTACGATCGCTTTGTGCGCGCCATCGATGGTTACACCCTGATGGCGCAGCAGGCCGCCACCCCGGCAGCGCGCGCCGGCCAACGCGTCATGATCGGTCCGTGGGGACACACGAGCGCGCTGAACGTCTACGAAGGCGAACTGGACTTTGGCGCAGCCGGTCTCGTGGAGCAGACCGATCTTCTGCTCCGCTGGTTCGATTACTGGCTCAAGGGCCGCGCTACCGGCATCATGAATGAAGGGCCGATCAGGCTCTACATCCTTGGCGCCAACGTCTGGCGTAATGAGAACGAATGGCCGTTGGCGCGCACCCAATACACCGACTACCATTTCCACAGCGACGGCAATGCGCAGACGCCCCGCGGCGACGGTTTTCTTTGTACGGACCTCCCTGGTGAGGAAACTCCCGATCAGTTTGTATACGATCCCCGGGATCCGGTGCCTTCCGTCCACTTGATGCACGACCAGGACGGCGTCTTCGATCAAAGCGTGCTGGACTCGCGCAAAGACGTATTGGTCTATCGGGCCGAGCCCTTGACAGAACCGCTGGAGGTGACGGGCGAACCGATCGTGCACCTCTACGCAGCCTCCAGCGCCGTCGATACTGACTTTACGGCCAAGCTGGTAGACGTGCATCCCAACGGCTTCGCGCAAAACCTCAGTTACGGTGTCGTCCGCGCCCGCTACCGCAATGGCTACGAATCACCGCAACTGCTTACGCCAGGACACGTGTACGAGTTCACGATCGCCCTGAACCCAATCGCCAATGTCTTTCAGCCCGGGCACCGCCTGCGCCTCGACATTTCCAGCAGCGACTTTCCCAATTGGGACCGCAATCTCAACACCGGCAGCGATGGCTACTCTGATGCGACGATGGTCAGCGCTCGCCAGACTGTGCTCCACGATGCCGCTCACGCCTCGCGTATTACTCTGCCGGTGATACCTAGAGATTGAGAGATGAGAGTTTGTCTCATTGGGCGCGGGACTGAGACCTGCACTACCCAATGGCTTGGGCATTCGCGCCAAGGCCATAGGGCGTGCATACAACTAAGACAAGTCGTAAGCCGACGCCATTCTGACTCCCAGCAACTCACTTCGGCGCGATTCTGATTACGCCCTCTACTTTGTCAAAGTCAGAATCCCAACTATTAATCTCTGTAATCCCACGGACTTTCATGTGTACAACTGTGTAGGCGTCGGCAAAAGAGATGCCGTGCTGTACAAAGACATTAAGCGCTTCCAGGCATTGTCGCTTCTCTGCAAACCGGATTCCAGGCAGGGAGACAATGGCACCAACCATCGACCCTATCCTCTCTCTGGATACCCCATAGGTGCGTTGGAGAATAAACACGGTTTCGAATACAACCAACGGCGAGGTGACAACCTTTTCCTCTCCCCGCTCGACTTTCGCCAGCAGGCGCCGCGCGGCCTCTGCCATCTCCAAGTCATCACCCGTGAAGTAGCGCAGAAGGATATTGGTGTCAAGAAAGCGCATCGTCTTCACCTTGCCGGTCAGACTCTGCTTCTTTCGCCACTCCCTCTTCGAATGCAGCACGTTCTTCACGCCAAGTTAGAGCCTTTCGCGAACTTGCTACGGCGCCAAAGTAGCGATCCACCCGTGATGCGACCGGCAACAAGCGAACCCCGTCCGGTGTAAATTCAAACCGCACGAGGTCTCGTGGCTTGATGCCAAGCTCCTTTCGTATCTCAGCCGGCACGGTTACTTGGCCTTTCTGCGTTACGCGCGTTTCGTATACTCGCATGGTAATACTCCAACACTTATTACTGCGCTTTCCTTAAGTAATACTATATTAAGTGTATTACTTCTGCAATAGTAAGGCACTCGAGTTGCCTCTGCCGAATCCCGCCGCATTCGCTACAATAGACGTTACTAGCTATACTTCGCGCTGTTGAAAGACACAACCCAAACCGATCGCGAGGCATTGATACACCGTGCGCACTGACGAAATCCGCCAACGCTTCCTCGACTATTTCGCCGAAAAGAACCATCTTGTCATGCCGGGCTCCTCCCTCATTCCCCAGGGCGATCCCAGCGTCCTGCTCACCAGCGCCGGCATGCAGCAGTTCAAGGACTATTACCTCGGCCTCGCCGACCCACCGCGGCCGCGCATTGCCACCGTGCAGAAGTGCCTGCGCACCGACGACATCGACGAAGTAGGCGACCAGTCACACCTCACCTTCTTTGAGATGCTGGGGAACTTTGCCTTTGGCGACTACTTCAAGGAAGACGCCATCGCCTTCGCGTGGGAACTCGTGACCGAGCGCTTTCCCTTCGCCAAGGAGCAAGTGTGGGCAACCGTATTCGGTGGCCAGGACGACCTCGCCCCCGATGAAGATGCCGAGCGAGCCTGGCTGGCCGTCGGTGTGCCGCCGGAACGGATCGTGCGTTACCCTGGCTGGATAGAGAACTGGTGGGGCCCCACCGGTGATTCCGGTCCCTGCGGGCCGTGCTCGGAGATACACCTCGAGCTGGCTCCGAATACCGACGGGCATGACTGTCTCGGCCCGGCTTGCCCCTGCGGCCGCTTTCTCGAAATCTGGAATCTCGTCTTCAATCAGTACTACTCGTCCGTCAGCCTCAGCCGGATTGATGCCGACGCGCTGACACCCCTGGACCGCGCGGGAGTGGACACCGGGGCCGGACTGGAGCGCTGGGCGGTCGCGCTGCAGGGCGTAGCCACGATCTTTGAGACCGACCTCTTTCAGCCTGTCGTGCAACAGGCGGCGGAATTGCTCGGCTGCACCTACGGCGAAAGCAACGAGCAAGACATCGGCATTCGCATCATCTGCGAGCATACCCGGTCAGCGGTCTTTCTTATTGGCGACGGCGTCTTGCCGGGTAACGCGGAGCGCAGCTACGTCGTGCGGCGTCTGATCCGCCGCGCTATGCGCCACGCCTATCTGCTTGGCCGTCGCGAACCGCTGCTGGCCGGTCTTGGCGAGACCGTCATAGCGTGCATGGGCGCCGCCTATCCGGACTTGCGCTCCCGAGAAGACTTCATTCTCCGCACCATTACCCAAGAAGAAGAGGGCTTCTTGCGCAACATCAGCCAAGGTCTGCCCATTCTCAACACCATGCTGGAAAACGTAGCCCATACCGGCAGTGCGGCCCTTGCCGGGGCGGACGCCTTTCTGCTCCACGATTCGTACGGCTTCCCCATCGAGCTCACACGAGAAGTTGCCGGCAACCGCGGCATTACCGTGGACGAGGAGGAGTATCAAGCGGCCCTCCGGGAGCAGCAGGAGCGCAGCCGGCAAAGCGCGCAGTTCGAGATCGTGCAGAACCTGCCGGTCGACTTTGCCGGCGTGGCGTTCACTGGATACGAATCAACCAGCGATTTCGGCACGGTTGTCGGCATTCAGCAGGGAGATGAGCGCACTGGTAGGCTGGAAGCCGGTGAAGAGGGGCTGGTCGTGCTCGACCGCACGCCATTCTATGCGGAAGGCGGCGGCCAGGTAGGTGATACCGGGCGCATTGAGAGCGCGGACGGTGTCTTTCAGGTGGAGAACACCTATTCGCCGCAGCCCGGCCTTGTCATTCATCAGGGGAAGGTCGTGACAGGCGCGCTTGTAACCGACACCTCCGTGACGGCTACCGTAGACGCCGAACGCAGGGCGAATACGGCGCGCAACCACACGGCGACCCACCTCTTGCACGCGGCCCTGCGCGGCCTGCTCGGCGAGCATGTGCAGCAGTCCGGTTCTTTGGTGGCCCCCGATCACTTGCGTTTCGACTTTGCTCACCCTGAGGCACTCACGCGCGCGGAAGTCGACAAGGTTGAGCAGAGCGTGAACGCGCACATTCAAGCCAACGTGCCGACAGAAGTGGACCATCTCGAAACCTCGGAGGCAGTAGCCGCCGGCGCATTAGCCCTCTTTGGTGAAAAGTACGGCGAGACGGTACGCGTCCTCAGTATTGGTGATGTAAGCAAAGAACTCTGCGGTGGCACGCACGTCTCCGCTACCGGTACCATTGGGCTTTTCGTCATTCGGAGTGAGTCGAGTATTGGGGCAGGATTACGCCGCATCGAGGCGCTCACCGGCCCCACCGCGATTCGCCACATGCAGCAGCAGAACGCGCTGTTACTCGATCTCTCCAACGCGCTGGAAACGCCGCCCCAGGAGCTTGTGCACCGCACCGCCGCTCTGCGCGAGGAGATTGCTCAACAGCGGCGGCAGATTACGCGTTTGGAGCGCGGACAGGCGGGGCAACAGGTGGAGAAACTCATCGGCACTGCCGAGGAAGTCAACGACGTGAGACTCGTGGTTGGCAGTGTAGACGTTCCCAACGTGGAGACCTTCCGCGAGTTGGGCGACAGAATCAAAGACCGGCTCGGTGACTCCGGCGCATTGTTGCTCGGCACCATCCTCAACGACCGTCCCCAGTTCCTCATCATGACAACCAAGGGCTTGTCAAAACAAGGCGTCCATGCCGGCAACCTCGTGCGCGAGGTCGGCAAAGTGGCTGGTGGTGGCGGCGGCGGCAGTCCGGAAACCGCCCAAGCCGGCGGCCGGGACGCCGCCAAACTTCAGGAAGCCTTGGACAGCGGCGCAGAGCTTTTGAAGAGCACCCTGGCAAGCGCAGACTAGGAGGCTTCAGGTTAATCGTCGACACATTGTCCTGCGCACAAAGCGGCGTTCACATCTAGAGTGATTTTGAACGAAGCGTCGAACTATGTTCGCGGAATCTAAGGTCCCTAATCTACGCGTTCTCACGGTCTCAGCATTCTAAGAATTCCCACTCCGAGAGACACTGCGCTGCGCTGCAATCCAAAAGACATTCAGCGCAGTTCCGAAGCGCTGTGGAGTTTAGAACCACTAGACCCGCTAATGACTTTCCTTGTCAAATCCTGTCAGTTTCAGGCATCGTATAGAGTGAGTTGAACGAAGAGCATTCCATATTCAAGGAGTAACGGCATGGCACTGTCTGCAGAAGAGCAAGCGTTGTTGAACGGCGAAAAGCGCAACCTGCCCTTTCTACCTGCCCTCGGCGGCTGGTACAACGAGGAAGAGGTGGAGGCGTTGACGAATGCGCTCCGCGAGAGCATGGACTGGAAGGCCGGCTTCACCGGCAACGACATCTCCGAATTCGAGCGAGAGTTCGCAGAATACTGCGATGTGAAGCATGCCTTTGCCGTGAATTCCTGCGGCACCGGTCTCGACGGCGCGATGCAGGCGCTGAATCTCGGCCCGGAAGACGAAGTGATCGTGCCCGCTATCACGTATATCGCTACCGCGCAGGCCGTGGTCGGCGTGGGTGCAAAAGTGGTTCTCGCCGAGTGCCATGCCGACACATTCAACATCGACCCGAATGACGTGGAACGCCGCATGACGGCAAACACCCGCGCCATCTTGCCCGTGCACAACAACGGCCTCTCCGCCGATATGGACGCCTTGGCCGACATCGCCGAACGGCATCCCCACGCTACCCACGGGCCGCCGCCCGTCATTGCCGACGCCGCCCGCGCCGCCGGCGGCGGCTACAAGGGCACGAAGGTTGGCAAGAGAGGCGCCATGACGGTCTTCAGCTTCCAGACCACCAAGAACATGACGACGCTCGGCGAAGGCGGCATGGTGACGACCGACGATGACGACTATGCGGCCTACATCAACAGCAGCCGTTCGTTCGGTTGGGGTCTGCAAGGCTGGGGCACCAACTACCGCCTGACCAAGCTGCAGGCCGTCGCTGGCAGAATCCAGCTTGCGCGACTGGACGAAATGAACGACCTGCGCCGCGACCGCGCGCTGCTGCTCTCTGAGTGCTTGGCCGATGCGCCCGGCGTTATCGTTCCCCAGACTCCCGCGGGCTACGACCACGTGTGGTACGGCTATACGGTGCTGCTGGCGCCCGAATGGGCAGGTGAGCCGCGCGATAAGGTCAACGAGCACATGAAGTCGGAGTACGGCGTTGGCAGCGGGGTCATGAATGCCGCCCTTCCCGACTACGACTCAATCCTGAATAAGCTCGGTCACACGCCGGAAGACGTGCCGGTCTCCACCGATCTGGGTCGCCGCCTCTTCTGTCCCTCGCTCCATCCGTTGATGAGTGACGACGACGTAGCGTACGTCGCGGCCTCCATCAAGGCGAGCATGGCAACGGTCGCGGGAACAGTCGGCGCCGCCGCAGTTGCGCGGTGAAGCGTCTCTTATCGCGATTCCAGCACGTTGGGAATCAGTCCAGAATTGATGATAGGGAGGGGTGAAGCTTGTATCAGCGCCCCTCTCTATCTGTTTGCATGGCACAAAGGGTCGCACAAAACCCCGCACCGGACACATGCTCTCTGGCACAGTTGCGCCTACACACCGATTGCTCTACATTTGGGAAAGAGCGATTTCCCCAAACCCGTTCGCGCGGGTAGCCTTGAAAGTGATGCCGGAAACACCTTGCTCCGCAATCGCAGTGTGAAGTGCATAAGGACGGCCTAGCGCAGTGATGCTCGTATTCAATGTCTGGCGCCGGGCGCTGGGCATGCACTACTTTGAGTTCTTCACGGTTATCAGAGGCAACATCCTTTGGGCTATCCTCTGTTTGCCGCTATTCTTCTTTAGCTCAGATGCGCTGTTGCCGTTAGTTGTGGAAAGCTCCGAACCAGCCGAGGAGCTCCCGCCATTCTTCTTGGGACTGCGCTTCCTTGTCTATTCGCTGGTGCTACTTGCGCTCGCCGGGCCCGCGACGGCGGCCTTGTACGATTTCGCCGCGAGTAATCTCGCAGGCGATCACGTGAGCATGCGCAGCTATTGGGAGAGCCTAAAGGCAAATTTCATCAGAGGATATTTCCTAGCAGCGGCAAATCTCCTGATCCTTGCCGCGCTTGTGCTCAACTTCTGGTTCTACCTCACGGCGGATGTTCCGCAACTCATGCGCATTCTTAGCATTTTGTTCTTCTGGGGCATCGTGTTTTGGGTGGCTATACAGCCGTACTTGTTCTCCGTGATGATCCGGCTTGACACGTCCGTGCTGCAGACCTACCGCAACGCGGTCCTACTGGCCCTCGACAATTTGGGAGTCACAATCAGCCTCTTTGCCGTGCAATTGGTGATGCTCTTCTTTTTCTTTCCTCTCATTGCAATTGCCTATCCGGTCTTGGCCGGCTCTATCTTTGCCCACACGCACGTCGGCGTCCTCAACGAACTTCTCGATCAATACGAAGAAAAGCGCAGCGCCGATGAGGCTGCGCAGAGCGATTCGTAAAGAGCATGCAATGGCAAGCCTCACCCTAGAGGGCGCAACCAAGACCTACAAGAAGCCCAGTCCGCTCTCCTGGAAGAGCCTGATCGGGCGGTTCAGAGGCGGGGAAGCTGCCGATGACGTTATTGCCGACACCGAAGACGATCTGATCTACGCGCTCGATGGGATAGACCTACATATCGACGACGGTGAATCGATAAGCGTGTTAGGGCCCTCCGGCTGCGGCAAGACGGCGCTGCTGCGCGTCCTGGCAGGGCTCGAGACCTTGGATAGCGGCAAGGTGTTCTTCGACGGGGAAGACGTGACGACGGTAAGTCCCCAGGACCGCAACGTCGCCATGGTGTTTCAGGACTACGCCCTCTACCCTCACTGGCAGTCCGAGGACAACTTGGGCTTCTTCTTTCAGATGCACCAGCGCAAGCACGAAATTCCCGAGCGCGTCCGCACTACGGCACGGGTCATGGGGCTGGGCTTTGAGACCCTCCTCAGCCAAAGGCCGCCCAAGCTGTCCGGCGGCCAGCAACAGCGCGTGGCAATTGCCCGGGCCATCATTCGCGACCCCCGGACATTCCTCTTCGATGAGCCGCTTTCGAATCTGGACGCCACCGTGCGTGCGCGCACGCGCGTCGAGATCAGGCGTCTCATCCAGCGCTTTGGCATCACGTCGGTCTACGTTACACACGATCAGTCCGAGGCCTTTACCATGGGCGACCGCATCGCCGTCATGCATGAGGGCCGCATTCTGCAGGTGGATACCCGCCGCCAGCTCATCGAACGCCCGCTGAGCCTCTTTGTCGCTGATTTCATTACCGTGCCGGCCATGAACCTGCTACCCGGCGTAGTCTATAGAGAATACGTGGACATACACGACCGCAAGGTCACGCCGCCGCCAATCGTGCTCCAGCAGTACCAGACGGAACGTGTGACCATCGGCATCCGACCGACCGACATTGAACTGCGCCCCGACAACGAGGAAGACACCATTCCGGCAAGGATCGAGACCGTGGAGCCGCTGATGAGTGAACGCTCGGTGCTGCTCACGGTACGCGTGGGGCGCTACTCATATCGTATCCAGCGCCCGCAGACTGAGCATCACGAGCCCGAAACGCTCATCTTCATGGAGATTCTTCCCCACGTCCAGCACGTCTTCGATAGCAAAGGCCGGCGCGTAAACTGACCGCTTACCAAGGGCCACACACTCTGACGCCAAAGTCCGTTTGTCTCTATGCGGACAACAGTTCCCGCAACAGAGACCCCCGTAGCAAGCCCTGGGTAGGCATCGCAATACTAGTGCCGGCAAGCGAGAAGACTCCCTCTCCCTCGGGAGACCTTTGCGTAACCAATGCTGGGAGCAAATGACGTGCCCCCTCTCCTCGGGGAGAGGGTTGGGGTGAGGGGTCTTCTGGCTTCACTCATCGCGAAGCATGTACAGTCAATCTATAAGAGCGCCAAACCATTCGAAAACTTGCGGGTGCTCAAGGCAAATAAACCCTCACTCTAGCCCTCTCCCTGAGGGAGAGGGGACTTGCCGGCTGCAACGAGGGTTACCCAAAGGTCTCCTCGGGGAGAGGGTTGGGGTGAGGGGGGAGTTTCAGCGTTGCGGCAATGAAGAGGAACACCCAACCGCATGGGCTGCCTCATGCACGTGGGCGCGGATTGCAGACCTGCGCTACCGGGCAAGGCGCGACGAGCGGTCGCAAGCGGCAAGAGTGCGAATTGACGATATGCGTCAGGGATACTCCAACAGCACGCCCAGGTACTCATCCTTGCGGTCGCGCAGTCCCTCGTATGCCTTCTGTCCCTCCGTATACGGGAGCACGTGCGTGATGAGCGGCTCCACGTTGATGCGGCCCGTAGCCAGCAGCGACCAGAGGAACGGCATGTCCTGCTCGCGCGTAGCGGCGTCAACCGTGCTCGCGTGCGCGCCGATGACGCGCAGGCCTGTTCGGTGAATATCGAAGTAGGGATCGACCTCCAGCCGATCGCGCGGGCTGCCTAGGAGCACGACCCGCCCGTGATTTGCCGCAGCTTTGAGCGCGAGGTCGATTGTCGGACCGCTCCCCACGGCCTCCACCACATAGTTCGCGCCGCTCGGGCCGAGTGACGGCAACCACTCGCTAAGCGGCTTTTCTTTCAAGTTGAATGCCAAGTCCACACCGCATGCCTTGGCCTGTGCGAGGCGCGGCGCGGCCAAATCCGCAACGGCGACCTGTGCCGCTCCGGCCAAGCCGCAAAGTTGCGCGCAGAGATTGCCCACCAGACCCATGCCGATCACGAGCACGTTCTCGCCAAAGTACACTGGCGCCTGCCGCGGCGCCGACATGGCGATCTGCAGCATTGCGATGAACGGGGCGTGTGTATCAGGCACGCCCTCCGGCACCGGCAGCACGACATCATGATTGAGAAGCGCGTGGGTAGCGTGGCGATTGCGGTGGAATACACGCGTGCCGGGCGCGAGATCAGTTACGCCGTCGCCAACCGCCACCACCTCACCCACCACGGCGTAGCCCGGCCGAAACGGAAACTTGGCATAGCCAAAGTCAGGCTCTTCGAAGCCCCGGTGCGTCTCCGTAAACATGGCAAGCTCCGTTCCCGCGCTAATCAGCGAGAGCCGGTTCCGTACCAAGACTTCACCGGGCCCTGGGTCGTCCGGGATAGTCGTGGTTTCTACAAGGCACTGATCTTTGCCGGGAAAGACAAGACTTTGGATCTTCATGACGTGTCTGGCCTCCTGTGAGTGCAAACTGCTCGGCGAAATCTGCCTGTGACTGTTCACTTGCCAGCGAGCACTGCCGGCTGGACTTTTCAATGCGCAGGCGCTTCGCAGCAGATTCGCGCGTTCGTCGCCGTCGCACCAAGCCTAATGAACAACGCTCTCCACGTACTCCAGCGATTGATGCCGGAAGTACGTATCGTACAGTTCGGCGTAATGGCCTCCCGCTGCCAGCAGCGACTGGTGGGTGCCTTCTTCCAAGATGCGACCGCCGTCCAACACGAGGATGCGGTCCGCGTGCTGCACGGTGTAGAGGCGGTGTGCAATCACGACAGACGTGCGGTCGCGCATGATAGCCTCTATACCGTCTTGAATCTGGACTTCGGTAAAGGGATCCACGCTCGCCGTGGCCTCATCCAGAATGAAGACGGCCGGATCGTGCAGCATGACACGCGCCAAGGCCACGAGTTGGCGCTGGCCCATGGAGAGGCGCCCGCCGCGCTCGCCGACGTCGGTATTCAGCCCGTTGGGCAGATCGGCCAGCCAATTGCCACCCGCGATATGCTCCACCGCGCGCAGCACGTCCGCCTCGTCGGCTTCGGGCTTGCCGTAGCGGATATTCTCGCCCACGCTGCCGCTAAAGAGGAACGGCGATTGGGGCACGATGCCGATCTGACGGCGGTATCCCGCCAGATCGAACGAGCGGATATCGCGCCCGTCAACGAGCAACTCGCCCTCCTGAAACTCATAGAAGCGCGCGACGAGCCGCACGATGCTCGTCTTGCCGGAGCCTGTGTGCCCTACCAGGGCAATTGACTCGCCCGGCCGGATACTCAAGCTGAAGTCCGGCAGCACGACTTCGCCGGGCAAGTAGCTGAAGCCCACGCGGCGAAACTCAAATCCTCCCCGCACGTCGTCGGCGGAAGCACTGCCGGTCTGCACCACGCGGGGATCCGCGTCTATCAGCCCGAACACCCGTTCGCTGGCGGAGAGACCGTTCTGAAACTGGCTCCAAAACGAGGCGATCTGCGTCAGGGGAAACCAGAAGAACATGAGGGCCTGGATGAAGAGGTACCAGTCGCCCACACTCATCGCGCCGGAGGCCGTGTTGATACCGCCGAAATACACGATGACGGCCGTGCCGACGCCGGCTGTCGCGTTGAAGACCGGGAAGAACGTATTGAATACGATGCCTTGCCGGAAATTCACCCGGTAGGCTTGCTCGTTGATGCGCACAAAGTCGTCGTGCACGGCCTTCTCCTGGCGAAAGACCTTGGCCACGGCGATGCCACTGATAGACTCCTCGATGTGGGCGTTCACACGAGCCATGATGCGGCGCGAGTGCAAGGACGTTTCCCGCGCGATCCGGCGGAACACTAACGAGATCGCCACGACGAGCGGCGCCATCACCAGCGTAATCAGCGCCAACTGCAGGTTGATGAAGAGCAGCACGGCGCCCATCAGTATCACCAATATGATCTGGCTGATGAGGTTCATCGACAATGAGACCGTCTCGGCAAAGCCATCCGTGTCGGAAGAAACGCGGCTAACCAGCTTGCCGGTGGGTTGATCGTCGAAGAATGAGAGGTCGTGGCCCATGGTGGCCTTGAACGCGTCCTCGCGTATCTTCATAGTCACGTTGCCGATGGCCACGGCGCCAACATACTGGCGGAGAAAATTGAGGGTCCAGGAAAAGCCGCTCAGCAGCAGAATGGCGACTACGAGCAAGACCACCGCCTGCAGCCGGGGATCGTTGACGATGAGATCGATGCCGCGCGAAATCAGAAATGGCACCGCCGTATCGGTGAGCGCCGCAATGAAGATGGCACCGGCAACGACCAGCATGTAGCGCCCCTGGGGACGAAAGTAGCGGATGATCCGGCGCAGCAAGTCACGATCGCTGTATTCGCGATCGTACGCGTCTGCGTCCAAGCCATCCATCACAAAGCCCATTTAGCTAGTCCTCGTTCGGTGTGTGCAGTGTCAGACATCGTGTAGCGCTGGGGCTTGTTCCCCGCTTGTGACGCCTCGCACGCGGCACGGACAAGATAGATTCCGCGCCCCCGCACGGGGGCGAGCTTTCGCGGGAATGACGGATTGACAGCCCGTCTTTTTTCCTAATGGCCATGTCTCTCATGCTACCTTGGGTTCGTACTTCGTCATTCACTGACCAGTGTCGTCGGCATTGCCGCTGCGTAGCGCTCGTCCCGGTGGGCAAAGATGTTGCGGTAGGCCGGGCTCCGCGCCATCAGCTCCTCGTGGGTGCCTTGGTCCTCCAATTCGCCCCCGCGCATCACCAGAATGCGGTCGGCCCAGCGAATTTGCGATAGGCGATGCGTAATCAAGAAGGTCGTCCGTCCGCGCAGGATATTGCGCAGCGCCCGTTGAATCTGGTCCTCCGTGGCGCTGTCGATCGCGCTCGTCGAGTCGTCCAGCACCAGAATGCGCGGGTCGGCCAGGAACGCGCGGGCGATAGCGATGCGTTGCCGCTGCCCGCCGGAAAGCGTCACGCCGCGTTCGCCGACAACCGTGTCGTAGCCATCCTTGAAGCTCATGATGAAGTCATGGGCTTGGGCCTGCTTCGCGACTGCTTCAATCTCCTCGCGGCTCACGGGCCGGCGCACGCCGAACGCGATGTTCTCCGCCAGTGTGCGCGAAAAGAGGAAGACGTCCTGGTCAATCGTTGCAATCTGCGAGCGCAGCGACTCCATCGACCACACGCGCACGTCCACGCCGTCTATCATCACGCGTCCTCCCGAGACCTCGTAGATGCGGTTGATGAGGCGGGTGAGGGTCGACTTGCCGGACCCGGTCTGCCCTACGATGGCAATGGTCTCTCCTGGTTTGGCTGCGAAGCTGATGCCCTTGAGCACGTCGGCATCGTGGTAGGCAAAGGAGACGTTGTCGAACGCCACGGCGCCTTCTATGCGCTTTTCGATACCTGCCCGGTTCTCGTCGATTTCCGTCTCCGCGTTCAAGATGGCAAGGATGCGCTCGGATCCCGCAACTCCCAGCCTGACCATAGAGAACGCGAAGATCGAGACGAATGTCGGGAACCGCAGAATGCCCAGCAGTCCCATGAACGCAATTACCTCGCCGATTGTCAGCACGCCGTTTGCGTAGAGATAGACGGAATGGGCAAGGCCGAGCGCCAACGCAAAGGAGAACATGAGGAGGGGCAGATAGAGCGCCTGGATCTTACCTTGCTCGACGAATAGCTTGCGATAGTCGTTCGCCTTGGCGCGAAACCGGTGGAATTCTTGCTCTTCCTGGGCATTGGACTTGACGACCTCGATGCCGGCGATGGACTCGGTGAGCGTTGCGTTGAGCATGCCGAACTGCGCGCGCAGGGCGCCGGCCACCGGTCCCAAGCGGCGCAAGTAGCCCCGCAACGCAACGAGAAACAACAGCAAGAAGATTACGGGCACCGGCAACAACTCAACGCGCAAAAAGGCGACGGCGACAATAGGCACCACCATGAAGACGAGCCACTCCGAGAGCAAGAGCAGCCCCGGATTGACCATGAACTGAATCTGCCGCACGTCATTCGTGGCGCGCGCCATGATGTCCCCAACGCGCTGCTGACCGTGGTACGTTTGGCTCTTGCCCAGCAAATTGACGTAGAGTTCTTCACGTACGTCGCGTTCCATGCGCAGCGCGACAATCTCGGCCAGGTAGTTCGCCAGCAGTTGCAGCACGCCGCGGAACACGCTGATGCCCAAGATCGCCAGCGCAAATCCCAGCAGAACGCCAAGCTCGGCGTCTGCTTGCGCGACGGCGTCAAATGCGCTGCCCATCAGTCTGGGCACCTGCACCGCCGCCACCACAACCGCGGCGCGAAAGACTGTGCCAATCACCAGTTGCAGCGGATAGCGCAGGGCATGACTGGCAAGCCACCGCCACACGGAAGAGTGATCGTACGTGTGTTCGGTATCAGGCGTAAACTCTCTGTTCTTCACCGGCGCCTCCGCCAAGCATTCACTCGTGCTATCAATTCACTATAGCATCCCGTAAATGATGCGGTCTTATCCTGTCCAGGCGTGTCTCTCGCACACATTGGGCGCTCAATTGGCGGCGATTGAGGCGAATTGCACGCTCAAAGCACTTGTTCTCTAGCACGGTTACTAGGTACATTAGATGGTAGCAAGTAGACAACTGGAATGGGGAGTGCAGTGAGAAATCTGGGCGTGGCGCGTCATTGTCCGCAGTCTTGGCAATTCGTTGTAGCTCTTGTGGGGTTTGCTCTCTTCTTAGCTGGATGTATTGCCCAGCCGCAGGGTGTCATCATCAACACCAAGCCTACCCCCACGCCCACGCCGATTGTGGGCGACCCAAACAACGCAACGATCATCGAGGTAACGCTTGCGGATAACACCGTACCGCCTGACGGCGTCGGCATTGTCTGGGTCAATCGGAGTGAAGGCTGGGCGCCGTACGAGAGCCCGGGCGACGGACGCTTGCCGCCGGATGAGTACAGCATTCAGATCTTCATCGATGACAAGCGTATTGGCGTTGTTTGGCCAGATGAGACCGGAGGGTTGGGCCCGCGACCGCTTGCCGTGCCGCAAAACGTCTGGGGATTTGAACTGGGTCAACACACCTTGAAATTCGTCCAACAGGGGCCGGAGGTCTGGCGGGAGTCGACGCCAATCATCATCGTCGTAACGGAGAACTTCAAGCCTACACCCACAGTTCCCCCCACTCCCACACCTAAGCCAGTGCCCACACCTTCACCGAGACCGTCATAGTCCATGTCGGCATCTGGTGACGACGAGATCGGTTTTGTTCTGCTGGCCGCCGGTGAGTCGCAGCGCATGGCGACTTCGTCCAAGTTAACCTCTCCGAAAGCGCTGTTGCCGTGGTTTGGCCGTCCCCTGATCCAGTACCAGCTTGAACAGCTTGCGGCGGTCGCCCCCGCGCACATTGCTCTTGTCACCGGCTTTCATGCTGAGCGCTTAGCGCCATATGTCAACACTGTGGCAGGGGTCCACACTGTGCAGAATCCGGACCCCGCGCGCGGAAGATCATCCTCCATCGTGCTCGGTGTGCAGTCTCTTCCCAATACGCTATCTGCTTTTGCCATAGTCAATGTGGACCAGCCCTGCGCCGCCTCGATTCTCACACAACTCATCGCCGCAAGCGCCACGGCAGGCAAGCTGATTACGCTTCCCCGCTACCGGGGAAAACGGGGGCATCCTCCGCTCTTCGCAAACACTCTGCGGAGCGAATTGCTGCACGTGCGCGAGGAGACCCAGGGCCTGAAAGCGGTCACCCGCTCCCACCGCGCGGACACAGCCTACGTGGACATAGACGATCCCAGCGTCGTGTGGAATCTCAATACGCCTGCCGACTACGAGCGAGCACAGCAACAGCATGTCCTGCTTGCGACTACTAACGCAGCTAAGACCGAGCATCTTGCCTGGCTGCTCGAGGACATGCCGCTGCGGCGCGTCACGCTGGCAGAGGCGAACCTCAGCCACGTTTCCCCACCACCCGAGACTCAGACAACACTGCAAGCCATAGCCGAGACCAAAGCGCTCGTGTGGTCGCGGGCCTTTGGCGGACTGGCCATCGCCTCAGACGGCGGCATTGCTATCCCGGCGTTGGGCGACGCTTGGGAAGAGCGGTTGACCGCCCGCTTTGCGGGCAGCCATGCCACAGACCAGCAGCGCGTAGAGGCGCTGTTGGCGCTGCTGCGGCCTTACAAGGGCGATGAGCGGCGCGCGTACTTCCGCGAATGCGTGGCCCTCGCCAACAACGGAACGCTCTTACAGTCTTGGAGCGCCGAGAGTCTGCCGGGCATGATCGCCGAATCGTACCGTCCCGATCAGCTTGTGCCAGGATTCTGGCTGCTCACGCTATGGTGTGACCCCCAAACCGGCAGACGCTTTGGCGCGCCCGCGCCTGACGACCCTGCGTATGCAGACGGCGCCTGGGGTCGCATCAAGCCCAAGGTCCAGCAGTTCATCAAGCACTACATCGAGCGCAACCTCAACTTGGCAATCTGACCGTAGCGCCGGACCTCGAATTCCCATCACCGGCGCTCACCACTAGCCCATCGCGCTCTAGGTCCTGCACCAATTCCCATAGCCAGGCTACGGGCACGTCTCCATCAGCCTGTGTTTCAACGTAGGAGACGAGTGCTTCAAAGGAAAGAGCGCCACTCTGCGGAGAGTCACGCAGCGCAGCGATGATGCGTCCCCGATAGTACCGCCGCGAGCCGCTGAATTTGCCCTGGCCCTTTGGACGCAGCGCAGGCAAGTCAGTGACCTGTTCTGCTCGCCGCGCCTGACACCAGGTAAAGAGCGGACAGCGCGGGCAATCCGGCTGGCGCGCGGTGCATACGGTTGAACCAAGATCCATGAGCGCCTGGTTCCAGCGCGCGGAGCGACCGTCCGGCACGAGACCATCGGCCAACGCCTGCACCTGCCGTTCCGTCGGGCCTTTTTCCGCAAACAGCGCTTGGAGTTCATCGCGGAACACGCGACCGAGCACGCGCCGCACGTTGGTGTCCACCACCGCGACCGGCGCGTTATTCACAAAGCTCAGCAGCGCCCGTGCCGTATATGCGCCAATTCCGGGAAGCCGTAGCAGTTCCTGCAAGTGCAGCGGAAACGTGCCGCCATGCTCTCGCACAACAGCTTGGGCGGCACGGTGTAGGTGGACGGCGCGGCGGTTATAGCCAAGCCCGGCCCAGAGGCGAATAACGTCCGCCAAGGGCGCCGCGGCGAGCCTGCGGATGGTGGGATATTCCGCCAGGAAGGCATGATACTTCGGAATGACGCGCTCCACCTGGGTCTGCTGCAACATCATCTCTGAGAGAAAGATGCGGTAGGGACTCTTCGAATTGCGCCACGGCAGCGCACGACGATGCGCACGGTACCAGCCGAGTAACGCACGCTGCACTGCCTGCAGAGTCTCAACCCGTGCCACGCGCATGGCACCGTCGGGTGAGAGCAACCACGTGCCGTTGCCCGGTTGTTCATATTGACGTTTAGTTTGCATGCGCCAAGTGAATTACTCTTCAGTGAGGGTCGCTTCTACCTCCGCCAGTGTAGAACGCCCCTCTCGGGATCATAAATTTAGCGTTGCCGGAAGCGGCAGTTCAGGACGAGTATGCCACAGGCGCTCTATGAGGAAGTGGAATGCAAGACCGCACTCACACGGGTGCGGGACATGGCCTTTGGCTGGAGCCTCAATCCCTACCGGGGCTGTACCCATGGCTGCCACTACTGTTTCGCCCGCAGCACGCACTTCTACTATGATCTTGATGCCGATGACGAGTTTTCTTCTATCATCTTCGTCAAAGTAAACATTGCCGATGTTCTGCGCATGGAACTCTCGTCGCCAAGGTGGCGGCGTCACCGCGTCGTCATGGGCACGGCCACGGACCCCTATCAGCCGATTGAAGGCAAGTACCGTCTGAGCCGCGCCGTACTTGAGGCCTTCCTCGCCTTCCGTACGCCGGTGTCCATCATCACCAAGTCTTCACTTGTCGTGCGCGACGCGGACATTCTCGCCGAAATTGCGCAGCGTCTCGGGTGTACCGTGAACTTCAGCATTACTACTCTCGATCGCACACTGTGGCGGCAACTTGAGCCGGGCACGGCTCCGCCGCAGCAGCGGCTGCGTTCAATGCAGCGGCTCGTTGCTGTTGGTGTACATGCCGGCGTACTCCTCGCTCCCATCATACCGGGCATAACCGCGACAAAGGAGAACCTGGAAACGGTGGCGCACGCCGCTGCCGAGCACGACGCCTGCTTCCTGGGCACGAACGTGCTCAACCTGGGTATCGGCGTAAAAGAGCATTTCTTGAAATTCCTCCAGAGTGAGTATCCGTGGCTCCTGGGCGCCTATCGGCGGCTCTATCCCGGCCGTTACACGCCCAAGAGCTATGCTGAACCAATTCATGATTATGTAAACCTCTTACAGCAGCGCTACACCCTCAACAAGCGAGAACTCACGCACTCTCCGGCACCCGAACCAGAGCAGCTATCCCTAAGCCTCCAATAACTTGCCTCCAGCGGCTCTGGCTATACCACGAGTTTGATAAGCGCTTAAGACAGAGAGCCTCTGGAGCACTTTGTCAAGCGTCCGTTCTCTGTTGTGGGCACGGGGCAAAGCTGCTATAATACCTTTACTTAACCTTCTCGCGCCTTAGTAGGATTTTTGACCTGATTCTGCCATGCATCCTTTATATGAAAGAAGCAACCAGCCTTGAAGGGTCAAGACCTCCTCACGCTCGCTGATCTCTCCGCGTCCGAAATCCACCGGATACTCGCTACCGCTAAGACTCTGAAATCTGCCAAGAATACGCAGTCGAACTCAGCGCCTGCAGCCGAGTATCGTCCGCTTACTGGGCAGACGTTGGCCATGATCTTCGAAAAGCCCTCCCTGCGCACCCGCGCCACCTTTGCCATCGGCATGCAGCAGTTAGGGGGGCAAGTCGTCGATCTGGCCGCCGAGCACCTGCAAATGGGTGTCCGCGAAACAGTTCCGGATGTGGCGCGCAATTTGGAACGCTGGGTAGACGTCATCATGGCGCGGGTGTTCGAACATGCGACGCTGGAGACCCTGGCGGAGCATGCGAGCATTCCCATCATCAACGGTCTTTCCGATTGCACGCATCCTTGCCAGATACTGGCCGATCTCCTCACCATGCAGGAGCATAAAGGGGATCTCGCCACGCGCAAGATCGCCTACGTCGGCGACGGCTATAATGTTGCCAATTCTCTTCTCTTCGGCGCCGGGAAGTTGGGCTACCATCTGGCGGTGGGCTGCCCGGCAGGCTATCTGCCACCGGACGACATCGTGGCGAGAGCGTACGGTTTGGCCAAAGAATCAGGCGCGACTCTCGAACTCTGCACTGATCCGATAGCTACGGTCCAAGACGCTGACGTTATCTACACAGATTCCTGGGTGAGTATGGGATTGGAAGCGGAAGCAGCCGAACGCGAACGCGCCTTTCCGCCCTACCAAGTGAATTCAGATCTGCTGCGCCACGCGCGGCCTGACGCAATCGTCATGCACTGTCTTCCCGCGCACCGTGGCATGGAAATTACCGACGAGGTAATGGACGGCCCGCAATCGGTTGTGTTCGATCAGGCTGAGAACCGGCTCCACGCGCAAAAGGCAGTGCTGCTGGAACTCTTGGTAGGTGGCATACCGGCATCCCACTAGCCGCTGATTCCGGGCACTGCCACGCCCCGTCTCTTTGCCAAATCGGCACGAGCATCACGCAAGAAACACATGATGTCGTAGAGGTGACGCGTGATAGAAGACCTCCTTTGGCTCCAGTCCCGCTTAGACTATAGTGCGGCGTTTGACATCCTGCTCGTCGCCGTCATCATTCATATCATCTTCACCATCGTACGCGGGACCCTCGCGGACCAGTTGGTGCGCGGGATCGTTGTCTTGCTCGTCTTTGCCTTCATCCTTGGCAACACCCTGCAATTGCTAGTATTCGATTGGCTCTTGCGGAGCGTGTTGTCCGCGCTCGTAATCGCAATCCCCATCATCTTTCAGCCGGAGTTGCGCCGCTTCTTGGAACGAGTGGGCCGGCAAGGCACGCACCCACTCGCCCGCTATATTCCCGTTAGTGAAAGTGTCGCCAGTGCATTGGACGTGATTGCTCACGTAGCCGACCGGATCTCAGCGAACCACTGGGGCGGCCTGCTGGTGATCGAACGTGAGACC
This sequence comes from Chloroflexota bacterium, assembly GCA_012270555.1. GTDB lineage: Bacteria > Chloroflexota > UBA11872 > VXOZ01 > VXOZ01 > VXOZ01. Next base: position 40,471 of record JAAXIC010000009.1, read on the forward strand.
GGGCTCGAGGACCTGGTTGAAACGGGTCACCGCATTGACGGTCAAGTGAGCGCAGACTTGCTGCTGACAATATTCAATCCCAGTTCACCGCTGCACGACAAGGCGGTCATCATTCGCGGCGATCGCATTGTCGCCGCTTCGTGCCTGTTGCCGCTCTCGGAAAACGTGCCGCAGGGCATGGGCCTGGGAACGCGCCACGCGGCAGCCATTGGCGTGAGTGAAGTGACCGACGCCATCGCCATCGCCATTTCGGAGGAAAGCGGCATTGTTTCAGCGGCGCGTGGCGGGACGATCCTGCGGCATTTAGACGAGGACAAGCTGCGTACCTATCTTCACAGCCTGTTTCGTGAGGAGCGCGAAACAACCATGCTGCCTTGGTTGCCGTTCCGCTCTCTTTCGCGCAGTCGCCGTGAGCGCAAAGTTCTGAAGTAACCGGTTCGAATGAACAGAATTCGCTCTTTCTTGCCTATCCTTGGGCGCTTCATCATCCACACACTGGGCGTACGCTTTCTCCTGGCCCTGGCGATTTCGGTTACGCTGTGGGTATTATTCACGGCGGAACAGAATCCCGTCCGGGAAGACTTCTTCGATGCCGAGATTCCGGTAGAGACGAGTCGGTTGGGCGATGGCTTGGTAGTGAGTCGCATTGCCCCTCAAACTGTGCGCTTGCGGATAGCGGCGCCGCGAGACATCTGGGAATCGCTGACTGCGGACAACTTCCGCATTGTCGTTGATCTCTATGCCGTTGGCGTCGGCCTCCACGAGCTTCCCCTCGCAACAGAGGGGGCGGACTCCCGCATTCGCATCATTGCCGCGGAGCCGAATACGGTCACCGTAGCCGTGGAGCAGCGCATGGAAAAAGAGGTGCCGGTGCGCGTGGACTTGGCCGGCAGCCCGCCGCTAGGCTACCAGTTTCAAACGCCTGAGCTGTTGCCGGACGTCGTAATGGTGATTGGGCCGGCCTCCAAAGTGGAATTGGTCGACGCAGCCTTGGTAGAGGTAGAAATCGGTAACGCGCCGAGTACCGTGAACGTCACCCAAAGAGTGACACCTCGCGACGCCCAAGGCGAGGATGTGAGCGGCGTTCAACTTGATCCACCCGTGGTTCAGGTCACCGTGCCGATTGAGCAAGTTAGGACGGAAAAGGACGTCCCCGTCCGTGTGCGTGTCGAGGGTCAGCCTGCGTCGGGCTATTGGGTCGTCAGTTACAGCGCCCAACCCGCTTCTGTTACACTTGTCGGCAGTCCTCAAGAACTCGATACCATAAGATCCGTATATACGGAGACCGTACGCGTTGATGGGGCCACCCGGTCATTTGCAACCACGATTGACTTGGTGAGACCACCCGGTATCGGCATCACCGGCTCGAACGAGGTCGCAGTCTTTGTCGAAGTGCTTCCTATTCTCACAAGTAGGGAAGCTGAAGTCGCAGTGACCTATGTCAACCTGCAACCAGGCATGGAAGTTTCTGTGGAACCTTCGACTGTTACGGTAACACTGAGCGGCCCGGCACCGGTACTGCGCGCACTTCAAGCCAGTAGCGTGATCGTATCCTTGAATTTGAGCGGACTGGGTCCCGGCACCTACGCGCCTATCCCCGACGTCAGCGCGCCTCCCCAGGTAAGAGTGGATAGCATCGACCCACCACGGGTGCGAGTGATCCTGACCGCCTCACCGACGCCCGTGCCCACGCCCACGCCCGAACCTACAGCCACGCCAGTCCCGACGGAGGAGCCACAACCGGCTACGCCTACACCTTCCTCCGAAGCGTCCGTCCCCTTGCGCCGATAACGCAGACAACTGGCACGCGAAGTAGCAACCACATGCCCTTGGGACGCCGCATTCCGTTACTTTCACGACTCTTGACAGTGCTTTCATCAGTTACGTGCCGCTACGCCCGCAGGTAATCTGAGGATACTGCAGACCACGTGAGAAGATCGCAGAATGCTATACTAAACGGGCGCTAGGCGAGAGGCGAGGTTTCGTTCTCATTGAGCCGTATCCCACTCCGTCTATCTCAGGTACGTCCCCATCCGCAACGGCACTGCAAAGAGAAGTAAACCAACATCGTGGTCAAGTGGTCGTACACGCCCCGGGTACAGATCGTCGGGCGCGCGGCACGAAATCCTGAAGCGATTACGGCCGGCATGGCGCGCATCAGTCGTGACCCGACGCCTGTGCCCCAACTCATCAAGGAGGCGCGCGACAATACGGCCCTGGCGCGCCGGCGCAACCAGCGTGTTGTGTACGAATACGGCCACAATAGCGTCGCGGAGCACGGCTGTTTTAGCGCCGCTATCTGGGACATCCCCCGCCTCCTTTCGCTGGAGATCGTGCGGCATCGGCTGGCTGCCTATACGCAGCACAGCGGGCGGTACATTCCTTTCGAGGAAGTGCAGCGCCAGTTCTACTTGCCGAAGGAGTACCGCCGCGGCAAAGCGCGGCGTCTCTTCGAGGAAGCCGTAAGCCGGAGCTACGCGGCGTACCGCGAAATCTACGCAGGCTGCACCGCCTATCTGCTGGAGAAGTACCCGCGCATGCGCGCCGCCTCCGCCGAACGCCGCGCTACGGAGGACGCGCGGTATGTTTTGCCACTGGCGCAGACTACTCAGGTGGGAGTGACGACGAACGCCCGCGAATTCGCCCTCATGATGACGCGCCTGCTCTCCTCACCGCTCCCTGAATTCCGCGCAACCGGTGAGAAGCTCTTCGCGCAACTGCATCCCATTGCGCCTTCGCTCTTTCCGGAGAAGTACATCCATGCGCTGCCGTATCCGCAGAGCGGTCTGAATGCGATCCAAGAGGTAGCCGCAACGCTCGGAATTGTCTCAGATCAAGAAGAAAACAGTAAGCCGCGCACCGCTGCTCCGTCAGCAGCAAGCAGTAGCGAGTCAGTCTGCCTCGTGCGCTTCGACCCGGACGGCGAGCGCCACCTCGCTGCGGCCTTGCTCTTTCACAGTTCTCGAATGACCCTTGCCGACGCCCAGCAAGCAGTGGCAAGCCTCAATGCGGAACAAGTTGGTCAAGTCATCCGCTCTGCCTATCGCGGATTGCACGCTCACGACACAATCCTGCGGGAGTTTGAACTGCTGCATTATCAGTTCGAGCTGGTTATGTCGGAAGCAGCCTACCACCAGTTCATCCGCCACCGCATGAAGACCGAGATCAGCCAGGCCCACAGTCCCGCGCATGGGCGCACCCTGCCGCCGCTCGTGCGCAATGCCGGCTTTGCCGACGAGTACAAGCGAACACTCGACCTTCTGGAAGATACATTCCATGCCCTCGGCGCCGACCAGCGCGCCGAGATCGTGCTGGCGAATGGGCATAGCCTCCGCATCCTGGCCGACCTCAACGCCCGCGAAGTCGTGGAGATGTCTCGCATTCGCAGCGACCGCCACGCGCAATGGGACATCCGCAACGTCTCCGACGCCATTGTCGCTGCGGTAAAGCGTGTGCATCCGCACGTCGGCCTGGCGTGCGGAGGGCGCGACTCGTTCAAGGACGGTACAGCCGCGGTCCTGCCGGACACCGTCATTTCACCGTAGGCATGTCAACGGCTTCGGGGTCCCTCGGACTGTCCCACAATTTCAGCCCAAGCAGTCTGGGTACATTTCTCCAATTAGGCTTCACCGCCGCAATTGCCTATAATGGAGAATGCTGAATTATATCTACGCGAGAGAAGATACCGGACCCCCAGTGCAAGGAGTGGGTACATAACCATGGCTACCCGAGCGAAGACCCCTGAAGAGAACGGCATGGAAGGACGCACCCAAGCGCTGCAGGCCGCGATCAGTCAGATCGAGCGCCGCTACGGCAAAGGCTCGATCATGCGCATGGGCGAAGACGCGGCGGTGCCGGTGGCTGTCGTGCCAACCGGCTCACTCTCGCTTGACTTGGCGCTGGGCGTAGGCGGCGTGCCTCGTGGACGCATCGTCGAGATCTATGGCAACGAGGGCAGCGGCAAGACCACGCTTGCCCAGCACGTGGTGGCTGAAGCCCAGAAGCTTGGCGGCACGGCCGCCTTCGTGGATGCCGAGCACGCCTTTGACCCCGCGTATGCCGCCAAGTGCGGCGTCAACATCGAAGACTTGCTCGTCTCCCAGCCGGACAATGGCGAGCAGGCTTTGGAAATCGCCGAAATGCTCGTGCGCAGCAACGCCGTAGACGTCATCGTAGTCGATTCGGTAGCGGCATTGGTGCCAAAGGCCGAGATCGAGGGCGAGATGGGCGATGCCCACATGGGGCTGCAAGCCCGGCTCATGTCTCAGGCGTTGCGCAAGCTGACCTCCGCCATCAACCGCTCGCGCAGCGTCGTCGTCTTCATCAACCAAGTGCGCGAGAAGATCGGCGTGGTGTTTGGCAACCCGGAGACCACGCCCGGTGGCCGGGCGCTTCGCTTCTACTCGTCTGTGCGCATTGACGTGCGTCGGATTGACTACGTGAAGAATGGGCAAGAACAGGTTGGCATTCGCGTGCGCGCCAAGGTTGTCAAGAACAAGGTGGCGCCGCCGTTCCAGACGTGTGAGTTCGACATTCTCTTCGAAGAAGGCATCTCCAAGCTGGGCGATCTCATCGATCTCTCCACGGAGTACGGCATCGTGCGCAAGGCGGGGGCGCACTACTCACACGGTGACACCCGCCTCGGTCTCGGACGTGAGAACGTCCGCACGTTTCTTAAGGAAAACACCGACATCGCGGAGGAGATTGAGTTGGCCGTACGCACCGAAGCACAAGCGACCCTCGCTGCCGCTCCCGCAGGCGATCCAGTCGAGGCAATGTCAGGGGCCGAAACCGCAAAGCAATGAACCGACGCTACTTCATTACACTGGCATTCATCGTCATCTTTGTCACAGTGGCTGGTTATGTCAATCTACCCGATAATCCCGGCCTAAATGTCGGCATCGGCAATGCTCGTCTCGTGCGCGATCTCCGCTATCATTTGGGACTGGACTTACAGGGTGGCCTCCACGTGGTACTGCGCGCCACTCCCGCCGAAGGCCAGAACATCACTTCCGATCACATGGAAGCCACGCGCGACATCATTGCCGAACGCGTGAACGCCTTGGGCGTTTCGGAGCCCATCGTCCAACTGGAAGGCACCGACCGCATCATTGTCGAGCTCCCCGGCGTCGAGAATCCGGATGAGGCCATCGCGCTCTTTCGCGAAACCGGCGAGTTGGCCTTTGTTAACCTCGGCAGGAGTACGGTGCCGCCGATACAGGTTGGCGGACTCGTTGAAGGCGAACAGTATCAAAGGCTCTTTACCGGCGCGATGGTCCAGTCTGCCGAAGTCGGCTTCGATGAACGCAGTCTGCCGCAGATCAACTTCGAACTCAAAGACGAAGGCGCGGTCATCTTCGAAGAGTTCACATCCCAGAACATCTGCGCGCGCGCTGGCGGCGTGCCCTGCACGTGGCTGGGCATAACCCTCGACAATACTCTCATCTCCGCCGCGACCATTTCGAGCACAATCTCGAACCGCGGCCGCATTACCGGTAGCTTCACGTTGGAAGAGGTGCGAGACATCGTCATCAAGCTCAAGTACGGCGCGTTGCCGGTGCCGTTGGAAATCGCGCAGAACCGTACCGTTGGCCCCACGCTCGGCCAAGATTCCGTCGACCGCAGCCTGCGGGCTGGCATCATCGGCCTCGTGCTCGTTGCCGTATTCATGCTCATCTACTACCGCCTGCCCGGTGTGGTCGCCGTTGTGGCCTTGCTGATCTACGCGCTCCTCGTGCTCGGCATTTTCAGGCTATGGCCTGTGGTCCTCACGCTGGCAGGCATCGCCGGCTTTATTCTCTCGGTGGGCATGGCCGTGGATGCCAACATCCTCATCTTTGAGCGCCTCAAGGAAGAGTTGCGCCGGGGCAGGACGTTGCGCTCCGCGTTGGACGTTGGCTTTGACCGCGCGTGGACGTCGATTCGGGACTCCAACATTTCTACCCTCATCACCTGCGCGGTGCTCTTCTACTTCGGCACGGGCATCGTGCGCGGTTTTGCCGTGACGCTTGCCATCGGCGTGATCATAAGCATGTTCACGGCGATAACGGTTACGCGGACGTTCCTCTATGTTGTGGTGCGTCTCCCGCAATTCCGTGATGCGCCGTGGCTGTATGGCGTAGGCGAGACGCAGGAGCAGTCTCTCGCACCACGACAAACGCCGCCCCAGCAAGCAACAGAGCCGTAGGTTGTGAGACCGCGATGTCGCTAGAAACCCGTCCCGTAGACTCCGTGCGCGGGATGCTGGATCTCAATTCCCAGCAGGCCCACGCGCACGCCCAAGTGCGGCACTCTCTCCTCGCTGCCTTTCAACTTGCGGGCTACAGCCCGATAGAAGTCCCGCTCGTAGAGCAGGCCGACCTCTACTTGCGCAAGTCCGGCGCTGAGATAATCTCGAAGATGTATACGTTCGAGGATTTTGGCGGACGGCGTCTCGCACTGCGTCCGGAACTCACGGCCTCCATCGTCCGTTACTACCTGAGCAACGATCAGAACCTGCCGTTTCCTTTGCGCTACGCGTACAGCGGACCGGTGTTTCGCTATGAAAAACCGCAACGCGGCCGCTTTCGCCAGTTTTCGATGGCCGGCGTGGAGTTGCTCGGCAGCGACGGGCCGTCCGCCGATGCGGAAGTGATCGCGCTGGCATGCTGGACGCTGAAGCGCCTTGGCGTTGAAAAATATCGGCTAGTCATCGGCCACGTGGGCATCCTGCTCGAATTGCTTGGCAGCCTGGGGCTCTCATCCCGCCTGCGTCACTTCTTACTCGACAGCATGGAAGACGTGGGCAGGCCCGGGCGCGGTCTCGACTATGTACGTAAACGTTTAGAAGAGATCCATCCTGCTCAGCGCACCGCTACACCAAGCGATGAGATGCTGCCTCGTTCCGAAGACGAGGCACGCGCAGCGCTGCGCGCTTCACTCCAGGAGATGGGAATTGAACTGAGCGGCAGCCGACCGGCGGAGGCGATCATTGGCCGCATGTTTCAAAAGCAGCGTGCGACTGACGAAGACGAGCGCGTGGAACGCGCGTTCGCATTCATCCAAGGCTTGCACAACCTCAGAGGAGCGCCAGGGGAAGTCCTGGAACGCGCGCGGGCTTTTCTTACGGAGTACGGCCTGGGGGACGAGTCCCTTAGCCGTCTCGCCGACGTGATGGCCGCGCTCGCGGCCTACGACATAGACGAAACACACGTCCAAGTCCAACTTGCCCTGGGTCGCGGCCTCCACTACTACACGGACGTGGTGTTCGAATTGTATGACGCATCCGGCGAGAGTCAACTGTGCGGCGGCGGCCGCTACAACGAACTCGTGCAGTCGCTGGGCGGGCGTAAGTCGATTCCGGCGGTTGGCTTCGCCTTTGGCCTCGAGCGCCTCCGTCTGGCATTGGAGGCGCAAGGCGCCCCACTGCCTACACCGCCGCAAACACAGGTGCTCGTAGCCGCAGTCTCCTCCAGCGCCACCCACGCCAGCATGCAGGCCGCCCAGTGGCTCCGCGAGCACGGCGTTCGAGCTGAGCTCGATCTACGGCAGCGCGCCGTACGTGCGCAGATAAGCTACGCGAACCGGAGGTCAGTGCCTTTTCTCCTGCTGGTTGAGCAAGTCGCGGCAAAGACGGATTCCGGCCCCGTATCAAGTACGGGGCAGGCATTTCGCCGGAATGACGGTACGGAGACCGTTACCCTCCGCCGGCTTGCAGAGGGTACCGAGCAAGCGCTGTCGCTAAGGGAAGTGGTGCAGGTGGTCAATGGCTGAAACCCTGCGCCTGCTCGTGCCGAGCAAGGGCCGCATCGGAGAACAGACTCTGGAGTTCTTCGCCACGTGCGGCCTTGATGTCGTGCGCCCAAACTCGCGGGCGTATGAAGCCACGCTCCCCACGGTAGCCAATGTAGCCGTACTCTTCCAACGCGCGTGGCAGATGGTCGAGCAAGTACGCAGCGGCGACGCCGATGCCGGCATTACGGGTTTCGACATCCTGTCTGAAATGCGGCAAGAAGGCGACGACTTGGTGGTGGTCGCGGCAAACCTCGGCTACTCCCACGGGCGGCTTGCCATTGCCGTGCCGGAGGAGTGGATCGATGTCCGCACGTTGACCGATCTTGCCGAGGTAGCGCTGGAGTTTCGGGAGAGAGGCCGGGTGCTGCGCATTGCCACGACATTTCCTTCCCTGACCCGCCAGTTTCTCTTTCAGCAGGGGATCACCTACTTCCAAGTCGTGCAAGCCGAGGGCGGTCTGGAAGCGGCGCCAACGCTGGGCTACGCCGACATCATCGTCGATTTGGTATCCACCGGCGCCACGCTCAAAGACAACCGTCTCAAGATGATCGAACACGGCGTCATCCTGCGCACGCAGGCATGCCTCATCGGTAACCGCGAACGGCTGCGTGCAAGTTCTACCAAACGGGAGGCGCTGCGTCAGATTCTGGAATTCATAGAGTCGTCGCAACGCGCCGCTCCGTATTCGACGCTCACTGCGAACATGCAAGGAGATTCCGCGGAGGCAGTCGCCGCCACGCTGGCGGCCTTCCCGGAAGTAGGCGGTCTGCTCGGCCCAACGATTGCGCGTGTCTTTGCCAGGGATGAGCAGGACAACTCGTGGTTTGCCGTAACCGTGCAAGTCAAGTCGCGGGACTTGCTGGCTGCGGTGGCAAGCCTGCGGCAGGCAGGCTGCGTGAGCGTTTCGGTGACCTCGCCGCACTATATCTTTGCGCGCGAGTGCACCTTATACCAGGGCCTTCTCAAGACACTGAGATTAGCAGAGTAGTGGAAGCAGCAGACATCTTGGTGCCGACGTTCGGTCGGCGTGTAAAGTAGCATATACACACGTATTTGTAAGTGGGGTAACAGCGACTAATGTTTAACATTGTTGGCCGCAGAAAGTGGGCGTACGTCGTCTCTGCAATTATCCTGGTGCCGAGCATTCTTTCCCTTGTCTTCTTTCGCCTGCAACTCGGCATCGACTTTTCCGGCGGCACCATCTACGAATTGCGCTTTGAGGCAACCCCTCCGACAGAGGAAATAAAGCGCATCTACCTGAGCCTCGATCTTGGCGAGCCGTTGGTGCAGGCCACGGGCGAAGGCTCGGTCATCATTCGTTCCAAAGAACTTGCGCTCGAGGATAAGCAAGCGGTACGCAGCGCCCTGGAGGAGGCGCACGGCCAGGCTGAGGAACTGCGCTTCGAAGCTGTGGGGCCGGTGATTGCCCGTGAACTCACCCAGAGAGCGATCCTGGCTGTACTGGTGGCTTCCGTCGGCATTCTCGTCTACATCACGTGGGCGTTCCGCCGCGTGCCGCAGCCCTTCCGCTATGGCGTCTGCGCGATCTGCGCGCTCGTGCATGACGTGCTGGTCGTGCTGGGCGTCTTCTCCGTGTTGGGCATCCTGATGGACAAGGAGATCGACTCCATGTTCATTACGGCCATTCTCACCGCCATCGGCTATTCGGTGCATGATACAATCGTGGTCTTCGACCGGGTGCGCGAGAATCGCTCCAAGTACTCCCACGCGCCTCTGCCCACGGTGGTCAATTTTAGTGTGAATCAAACGATCGACCGTTCCCTCAACACGTCTATCACGCTGCTGATCACGCTCTTTGCGCTCTACCTCTTCGGCGGCCTCGCCATCAAGGACTTCGTGTTAGCGCTCTTGATCGGCACCGCTACCGGTACCTATTCCTCCATCTTCATTGCCGCCAGCCTGCTGGTCGATTGGGACCTCTTCTCGCGACGCCAAGTTGAGGCGGCGTAGCCCGCTTACTGATTCACGTTCCTGCATCGATGATTAGGATCTCCGGTAGCGCAGGTTTGCAACCTGCGCCATTGCTCCGCGTTAACGGGCAACAACGCCATGCGCAAATACCCGTCAATACAACATTCTTGTTCTACTAGGGCACCGCAATGCGCGGCAAAGCCGGATTGATGCGGCTCACGATTTCGTAGTTGATCGTGCCAACGTGCGTGGCGATGTTCTCGGCCGGTATCTCCGGACCCAGCAGAGTCGCCTCATCGCCCACCTGGATGCCGGGGACATCGGTCACGTCGATGAGCGTCATATTCATCATCACGCGACCGACGACGGCGGCAAGCCTGCCGCGAATTGCGACCTCTCCCACATTTGACAACTTGCGGTCATAGCCGTCTGAGTATCCTACGGGGATAACGGCAATAACCGAATCCCTCCGCGTGCGATACGTGCGCCCATATCCCACCGTTTCGCCCCGTGCCACGTCTTGCATGTGCACGATACGCGTCTTCCACCGCATAGCCGGTTGGAGCGCTAAGGGTCGGACCGCGCGCTCCGTCATGGCGATCTGCGTATCCAACGACGGCCACAACCCGTAGAGGCCGATCCCGAAGCGTACCAGGCTGCCCTGTGCGGCGGGCGTCACCATCGCTGCCGCCGAGGCCGCCATGTGCTGGTACGGCACTTCCAAGCCTTCTCGCTCCAAAGCCGCCTGTACTTTCGCAAACCGGCTGCGTTGCAACCGGAAATACGAATCATCCGCCGTATCCTCGGCCGTGGCAAAGTGGGTGTAAATCCCTTCCACCTTGAGATTGGGAAGGGCGTGCAAGTCGCGCAGGAAGGCAACCGCATTCTGATAGGCAACGCCTAAACGATACGTGCCGGTCTCGATCTTCACGTGCACAGCGGCGGTCGAGTCTTGCGCTGCTGCCTGCTCCGACAGGCGCGCGGCAGACTCTTTGTCGAAGATTACCTGCCGAAACCCATGCTGCACTACCTCGTCAGCCCGGCTGTGGGGAGTAAAGCCCATGATCAGTATCGGTAGCGTAATCCCAGCGTTGTGGAGCGCCAAAGCTTCATCCAGCGAATCGACCCCAAGCCAGTCAACGTGATCAGCTATGCACTGGGCGACCACGTGCATACCGTGGCCGTAGGCATTGGCCTTTACTACCGCCAAGAGTGAAGTCTCTGGCTTTAGCCGCTTTCTGATGGTGGCTACGTTGTGCTGCAGCGCGCCGCGACTGATTTCAAGCCAAGATAAGGGGTCCATGTTATAGAAGGGGCGCCAAGCGCAGGATCGCAACCTGTCCCGCAGCGAGTCCCAATCGGACTATCACGCCACAGTCAGAACTCCTCCAGTTTTTTCTCCCTGGGGATCGAGCTAGATTGAGAGGATATATCCTAAAGTCAAGAGTGCTCCTCCGGTCCTCTCTCCAAGGAGAAGGCTAAATTGGGGGGGGAGACTCCTCAAAGTCAAGAGTGCCCTCCGGTTCCCTCTCCTTGGGGAGAGGGTTAGGGTGAGGGGAAAATCCTCAAGCCAAGAGTGCTGAACTACTTACTTTCTCACGCCGCTAAGCACGATCTCATGGCGCGTCAAGAGCAAGTCTTCACCTACCGGCTGAGGGGACAGCCCGGCCAGGTCACCTTCCAGACCGTCCCAGAGCATTTTCCTGGCCGCCTCGCGGTTCTCATCGGTCGTATTGGCGGTCGCAAACCACTCGCTGGCCAGCATTTCCCGCTTCAACAAGCGTCCGTCCTGAACGGGACAGCCGATGTCCGCCATCATCTCGCGCAACTGGCTCTCGCTGAACGCCTGCACATGCGAGTGCCCACGCAATCGTTCCATGCGATTAAAGTACGCGGCTTTCTCAGAGTCCTCAGGCATGCCGAACTCACCAATGACCAGCCGTCCGCCCGGCGCGAGCACACGCGCCATTTCCTCCATGGCCGGAATGGCGTGGGTGAAGTGATGGACGCTAAAGCGGCACGTAACGATGCCAAACATGCCATCAGAAAACGGGAGTCGTGTCGCATCGGCGGCAGCCAAGGCGATGTGTGTTCCATTGGCGCCGGTGCCATCGGTCTCCTGCTGCTCCATAGCCCGAGCCAGCATAGCGGCGGTGAAGTCAACGCCGATCACCGAGCCGCTCCCCGTAATCTCCGCGGCAAGAGCGAATGCAACCAAGCCGGTCCCGGTCGCCACGTCAAGCGCCATCGTATTGGGCCCTGGAGCAGCTAAGGCGACCATCACCTCCACCGTATCTCCCTGCCCGCCCGTATAAGTTGCCGCGCGCTCGGTAAAGTGCTGCCGGACGTCCTGATCCGACGGTGCTCGCTCAGACATGAATAATCTCCCTTAAGTTCCCTTATGTAAAGAACCGCACCACGATTAGGTGCGTCCACGCATAGATGCCTCGCTAGAGTACCCTTGCTATCTCCGGCGTCCTCAGCATGACGCCATGCGCTTGAAGTGCTGGCTCTAGCCTATCACGGCTCCACAGTCACGTCAGCCACCACCGTATGTTCCCGGTGGGTCTCGCTATGACGTAACGCGTTCGAACGGACAGGCTACGTCGCGTCCACCAGCTTCCTCTGCTCGTCGGACAGAAAGGGCGGAACGGCTGCGCGCGCGTTTGCCTCAAGCTCCTCCGTGTTCATCACGCCGGTAATGCACGTCGCCACGTGCGGATGGGAGAGCACGTACTTGATAGCGGCTGCGTGCAGCGACTCAACCGGCGGTTTGACGAGCGCTTCTGTCAGGCGTTCGACAGCCGCAGGGTCCTGAAAGAGGCGTCCGGAGGCGAAGGGCGACCGCGCCAAGACGCCAACCCCTTTTTCCGCGCAGAGGGGAAAGAGCTCTGCCGCCGCCTCTTGCAGCGCCACGCTGTACGACACTTCCACTACTTCCGCATGCCCTCTCTTCACGGCTTCCAAACAGGCGGGAACGGATGAAGAAATCCCGATGCTGCGCACCTTGCCTGCCTGCTTCAGCTCGCGCAAGGTCTCCCAGGGCTCCTCGCGCTTGACCACGTCCACCGGTGGATCGTGCAAAAGGTACGCGTCGATGTAGTCGGTCTGCATGCGCCGCAGGCTCAACTCGCATTCGTGGCGGAGGTACCACGGCTCGTAGCATTGCGGCTGCGGCGCGTCACGGTTCAGAAAGAGCATCTGCGCGCCATCGATGCCTACCAGATAGCCGGCTTTCGTCACAATCACCGTCTCTTGGCGCCGCCCGCGAAATGCTTCGCCCAAGATTACCTCCGACCGGCCGTTGCCGTATGCGTCCGAGGCATCATAGGTTGTGATACCTAAATCGAGGGCACGGTGCAGGATTGTGACGCCGTCTTCGGCATCCATCGGTCCCCACCACAATCCGCCCATTTCCCAGGTGCCAAGCGCAAGAGCCGAGACATCGATGCCAGTTGCACCTAATTTGCGCAATTCCATGCGTAGCCTCCTCTATCCCGTTCTATTCAATCCAATGGTAGCCACTGCAATTTCACTGCAAGTAGTATACGTGAGACTGACAACGAGAGTTCCCCACACTGCACTCACCACTCATTGATACCTTGCCGGACTGCCGCCAGAGTCGACTCAAGCTCACGTATCCCTGTGTACCTCCGCAGCACCCATTCCCTAGTTCTGTGGATTCTGTTACACTTGCACCACTTGCGATACGAGGCGGAACTGACAGGTCGGTATCACGCCTGCCGGTCTGACAAGACACCGGCCTCTGTCCAATCGCGAATCTTGCAAAGGAGCGTCATCTTGGCGCCAACAAACGCAATGGCAGACGTATTGATCATCGGCGCCGGTGCTTCCGGCGCGGCGGCAGCGTGGTCGCTGGCGTCGGGTGGCCTTGACGTGGTGTGCCTCGAGCAAGGCGATTGGGTCGATCCCACCGATTACCCGCACTCAAGCCCGGACTGGGAGTTGCACCGGCAGACCGACTTCGCCAAGGACCCCAACGTGCGGCAGCGGCCGGAAGATTACCCGCTCAACAACGACGATACGCCCATCGTGCCGCTCATGTTCAATGCCGTCGGTGGCAGCACAATCCATTGGAGCGGCCACTTTCCCCGCTTTCGGCCGTCCGACTTCCGCGTAAAGACGCTGGACGGCGTCGCCGACGACTGGCCTATAACGTATTGGGACCTCGCGCCGTACTACGAGCAAAATGACGCCAACGTCGGTGTTTCGGGGCTAAGTGGCGATCCCGCCAATCCCGAGCGCACGCCCCGCCAAACGCCGCCGCTCGGTCTTGATACCGCCACCAAAACCTATATTCGCGGCTTAGAAGAACTCGGCTGGCACTGGTGGCCGACGGACAACGCCATCATAACCGCGCCCTTTGGCGAGGGGCGGCAAGCGTGTAACTACTGCGGGCCGTGCGACATGGGGTGTCCCATCGGCGCGATTTCCAGCGCGCACGTGACCTACTGGCCAGCGGCGCTGGCCCAAGGAGTGCGCCTCATCACCCGCGCCCGTGTGCGCGAAGTCACGGTCGACCGGCGCGGCCGTGCCAGTGGCGCAGTCTACTATACTGCCGACGGCGGCATTGACCAGCTACACGCGCGGGTCGTCATCGTTGCGTGCAACGGCGTCGGCACGCCGCGGCTGCTTCTCAACTCAGTGTCCAGTCTCTTCCCACACGGCCTCGCAAACTCAAGCGGCCTGGTCGGCACCAATCTCATGTTTCATCCCGTGACCTTTGTGACCGGCGTTTTTTCCGATCCGATCAACGGTTACGTGGGCCCGCTCGGCATGGTTCTTCACAGTCAGGAATTCTACGAGACTGACACCGGCAGAGGCTATGTGCGTGGATTTCAAATCCAGATGGGCCGTGAAAGCGGCCCGCTCTCCACTGCCCTTGGCAACTTTCCCGGGGAAAAGGTGCCCTGGGGCGCAGACCACCATCGCGTGCAGCGCGAGCTCAGCGCGCACACACTCACGGCTGCCGTCATGATCGAAGACCTGCCCGAGGCGCACAATCGCGTTGAAATCGATGCCACCCTGACGGACAGCAGTGGCATTCCGGCGCCGAGAATTGTGTATGAAGTGAGTGAAAACAGCAGACGGTGTCTGGATTACGCCATCGCGCGGGGGCGAGACCTCTTGGATGCCGCAGGCGCCACGCAGATCATAGGTCAACCAATCACGCGAGAGACCGGCTGGCACCTGATGGGCACCGCGCGCATGGGCGACGATCCCGCAAACTCCGTAGTGAATGGGCACGGCCAAGCCCATGATGTCCCCAATCTATTTATCATCGATGGCAGCCTCTTTGTCACGTCCGCCGCAGTCAATCCTACGAGCACAATTCAAGCCCTGGCGCTTTACGTCTCCGACTGGCTGAAGCAGAATTTCCGTGATGTGGCATCGTGAGCACGCTGGCAGGATGTGGTGTCACCGGCCTGCGCGTCGGATGACTCGCTGGCTGTGTTGGCACGAGAGTGTGCGGTGGGGTTCAAAAGAGTATCCCTTGAATTTGCCTGCCTTAGAGGGTGCTGTTCACTTAGCAAAGATATGCACGCCTTTAGGGCCTTTGTTCTGATCTCCGCCAAAGATGAGGCAACACGAAGAAGGTGGATTTGACCAATTCATTGCTAATTGCAGCACATGCTGAGGAGCGCAGTCTTGGCACCCGATCGTGACGTGGCGGATGTCTTGATCATCGGCGCCGGCGCTTCCGGGGCTGCGGCAGCGTGGTCGCTGGCATCCGGCGGGCTCGCTGTCGTCTGCTTGGAGCAAGGAGATTGGATCGATCCCACCGACTACCCTCACCACCGCCCGGACTGGGAACTGCATCGCCAAACCGATTTCGCCAAAGACCCTAACGTCCGGCAGCGGCCGGAGGACTACCCGCTCAATAACGACGATTCGCCCATCGTGCCGCTGATGTTCAACGCCGTCGGTGGCAGTACGGTCCACTGGAGCGGCCACTTCCCACGCTTTCGGCCGTCCGACTTCCGCGTAAAGACGCTGGATGACGTTGCCGACAACTGGCCGCTGACGTATTGGGACCTGGAGCCGTACTACGAGGAGAATGACGCCAACATTGGCGTATCGGGGTTGGAGGGCGATCCCAGCGGCCCGCCGCGCTTGCCCCGGCAGACACCGCCGCTTGGCCTGGACGCTGCCGCCAAAACGTACATTCGCGGCTTGAAGAAGCTGGGCTGGCATTGGTGGCCGACCGAGAACGCCCTCATCACCGCGCCCTTTGGTGAAGTGCGGCAAGTGTGCAACTACTGTGGGCCTTGCGACATGGGCTGCCCGCGGGGAGCAATGTCGAGCGCCCACGTGACCTACTGGCCGGCCGCTTTGGCCAAGGGGGCGCGTCTCATCACCCGTGCCCGCGTGCGCGAAATCACAGTTGACCGGCGCGGCCGCGCCAGCGGCGCCGTCTACTACACACCGGACGGCGGCATCGCACAGCAACGCGCGCGGGTCGTTATTGTCGCATGCAACGGAGTCGGCACACCTCGCCTGCTCCTAAACTCTGTTTCCAGTCTCTTTCCGCACGGTCTCGCCAATTCAAACGGCCTGGTCGGCACCCACCTCATGTTTCACCCTATCGCCTTCGTAAGCGGTGTCTTTCCCGATAGGGTCGATGGGCATGCGGGACCCGTCGGTCTGCTCTTGCATTGCCACGAATTCTACGAGACCGACTTGAGTCGGGGTTTCGTGCGCGGCATCAAGATTCAGCTATGCCGCGAAAGCGGCCCGCTCTCCACCGCCCTCGGGCACTTCCCAGGTGAAGCAGTGCCCTGGGGAGCCGCCCACCATCGCGTGCAACGCGAGCGCAGCGCTCACATGCTGGCCATCGCCATCATGGTCGAAGACTTGCCGGAGCCGCACAATCGCGTTTCGCTCGATCCAAAACTAGCGGATGGCAACGACATTCCGGCGCCCAAAGTTTCGTATACCGTCAGCGAGAACAGCCGCAAGGCCCTTGACTTCGGCATCGCGCGGGCGCGAGAACTGCTGGAAGCCGCGGGCGCCACAGAGATCATGCACCAAGCGCTTGCCCGCAACTCAGGCTGGCATCTCATGGGCACGGCGCGCATGGGCGACGATCCTGGCAATTCGGTCGTAGACCGCTACGGACGGGCCCACGACGTCCCAAACCTCTTTATCATCGACGGCAGCATCTTTGTCACCTCGGCCGCAGTGAACCCCACCAGCACCATTCAGGCCCTTGCCCTTTACGTTTCGGATTGGCTGAAGCATAATCTCCGTGAGGTAGCATAATGAGCGAACAACACCAAGACTGTGAAATCCTTGCCGCGCATCAAGTTGCTCTCTTAGCGGCAATTCAAAACCGGCTGATTCCGTCCCAGGACGAGATGCCGGGCGCCGGCGATGCTGGGTGTGCCCAGACGGTCGATCGCTTCCTCAAAGAGCGCCCTGCCCTGCGCCGCCCCATTTTTGCCGCTCTCAACGCTGTTGAAGCAGCAGCCGGCGAATGTGCTCAAGCATCCGCTGCCGACGAAGCGTCCACGCACGTTGGGTTTCTCGCGCTCGCGGATACTGAACGAGATGCAGTGCTGCGTGCTGTAGAAGCGGCGCAGCCGGATCTCTTTCGCACGCTGGTGAACCAGACGTACTCCGCCTACTATACGAACCCCGCCGTACTGCTCATTCTGGGTTGGAATCCACCGCAGCCGGAGGGGCATCCCACGCCGCCGCCCTTTGATGAAGCGCTGCTCGAAAACGTGAAGCAACGCGGCAAACTCTGGCGGGATGCCTGAATCATCGTCATCTTTTAGGAAGACTCCCAGTGGCGGTAGAACAGCGAGCGGCGCTCGCCGACCAGAAGCTCCAATTCGTCTCCGTGAATGTCGTATCTTTGAAAGACGTGTTGGATCACCTCCACGCCCGCCTCGAATTCCGGCTGCACGACGTCGGAAGCTCCCGCAGCGCGCAGTCTCTGAATTGACTCCTGGCTCCCTGCCCGCGCGATTATGTCCAGCGCTGGATTGAGTATGCGCGCGTGGCGCACCGCGAGTTCCGCCGCGACGTCATCGTGCACGAGCACCGCCAAGAGCGACGCCTCCTCAAGCCGTGCGTGCTCAAGGACCGCAGGGCTGCCCGCATCGCCATACACCACCGGCACGCCCTTCTCTCTGAGTTCGCGTACCGTCAGCGGGTTGTATTCCACGACGACGTAGTGGATGTTTCGCAGATCGAGCGCATCGGCTAGCTCCCGCCCGACGCGGCCAAAACCGCAAATCACCGCATGCTCGCGAAACAGACCTTCCCAATAGGGAGCCATATCCGGTTCCGCGAACCGTCTGCCAATGAGCGGCAACGCCCGGAGGACCCGGAGCAGCAGCGGTTCCAGCAGCAAGAGAAACGGCGTCAAGAAAATGCTTATGAGCGCCGTGCTGATGACGAGATTGAAGATGCTGTCCGGCAACGCTCCCGCACCAACGCTGACCTGCGCCAGCACAAAGGAAAACTCACCCACCTGCCCCAAGCTCAGCGCGGCACAAACCGCGGCATGCGCCGGCACGCGCAGCATGAGGAGCAGAATAACCAGGATTGTCACTTTGCCCAGTACCGCCCCGGCCACAGTAAAGCCCACCGCTCCCAGATTGTTGAAGAGCCACACGGGATCGAACAGCATACCCACCGATACAAAGAAGAGCGACGCGAACAGGTCGCGCAATGGCACAATTTCCGCCACCACTTGCGTGCGAAACTCCGACTCCGCCATGACAAGCCCAGCCAGAAAAGCGCCAAACGCGAGCGAAAGGCCGACGAACTGCGTGAGGAAAGCGGTGCCCAGCGCGATGGCCACCACGGAGAGGATGAGGAGTTCGCGTGACTCACCATGGGCGATGTGCGTAAGCAGCCAATGTGCGACCCGCGCGCCGATGAAATACGCCCCCAGGCAGACCGCAGCGGCTTTGCCGACAAGCAAGACCAGATCGAAAGCCAGATTCTCTCCTCCCACTGCCAACGCCGGGAGCATGACGACCATTGGCACCACCGCGATATCTTGCAGGATGAGAATGCCAACCGCGATGCGGCCGTGCAGCGCCTGCAACTCCCCGCGGGTCATGAGAACTTTGATGACCACCACCGTGCTCGAGAGGGCAACGAGCGCGCCGAGCAAGACTCCCTGCGTGAAGGTGAGACCCAGAAATCGCCCTACGACAGGGCCGACGCACATCGTTAGCGCAATCTGCCCAATCCCCCCAAGCACGACGATGCGTCCCAGGCGGCGCAGTTCGCGCAGAGAGAACTCCGCGCCCACGGCAAAGAGCAGAAACATCACGCCGATCTCAGCCAGCACTTGCACGTCGTGCTGATCAACCTGCAGCACAGGATTTAGCGGCCCAATCGCGATCCCCGCAACCAAGTATCCCAGAATTACCGGTAAACCCAAACGTTGCGCTATGAGACCCAGTAAAAAGGCCGCGAGCACGGCGAGGGAAAGACTTAGGACTAATGAAACGTCCGGCACGACGGTGCTCCTGCACTACCCATAGACAGCACGCAGTCTCAGCACAGGTCTGGGAGAGCTACGGCAGAGTTCACAATGCGGTTACTCGTGTCATCATGGTACCAGACAGTCACTGCCAACAAAGGCTCACGCCTATTCGCGTCATAGCCAAAGGCTTCTTAGGCCGACCATAGCAAAGAGTGACCGGCATGTGTCGTGGAAAGACAGACTGGCATTGCCAACCTAGCGAGAAGCTGCTATACTCTTTGGCGGACGATGAAGTCTGGGACAGGCGTTCAAAGCAAAGATTGGAGTGAGCGATGGGCTTCCTGGATGCATTGTTTGGCAAGAAGAAGTCAGGTGGCGGCGTCCGGACGACAGTCAAGGTCGGCCCGGGGGAAACCCTTGAAGACATCGCGCAACGCGAGTATGGCGATGCCAACAAGTGGGATGTGATCTTCCAGAAGAACAAGTGGCGCTTCGATGGCGAAGACCCGAAGACGATCTATCCCGGCATGGATCTCGACATTCCTGAGATAGACTAGGATCAGCCGCTCACTGATCCGCTAAAACCAGCGAGAAGAGGGGTATCGGCGCAATGCGCCGATACCCCTTGTGTTTAATGCGTTTTCAACCGTCCCTATGCGCTCGCGAACGTCAGCATCTCCCGCAGCGCTTTGGCGGATTCGATTGCCGCCGCTTCCGGCGGGCCGCCTTCCACCTGATAGTGCATCTCTAGCGTGTAGACGCCATCGTAGCCGTCCTTCGCCAGTGCGCGGAATTGGCCTGCGTAGTCGGTTTCGCCCTTCCCCACCCGGCACGCCTCGATCTCGCCATTCACCCAGCGCGCATCCTTCACGTGCATGTGTGCCAGATGCGGCTTGATGGCGGCATAGTGCTTGGGATATGGTTCTTCCTCTGCCCATAAGCAGTTGCCCGGGTCCCAGATGGCCTTGAGATGCGGCGATCCGACCGCCTCGATTAAGCGGTGTGACTCCTCTCCCACGCCGGCGTAACACGTCGGCTCATTCTCCATGCAAAGGTCGAAGCCGTGCTTGGCGGCAAGATCAAGGGCGGGGCCAAAACGCTCCACCACTCTGGGAAACACCTCTTCCGGATCGTCATCTCGCCAGAAGGAGAAACACCGCACCACCCGCGTGCCAAAGCGCTCAGCCAAAGCAAAGCAGTGCGGCAAGAGCGCCAGGTGCTCTTCGTATGTCATTTCCTGCGCGCCGAACGTGTCGCCTTGGATCTTTCGCTCCCGGCCTTCCAGGGGGCACTTGAAGATCGGCGTGCCAAGAGCACTCACCTGAATGCCGTTACTTGCAAGGAGACGCTCCACGTCATCCAGCTCGTCAGCGGAGAGGTCCATCAAATTCGTGCCATTGATAGTCCGCAACTCGGCATACATGATGCCGTGCTCGCGCATCACGCCCAGCCCCGTGGCAAAGTCCGGATGCACCTCGTCAGTGAATATCCCAATTTTCATCGCTGTTTCCTTCTTTGCTCTGTCACGCACATACCGTGCGTATTATACAAGAAGCCCTAACGCGCCGCCGTGATCGGCGGAAAGGGCTTGCACGCACTTGCGCAGCACCCCGTCCCATATGTTGTGGCTGTCAGAGACCCGACGCGCTCGTCACGGGTTATGCGCCTTCCGCTTCCGTCGCCGCCGTTGTCTCGGCAAACTCCGGTCGGGGCGCAGCAAATCTGCGCAGCGCAGACACGGCAAGAATGATTGAGGCAAGCGCGGCAATACCAGCCACGCCAAAGAGGGCCTCAAAGGATACGAGATCGGCAAGGAGGCCGCCCACTGGTGTGAGGAAGAACAATATGCCAACCAGCGTATTCGTGAAACCCAAGTAGATTATGCGCTCCTCTACCGGTGAGACCTCAATTGCCAAAACGGAGAAGGTAATCTCCTGGCCGCCGGTTACGGTACCGATAAAAACAAAGAGCACAAGGAAGAGCCAGCCTATCAGACCGGTCGCGACGTTGGCAGCGGAGAGCAATTGCGCCGCAAGTGCCACTGCCGGCGGCACCACACTGACCAACGTCATTGCCACAAGTAACAGCCAGCCGCCGCCGCGTGCTCCCAGCCAGCCCCAAACGACATTGCTGCCGATAACACCGCACACGAAGGCCACTGCCGACGATGCCACCACGGCCGCGGGCAATTGCAACACTTTTGCGCCGTACACCACATAGAACGGCAGCGCGACAAAAGAGAGCATCGCCAGTATGCGAATGATGAGATACGTGCGAAACGGCGGGTCGCGCAGGACAATTTCCCTAATTCGGCGTAAGTCCTGACGCATGGTTCGCTTTGGCAGCATGGGCGGCCCTTCCGGTTCCTTTACGGAACCGAATGACAAGTACCCGGCACTCGTAAACAGCCATGTCAACAAGAAGAGCAGCCAAACGAAATCAAGATTTCCTTCCGAGCGTTCGATTACTTGCCGCGCCACTACACCCGCTGCCAACGTGCCGATGCCGCCAAAGAAGTTGCGTAGTGAGAAAAACGTCGAGAGTTGTCGCCGCGGCACGATGCGTCCCACAACGTCAAAGAATGCCAGGCCCGTAAAACCGCCACACAAGGACGCGAGCGCCGTCAGCCCAATTAAGGCAGGTAGCACAATCTCCGCGCGTCCCGGCACGAGGAGCACCGTAGCTACAAGCAGCGCCCAACAACTGCTCCGTACCACGGCGCCCCGCCGATAGTACTTGAGCCTTTGCCGTCGGTGCAGCATGAAGTTGATCAAAAGTAACTGCGGCAGCGCCCATCCGCCCAACTGCAACGCGGGCAGAACGCCAATAAGCACGTTCGACTGCGTAAGCTGACTTACGTACCATGGCAGCACGACCGTCGCACTCGTAAACGCCATGCCGGTGGTATAGAATACACCGTTCATCACGCCCAGGATGAAGTTTCTGCGGCTGGACAAGGGATGGCTTACCTTCAAGCGCTGGAGAGATAGGCAACGCCGACCATGCTGCTGCTAGGGAAATTGTGACTTGGCCGTCATGCCATCACGCACGATGGCGTCAGCCATGCGACACACGCGCACCATGGAACCAACGTCATGGACGCGAACCAGATCGACCCCCTGCGCAATCGCCAGCGCCACCGTTGCGGCAGTGCCTTCCAGGCGTTCTTCCACAGGCAGATCGAGGGTTAGTCCAATAAAGGATTTCCGAGAAGTGCCGATCAACACCGGCTGCCCCAAACGCTGGAGCATACCGAGGTTGCGCATAAGTGAGATGTTCTGTTGCGGCGTCTTGCCGAAACCGATACCGGGATCGATAATGATGTTCTCAGTCGCGATCCCGCAAGCGGTTGCCCGGGCAATCGTCTCGCCAAGTTCTCGGGTTACGTCTTCCGCCACGTCGCCATAGGCAGCCTGCTCGTAGTAGCTGCCAAGGGCCGACTGCCGCGACTCAGAACGACGATTATGCATCAGCACCACCGGCACAGCCAATGCCGCCACGGTCGCGCCCATGTCAGGATCACCGCCAAGTCCCCAAACGTCGTTGACCATTGCCGCTCCCGCCTGCACCGCTGCTCGCGCCACGGCGGCCTTGTACGTGTCAATCGAGAGCGGCACATCCACCTCCCGCCGCACTGCCTCGACTACTGGCAGCACGCGGTCTAGCTCTTCTTGCAGGGGTATGGCGTCTGCGCCCGGTCTTGTGGACTCCCCGCCAATGTCGAGGATATCCGCACCTTCTGCGACGAAACGGACTGCTTGCGCTACGGCACGCTCTACGTCGCCGCCGATGCCATCGCCGGAAAAAGAGTCCGTCGTCACATTGAGGATGCCGACAACATAGGTGCGGGAGCCCCACTGCAAGATGAGGTTGCCGCAACGTGTTTCAGACGGCCTGGCAACATGAGCCAAAGAGCTGAAGCTCATGCCTCTCCCTCAGGCGCCGGGCGCACGGAAGCATACTGGTACCCGTGAATCAGCGTGTCTCCCGGCTTAACGTGCGCCACAAAGAGACTCACCCCGGGCCCCAAGCCGATTTCCACGATCTGCTCTGTCCGGTCGCTGGTATTCCGCCCCAAATCCGGCAAAATTACCTGCGTGATTCCCTCGGGAATCGTAAATTCCCGTCGGGACTCCCAGTAGCGGGGATCGCCCGGATTGAAAAGCAGGTGGAACGAATAGTCTTGGAGATAATACTCGAGCTGGTGGGAGCGGTCGAACGCTATGACCAACGTATCGTCGGGAGAATGGTTCAAGGCGATGTAGCGCACCTGCTTCGTTAGCGTCTCGTCGATTTGCCGGATCTCCTGATAGCGCCCTGCACCGGAGGCGAAGAAAAACAGAAGGGAATTCGAAACTGCGATGATTGCGACGAGCACAAGCGTTATACCCAAAGACACGCGATGCGGAGTTATGGCGGTCGTCACCATGCCACGCTGTGTCATGAGAAACCGGTATGCTTGCTCACAGTCCCGGGCAAGGCCGCGTACCGCTAGAGCGGCATAGATGAGCAGGCCGGGGAGGAACGAAAGAACATAGCCTGGATTCCCCATAAATATCACCATATAGAACACAAACGGCACGGCGACCCACAGCAGAATCAGGCGAGTACGTGCGTCTCTCACAACCTGCTGCGGCGAGAAGTAACGCCCCAAGTAATAGACAATCGGCAACAGGGCAAGGCCAACACCGTTGTAGAGAACGTTAACCAGCGTGCGTGTGTTGTCCAGCACACTCTTGAGATACCCAATCAGACCTGAAGATTGTCCGGCCCAAAAGCCGTAGTGCTCGGTTGACGTCCGAAGATACGCCTCCCAGCCGCCGGACAACTGCACGGTCGGTATCGCCCAAGCCAACACAACCACGAGGAGCACGCCAAACCCAGCGCCAAGACTACGTAGGCTGCGGCCCCACCAGGCGTAGACCCACAGCGGCAGCAGGAAGAGCAGCAGATCCGGTCGGAAACCGGCGCCTAAGCCCAGCACGAACGCGGCCGGAACGATCAAGTTGCGCGTCCCTAGTTTCGTTTCGGTCAGCAGCAGTAGTACCAGCGTACTAAACAAAGCAAGGAACGCGTACGGGTACGCCACCTCGCCGTGGCTCCAAAAGTTGCTGCTCGTAGCGAGCAACAGGGCGCTGACAACCGCCGTCTGAATATCGTAAAGACGCCAGGCGAGCAAGTAAAGGCACCAGACCGCAAAGCCGCTGGCGATAAGCGACAGGATCACATAGCTCGTGTTGGCATCAAAGCCGAGCGCGTAGAAGAGCCTGGCGCTGGCTACGTACAGCGGATAGCCCGGCGGTTGCGGCTGATGAAAGGCGACGTTGTAGTGCTCCAAGGCAAAGGCATAGTTGGCGGAATCCCACGCAAAGAGCGTCTCGCTGCGAAAGGGGATGCGGCTCACGAGGGTAACAAGCAGGAAACCGACGCCCAGCAACCACCCCCATCGCGTCCACGCCGCCAGTCCTTGGCGCAAGCCGCCTGTTATGCGTGCCGTCTGTTCCATAAGCGAGCGATCGGTGTGTACGTTAGATGGAGGAGACTAAGAAGCTGCGGCCCTACAGGCACCGATTCCCCATTCTAGCGGTGCCGCAATCGGTGGCGCAAGCGACCGTTTGCAAGGTGAAGGCAGCGTCGGTTCCCAGCAATTCCCTCATGCGCTGAGGCTTGCGCGTCATTCCGAGAGTGTGCTTAGCTATAGGCGGAGTAGCACGTCGTCACTTACCAAGGTACTTTGGAATGAACGTTGTTGTCATCTGCCTTGACACCATGCGCACCGACATGGTGCACACCTTTGGCGCCGATTTCATACGCACACCGGTGCTTGACAACCTCGCCGCGGAGAGCGTCGTCTTCACCGAGGCCTACGGCTGCGCCTATCCTACCATTCCCGTGCGCCGGGCGCTCTTTACCGGCATGGACAGTTTTCCGTGGCGCTTTGGCTACGATACCCTTGGCTCTAGCCCGTCGCCGCGCGGCTGGCACAAGATCCCGCCGGAACATACGCCAGTCGCCGAGCGTCTGGTGGAAGCGGGCGTCAACACCGGCTTCATCGCCGATACCTACCACATGTTCAAGGCGACGATGAACTTCACCCGCGGCTTCTGCTCGTGGGACTTCGTGCGCGGCCAGGAATTTGATCACTGGAAGACCCTGCCGCCCGGCGCCGTCGATCCGACCAAGTATACCGACGCCGCCCCGGACTCGCCCCGCATGACCGGCATGTTGCAGTATCTCTGGAACCAAGGCGAGCGCACGAAAGAAGACGACTTTCAGGCGGCGCGCGTCTTCTTGAGTGCCATGGACTGGGTGGAGAATAACGCCGCCTACGAACCCTTCTATCTCTACATCGACTCATTCGATCCCCACGAACCGTGGGACCCGCCCCTTCACTACGCCGATGCGTATTTCAAAGACGATTCCGTAAAGGACTACATCTGGCCGGTGGGCACAGAGGTCGAAGGCGCAGCGGCCATCGAGCGCACGAAGGCCCTCTACTACGGTGAGGTGACGTTCGTGGATACCTGGATCGGCCACTTTCTGGACAAGCTGGAAGCGCTCCATCTCCTGGAAGATACGGTAATCATCTTCACCTCGGATCACGGCACCGAACTCCTCGACCGCAACCGCTTCGGCAAATCAGAAGACCACCTGCAGTGGTTCAACACGCGCATCAACATGTTCATCCGCCATCCCGACAAGCAGCACGCCGGCAAGCGTCTCGACGCGTTCGTCCAGCATCAGGACGTGCCGCCCACCGTGCTCGACTTGTTCGATGTGCCGTACCAAGGTCTCGACGGCGTGTCCATGTGGCCGCTCGTAACCGGTGAGCGCGAGAAGAACCGCGATTTCATCGTCGCCGGCTGGGGGCAGCATGCGACGGTGCGCGACCACGACTATAACTACGTCATTGACTTCGAGCAAGGACCGCGTAAGACCGACAGTGGGGGCTTTACGGTCACGCAGGAGACCGCCGCCCAGCACGTGCAGGAAGAGCTTTACAACCTACGCGACGACCCTCGGGAGACGAGGAACGTACTTGAGAGTGAGCCCGAGGCGGCGCTCAAGCAACGCGCTCGCTTGGAAGGCTTCTTGGAACAGGAACTGCCCGCGCGCCTCGACGACCGCGTTGATACCTATGAATATCCCCGCCGCGTGCACGCCAAGACGAGTCCGCACATGAAGAACATCATCTAAACCTGCTCTCTTCGGCGTAGCCCGCACTGCAAGCAGACCGCCACTCTCAATACAGTCCAAGTATTGCCACCTCTAAATAGCCACATTGCTCAGTACAGCAAATGCCACGTGGTCTGTATGTAGCACATAGCACTTAGCCTTGGGAGTTGCCACTGGGCGATGTTGCCACCCTAGCTAAGTCAGATTTTGACTTGCTCGCGAAACGAAGCGCTACTTAAAGCAGGAAGCCGACACGGTCGTCGGCAATGCGATTGGCCGGAATACGAGAGGCAAAGACAATGACGGACGGCCTCGGTACGAGTCAGCAGCCGGCAGCGCTATCTGTCATCGTCCCAGTCTTGAAAGACGATGCGCGGGTTGCCCAGTCACTCGAGCCGGCGCTAACGTCTCTAGCCGCGAGTGGACTCACCTGCGAAGTCATCATCGCAGCCGCCGCACCCCTCACAGCCGCTGTACCGGACGCGGCAGTCATCCCCGCAGTCCGGTTCATCTCTCTGGAACTCGGCTCCGGGTGGAGCGATCTCGTTCTCGCCGCAAGCGCGGAGGCGCAGCATGATCTGGTCTGCACAATTGACCTTCCCACCCTGTACGCCGTGTCCGAAATACCCCGCCTCGTCCGCGCACTGGAAGAGAACAATGCCGCAATGGCTGTCGGCGTGCGCATCGGCATCCAAAAGCCCATTCCCGCGCGCCACCGCATCGTGCCCTGGATCATCGACATGCTGGCTGCCGACGCGCTGGGGAGGCCGCTGCCCGACGTTAACTCCGGTTTTCGTGTCTTGCGCCGCCCGGCATTGAAGGAGCTTGCCGGCCGTCCCTCAGGTGCGCCTGCGCTTCCCGCCGCGCTGACACTCCTGATGTTGGCCGCTAATGCTCCCATCCTGTTTGTACCGCTTGATGACGATCAAGGGCCGCGCAAGGGTCACTACGTGAGGTTACGCGAAGTACTCCAACTCGTCCGTCTCATCATCGCCTTCGGGCTAGAGCTTTCGCCCAGGCGTACGTGGAGTCACATTGGACGCATGGCGCTCATGATGCTAATGATGGCTGCCATGATGTGGATGATGATGTGGATGATGGGCATGCTGCCGGGGCTAGGGTAGTGAGATGGCTCGATAGCAGTTGACCTAGGCGATTGAGCCGGAGACAGAGAGTGAGTTCTTCAATGGACTATCTGCATTCGGCACCGTAGCGCGGGAGCTTGTCCCCCGCCTCTTTCGCTCAGCGATCTAGCCGCTATTGCCCCATCCTATACACGGCACGAAATTGCTTACTTAGCAACTGCCCAGTATGCGCCTCATCGCCTATTGGTAGTGAATTGCCACCTCATGGACGCCGGCACTTAAGCCACCCACGGCGAGCACGTGCGCTACTCCCACCACACTCCGGCGCGTGAGCTCCATTGGTGCGCCGTCCAGCAGAACCTCGGCAAGTTCCAAACCGTCATAGCGCGCGGGCACGAGCAGCGTACCGCTAGGCAGACCGTCATCTGACTCTACGGAGAGATGAAGAACGCCGCTTGTTCCATCCCAGCGCTGTCCAGTGAGCGCGGTGGCGCGGCGCTGTTCGTTGAACGTACACCACCTGTCCGTGCTCGGCATCGGCAACTGTTCCTGTGTCGCGTACTTCAGGACCGCCTCGAACCAGCCCGCCGTGCGGATGAACTGTCCGGTGTTCACCTGCACGCCGGTGGCATAGATCGGATGGAAGTAGAGATGTACCACCGTATGGTAGTGGTCGCGGGCGGCGTCGATGTACTCCTTGGAAACGGCAATGGCCTGCTCCTCGCTCAGCGGCGGCAGAAAGCTCTTGTCCACGAGCACATAGTCGTCACAGAAGAGGGTCTCCTGCTCGAAGATTTCAATAAACTCGCCGTCCTCATCGATGAACCGCATCGGCAGGCCGCTGCCGGTAAGATAACCGTACTGCTGGTGATCGCCGGCCCGGTAGTTCGTATCCATGCGAAAACCGGCGTCGGCCAAGGCTTTCGCAGTCTCGACCCAGCCCGGCCAGATGACGCAGTGGTGGCGCGTGGTCTTGGGCGGATAGCCATAACGTTCCGCGAAGAGCGCAACTTCCTCCTGAATGCGCTGGCGCATTTCCTCTACGGTCGGTTTGAGCGAATGCCAGATGTGCGGTCCCGCTGAGTGTCCGCGCCGCCGGTAGTCGCGCTCCATCTCCGGCGTGAGGTGCTTCAGGTGCTCCTCCATAAGGTAGACCGTATACTCACCGCCATGGGCTTCCACCATGTTGGTGTACCACTCCATCTGCGGACGGGTCATGCCGTCGCTGTCGCCATTGAGAAGCACGATAGCTGGCGCGGCGTCGGGGTAGTACCAGAGGCGCGTCAGTGGGGCATGCGGCGCGCTCGCCCATTCCAAGATGCACATGAGGAGTTGCTGTTGCAAGTCGGCCTGCGGGAGATCGAGCAGTGTGCGGTCGCGGTAGCCGATAAAGAGATCGCTAGGACAAAACAGACCGTCGCCGTCGAAATCGGGATTGGGGCCGGTACTTGCCTGCTCACGGCGGCCTTGGTGAAAGAGTACGGTAGAGGTTGCGAGATCGTAGGTGAAGACGGCAAAACGCCCCGCGCCGTACGTGCCGGTCACAATGGCCGGAAAGGGCAAGGCCCAGTCGCGTCCGGCGATCCAGGCGAGTACATTCTCCGGGCCGCCATACTCGCCATACATATCGGCGGTGCCGTGGAACTGCATGAAGTCGCCGAGCGCCGCGAACCACAGCGGATGGTCCCGCTCCAGCGCGATGTAGGCTTCATTGGCCGTGCGCCGTTGTTTGTCGGTGAGCCCAAGCACCGCAGAGGTCGCCGCGGACGGCCGCAGGAAAACCACCGGCGTGCCCTGCCGCAGCGCTTCCAGCGCCGCCTGCTCCGCGCCAGTATCTTCCCCACACGGCGCCACGATCACCGCCTGCCGGTCTTTGAGCGCATCCGCCGCAAGCGGCGCCTCCCGCACGTTCTGCTCCTCCGCGCCGGTCAACCCTTCGGCAAAGAGCATCTCCAGCACATAGCGCCCAAAAGGCTCCGCCTGTGGGTCGTAGCAGCACAGCGGCGGGAGAAGAGTTGTAGCATTCTCAGCATTCATGCGTTCTGTCTCACTTTACGAATTCGCGGTTCCGTTCACCCTTCGACTGTGCTCAGGGCGAACGGAACCGCTTCCCTTTTCTTTTTGGGGACACTCCTAACCGAAGTAAACCCGCCCTGGCAGAACTAAAGAGCGCCCTCAATCGACCGCGCGAACGAACTCTAAAGATCACTCGACCGCATAGACACAGTCACTCAAGAATCAAGACGCAAACACTCAAAAACAATACCGTGATCGCTCAAGGACAATACCGCACTCCCACTCTTCCGTTCGCACTGAGCTTGTCGAAGTGTGAACAGTAGGCGACCAGCGCCAGTCGGCTAAGTATCGCACCCACTGCGCTCAATTCACCGCCGCCAGCGACCGCAGTTCCGCCGCGTTCTCTTTTACCTTCACAAACGCGTCGGCGATGTCGTCCATGTCTTCTTTCGTGCCCAGGAAGGGCGGATGGCCGATCCAGAGGCTCTCCTCGCGGCAGAGGCGTTCGGCCTCGGGGCACTCCACTTTGCGGTAGTCCATCTCGCGGCCGTAATAGTGGCTGGTGAGCGGGAAGCCGCTGCGCAGTGCGCCATGCAGGGCGTCCTGGAACAGCGGGTGCTTGTGCAGGGGGCGCACGTAGCCGATGCTGCACGGGACGCCTTCCGCGGCCACGGCCTTGGCAACGAGCTCGCGCGGCGCACCCGCGAATTCCTCGGCGTTCATGTACTTGAAAATGAAGATGTGGAGCGCGTTGCGCTTGACGTACGGGTCCACGCGTACGTTGGCCAGGCCCTCGATTTCAGCCAGACGCGAAGCGAGGTAGGTGAAATTCTCATGCCGGCGCGCCGCCCACTCCTCCAAATTGCCGAATTGCGAGTGCAGGATCGCGCCCATGATCTCCGACATGCGGTAGTTCCAGGAAAGCACCGGAAACTGCGTGTCGATGGGATCGTTGTAGATGTCGTCCTCAAGCTCCACGTGCGAACGCCAGAAGTCGTGGGCATAGACCGCGCGCTTGTAGATGTCCCCGTTATTCGTCGTCACGCAACCGCCCTCGCCGCTGGTGAGGTTCTTGCTGGCCTGAAAGCTCCAACCGGCCGCGTCGCCCAGCGAACCCAGCTTGCCCTGCGCGTGCCTGCCGCCGTGGGCGTGGGCGCAGTCTTCGAGCACGATCAGATTGTGCTTGCGCGCGATGGCATTGATAGCGTCCATGTCGGCGGGCAAGCCGCCAAAGTGCACGGCAAAGATGGCGCGCGTTTTCTCCGTGATGTGGTCTTCGATCAGGGCAGGATTGAGGTTGTAAGTTTCCGGGTCAATGTCCACGAACACCGGCACCGCGCCCACCTGCAACGGCGCGCCGGCCGTAGCCATGAACGAATACGGCGGCACAATAACTTCATCGCCAATCTCAACCCCAGCGGCGCGCACAGCCACCTCCAATGCGGCCGTGCCGCTGCTCACGCAGAGGCCGTAGGCGCAGTCATGGTAGCGCGCATACTCCTGTTCAAAATCCGCCGTGCGCGTACCGCCGCGCCGCCGGTTCCAGCGCGCGCTGCGGAGCACGTCCGTCACTGCGTCAACCGTTGCCTCGTCTACCAGCGGCCAACTGCCAAAGGGTGTCTGGCGTAGTTTCTCCCCGCCATTAATCGCTAGCTTTGCCACGGGCACTACTCCTCACTCACTGCAAATTCAAAGGCCTTTAGTCGTCGTCAGTATGGAATATAGTACCATGAGCAGCAGGAAAGCTTGATTGACTTTGTAGCGCGGGGGCTTGTCCCCCGCCTCTTGGGCTTTTCGCACGGCAGCGCAAGCTTGTCCTCCGCCTTTTGGCATCCAAACTGGCACACATGAACAAGACTGAGGTTAATCAAATGAAAATCGTTGATATGCACGTCCGCACATTCACCTATCCTTCCCGCATCGTGCGGGACACTGAGGGACACACGCATCCCGGGCCGGAGCACGAGGCCACACAGTCGCTCCTCACCGTTGTCACGGACGACGGCGCCACCGGCTATTGCTTCGGCGCGCCGAACCCTGCCGTGCTGGAGAACGTCATCAAGCCCGCCATCATTGGCGAAGACCCCATGTACCGCGAGCGCATCTGGAAGACGCTGCACCACTGGCAGCGCATGTCCCGCGACCTGACCGACCGCGCGCTCGCCGCCGTGGACATGGCGATCTGGGACCTGGTAGGTCAGTCTCTGGGTCAGCCGGTCTACAAGCTGCTCGGCGCGACCCGTGATAAGGTTCCCGCTTACGCCAGCACCATGTGCGGTGACGAGGTCCCGGGCGGCCTGAGCACGCCGGAGGAATACGGAGCATTCGCGCTGCAGTGCAAAGAGCGCGGCTATCCGGCCTTCAAGCTCCATACCTGGATGCCGCCCATCGCCTGGGCACCCGATCCCACGATGGACATCGCCGCCTGTGCCGCCGTACGCGAGGCCGTGGGCGACGACATGGACCTCATGCTCGACTGCTACCACTTCTACAGCCGCGCGGACGCGCTGCACATCGGCCGGGCGCTGGAAGAACTGGGCTACTACTGGTTTGAGGAGCCCATGGACGAGTTCAGCACGTCGTCCTACATCTGGCTGGCCGATCAGCTCGACATTCCCGTGGTCGGCCCGGAAACCGCCGATGGCAAGATGTACACCCGCGCCGAGTGGCTTGCTCGCGGCGCGTCCGACATCAGCCGCGGCGGCGTGAGCGACGTGGGCGGCATCACGCCCCTCATGAAGGTCGTCCACCTGTGCGAGGCCTTCAACGTCCAGATGGAAGTCCACGGCGGCGGGCCCGGCAACCTGCACGCGCTCTGCGCCATGAACTACCCCGGCAAGTACTACGAGCGCGGCCTGCTGCACCCCCACCTTGACTACGAAGAGGTCGAACCCTGGCTGAACAGCAAGACTGACCCCATGGACAACGCAGGCAACGTGCACGTCTCCCAAGCACCCGGCCTCGGCTGGGACATCAACTGGGACTACATCGACGCCCACACCGTGTCCTGAGAAGCAAGAAGCGCAGGAGCTGCTGTGAATGCACAACATCAGCACGTGGTTCTCAGGCAACCTCACACGTGGGTCAGATGCTTAGGCGACAAACAGTCCATTGTTCAGCCAACTTGGCTTGAGCGTAAAAACTCTTACGTTCCCTACACCGGTGACTCTACCAAGACGTGAGACCGGCGTAGATACGATCCGGTATGTGCACCACTTCCCCGCTTTGCGTAGACTCCTCGCACGCCAGGGCCACGGCGACGATGTAGCGTCCCCAACGACCGTCCACGGGCGGGGCGGAGTCGGTTTCGATTGCCTCTACCAGGCCGGTCAGTTCCAGCGCAAAGGCGCCGGCAAAGTCGAGATCAGCTGCAAGTGGCTGTTCTACATACTGTGTGCCTTCACTGAGCCAGAGGCGGTCGTCACGCGTCGCAACGCGCACGCTTGCCTGCGTGCCGATGATCTCCACCTCGTTGCGCTCCGGCCCCTCTTGGGGGTAGCCGGTGTGGTGCAGGGTGGCGTGGGTGCCGTTGGCAAAGTCCAGCCATGCCAGGCCGGTATCATCGGTGTTCTGGCCGACCATGGGGTTGCTCACCCAGGCCCGCACGGCTGTGATGGGACTGCCAATGAGCCACGTGAGGCGGTCGAGCATGTGGACGCCGTTCATGTACCACATGCCGCCACCACCCTCGGCGCGGTTGAGAAACCACGGCGGGCGGTTGGCGAGATCGAACGTGCGGTACCACGTATCGGTGGCAAAGACAACCTTCCCTAGTTTCCCATCTTGAATAAGCCGCCTAGCAGCGAGACTGGCGGGAAGGAAGTGCTCGGTATGCCCCACGAGCAGCTTGACACCGGCTTGCTCCGCGGCGGCAATGATCGCGTCGCAGTCCGCCATCGTCATCGCCATGGGTTTTTCCAGAAAGATGTGCTTGCCTGCCGCGCAGGCGGCAAGCGTGACCTCCGTATGCAAAAAGTGGGGCAGCCCGATCATGACGATATCCACCTGCGGGTCCGCAAGTAGTTCGGTGTGGCTGGCATAGGCGGTGCACGGATGGTCGCGCGTGAACTGCTCGCGGCGCTGTGCGTCCGGCTCGGCAATCGCAACGAGCCGTGTCTCAGGCACCGCCGCAATCGCCTGGGCATGACCGCCGCTCACGCGGCTTGCGCCAATGATGCCTACTCCTAAGGCCATAGCTGTCTCCCCATAGTTGCTGATAGAGATCCTTCAATCTCAGCAGTCCTGTCATTTTCTACGCGTGCCTCCGCACCAGAATAGCAAAAGAGACCGGCTCCGGTGCACGGTCTCTTTTCTGCGTATTCCGGTCGCGAGTCTATTCCGAGACGTTAAGCGCCGCGAGTTGCTCCTGCAAATTGGCAATGAGGTCCTGCGGCTTGGCCTCTTTTTCAGACTTTCGCAGCGTCAGCCTCCACTCCGAGTCGGCCGCGCCCTCGATGGTCGTCTCGTAACCGTTCTTCGCCGCTTCCCACGGAATGGTGCCCAGGGCGGGCGCATGGTCGGTGAGCACCTCCAGGGTTTCGTTACCGTCCAGCTTCTTCAACGCCTCCGCCGTCTTCATCATCGGATACGGGCAAATCTCGCCGCGTACGTCGATTTTCATGGTCTACCGCTCCTTCCAGCTCCCTAAGTCAGTCGTCAGTAAGTTTCCTTCGCTCTTCATGCAATGGTTATCGTAGCATATCCGCCACAAGACTCAGCGGTTTCTGTGGAAAGTGAACCATCCCCATGCTGCATTCTATGGCTCCTAATGTCGTTCGGCAAACTCGTTACGGTATCCGCTTGATCACCTGCACGCCGAGGTACGCGCCCGGCAGCAGCGAGAGCCCAAAGATCCAGCCGTTCAGCCCCAGTGATGGGATGGCCGAGAAGAACGCGCCGATAGTGCAGCCGATGGCGATTCCGGCGCCGTACCCCATGAACGTGCCGCCGATGAGTGACTGCACATAGCGCCGCTTTACCGGCGGCACGCGCACTTTGAATTCATTGGCCAAGAGCGCCGCCACCAGCGCCCCGATGATAAGGCCGCCGTCCAAGAACAAGCCTTCGCTCGTCCACCACGAACCGGCTCCCAGCGTCAGATTGCAGCCGGCCAGACCGTCCACACCGAGCAGCGCCGGAGCTTGGATGCGCAAGAGGCCGCTCACGATGCGGTCCGACCAGGCGGAAAGCTCACCGGTCACGCCCAGTGGTCGGGAGTAGATGTAAATGAATACATTAACCACAGCCAGCGCAATTGCGCCGACGGCAATCGGCCAGCCCTTCACAAATACCAAGTCGTACATTTGCTTCAGCTTTGCGCCGAGGCTCATAGGCGGCATTTCGTTCGTGCCGCCGAGCGCGAAGTTCGGCATGGGGCCGGAACGGTATTCCCACCAGTAGCTTAGGAGGACAATGCCGGATAGCGCCAAGAGCGTCAGCGCCACCGCGCCGCCGTAGCCCAGCCACTTGGGCAGAAAGACCACCGGCATGTCTTTGATATGGTTCGTCCACCACCAGTTCCACGTGAGCGTGGAGAGATATAGGCCGGCCAGGATGCCTGCCAGCGACGCCCACGACGCCACATAGCCCTCGCCAATGCGGTACATGGTGCCGGACACGCAGCCGCCAGCAATCACCATACCGAAACCGAAAGCCACGCCGCCTACCACGAGATGCAGCCCGATGGGAATCACGTGCGCCGCGGCCGGCAAGGCGCCAAACGACGGCTCCGGCACCATCATCTGCATGACCAGCCAGAAGCCGATGGTGGCAACACCGATAGCCACTGCCAGGGCGCGCATAGTGCTGGGGTCGCACATGAGGAAGATGTCGCGAAAGCCGGAGGCAAAACACAACCGACTGCGCTGCAGGATCACACCAAACGCCAATCCAAACAACCACATCACGGCTAAGGTGGAGTTCACTACGGCAAGATATGCCAGGAAGAACAGAACTGCCGCCACCACCGCTGCGCGCGTGATTACACGCCCTGATAGGATCTGCCCCTGTGCGCTTGTCTCTTGGGCTTCTACGTTTGTGCTCATGGGTGTCTCTCTCAGCCTAAAGGATTGCTGATGTTCCGTTTTCATCAATGCGCTTGCTGCACATAGTAGCACATGCACGCGATTGAACATGTATGGGAAACTACACTACAAGACTATGATGACTTAGTTGCTTCAGTTTATCAAGTTAGCGACTTTCGCCACGCTATTCTTGCGCATCTTGCGCGTCATCGCCGCTCTTATAATTGAAAGCATCTTGACCTCGCTAGTGAGACTGCGGTTGCCCAATTGCGGCGACTATGGTGCCCTGCCGCATCTGCACCGGTTGACACAGTCTGACTTCTCCCGCTAGCGTGGGTACGTCCCCCATAGCTAAAGCGGCTTGACCCGCCAAGCGCACCTAGTGCCACAAACACAGCCGAACACCGAACGGCTACTATGGCAAGTACCAGATTTCATCTCGACATGAACCGTTGGTCCAGAATCCCACAGGCGCTCTGCCTCGTGCTCTTCCCGCTCAGCTTTTTGCTACTGAGCAATACGGGCCTGCATCCCGGCTTTGCCGGGACGCCGGCGGAGCAGATTCGGGGCCTGGCGGCAGATGCCGGAAGATGGCAACTGGTGCACGCCGGCCTCGCTGGGGGCAGTCTATTAGGCTTAGGAGCAATCCTCACCCTCCGATCCTTGCTGCCTCGTCCGCGAATTGTCGTAAACGTCATCACGGCGATCGGCGTAGTCTCGACCTCGCTGCTTACAGGCATATTCATGCAGGAGGCGATGGTCGTGCCGAAACTCGCCCTGGCATGCGTGGAGTCCGAGGCGGCGTGCCTATCGCCTGCCAACCAGATATTTGTGGACCGTTTCACTGATCTTTCGCTCAGCGCAGTGCCGCTCTTGTTCCAAGGCGGCGCGCTCTTGATGGTGACGATCTTTGCTCTTGGCCTGTTGGGGCAGCGCTCGCGGGCGCTGGTCCTCCGGGAGTCGCTGCCGCTCATGATTGGAGCAACGGTCGTTTTTCTTTATGGCCCAGGGTTGCATGGCGTGCCGCTGGGACTGCCGTTCATCGGCTTTCTCACCATGCTGGCCGGGATGGGGATGCTGGCTTTCCGGCTCTTGCGAACACCCTAAGCAGGTGGACGATGGCGGACCTTCCATAGGTTACGTCTTTGAGTGAGGCACTGTCCGCTGGTACAATAGGGGAGCAACAAGGCCTTGCTGGAATAGGCGTGTAGTTCGGCGGGCAACCGCCACAAGGCGCGCCGCCTGCAACTAGCTGGAATTGCGTGTTCCTGCAAGATGACGGGGTGTGGCGCAGCCTGGTAGCGCGCTTGAATGGGGTTCAAGAGGCCCCCGGTTCAAATCCGGGCACCCCGACCACTGACAGCATTGAGCTTTCGACTGCTATTCGTCCCACACGTTTTCATCTGTGCACTAGGGATACGTAGCGCAGGTCGCCTTTTCCAACGCGGCCGCATGAGAGAAATTCCCTACAGGATTGACCCCCAGCAGCAGGCGCAGGTTGCAAACCTGCGCTACCGGAATGTGAGGCGCGTCATACCGTTTGCAGCGGCACGATCGTGTGGGCGGCGAGCGTTTCGTTGAGGGAGCCGGTGCGGTAGCCCTGCATGTCGAGGGCGACGTACTTGAATCCGATTTCCTTGAGCGCATCGACAATGCGTGTGTGAACATTGCCCTCGAAGAGGCGCGGCAGGTCTTCCGGCGGCGCTTCGATGCGCGCGATGTCGCCATGATGGCGCACGCGTACGAGACGAAAGCCAAGCCTATGTAAGAAGTGCTCGGCCTGGTCCACCTGGTGCAGTTTCTCCAGGGTCACGCGCATGCCGTAGGGAATACGTGAAGCCAGACACGCGCCGCCCGGCTTATCCCACGTCGACAAGCCAAGCTGCCGCGAGAGTTGCCGGATCTCGTCCTTATGCAACTCAGCTTCCAAGAGCGGCGCTCGCGCATCGAGCAACTGTGCCGCTTCCATGCCCGGGCGATGGTCGCCGAGATCGTCCATGATGCCACCAAATACGATCGTCTCAAAACCTTCTTCCTGGGCGATGACCTGCATCTCCGTGAAGAGTTCCTTCTTGCAATGGAAGCAGCGGTCGGGATTGTTGACGGCGTACTCTTCCTTCTCCAGCTCATGGGTCTCGATGAGGCGGTGCTCGATGCCGATAGCCACAGCGAGTTCTTTCGCCTCTTCCAATTCAGTCGCCGGATACGTCGGCGAAAGCGCCGTCACGGCTACCGCGTCCCGACCCAGTACCTCATAGGCCACTCTCGCCAAGAAGGTGCTGTCCACGCCGCCGGAAAAGGCGATGAGCGTCCGTCCCATGCTTGCTATGAGTTGCGTGAGATTCTCATACTTTTCGTCTAGTGCTACCGTAGCCATCCATCAACCTCCCAGGGTCTTTTTCCTTCTGCCTCCGTCATCGTGCCGGAGCGGCTGTGTCTGCAAGTCGGTTCTACACTGTCATTCTACGTGAAACGAAACATTATCGCGCAGCGTTTTAGAGTGAGAGGCCTTGCAACGCACGCTGAACGGCGCACTTGGGATGAACGCTAGAATATCTCGTCCGGATCGAAGGCAAAGCCTTGCAGCGTGGACGAGGTCAGATTTTGCCCGGGTCCGTAGATGCCCGCGACGGCAAAGCTGCGCTCTTTCAGCAGCAGCACCGTTACGGTCTTGGCATCGGGATCCACCAGCCAGTACTCTTTTACGCCGTGTTTGGCGTAGAGTTCCCGTTTGAACGTCCGGTCGCGCGCGGCGGTGGTGGGAGAGAGGATTTCGACCACCACGTCGGGCGCGCCCCGGACGTTGTCACCGTTGCGTAGCACGTGCTCTCGTTCCCTGGAAACGAAGAGCAAGTCTGGCTGGACGACGTCTGTGTTCGATAGCACCACGTCGCACGGCGCGGCAAAGACTTGTCCCAGACCTCTCTCCTGCACGAATACGTGGATGAGCGCTCCGAGTTGCATAGCAACCCTCTGGTGGGATAGGCGCGGCGCCGGCGCCATCACTAACTCTCCGTCCAATAGTTCGTAACGCTCATCGTCTGGGGTATTCCGGTAGTCGTCGTATGTCAATTTGATGGCGGGCGTAGAACTAGCCACGTTTGCCCTCCTATCTGCTCAATCAACCGCATACGAATAGCGCTCTTAGCAACCGTGTACGCCAACCCTTCTGCCATTCTACGCGAAACGAAGCCTTGCAGTCCCGCGCGGCAAAGCGAGTCCCTACGCAACGCCCAGAGTGACACGGCTTACCTATGTGCGCTGGGCTTCTTCGGTACATGCGCCTATGTCGCGCGACCGGCCGCTGCCTCCTCGGGCACAATCTGCAACGTCACCGGGGTGATCCGGCCCTGCCGTATCGTGTACCCGCGCACGTCCGGCTCTGTGGGGTTTGCAAGCGAAATAACCACGTGCACTGCCCCCGGATACCGCTCTGCCAATTCGCCGTTGCCCATGTCAAACTCCGCTTCGGCCACGTCCGTGGCGGAGGGATACGCCGGTGAGGCCACGTGCGAATGAAAGATACCGACGATCTGCCATTCACGTTCGTATTCTACCGTGCGTACAATGCGCAGCAGATCTTCCGGATGAATGGTGAAACGAATTGGGCTTGCCGCGGCATTCCGCGCCGGAAAGACCGCTAACACGGTGCCATCCTGGCCGCCCAACATGCCGCAGCCTTCGTTGGGCACCGCGCCCCGCACGTGCGCGATCATCTCTGCAAGCTGCTCTGCCGAAATCTGGAGCATAGCTACCAGCGCTTGATCTCCTCATGTTCGTCAATGAGTTGCAGGATTTACACCTTGACAACGTGTGTCTCCGCGCACTACGTCGCCGTACCGGAAGTCACATCCAGCGTCTGCTCTACCGCCGGCATGCCGCAGAACGCCTCGTAGTCGATCAGTTCGGTGATCGTCGGATTGTCGCCGCAGACCGGGCAAGCGGGATCGCGGCGCAGCTTCACCTCATGGAAGCTCAGCGCCAGCGCGTCGAAGAGCAGCAGGCGGTTGACGAGCGTGTCACCGATGCCGAGGAGCACTTTTGCCGTCTCCACCGCCTGGATCGAGCCCACGATAACGGGCAAGACGCCTAAGACACCCGCCTCGGAGCACGATGGCGCCATTTCTGGCGGCGGCGGTTCCGGGTAGAGGCAGCGATAGCAGCCCTTGCCCGGCTCGAATACGGTCGCCTGTCCTTCAAACCGGAAGATGCTGCCGTGCACCACCGGCTTGTTCAAGAAGAGGGCGGCATCATTCACGAGATACCGCGTCGGGAAGTTGTCCGTGCCGTCCACGATCACGTCGTATTCGGCGAAAACGTCCATCACGTTGTCCGAATTGAGGTGTTCGGTATGCGCCACCACATTCACGTCGGGGTTTACCTCGTGCAAGCGGTCTTGTGCGGAGGCCACTTTCGGCCGACCGACGTCGGAGTGTCCGTGCAGAATTTGGCGCTGCAAGTTGCTGAGGTCCACCTCGTCAAAATCGACGATTCCCAACGTGCCCACGCCCGCAGCAGCCAAATAGAGCGCCGCAGGTGAGCCCAGTCCGCCCGCGCCAAGCAGCAGAACCTTGGCATTCATTAGCTTGCGCTGGCCGATCGGGCCAACCTCGGACAAGATGATGTGGCGGCTGTACCGTTGCACCTGTTCCGGTGTGAAAAGACTGCGCCGTTTGGCGACCTTACTCATGCGTTCCTCCTTCATCCCTTTGCGTCATTAGGCATTAGATATAGTATACGATGCGCTCGCGCCGTTCTTTCTCGCGGGCGACCAGATCGGCAACGGTGTGGCGGCTCAAGATCGACTGCACCGCCGACTGTACCTCTTGCCACACTTCACGCTGCCCGCATCCCGGCACCAACGCGCAGAACGGGATATTCTCGAGACATTCGACCGGCGTGAACGGTCCCTCGAGCGTCGAAACGACTATTTCCATAGTAATCTGATCGGGAGGCCGTGCCAGTTCGTGTCCGCCCTGCGGGCCGCGGAGACTGCGCACGATGCCGGCCTTGCGCAGTGCCGTCAGCAACTGGTCCAGGTAGGCTTCGGGTATAAACTGTCGCTGCGCGATCTCCGCGCTCTGCACCAGCCCCTGCCCGTACCGGTGCCCCAAGTCGACCACGGCGCGAACCGCATAGTCCGCCTTCATCGAAATACGCATACAAATTCTATCCGACTGCAGAAAAACTATTGTTAACTAATTTACTTAGTTAACATGATACTGGCTGCCTGAGCCCTTTCGCAAGAGATGGGGTGATTGGGCTCGCGGCGAACCTGCCTGAAGACAGCCAACCCGGTGATCCGGCTTCCCCTCACATGCTTGTCAGCCGGATTCGCCTCGTTAATTGACCGCGAACACGCTCCCTAGGCAGAGACTATTGCGTAACTCTGCCAAAACGCTGGAATTGGGCCGGATTGGCACTGATTTCCCCTCACCCCGGCCCTCTCCCTGTATAGACCGGGTTG
>JAAXIC010000036.1 GCA_012270555.1 Chloroflexota bacterium
GTAGCCCGCAAGTTTGCCACCTGTGGGCGCAGCGCACGATCAAGGACAGTACCAGCAACCCCCTCAATCCGCTGCGGCGATGCAGTTTTGCAAGCCGCATGATGCCAAGAGGCGGGGGACAAGCCCCCGCGCTACTTTCAATGCGACAGCATTAGGGCTTGTCCCCCGCTCTTGTCTGGCCTTCCCGACATCCTGTTGCAGAGAAGATGGATTCCGCGCCCCGTGCCGGGGCGCGCGTTCACGGGAATGACGGATACCGCTGTCGGCTTCTCCCTGGAATGACGGACAATTCGCCGCCGGGTTCTTCATATCATTGACGAACCACCTCCCTTAGAGTCACCATAGCCTCAACTATCATCGAACAAACACGGAGGAATGCTATGTCTGAAGACGTTGGTTTCGTGACTATGGGGCAGTCGTCCGGACGGGAAGACGTGCCGGAGATAGGCGTAGGGATGTTGGGTTACGCCTTCATGGGCAAAGCCCACAGCAACGCCCTACGCAAGATTCCCTACATGGTGGAGCCTTTGCCGGCCGTACCCGCGCTCGTTGCCATCTGCGGGCGCAACGAAGCCGCGGTGCAGGAAGCCGCCGCCCGCTACGGCTATCAACGCTACTGCACCGACTGGCGCGAACTCATCCAGGACGACGCCATCCAGCTCTTCGACAACGGCGGCCCCAACGACACCCACGCCGAACCCTGCATCGCCGCCGCCGAGGCCGGCAAGCACATCATCTGCGAGAAGCCGCTCGCACGTACGGCCGCGGAAGCTAAGCCAATGCTGGAAGCGGTGCAGAAGGCCGGCGTGAAGCACGCCTGCGCGTTCAACTACCGCTTTGTGCCCGCTTTGCGGCTGGCGCGCGAGATGATCGAGCGCGGCGAATTGGGGCAGATTTTCCACTTTCGAGCGGTCTACCTGCAAGAGTGGATTATGGACCCGCAGTTTCCCATGGTCTGGCGCTTGAAGAAGGACATCGCCGGCAGCGGCGCGCTGGGCGACCTGGGCGCGCACATCATCGACCTTGCGCGCTTCCTCGTCGGCGAGCCGAAAGCCGTCTCGGGCCTCACGCAGACCTTCATTAAAGAACGCCCCACCGACGACGGCGGCCGGGATACCGTGGACGTGGACGACGCCTTTGTCTCATTGGTGCAATTTGAGAACGGAGCTATCGGCACGCTG
The DNA here is from genome assembly GCA_012270555.1 of Chloroflexota bacterium. Classification (GTDB taxonomy): domain Bacteria; phylum Chloroflexota; class UBA11872; order VXOZ01; family VXOZ01; genus VXOZ01. The sequence continues at coordinate 1,182 of JAAXIC010000036.1, forward strand.
GAAGCCAGCCGCTACGCCAACGGCCGCAAAAACCACCAGCGCATCGAGATCAACGGTTCCAAAGGCAGCATCGTCTTCGATCTGGAGCGCCTGAACGAGCTTGAGGTCCATCTGAGCGACAGCGAACCGGGCGCACAAACGCAGGGCTTCCGCAGGGTGCTGGTCACCGAGGCCGACCATCCTTTCTGGAAGTACTGGTGGCCCCACGGCCACATCATCGGCTGGGAGCACACCTTCGTGCACGAGCTCACCCACCTGCTGGACGCCATCGTAAACGACACGGACGTCGCGCCCTACGCCGCTGACTTCGAGGACGGCTACCGCGCCGCCGTGATCTGCGATGCGGTGCTGGAGTCCGCTGCGAATGGCGGCGGTTTGGTGCCAATTCAATATTGAGGGTAGCGGTTGTGAAAAAGATTGAAGCCGCAGAATTCAAGCATCGCTGTCTTGAATTGGTGGACCACTTAAGTGTAGACGGCCTGATCATCACGCGCGACGGCGTACCCGTGGCCCACGTTTTGCCATACGTCCGCAATGACGGCGACCTCATTGGCAGCTTGCGGGGCAAGATAAAGATCAAGGGTGATACTCTCACGACAGGCTGCCAATGGGAGGCAGCTTCGGAACAGTAGGGAGCGAAAGAGCAAGGTTTGTTTTTCGTTAACGAAGCGTAACTCAAGCAGGAGGCACACGCATGAAACTCGGCGTATTGACGGTACTCTTGGGCGATCTGCCCTTTGAAGAGGCCCTGGACTACCTCCGCGACCTCGGCGTGCAATCGGTGGAGATTGGGTGCGGCAACTATCCCGGTAACGCGCACTGCGATCCGGACGCGCTGCTGCACGACGACAAAGCGTGCGACGCATTTCTCAACGCGGTGACCAGCCGTGACATGGAGATCTGCGCCCTCGCCGCCCACGGCAACCCGCTGCACCCCAATCCCAAGATTTCGCGGGCCCATGCCGAAACACAGCGCAAGGCCATTCAGCTTGCCCACAAGCTGGGCGTGCAGACAGTAGTGGGCTTCTCCGGCTGCCCGGGTGATTCCGAGGGATCGCAGTATCCCAACTGGGTCACTTGCCCGTGGCCGGGGGACTACCTGGAGATTCTGGAGTGGCAGTGGGAGCAGAAGGTCATCCCATATTGGAAAGCTGAGGCGGACTTCCTGCGGGAGCACAACGCCCGCATCGCCTTGGAGATGCATCCGGGTTTCGTGGTCTATAATTCTGAGACCTGTCTGCAATTGCGGGATGCCTGCGGGCCGGAGATCGGCGCCAACCTGGACCCCAGCCACCTCTTCTGGCAGGGCTGCGACATCATCGCCGTTATTCGCGAGCTCGGCGAGGCCGGCGCGCTCTACCACTTCCACGCCAAGGACACCAAGGTACATCCCCTGAACGCGGCCAAGCACGGCGTGCTGGACACGAAGCCCTACACCGACGAGATCAACCGCTCGTGGCTCTTCCGCAGCGTCGGCTACGGCCACGACTACGGCTACTGGAAAGACATCGTGAGCGAATTGCGGCTCGTGGGTTACGACGGCGTGCTCTCCATCGAGCACGAGGACAGCCTAATGTCATCCAACGAGGGACTGGAAAAGGGCGTCAAGTTCCTCAAGGACATCCTCATCTTCGAGCAACCCGGCACGGCCTATTGGGCCTAGGGTTCGGCATTCTCGGCAACTGACAGAACGGAAACGGGGCCGGTCTACTGACGTAAATGTCAGTAGGCCGGTTGCCTTGTCCAGTCGGGTGCAATATATGCCCACAGCCGGCCTCTTCGCCCAGTCAGGTGCGCGAAAATCCCTCAACCTTGGAGCAAACCTGTCGTCAACCTCACCCCAGCGGGAAAATCGCCCCTCCCAGCAGAGATCTTTGCGTGGATCTCTTTCGATAAAGTTGCCATTGGGCTGGACTGGAGCCGATTTCCCCTCACCCCAGCCCTCTCCCTAAGGAGAAGGAGTAGAATGTGGAGTCAAGCAAACGCGGCCGGCTCCGGTTCCCTCTCCTGGGGGAGAGGGCTAGAGCCTGCCCCGTACTCGATACGGGGGTGAGGGGTCTTCTCGCCTGCCAGTCCGAGTCGCGCAAGGGTATCCACTTGAGTAAGGAAGCGCGGCAGTGAAGCGCATGCGGCCCTAGTTCCTCTACGCGGCGGCCTTGTCGGTTTAGGCGCTTTCGACTTGCGCCGCGCACTCGCGGAGATAGCGAATCCCCTCGCGTGCCTGCACCTCCGCATGGGGCTCGAACTCGAATATCTCGATAGAGACGAAGCCGTCGTAGCCAGTGTCGTGCAAGGCTTGCATGATGGGCACAAAGTCTGTATCGCCGAAGCCGGGCCCTTTCAGGTTTTCATCGTTTGCGTGAAAGTGCGGAAAATCGCCGGCATGCGCGCGGATGATGTCGGCAGGCGGCGCATCTTCGCCGCTCTCCATGGCTTTCACGTCAAGGTGCAGCTTGAAAGCAGGGTGGTTCACGCGGCGCACGAGGTCCGCGCCTTCCGCCGCTTTCGTGATGAACTTGCACAGCGGCGGCGCCAGCGGCTCGATGGCAATGATAGTACCGGCTTGCTGCGCCTCATCGCAGACGCTCTGGAAGACCTCGGTCGCGTAGGTCATGCCCTGTTCGTAGCTGACACCCTCCGGCAGATTGCGCTGGTTGGGCGAGCCGAAGATCAGGTAGGGCGCGTTCATGTCGTGCCCGAGGGCGATCAAGCCGCGCAAGTAGTCCGCCGTGCGCTGCCGCACCGCCTGGTCGGGATCCGTAAGGTGCAGTCCATCCGGCCCGACCAGCAGCCAGTGCAGCCCGAGAATCTCGATACCGGCGTTGGCCGCGGCTTGCCGCGCCCCTGCCCGCTGCTCCGCGGATATATCAAAGACCGACTGCTCGAACGTAAACGGCGCGGCTTCAACCCCCTCATAGCCGAGTTCCGCCAGATAGTCGCAGATGCGGGCGAATTCCCAGTCCTCAAAGGCTTCATTGCAGAACGCATACCGGAATGCCATAACCTACCCATCCTTGCGTATCGTCAGATGTATCTTGGCGGCAATAATACCATGTTGCCTACGGAACCGCCGGGTCGCGCCGGAGATCACCCACTCACCTGGACACGTCACACTTGCCCTTGCAATGCACCCTCACGGGAACGTGCGACCAATCCCGTCCAATCCTCCGTAGCACGGGGGCTTGTCCCCCGCCTCTTTACGCGAAGCGAACTGAAGACTCTTGAAAAGACGCCTCGCGCGCGCGACATGACAGGAACAGATTGGGAACCTACCGGACGGCCTAGAGCGTAACCTCGCGGTCCTCCCGCGCCGACGTGTACATGGCTTCCAGCAACTCCACGGACCGGCGTCCTTCCGGCCCGGTGCAAGCTACGGACTTGCCTTCGACTATCGCCCCAATCATATCCTCGACGATATTCTGCGGCCCGGGCGGAAGCTCTGCCGGATCGGGCATGCCGCCATCAGGGTCATCCATGAATGCCCACGTGGTAATGTCCTCTTGCCGCATCTGAATGGTGCCGTCGGTGCCGTGGATTTCATGCTCGTGCCCCAAGCCGCCATAGACGGTCGTCGTGGTCTGAATGATGCCCCACGCGCCTGACGCATACGTCACCAGCGCCTCCATGACGTCTTCGGTCTCGATGTCGTGATTGAAGACGTTGATACGCGCCCTGACGCTCTGCACCGGCCCCATGAACCACAGGGTCTGGTCGATGCCGTGGATGCCCTGGTTGGCCGCCGAACCGCCGCCGTCGTACTGCCAGGTGCCGCGCCAGCCGGGCGGGTTGCCGCCGGCAAAGTAGCTGTCGGCGCGGTACCACTTCAGCCGGAAGTCGCCAAAGATGGGGCGGCCGAGCCTACCCGCGTCCAGGGCCTGCTTGATGAGGCGGGTGCCAATCTCGTAGCGGCGCTGGAAGTCCACGGCCAGAATCTTCCCGCTCGCCTCGCCCGCGGCAATCACCTGGTCGATCTTCGCCGTGGAGACGTCCATGGGCTTGGTGGTGAAGGTATGCTTGCCCGCCTGGAGGCTCTCGATGGCGAGGTCGCCGTGGGTGCCGCTGGGCGTGAAGATGCCCACCGCGTCGATATCCTGCCGCTCCAGCAAGGCGCGGTGATCGGTGTGCCAGTCGCACCCGTATTCCGCCGCCTGCGCCGTGGCCAACTCCTCCTGCAAGTCGCACACCGCCACCAACTGCGCCCCCGCCGTGATCGCCGCCTGCTTCACCCGCGACTTGCCCACGCCGAGACCGATAATGCCAAACCGAACCGGATCATGGTCTGATGCCATAGGAATGTCTCCTCTTCACACTTGGGAACTACAAACTATGCGACAACAATCGCCTCAAAGAGCGGTTGTCAGGGAAACGCTTGCTCGCACACAGGCATAATACCACCACCGCGAGATCGAACGGCTAGAGCTTCTCATCTTCTCAGTGGCATCGCGAAAGTGGACTTCACAATTGAGTACAAATCATAGTCAAGGCGTAGCTATCCTGAAGGCTGAGGCCTTATTGACCTGCCAGCGGCGCGGCGGTGTCAGCGTCTGCCGTGATCAGCGCATCCGGGTGCTCTTGGAGCAGGGTGGCCGGGTAGTGGGTGGAGACCTCGCCGAGCAGAGTGATGCGTAGGATGGCTTTCTGCCAGTCGCCGCCATCGCAGTAGAGGCGGATGCGGCGGGAATCCAGGATGTCCTTCATGCCGAGCGTGATGGCCATGGGCGGGAAGGTATAGAAGTTGCCGCCCACGCGGCGGATTGAGTTCATCACCATCGTCTCCGGCGCCAGCGGCAGGACGCGGGTGCGCGAGTTGCGGAATTCCTCCAGCGTCACCTGGTAGAAGCGGCTGATGGGCGGCTCGTTGAACGCCACGTGGCCGTGGATGCCGATGCCGCCGTAGCAGCTATCGATGCCGCCAAGCGCAGCGATGGTCTCGCTGACCTCGTCGATGCGCTCGATGCGGGGAAAGAAGACGTGGTCGTCCGGTATGCGCAGGTCGGGGTCGAGCCGCGCAAAGAACTCGCGACGCATGTATCCTTCGAAGCTCAGCGGATGGTCGCGCGGGATCGAGCGGCCCTCCCAATCGCAGTATTCGTCCATGTTGAAGGTCCACACATTCCGCCACGAGATGCGCTCGCGGTTGCAGAGTTCGGCCAGCACCGGGAACTGCCCAATGGGGCCCACCGGCAGGATGAGGCGCGTCGGCTCGCCGGCGGCGTTGCGGGCACTAATCTCGTCGGCAATCTCGCGGGCAAACGCTGAATAGAGCGCGGCACGATCCGGCACAACGCGCACCGGTGTTTTAGCCTGGCGTTGCAGGGTTTCTGTAGGAAGCTGCATCCAAGTGTCAATCATGGGGCCAATTTTCCTGCCGTGAACCATTTACATAGTGTGAACGTCAAACACCAAGCGGCGCACCACTTAACCAGAAAATTCGATATCCAGCAATTGCGCTCATATCCCGAGTGTGCCTCTATCGCATTAGTCCCCTAAGTCTGTTATCCTGAGATGAGCAAACCGTCACGAGCGTCATCCGCACATCTTGGTACGACAGGGTGTGCACAGATCGATGAGATTGGCGACTCGCGTCGCATTTGGGCATTCCTGTTTCCTCGGCAATTATAGCGCATTGGGCAGGGTGCACGTGCGCTCGTTAATTCAATGTCAATATGCTTGTGGCGTAACACCGAAATCTACAGGAGAGCTAGCGACAACAGTCCCGTACATTGGTGTACTGACGTACGTTACTTAGGCATAGCCTTGTTCCACGCAGAAGTCCCGGCCACTGGTCAAGTGCACAGACTGCCTTCACTTTCGTGCAATAAAGGTGTTGTACGGTCCTGTTTGGCAAGAGACGTAGTAGGCCACCAACCCAGGCAAGGCAGCGCAGCCAGTTAGCGGGGATTTAAGGGGGCGCTCCCGGTCTGCCGTGGAGTGAATGTATGCAAGAGCGCCAGCGAATTGGAGAGACGCTACGCGCGGCGCGGTTGGCGAAAGGAGTCTCGCTGGAGGAGGCTGCCGCAGCCACGCGCATTCGTCGCTCCGCATTGCAGGCTTTAGAGTCCGACGACTTCGATGCGCTGCCCGCATCCGTCTACACCCGTGGATTTCTGATCAACTATGCCCGCTACCTGGGACTGATTGCGGAAGATCTCGCTGAAGAATTCGACCGCCAGCAACGCGAGCGCGCCGAACCCCCGCTATCAGCCGCACAGGAGGAACCAGAGCGGCGGTTTTCTCTGTTCAGTTCCAAGTTCCTGTGGGTGTTTGTGCTCATAATTGCGCTTGGCGTTATTTTGAACTTCCTCTACCAGGAGTTCTTGTCGGCAGGCCCGGCGCCTGAGCCTACGGAAGTCGCGGAGGCTCCCACCAGCGCATCCACGCCGCTGGCCGAGACAACCCCCATTCCCACCGCTACACCTATTCCTACCCCATCGCCGACGCCGTTGCCGTCGCCAACACCCACGCCAATCACCGGTGTAAACGTTACCCTCCGGGCGACGACCCAGCAGGTCTGGCTTGGCGTGACAGTAGACGGTGCAGGTGTGTTCGCAGGCACTATCGGCCCCGAGACCGATCAGGGCACGGAGCCGCTATCGTGGTCTGGCGATGAGAGCATATCCATTCTCTTCGGGCGCACCGGTGGGGTCGAACTCACCTTAAATGAACGCGTATTCGACTCATTAGTTGAAAGCCCGGACCCGGTGGTTTTCGAGGCGGTCAAAACCGACGCTGGCGAGCTAGAAATCACCGTCAGCATACAAGGCACACCGGTTCCAACTTCGCAATGACAATTGCGCGGCAGTGCGCGCCTACGGGTATCGGGCAGTTTGGCCGGGGTGTGCGCGGGAATGGGTAGGAAGCGCCTGCGCCGCTAGGCATTCCTGATCCAAACCGGCGAGTGGTTTTCGCATACCGGGAGCCACCTACATTCAGTGCCCCACATCTGCTGCGCGACGCCAGTAGTGGCGAGCAAGTGGCGGATGGCCGTCCGCTCTTACCAGCGCCAAAGCCGTACCTTCACACAAGTGTCTCATATCCAGTGTCCGTTAAACGGGAATAGGCTGCGTTGCGCTATCTCCCGTCGCAGATTCGCGCGAGCGCAGCCGCACTGAACGCCATACCCTGTTGAGCCGCTGGGCAAAGCTGGCGGGAACGGAACCCGTACAAGAGTGCGCGCGCCTGTGCTTGTAGGACTGTGTAAGCGCCGTCCGTCGGTCGCTGACGCCCCCGTGGGGTTGCCGCGCCGCTGCGATAGCGGTATCGTGAGTACCCAGGATAAAGCGGTATCACAGCCGGCACGGCGCCGCACTGCTCAAGGACTTCTCCATGCCCGTTGGCATCGCCACGCAATTGACGCTCCTGCGCATGGTGCTCGCGCCCGTCATCTTGTACCTCATCGTTTGGGGCGAGGGCAGCGCGGAATGGTACTGGCTGGCCGCGGCACTCTTGGTCATTGCGGCCGCAACGGATTGGCTGGATGGTTTCGTGGCGCGCCGCAGAAACACTGTTTCGGCAGTTGGGGCATCGCTTGACCTGGTGGCCGACAAAGTCCTGGTTGCGGTGGTGTTGATTGCGCTCGTGCAGGTTGGCCTGCTGCCGGGCTGGTGGGCGGCGGTGGTCGTGAGCCGCGAAATGGCGGTCACCGGCTTGCGTGTGCAGGCTGCGGAGAAGGGCGTGTCAATTCCGGCGGGCCGCGCCGGCAAGCTCAAGACCGGCATTACCTTTATCGCCCTGATCGTCCTTATCCTGTGGCGGAGCATCGTCGGCGACTCGCTGCTCTGGGTCACCGACATTCTGCTTTGGCTTGCCCTAATCCTCACAGTCTACTCCGGCGCGGAATACGTCTACACCGGAATTCGCAAGATACGAGAAGTGGAAAGCACCCAGTCAGCAAATCCTGAATCACAGTCCACAGCGAAGGAGGTACGTGTGAAATGAAGGTCGCCTTCATCGGTCTCGGCACGATGGGCATGCACATGGCGGTCAATCTGCGCAAGGCGGGTCACGATGTCTATGCCTACAACCGCACGCGCAGCAAGGCGGAAGCGTTCGTCGCGTCCGGCGGTACGTTGGTGGAAAGTCCACGGGAAGCGGCGGAGCGTGCCGACTTCGTGCTCTCCTGCGTTTCGATGCCCGAAGACGTAGAGGAAGTCTTCTTGGGAGACGCGGGCGCTATTCACGGCTCGCGCGCGGGTCAGGTGTTTGTAGACCATAGCACTATCGACCCGGCGACGGCCCAGCGCGTCGGCGCGGCACTCGCCGAGAAGCAGATCCAGTTCATCGACGCGCCCATCAGCGGCGGACCCATGGGAGCCGAGGCCGGCACGCTCGCCATCATGGCGGGCGGCGAGGCGGACGCGTTCGCCAAAGCCGAGCCGCTCTTCCAGGCCATGGGCGAGAACATCTTCCACGTGGGTCCCCTGGGAGCGGGGTCGGTAGTAAAACTCCAAAACCAACTCCTCGTCGGCATCAATCTGGCCGGTATCGTGGAAGCGATGGTGCTGGGGGCCAAGAACGGCGTAGACCCCGAAACGTCCTACCAAGTGCTCGGTACCGCCATGGGTGACAGCCGCATGCTGCATCGCGCCATGCCCGACTTTATCCTAGAGCGCAACTTCGACCCGGCATTCGCCATCAAACTCCTCGTGAAAGACCTACGCCTGGCGACGCAACTCGGTCAGCAGGCAAGCGTGCGCATGCTGCTCAGCAATCTCACGCAGCTTGTCTACGAAGAGGCTATCGCGCAGGGACTGGCCGACGAGGATCAGACAGCGGTTGTCAAGCCGCTGGAGGAGCTCGCCAAGGTGGAGGTAGCCAAGGCGTGAGCGCGCCCAATACAGGCGTGAGCGCACCCGGCAAGGGCGCAAACGCACCCCACGCGTCGCCAACCGCCACGCAACGCATTCCCGCGCCACGCCTTGAGCAGTTTGCGCGGGACGTGCTCGTGCATGCGGGCATTCCGGTGGAACATGCGGCGCAGTCGGCGCGGCACCTCGTGCTGTGCGATCTGCGCGGCGTTGAGAGTCACGGCATCACGCGCCTTTCCGCGCTGGCGCAACGCATTCGCAACGGCGTCGTCAACGCGAACGCAAACATCCACGTCGAACGCCAACGCGCCGCCTCCGCGTTGGTCAATGGCGATAATGGGCTGGGCGTGCCGGTCAGCACGTATGCCACCCGGTTGGCAATTCGGCTCGCGCGGGAGCAGGGCATCGGCACGGTGGGCGTCCACAACAGCAACCACTTCGGCATGGCAGCAGATTACGCCCTGCAGATGGCGGATGCCGCGTGCCTCGGCATCGTGACGACCAATTCCAGTCCGGCCATGGTGCCCTGGGGCGCGGCCAAGAAGTTCCTGGGTACCAACCCGGTCTGCTTTGGCGCGCCGACCCACGGCGCGCCGCTTATCCTGGACATGGCAACGAGCGTCGTGGCCATGGGACACGTCGTCCTTGCGGAAAAGCGCGGTCAATCCATTCCGGATTCCTGGGCGGTCGGGCCCGACGGTTTGCCGACCACCGACCCTACACTGGCCCGGCAGGGAGGAGCCCGTCCGCTGGCAGATTACAAAGGCTCCGGACTCGCTCTGATGGTCGAGGTCTTCACGTCGCTGCTCACCGGCGCGACCCTGGGCGTACATGCCGCGGGCTTCTTTAGCGACATGACCCGTCCCGCCGACGTTGCCCACCTCTTCATTGCCATCGACATCGAGGCTTTTGTGGGCCTCGAGTCCTTTAAAGAGCGCATGCAATCGCTCTTGACGGAGCTGCGGGAGCTTCCCCTGGCGCCGGGGTTCGACCGCGTTACCCTGCCCGGTGAGATCGAGCACGAGCGTACACAAGAGCGGCTGGCAAACGGCGTCCCACTTGACCCGGCCGTGCTCGCCGACCTTCAGCAGCTTTCCGCGCAATCGGGTGTCACCCTAGCAGTATGAATATAGAATTACCGTTCTTCACGTACTTCTCCGCTACCTTGGCCTTAGCGTAATGGCAGTCCCAGCCTTTGAGCGTCAGGTTCTCGTCGAACGCGCTTTCCGTGTTTTAGAAGAAGGCGCGAGCGAGATGAGTGTTGCGGCTCTCGCACAGGCCGCCATGCAAATGAACGGTGAGCTGCCCCCTTCCCTGCTGCGCCTCATCGAAGAGAAACTCGTCGCCGACGGGCGCTTCACTCAGCATGCTTCGGGAAACTGGGGACTGGCGCAGTGGCAGCAGAACACGGAAGACCCGCTCACTGCACAGGTCTTCGTGGTGCTCGACGTCGAAACCACCGGCGGCATCGCGGGACGCCACCGCATCATCGAGTTGGGCGCGGTGCGCGTCTGCAACGGCGAGGAAATCGCGCATTTCAATTCTCTCGTTAATCCCGGGCAACGGGTAAGCAAGCGCATCTGGCAGCTCACCGGCATTAGTGACGACATGCTGTGCGATGCTCCAGCGGCCGGTCCGGTGCTCGATGATCTCTACGCTTTCATCGACCATGTACCGGTGGTGGGGCATAACGTCGCCGCCGACCTCAATTTCCTGCTGAGCGAAGCGCTTTGGACAAAGCGTCGTCCGCTGGCTAACCTTACCATCGACACGGTGCTTCTGAGTACGCGACTCTTCCCTGAGATCAAGCGGCCGAGCCTCGAACGTCTGGCGCGCCACTTTGGCCTGAACGATGCGCCTAAGCACCGCGCGCTCACCGATGCCCGCGTCACCGCTCAATGCTTTGCGCGGCTCCTCGCTCAGGTTCCCGACGGGCACAGAGCGAGCATGCGGACGTTCGTGGAGTGGCTGGAAGACGGTCAAGGGCAGCGGTTACCCGTCCGCCGCGCGGCACTGCAGGCCCAGATTCGGCTCATTCCCGCGCTGCCCGGCGTCTATATCTTTCGGGATAGCGACGGCGCCGTGCTCTACGCGGGCAAGTCGAAATCGCTCCAGCGCCGCGTGCGCAGCCACCTTTCCAACCCTGACCGGCTCTTCGACGGCATGATCGAACGCCTTGACCGCATTGACGTCGAGATTACGGGCTCCGAGTTTGAAGCGCTGCTGCGCGAAGCGCAGATCATTCAGGAGTTGCAACCGGTCTATAACGTACAGCAGCAGTACCGACCCCTACAGCCATACGTCCGCGTGTGGCGCAGCCAGCAGGCCGGCATAAAGGTGCAGACGAGCAGCCGGCTGCGGCCGGATGATGCGGCGTACTTTGGTCCTTACCGCAACCGCGCGGCGGCAAGCTGGAATGCCCGCGTGGCGCGGCGCCTCTTAGACGCCACAGCCGCTCTTGCGGCGCAAGACCAGGCGAATCTCGTCTTCCAGTTTCTATCCGAGGGGCCGGAAGCCGTCGTGGACCACTGGCAGGGCCGCGATTCTCCCGCGGTTGTTGGGGCGCTGCAAATTCTGCGCCGTCTCCGCGCGCACCACCGCCCGCTCTCGGGTGGGTTTGCCGGACACACTATCCTGCTGATCTACCCGGCCGACCCGCCGGGCAAGGTGCATCTCTTCTTTGTGCGCAACGGCCAGATGCTGGGGCGGGAAACCCTCGGGCCGGCCACGGAAGCGACCCTAGGGGAAACGCTGCGCGCGTGCTTCACTCACTACCTCTCGTTGCCCGAAAGCGCGGCGTCTGCGGATACCATTCGCCACTTCATACTGCAGTGGGTCTATCAGCACCGCGACGATCCGGCCGTCATCCCCGTCGACCCCGCCCGCCTGCAGGACGCCCTGACGGCAGCAAGCAAGCGGCTGGAACGCCTCGGCGTGGTGGAGCCAGCCACGATGGACGGTTCAGCAGCCGTGCAAGAGACGCTGCTTGGCTAGACAGCGTAGCGCGAGGGCTTGTCCTCAATGTTGTCGCATTAAGATCAAAGCGGGACGCTTATTGGGCGCACACTGCTCCCTCTCCCCGGGGAGAGGGCCGGGGTGAGGGGAATCTTCAGCGTTGCGGCAGTGAAGTGAAGCATCCAATCGCAGCGTCAACGTGCCTACAGACGGACGCAGAGCCTGCCCCGTACTCGATACGGGGTTGCAAACCTGCGCTACCGGGGACGTGAGACGCAGTGTTTTACTTGCCATTGTGTTCGCGCCGCTGCGACAGCATTGGGGCTTGTCCCCCGCTCTGGATCACGTGTACGCGGTGCAGAGAAGATGGATTCCGCGCCCCTGCACGGGGGCGAGCCTGCGCGCAAAAGGCAGCCTGGAGTGCATCGCGACTCACGCGTGTTGTCTCAGGAACCATCCGCTAGGCCGATCTGACGCCTCACCGCCTGCGCTTCTGTATCTCGGCGCGCTCCTCCGGCGTCAAGTTGACAATGAAGATGATGCCCGTAACCAGGGCGGGAAGAGCGGCGAAGCACCAGATGAGCATGTCCGCAACGCTCTGCATCCGCACGACGAGCAGAGAAGAGAGCAGGAAGCCCGCAATCAGCCAGTACACGCCGCCCGCCAGCGGATGACGGCGGGTCGCAATGCCGCCGGCAATGCCAATGCCCACCGGTATGAAGTGCACGACCAGACTATCCTGCGGGAGTTCGGGGATGCCTACCCAAGGCCCCACCCCCACGATGCCCCATACGAAGATCCAAAGCAGCATCACCGCCCACGCAAAGCGGCGGTAGTGCTGAATGCGAGGCGACGGCTCCTCAACGCTCTTCTTTTTCCCCTTGGGCATAACTGCCGCTGCCTTTCGTATACTTTGCTGCTCTGTCCTTATTGCTACACTGCATGTCTGTTCCACTTTGAGGACGGAAGGGATCGCTTTCGTCATTGCTATGAAAATAGCGTGACCAAGCCGTTCGCCCTGAGCATCGTCGAAGGGTGAACGGCGGAGGTTGCGGGTAGCAACTCCGCACCCTATTCTCTCCGTTCATTTTCATTCCCTTGTGTGGCCCGACCAAGGCCATGGTGATTCCCGCGCACGCTCGCCCCCGCGCGGGGGCGCGGAATCCATCTTCCTCTCTATCGACCACACTGGCAACCCAGGCCGGCAGCCGGAAGACCCCCTCTCCCTAGGAAGAGAACCCGGGCGAGAAGTTACCCTCTCCCTGGAGAGAAGACCGGGGCGAGAAGCCACCCTCTCCCTGGGGAGAGGGCCGGGGTGAGGGGGGATTAGTGTCGATCCGGCCTACTCAACCGAAGTCAATGCCATCTGCGCCGTCGTGCCGCCATCCACGTAGATCACTTGCCCGGTAACGAAATCGGACTCGTCCGATGCCAAGAAGGCCGCGACTTTCCCAATGTCCGCCGGCCGGCCCACGCGTCCCCACGGCACTTGGCGGGCGCCTTTCTCAGTGGTATAGGCCGGATTGTCGAAGTAGCGCGGCACCTCGATGAGGCCCGGCCCAATCGTATTGACCCGGACACCATGAGGCGCAAGCTCGATTGCCAGTGTGCGGGTTAGCGCGTTCACGGCGCCCTTCGTACCAGCATACGCCACGTGCAGCGGATAGCCCGCATTGCCATGCACGGATGAGATGTTGACGATGCTGCCGCCGCCGCGCGCCAGCATGTGGGGCAGCGCCTGTTGCGCGCAGAAGAAATACCCGCGCACGTTCAGATCGAACATCAGGTCGTAGTGTGCTTCGGTCGTCTCCCCAAACGGCTTCTCCACGGTGACACCGGCGTTGTTGATGAGAACGTCGAGACCGCCGAGACCCGCTGCGGCCTCATCTACGGCGCGGCGGCACTCCGCCACGTCCGTCAGGTCGGCTTCAATTGGGATCGCCACGCCGCCGCTCTTCTCTATATCCGCCACCGTCTCCTGCCCGCCGGCCACGCTATCCGCATAGTAGTGCACCGCCACCGCCGCTCCCTGCCGGGCAAGCTCCAACGCAATCCCCTGCCCAATGCCAATACCCGCGCCAGTTACCAACGCCCGTCGCCCGTCGAGTGCGCTCATTTCCAACTCCTTAATTCATCAAGATTCGGGTTTCGTTTCCTCCCAAAGAGAACCTTGTATAGTTCCGCCCAGAATCACAAAGTAACTCCCTCTCCTCGGGGAGAGGGCCGGGGTGAGGGGAAATCGGTGCCAAATCAGCCAGATCCCCGCTTTTTTGCAGAGTCTTGCAAAGGTTTCCCCAGAAAACCTTCCCCATCAAAACCCCGTAACGACTGCCCCACCCGCTCTCACATAGCACCCAGAACAACACCCGTTTGCTCGTGTCTAGGGTATCATCTTACCCGCCAAAGGAATGGGTGGGACCGCAACACCCTCTCCCATGACTAGCGAGATCCCACGTCGGGAGAATGAGGTGCAAGGTTTGCGCTGAGCGGGCAGATATCCTCATGCTCTTCCACGCACTCAAGAGCATCAAAGATGTTCTCCGCCGCGTTTGCGTCCAGTGGATGGTGGGCGTACGCAGCACACGCCAGGAACTTTTTCTTGCGCTCCGACCGCGTTAGCGGCAAGCTCGGTTCGCCCTTGATGTCGGTGTGCGTGATAGCTGCCTGTCTCCCGTCCTGTAGCCGCAGCGTGAGGCGCTCATGCGTGCCGGGTGCAGCGTCGGGGAGGCGGCGCACCCGAATCCGTTCGGCCAGCCTTTGCACGTCCGTCGCTGCGCGCACCGCTTCAGGCGCGAAGTCCGCCAGCCCGGGCGGGCCGTGGAGCAGCGCAAAGGCCACCGTCCACTGCGCGCTGAACTGCGCATCCACTTGGGGATTCTGCCGCATGCGGAAGGGCTGACCGATCAGCGCGTGTGCGCGGGGATGCAGCCAGACGTCCACGGCGGCGAGGGTTGCCGGATCGAACGGCTGCAACTGCGCTTTGGCCTTCAGCGCCATGTCTATCGGCCGGTGCGCCGCCCGGCAGCACGGATACGGCTTCAGAGCGATGTCGTTCACGGCGAAGCGCTCGCCGAGTCCTGCCGTGAGAATGGCCGCGTCACCCTTGCCGCCGCCAAAGAGCGCGTGGAGTCCAAAGGCGCCTGTCATAAGCGCACGCGGGCCGGTGACGCCAATTTCCGCTAGCGCCGCGGCATGCACCCCCGCCCGCGCGCTGAAAGCCGGCGTGAGGCGCTTGGCGATAGTTCCTTCCAGCAGCCCCTGCCGGTTGCCTTGTGCCTGGGTGTAGGCCAGCCCGACGGCGTGCGCGATACCCTCTGCCGGCAAACCGAGCAGCTTCCCGCTGACCGCCGCCGCGCCCAGTCCGCCAAAGACCGCCGTTGGCAGCCAACCCACATGCATGTGGGGCAGCACGGAGAGACCGAGACGAATCTGCAACTCCGCCGCGCCGACAAGGGCAGTGATGAATTCGCGTCCCGCAATCGGCTCGTCAAGGCTCTCGGCGGTGGCAAGCGCTGTGGGCAGGAGCGTCACGTAGATATGCTGATTTGAAGCGCGGTGCGAATCGTCGAAGTCGTGGGCGTGGATCATGGCCGCGTTGAGCCAGGCTGCCGTCGGCGCGGGGAGGCGGTGGCCGTACCCAAGCACCGTCGCCTCAGGCGCGCCGCCCCATTGCACGTGGCGCGCTACGATTTCCGGGGTCAAGGGCGCCGCCGATCCAGCCAGAGCACACGCCAACGCATCGGCAAGCTGCGCCTTGACGGCTGCTACCGTAGCCGGTGGCAGGTCCTCGTACCGCAGTTCGGCCACGAATGAGACGAGTGCTTCTACAGGGTCCATCTTTGCATTCCCGGGTCGCTTTGCCTCTTGCAATCGCTCGCTACGCACAGACCCTTGCCAATATGCCCGTTTCGCTCGCTTTGTCAGCGTGAGCAAAAGGTGCCGTGCGCGGCCTGCCAGCCTCCATACGCGCCGTGTCGCCACCGCCGCGCGGGCGACTAAGCACCTTGCCACAGTTAATGTTCACTTGCCAGTGTACGCTCGATGTTTGCAATCCGTTAGTAGCGCGGGGGCTTGTCCCCCGCTTCTTGGCGCGAAACGTAAACACTATCTCAGGCAAGATGCTTAGCGTGCGTTGTCTTTGCCAGCGTGTGAGAAATCGTGCCGGATGCCGGCCGCTTCCCTCATGGGAATCCTCTACCAAACGGGATGACTTTGCAAAACCTTCAGCGGTAGCGCGGTAGTCTCTCTTGAAAAAAGGCGCGTCCGTTGACGTCCACCGCGCGCGGTCTTCAAGATTGCAGCCTATATCTACTAATCCCCCTGCCCGTCACAATTGACGCTGCTGGGAACGGCTTCGTATAATGCAAGTGAGTCACGCGCATGACCTAATACAGCGTGGCTGGGGCCCATAGCTCAGCGGTTAGAGCTGCTCCCTCATAAGGAGAAGGTCCCTGGTTCGAATCCAGGTGGGCCCACTTGTTTGCGTCGGCCGCTGCGGTTCCGCTTGCTGGTATCCGTACGTGTTGGTGCCAAAGAGCACTTCAGCGCCTGTCAACGTTGTTCACGCGCAAACCCAAGCTCCAGCTTTGCGCCCTCTTCTCAGGAGAGGGCAATGCTCAGGGTAACCCCCTCTCCCTGAGGGAGAGGGCCGGGGTGAGGGTGAAACGCCAGAACGTGGTCAACGTGAAGAGGTACATGGCTGACGCAGGCGCAAGCGGCGGGGTAGCTCAAAGGCAGAGCGGGGGACTCATAAGCCCTAGGTTGTGAGTTCGAGTCTCACCCCCGCCACCACACAAACGCAAAAGCATGTAAGCAGCACGCTGCACCCCAGCGTGCTTTTGCGTTTATTGAGAAGGGTGCAGTAATGAGAACGTGTAATGTGGCCGGAGGTAAACCCATGGTTAAAGAACCGAACCCTTCGCCAAAGAGGCGCAGAGCGTTGCAGGCTCAATCCGCACGCAAGCGTGTCGCTTTTGGCCGCTCCCAGAATCCGGCAGACCGTCCAATCTCCTGCATGCGGTCAAGCCGCCTCCACCTCCGCCACCGCCGCCAAAGAAGAAGTAGACTTACCCCGGCGCAGACCGGGTGCGCATGAGCGGGAGTCCAGCTATATCGCCGGCACTGTTCCTCCCATGAGGCGTATGGCTATAATGGCTTTATGTGAAAGATACTTGGAGGCCACCATGGACGTCAGAGAAGCAGTACAGTCGGCGAAACAACACCTCTTGGAAATCTTCAATAGCGAGCCAATTAGCTATGTTGGTCTAGAGGAAATCGAATTCGATGATGAGGCTCAAGAGTGGATCATCACCGTAAGTTTTTCACGGTTGTGGGAAAGAACTACTGTACCAGCATCGATGCGCGAGACTCCTCCAGAAGATCGACATTTCAAGGTCTTTCGCATGAGCGATAGTGATGGGCGCGTAAAGTCCGTTAAGGATCGCGTTCTGACGACTGCTGAATGACCGTTTGCTGATGGCGGGACTCTTCATCGATTCGAACCTGCTCTTGCTCCTTAACCGGAGGCAAGTGTAAACGAATCAACACCGCCGGAGCGGTGCTGATTGAGCGTTCGTTTTTGCTAACGCGGCCATATGTCTGCGGGGCCGACACTGCCGCGCTTCGCGCTGACCATTTTCGTCCCCGGGGCTAGCTCGGCTCCCCTGTATCCCGCGCCTGCATGAAATAGCCCTCAAGCAGCCCCTCAATGCGGGATATCCGCTCGCCCAACCGGTTTTCAACGTCTGATATGCGATTCTCAAGCCGGTTTTCAACACCTGATATACGGGTCTCAAAGCGCCACACCAAGCCAAGCCCCGAAATGACTATCGTCACGATTATGCCCACAAACTCGTAGGTTTCCATGCCAATCTCAAATCGAATGCCACTCACGCCTATACCGCTGCCGCCCCGCCATCCTCCGCGACCTTCAGCCTTATTCGCCAGACGCAGTTGTGATGGGTGAATCAGTGCGGGCGTCAAGTGGCGCTTAGCTTCATCTCTTCTTCTACTTCCTCTTCAGCCTGAAGCACTTGGACCACTGGGTCGCCCACTTTCACGTAGCTCTCCTCATCATCAAGATCTTCCCAAGTCTTTTCTTCCGTCTTGAGCGTCTCATACTTAGTAATCCACTCGGCCGGCATGAGCGACTTGGCAAAGGGTTTGGAAAGGTCTGGAAGTAACCCACCGACATTGACACTCTTCGTCTTATAGGTAGAGGCCACTGACAGCTTTTCCTGCACTATCGTCACGCGCACGCTCACTTTTGGACGATCAATGGACCCTAGCGATTCGCCCGTGTCAGGGTCAATGATGTCTTCACCCTTTGGGTCTAGTATGTCAAAGCACATGCCGACCTCTACTCCATGGTTCAATCCCACGTTTAGTGCGACCTCCCGTGCATTAAGCACGCGTGCAACTTTCCCACGAATCAGGTCAGCCATTTCTTAGACCCTCCTCCTCATCGAACGGACGACGGGGCGTTTTCGTGATCTCTGCTACGGCCTCAGGGACCACGTCTCGCCAATCTGCCAATGCGTCGTCGGCTGTGGATATTTGATCGACTACGATCGCCTCAATTATCTTCAGCTTGACCTCATCATCTTCAGTCCCTGTTATGGTCTTTGCCATCCGCGACAAACCGTCATACAAAGAAATGAGACGCCGAAATGCGGATCGCGCATGTGGTTCGATCATCTCTCTCGCGGCAGTTCGAGCCGATTGACGACCGAAAATGAAAGAACCGGTAAGTCCTGTGCCTAGAGCAAAGACTTGAAATAGGATATTCTCCAAGCCAGTCAATGTGCGTACAGTTGCTAAGTAAGCAAAAAGACTTGCGATAATCACGCTCGCTATGACAAGCGAGAACGGTACAAGGCGTTCAAGGAATCGCATAGGGCTATCAAATGTATCAAATAACCTGCCTACAATCTTCAAGGTTGACCCCTCCGTACCACGCTTAGTGGCCTATGAAGAGTGCGTTATCTCTAGTATAGCCGCGATGCGTCTGGCGGTGTGGGTGAAGTGTTGGACTTCTGCGGGCTTGAGGGGGCGGTTGAGAACCGTTTGTTCGCGGTAGGAGAGCCATTTCTTGAGGACTTGGTAGCCGCCGAGTTTGTAGCGCCAGACGTGGGCGGGGACGTTGCGCCAGTAGGCGCGGTCGTTGAGGTAGATGTCGTAGGTGGTCTCGCCGAGGTTGGCGATGGTGTCGCCGAAGGCTTCTCGTTCGGCGGGGGTGTAGGCGCGCTCGGTCGTCTCGCCCTGGCCGGGCATGACGGCTTCGCCTGAGCCGAAGTGCCCCCAGCCGGCGGTGAGGGCAAAATCGGCATCGGTCATGTTGCGGTCGTCGGTGGTGGCGGGCACGGCGATGGCGGCGATTTCGGGCCGCAAGGTACCCGTGGTGACGCCGGGCACGGGGGTGTCGGAGTCGAGGAGGTGGGCCAGTTGGCGGCCGCGATCGGCGGAGGCGGTCAGTTCTCGGGCAGCATCGGAGGCCGGATGGATTCCCGTTTTCACGGGAATGACGGAAGGGGCGGCTGCGGCGGCAGTTTCCGGTTGATTGGTGTCCGCAGGCTCCTGGATTCCCGCCCCGTTCTTCAGACGGGGCGAGCTTTCTGCCGGAATGACGGCGGGGTCTGCGGCGGGCGCGTCCCTATGTGTTGCGACCGTAGGGGCGGTTCGCGAACCGCCCCTACCCGCGTGGGACGCTGCGGATAACTCGGGCCAGCCGGGTAGCGGGATGCGCGGCCATTCCATGCGCAGAGCGCCGGCGTTGGCCTGCCGGTAGCTGGGGTCGTGGAGCACGGCGAGCGCGTGGTAGAAGAGGTCTTCCATGCCCAGGCCGAGGCGGTCGAGATAGCGCTGCGCGGCAGGGGAGAGATTGGGGATACGCTTAACGGTCGTTGCGTCGGCTCCGAGGCCGATATCGCGGGTCCAGGCGGGAAAGAAACTGGATAATCCGTTCCCAAAGTTGTCCGCAAGATTGCGAGTCAGTGTTCCCCGCGAGAAATCTTCACGCGCTTCTCTTTCTCGCGCTTCGAGCCACACGTTCCCCTCGAACACATGCGGCCCGTATTCTGAGCGAGGCCGGTCCAGTAGTCCACTTTCCGTTTCGCAGTAAAGCCAGCGGGTGTCGAAAGGCCGGTAGGCGTAGCGTATGAATCCACTCTCAATTGGCCCGCCACGGCCAAGCAGCGCATTGCGGATGGAGCGAGCGTTAAATCCCGCCGTGCTACGCATCACGCCCGGATAGCGCCGCGCAATTTCTTCATGGCTTAGTTCCGCATCGAAGTAGTCCGCGATCCGCGCCTTGAGCCGGTCAAGATCCACGTCAACCAGAAACGAGTCACGGCTGGTCTTGACTCCCGGATACGAGGTCGGAAACAGATCCGGCAGGGCGGGCCAGTCGAACCAGTCTTTGCTGACCACTATCGGCGCGAAAGGCAAGCCCAATGGCAGTGGCGGCGTAGCAACTTCATAGAGCGCATCCGGTTCCGCTGCCGCCGTTTCCAGCAACTCCTCACGCTTAGCTTGTCCCCAGAGGTGGCGGAAGGCTACGTGCTCGGTTGGCGCGTGGTCGGCCTTGCGCACCAGTGTGGTGACGGCGGTGCCAACCTGGATGCCAACCGGGTCCTCCGGCGTGGAGAAGATGCTGGGGTCGGACGCGCCCTCCGGCGTCGTCTTGCCGGTCTTGTACTTGTCGCCGTTCAAGCAGTCGATGCGAATGGCGTCGAACGCCTCCAGGTACCGTTCTCTCATGCCGGTGAACGAGAGGCCGTCGAGCCAGGAGTAGTTGGAGATGAAGCAGACGACGCCTTGGCCGGTTTTCTCGGCGATGCGGCGTTCGGCCATGCGAAAGAAGCGGACGTAGAGGTCGTTCAGCCCCTGGCCTTCCGGGCGGCGCACGCGCTTGGTGGCGCGGTAGGCCTCCGAAAGCTCCCGTTCCTCGTCCACCGCCATGCCCGCAAAACCGTTGTAGGGCGGATTGCCGAGCACCACCAGGATGGGCTTCTCTTGTTTGACCGCATTCGCCCGCTCGCGCTCTTGTTCCAGTTCCGGGAAGGGCACGTCTTTCCAATCTGATGTCTCCCAGCCGGTGAGGGCGTTGGTGAGGAAGATGCCCGCGCGTTCGTCACCGCCGTCCGCAGACGGCGCGTTTTCGGCCAGTGGCGCGTCGAGAGCTTGCAGGGTGAGGCCGACCTGGAGGTGGGCCACGACGAACGGCGCGGGCATGATCTCGAAGCCGAAGACCCGGTTCATAGCGGCCCGCTTCACCTGCGCGCCGGTGAGCGCGCCCAGGCCGCGGCTCTGGAGATTCTGCGCGATGCGGCGCAGCGTTTCGGCCAGATACGCGCCGGTGCCGCAGCAGGGATCGAGCACGTAGACGTTCTCCGCCGCCAGACCGTCCGCGATGCCGAGATCGTCCTTGAGCGCCTTGTCCACCCGCGCCACCATGTAGCG
>JAAXIC010000047.1 GCA_012270555.1 Chloroflexota bacterium
TGCCAATCTCCAGATTCTTTCCCTCATCTAAAGTGACAAACCCACCCAAGAGCGGGGGACAAGCCCCCGCGCTACAAGGAAGATGCCTTCTATCCGTCAATGCCGCGACCCCAACTCCGTCATTCCGGCGAAAGCCGGAATCCATCTTCTTCTTAGCAGGACAAGATCTCTAAGTCCCTTAAGAGGGAAGAATACCCGCGCGACGAATCGGGAAAGTCGGCGTTAAGGGAGAAAGTAGCTGTTACGCTAGCGCACCGGGTGGGCGCAGGTTGCAAACCTGCGCTACCGGGGATGATGGTGGTCAATGCCTCCCGGCAATCACTCACCTACGGCAGGTGGAAAGTGGAAAGCTTCAACTGCTGGGCGTTGCAATGAACCGAGTGCACTGAGCGTATACTCCTGCACCACCAACTGCCCTTCGACAGGCTCAGGGCGAACGGACGGCGCGTGGGGGTGAATCGAGAATAGGTCTCGAAGCGGTCTACATGTGTTCCGGCGCGGACATGCCCATCAGGCCGAGACAACGCGCAAAAACGAGCTTTGCCGCTTGCACGAGTTGCAAGCGCGCCTGCGAGAGCGCCACGTTTTCGGGGTCGATCACCCGGCAATCGCGATAGAAGGCGTGGAAGAGCGCCGCCAATTCCTGGGCATAGAATGCGAGCCGATGCGGCGTGTGCTGAAGCGCCACGTCTTCGACGAGTTCGGGCAGTCTCAGCATCTGCCGCAAAAGGGTAAGCTCGGCGGGATGCTGTAGGAGAGCGAGGTCGGCGTCACCCGGCGCAATGCCTTCTTGTACCGCGCGTTCTAAAATACTTGCCGTGCGGGCGTGGGCGTATTGGATGTAGTACACGGGATTCTCGTCGGACTGCTCCTGCGCCAGGTCCAAGTCGAAGCTCATGGCCGTATCAGGCGACCGTGCAACCAGGAAGTAGCGGCTGGCGTCAACGCCCACTTCTTCCACTACCTCCCGCACGGTTACCACGTCGCCGGTGCGCTTGGACATGCGCACTTCCTCACCGCCCCGCAGCACGCGCACGAGCTGATAGAGCAGTATCGTGAGCTGCTCCGGGTCGTGGCCCAGCGCGGCCAATGAGGCTTTTACGCGCGGCACGTGACCGTGGTGGTCCGCGCCCCACACGTCGATGAGGCTGGTGTAGCCCCGTTCGAGTTTATAATCGTGGTAGGCAATGTCGGCGGCAAAATACGTAGGCTCGCCGTTGCTGCGCACGAGCACGTTGTCTTTGTCTTCCTCAATGTCAGTCGAAACGAACCAGATCGCCCCTTCGCGCTCGGCCACGCGGCCGCGCTCGCGCAGGGTATCAATGGCGTCTTGTACGCGGCCCTCGTCTTCCAACCAGGATTGCGCGACCCACGCGTCGAACTGTGCGCCGAGCAGCGCGCAGTCCTCGCGAATTGACTCCAGCATGAGAGCGAGACCGCGCTCGTGGAGCTTTTGCAGAGCTTCATCTTCCGGCACGTGCAGCAGGGCATCGCCTTCTTCTTGGTTGATCTGCGCGGCGAGCTCCACCATGTACTCCCCGGCGTAGCCGTCCGGCGGTACGTGGGCGTCAATGGCGTGCAGTTGCTGGTAGCGCGCCAGGAGTGTGCGGGAAAAAATATCCATCTGGCTGCCCACGTCGTTGACGTAGTACTCCCGCTGCACGGCGAAGTTGGCGGCCTCCAGCACCCGTGCCAGCGTGTCGCCAAGGACGATGTTGCGCCCGCTGCCAATCGTGAGCGGGCCGGTGGGATTGGCGCTGCAGAACTCTACCTGGAGCGGGGCGCCGCCGCCCACGTCGCAGTTGCCGTAGGCTGCGCCTTGGGCGATGATCTCGCCTACCTGGCGCGCCAGCCAGGTCTCATCCAAATGGAAATTGATAAACCCCGGCGGGGCTGCGGTTACTTCAGCGAGATAGGGGCTATCGGGAAGGGCAGCCACAATAACCTCGGCAACCTGCATGGGCGGCATGCGCACGGCGCGCGAAAGCCGCAGCGCCAGATTGGAGGCGTAATCGGCCTTTTCCGGCGGGGCGTATTCAACGGTTACGTCGGTATCCGCCAGGGGCGGCAGTTTATTCTGCTCCTGCGCCGTACTCAGGGCTTGCGCCAGGAGCCCGCGAATGTGTGTTCTAGCTGACTCTCTGCTCATGTGTCCGGTCTAATCCTGATCTAAACAGCGCGAACGCTCGCAGCAATTTGCTCGCGCTTAGCGTTGCCGTCCGTGCAATGTCAACAAGCTCTAAATTAAGAAAGCGACCGCAACGTGGCCGCTATCAGTACTCTCCATATTACGGTGTAGGTGTGCTGTTTTCAAGCCTCTTTGCAATGTGCTTGCACAGAACCCATTGTAGATGCCGCTTCGCCGTCGCGTGGTATGCTAGTCCCACGCCGTCACAGGCGGCGCGGTTTTTCTGGTATGACCCCAAAGAGAGATAAAGAGCATGATCGTTGACGTTCACTCGCACATGTCAGATGCGGCGTTGCACCTCACTGACGAATTCAAAGCGGATCTTGGAGAATCGTGGCAAGGGCTTACCATCGACGCGACGCCGGACATACACCGGCAGGCCGTGGCCGCCGTGGACGCTATCATCGTCTTTCCGCTCTATGCCCCGTACAGCGGCATTGTGGTGCCGAACGAATACGTGGCTGACTACGTGCGCGGCGCCGGTGACAACGTGATTGGCTTTGCGAGTGTCGACGCCAACGATGCGGACGCCCCAGACCAGCTCGAGCACGCGGCCAAAAACCTTGGGCTGCGCGGCCTCAAGATTGGGCCCATCTACCAGAACTACGATCCGCTGGGCGAGGGGGCGCTCGCCATGTTCGCCAAAGCCGAGGTGCTCGGTCTTCCCGTCATGTGGCACCACGGCACGACCTTCGTGCGCAAAGCGCCGCTCAAGTACACGCAGCCATACCAGGTGGATGAGGTCGCCATTCGCTTTCCCGATCTCAAGGTGATTGTGGCGCACATGGGACACCCCGGTATCGGCGAGACCGTCTCGGTGGTGCGCAAACAGCCAAACGTCTACACGGATATCAGCGGGCTCTATCCCCGCCCCTGGTTGTATTACAACGCTCTTATAACGGCAGTCGAATACGGCACTGCGGATAAGCTGCTCTTCGGTACCGACTTTCCCCTTTTCACCGCTGCGGACACGATTGCCGGGCTGCGCAACGTGAACGCTTTCGTGGAAGGCACAGCGCTGCCGCGCGTGCCGGAGGACGTGATCGAGGGGATCATCCACCGCGAGAGTTTGACGCTGCTTGGGCTGGATTAGACCTAGCGTAGACCGCAGTGTTCTGCCAATGCGAGGTTAAATTGAGCCGTTCGTGCTGAGTGGGCTTCGCGAAGCCTGGTCTTTACAAAAGCCCTTGTCGAAGCATGAACGGCTCAACGCACGCACGCAAATTAGCTTCTTCAATAGGATGTTCACCTTTCGACAGGCTCAGGGCGAACGTGGATTAAGACTCGGTCTGCTACTTTGGTAACACAGGACAAACGCGGGCACGGCTAAGCGGCAAAAGCGAAGAGACTTGTAAGCGGCGTACTTACTCGCCTTTGGCAAGGGCTAGGTAAGCGGATCCTCTTCCGGCAATTCCTCCTCGTGCCTTATAGGCTCCTTGCCGAAGAAGCGCCGCATGATCCAGTCGTTGACGCCCCAGGCGCGAATGGCCGAGTAGAGCACCCAGAGGCTGAAGACGCGCTGCAGCGTGGATTGGGACAACTGTTGGGCAATTGCGGCGGCTATGAGACCGGCTGCAACGGCGCCAATGGCGATGAGGAACACGGGCTTCAATTTGAGGTTCTTCATGCGGTAGTGGGTAAACGCGCCGGCGAGCGTGGTGGGTATCATCACCACCAGCGAAATGCCCTGGCCGATGTGCTGGCCGTAGCCGAGAATAAGCACCGCCGCCGGTACCATGATAATCCCGCCGCCCACACCCATGGTGCCGCTGAGCAGACCTACGCTAAAGCCAATAGCAAGGCTGAAGAGAAAGACGCTCAGTTCGGGATCGAGCGTCATGCCGCTTCCTCCCGGTGGAACACCAAGCTCCAAATTCCCACCACAACCATCAACGCGAATCCGGCGATGAGGATCGCGTTCCCCAGGACGGGATGCTGCAGCAGCATGCGCAGGCCGACGGCGGTGAGCAAAATGGCAAAGAGGCGCTTCAATTGCTTCTGGTTGATGCGGTGCGAGATGCGCACGCCGATGGGCGCCGCCAAAACCGCGCTAATCATGAAACCCGCCCCCGCGATGTACGCCGGCACCTCGTTGCCGGGCGGTTCGTCGCGGGGCCACAAGGCGTAGACCAACGCCGCGGCAATTGCCGTCGGCACGATAGCGCCCAGGCTCACCGCGTGCGCTTCACGCTGCGACAAGGCCAAGTAGGCGGTGATTAATGGGACGATGACGACACCGCCGCCGACACCGGCCAGACCGGACAGCGTACCGCCGGCAATGCCCACGGCAATGTAGCGCCAAAGGGGAATCGAATTCATGGCTTCAAAATACTAGCACGGTTAGTGCTCGGCTACAAAGAGGTGCGGAATAGTTCCGCTTAGGCTGAGGTGGCACGTAGGGACACGATATATCGTGCCCCTACTTTGCTTTGCGCGGCGAATTCTCTCTACCGATTGCGGGAGAGACGCCTTCATTGAGAATTCGGCCGCATCACTTGGTTGGGAAAAACTCGGCGCGCGGCAGGATGGACAGGCGGAGATCGTGGGCGCCGTCGGCGCGGGCGCATTCGTAGTAGAAGTATAGGTCGTCTTCCACCGGCACCACGTCCACATAGCGCACCGAGCGCGAACCCCCGGACGACTGCACAGCCGGCCCGTTGACGCTCAGGCGCGTGAAGGCGCGCAAGTCAGCAGAGAGCGCCAAGCCGCACTGTTCCTCGTAGTTCTCGGAGACATCGGCGGAGCCATCGTAAAACGCGACCCACTGCTGCCCGACACGCACCAGCGAAGAAATGCGGCTGCAGTAGCTATCCCAGCCCTGCTCGCGGGGCGCAAAGACATCGCCCTGCCATTCCCAGTTCCGGCCGTCGCCGCTCACCGCCAGGCCCGTGCTCGACTTGGCAATGCCAGTGTTGTAGATATCGGCGGTAGCGTGCATGGCTTCACGCGCGGACGCATCCACCATGGCGGGCGAGGGGGCGTAGCTCACGATCATGTGCCACAGGCCGCCGACGTTGATGACGTAGGGGTCTTTCACACCCTCCGCGTGGATGTCCGCCGCCGTGAGTACCGGCCGGCGCGACGCGGGGTCGAATTCCGCCGGTGAGTCGGCCTCCAGCATGTCGACGCGCCAGCGGTTGTCCGCGCTATCCACGAACGAGACGAAGAGCAGAAAGCGCCCGTCGGTATCTCTAACCAAACTGCTCTTCTCAACGGAAGGCGAATTCCCAAACGCGTGCTTTGGCGCCGACCAAACGTCCGCGAAGTGCTTGCCGTCCTCGCTGCGCGCAATGTAGCAGGCAAAGCCGCGATCAGGCTCCTGACCGCGCGGACGCCGCCGCCGGTAGTGGAGGTAGAGCGTCCCGTCATCCGGCACGTAAAGCACACACGGCGCGCCGACCCAGTGGCCGTTGCCCGCCTCCAGCGGCTCCAGCACGATGTGCGCTTCCTCGGGATCAAATAGCGTGATGGGGAAGTGATAGGTTTTCGCGTCACGCATCGGTGCTAGTCCTTTCTGGATAGCCTGAGAGGTGAAAAGCCTACATGTGGAGTGCGTTACGCGAAGATTTCCGCTTCAATTTCCGCGGGGGCGACCGGACGGCTTTCAGCCGTGGAGCGGTTGAAGGCGAGAGTCAGCGCCAGGGTTTTTAGGGCGTCGTCGAGCGGCGACCGCAAAAGGGAGGGGTCATCCGCGTCCACAGCTTTCAGAAAGGCCTCCGCCATACGCACCTCCGAAGAGGGTTGTTCCGGGGCGTGAACCTCGGTGCCGCGTGGCGTGATCTGCTGCAAGTCTCTCCCGGAAAAGCGCAGCAGCATCTCTTCGCTGACGATATCGAGCCCCGAACTTTGCGGCAGGCCGAAGAAGAGCGCGTACGTCGTGGCCACGCTGCCGACTGCGCCGGTCTTGAAGGCAAAGACCCCCGAATAGACGTCCCAATTCTGGAACGACTCATCGTCTTTCCACGCGCTGCGGCCGAACTGCGCGTACACCTCGTCCACCTCGCCGCCAAAGAGCCGGCAGAGGTCGAGGAGGTGCGTGGCCTGCTCAACAATCTGTCCGCCGCCCTGGGCGGAATCCAGGTTCCAGGGAACTTTGGGTACGCCCTGATACCACCAGATGCGGGTCATTCCAAGTTCGCGCCCCGCCAGGAGTTCGCGGGCACGGCTTGCCAGACTGCCGTAGCGGTGCTGGTAGCCTACGCAACAGAGCACACCGCCCTGCTCCACCGCCATGCGAATGCGGCGGGCGTCCAGCACGCTGAGCGCCACCGGCTTTTCCACGAAGATTGCGGCCTTCTGGGTGGCGGCGTATTCGACCTGCTCGGCGTGCAGATTGGGGGGCGTAATCACGTAGACGGCATCGGGCTGCTCGGTATCGAGCATGTCGCGATAGTCTGTATACGTCTCCGCACCAAATGGCGCGGCGGCTTCCTGGGCGCGCCCTTCATCCACGTCGCAGATGGCCGCGACTTCAGCGCCTTCCACCTGGGTCAGGGCGCGATAGTGCGCTTGCGCGCGGCGACCCGCGCCAATACCCGCCACTCGCAGATCCATTAAGTCACCTCAATTTCGTCAATTCGGTCAAACACCTGTAGTCAACAGTCACGTCACCCGACTGTCTAAGCAAAGACCAAAGGTTGCACCGTATCAAAGTAGCATTCCCCATCCGTTCGTACTGAGGGCTGCGCGAAGCCCCTGTCGAAGTACGTGTGGAGCGAAATGCTAGGCAGAAAACCGGTAGGGTCACACCGTCCAGGAGTTTCCCCCTCACCCTAGCCCTCTCCCTCGAGGGAGAGGGAACTCTCTCGCTTATGCTAGGCTATGCAAGGGTCTCCTCGAGGGAGAGGGACTATGCGGGCTTTGCCAAGACTTGCCCGGTCCCCACGCAACACCAGTTCTCACGCCACCGCCGTGCCGCGCAACGAATAGGCAGTCGTTTCGTCAATGCGCACAGGGAGGATTTCGCCCACCAGATTCTCGCGTGGATCGGTGAAGAACGTCACGCGGTCCGTGCGGATGCGCCCCCACCACTTGCCGTTCTTTTGCCCTTCCACCAGCACGTCAAGCGTGCTGCCCCGCAGCCGGGAATTCTTGGCCGCCACGACACGTTCTTGTAGGGCTTCAACGGCCAGCAAGCGCCGGTGTTTTTCGTCGCGCGGCACGTCATCTGCCATTTCCTCTCCCGCTTTCGTGCCCGGCCGCGGTGAATACATGGCTGTGTGCACCACATCGAGTTCCAGTTGCTCCAGCATCGCCAGCGTATTCTCGAACTGCTGCTCGGTTTCGCCGGGGAAACCGACGATAATGTCCGTGGCAATGGAGGCCTGGGGGATGATCTCGCGGATACGGGAGACCAAATCCACATACCGGCTGGCGGGATAGCCACGCTTCATGCGGCGCAGGACCAGGTCATCGCCGCTCTGCACGGCAATGTTGAAGTGCTCGCAGACGTTGGGCAGGCTGCCGACCGCCTCGATGATGCGGTCGGACATAAACAGCGGATGTGAGGTGAGGAAGCGGATCCGCTCCAACCCAGGCACCTCGCTACAGGCCGTGAGCAGGTCGGCGAGATCGGGTCGGCCCTCCAGGTCGCGGCCGTAGTCGTCTACGGTCTGCCCGAGCAGGGTGACTTCCCGCGTGCCGTGCCGCACCAGCCAGCGCAACTCGCGCACCACCTCCGGGATCGGGCGGCTGCGCTCAGGGCCCCGCCGGATCGGCACGATGCAGAAGGCGCAGCGCATGTTGCAGCCGTAAATCACCGGTACCCAGCGGCACGGCCCGCCAAGCGCCAGCGGCGAACCCTCCAAGCAGCCTTCATCCAGCATGCCGCGGTTGCCGGCCTTCTGCTGGGCGAATTCCAAAATGGGCTCGTATTCGACCGGCTTGGTGAAAACGTCCACCTGCGGCAGCCGCGCCTGCAAGCGCTCCAAGCTATCGTCGCCCACCATGCAGCCCATCATCGCTATGGAGAGATCCGGATTCTTCTTCTTCATGCCGGTAAGCCAGCCGAGCTGCCCCAATGCGCGGTCCTCGGCGCTCTGGCGTACGGCGCACGTATTCACCACCACCAGATCGGCCTGCATCGGCTCCTCCGTCCACGAGTACCCGAGCGCTTCCAACGAACCGCCCAGCCGCTCCGAATCGGCCTTGTTCATCTGGCAACCGTAGGTGATGAGGTGATAGCGCAGGTCCATGTTTCTCAGCATTCCAGACGTATTCTCAGTAAACCGCGGCTCTATCCGCGTCTTCCCATTGTAGCAAGCCATGCTTGAGCCGTGAAGAAAACGCGTTGTGGCGTTTGCCCGGCCTGCGCGGATTTGCCTATACTAGGGCTTTGGCAAAGCTGACCGTAGTTTCGTGAGGCGCCATTGATGTCCCCGCTGGCACAGCCCAAAGTGCGTCCGCTCATCTCAGAGTGGGTTCAGGCTAACGGCGATCTACGCCTCGCCCTGCGCGACCCCGACGAGTTGATAGAAGGGACCGTGTTCGTTACTCCTGCTCTCGCACCCGTGCTTGAGCTCTGCGACGGCACCCATTCCCTCGCCGACATTCAGGCGGCATTGACGGTTCGCTACGGCTTATCTCTGCCAACGGCCACGCTGGAATCCCTGATTCAGCAACTCGATGACGCGCTGCTTCTGGAAAGCGATCGGGCGGAGACCGTGCGCCACGACGCCCGCGAGAGCTATAGAAGCGCGCCGTGCCGTCCCCCGGCGCTCGCCGGAGCCTCGTATCCCTCCGACCCGGATGAGCTCACGTCAATGCTCGCAGGCTTTGTCAACGCGGTTGAGCCCCCTTCAGGCCCTGACCAATCTGCCGTGTGGGGGATTGTGAGTCCTCACATTGACTACGACCGGGGCGGACCAGTTTACGCGCGCACCTGGCAGCATGCGCAAGCAGCCGCGCGGGTGGCAGAAGTCGTTGTCATCTTCGGCACCGATCACGCGGGCAGTCCGGGGATGCTCACGCCGACGCGCCAGGACTACGCCACGCCCTGGGGCACGCTGCCCACCGACCACGACGCCCTTGATCATTTCGAGGCGGCCTGGGGCGATGAAACTCTCTACGACGAGGAGCTCCACCATCGCAGGGAGCACTCCATCGAGCTGGCAGCCGTGTGGCTGCACTTCATGCGTGAGGGCGAGCCGGTGGCGCTGGTGCCAATCCTCTGCGGGTCCTTCCTGCCATTCACGGCAGGTGACGCCCATCCGCAAGACTGGCCCCAACTCGCAGGGAGTATCGCCGCTCTCAACGACGCCCTCGCGGGAAAACGAGTACTCGTGGTTGCCGCAGCGGACTTGGCTCATATGGGGCCGGCGTTTGGCGACCCAAAGCCACTTGAGAAATCGGAGAAAGAGGAGCTCGAAGGCTTCGACCGCGAGTTGTTGGATGCCATGTGCAAAGGCGACGCGGAAGGTTTTCTCGGGCTCTTGCAAGAGAGTAAGGACAAGCAGAAGGTGTGCGGACTTCCGCCCATCTACGCGGCGCTGCAGATGCTTGGGCCCGTTTCGGGACGAGTTCTGGACTACGTGCAGTGTCCCGCCGACGGTTTGGCGGGATCGGTGGTCTCAGTGGCGGGAGTAGCCTGGACGGACTAGGGTCTGTTGGGACTTCGTCTATATCTTTGCTTGCTGTGGGGCGCCATTTCGAGCGCAGCCCCCAGCGCAATGACCGGCCTCCCTCTCCGTCACTCCGGCGGAAGCCGGAGTCCAGGGATGGCGCGGGTGAAATGCCACGAAGGCGCGTGGACGGGTGCAATCCTGCGACTAAGGGTAAGATGGATTCCGTGCCTCCGTGCGGAGGCGAGCTTTTGCGAGAATGACGGAAGGTGGGCAACGCCAATTGGATGCCTACCGCGCCAGCCAGCCGCCGTCGATGGGCACGATTGAGCCGTGCATGAAGGCGGACTCTTCTGAGGCCAGATAGACCGCCAGCTTGCCGATTTCCTCTGCCGTCCCCCAGCGGCCAGCGGGCGTGCGCAGGCGGATTTCCGGCGCGCGGACGGGATTCTGTTGCAGCGCTTCCGTCATGTCCGTGTCGATGTAGCCGGGCGCGATGGCATTCACGTTGACGCCGTGGGGCGCCCAGTCTGTCGCCAGGGCGCGGGTGATCCCGGCCACGCCGTGTTTGCTTGCCACATACGGCGCGATGTGCACGCCGCCTTGGTACGACATGAGCGAGGCGATATTGACGATCTTGCCGTGGCCTTGTGGCACGAAATAGCGCCCCGCCGCCTGGCACAGAAAGAACACGGCATGGAGGTTTACTTGCATCACCGTATTCCAGTCTTCTTCCGTGAGCTCCAGCGCGGGCCTGCGGGAGGTGATGCCGGCGTTGTTCACCAGAATGTCGATGCGGCCGAAATGCGCTGCCGTTTGGTCTACGAGCGCATTCAAGTCGGCGACTGTTGCCGTGGCCAAGTCGGCTTGCAGTCCCAAATACCGCCGACCCGCGGCCTCCACCAGGGCTTGGGTCTCGGTGGAAGCCGAGCGCGACACACCGGCCACGTCGGCGCCCGCCTCGGCGAGCGCTTTGGCTATGCCCCGCCCGATGCCCCGGCTCGCACCCGTGACCAAAGCGACGCTGTCCTTTAGGCAAAACGCTGATGTTGTCATAGAAGTCGTTCCCCTCTCGGCCGCAACCACTTGCAGCAGGTCGCACATCCTCTTCTCGTCACTGCACTACAAGAATATACCCTAGTCGGTTTGAACATTCCCACACACGGCAACTCGCCTGCACAAAGGACTGAAGGGGCAATTGCGCATTTGGCCCGTAGGGGCACGATATATTGTGCCCCTACACCCGTGGTTGCCTGTACTAGCACTGGAGAGATGGGAAACCCGCGTTCGGACACATAGGCGACACCTGTTTGGGTAGAAGGGTATCAGCCGTTCGGGCACACGGGCTACACGTGATCGGGAAGATTGGTCACACATTGCCCGGAAGTTGGTCCGTGCTCGTGTTGCGTTGCCCGCGGAGAGAGACGGATGGGCCTTGCTCAATTTCAAGTGCCGCAATACCCTCCCGCTTGACGTGCGGCGGTAGTCCGTGACAAAATGCCATGCGTAGAAATGCAGTTGCACGCCCACGAGGCACAGTGCGGTTGCAGTTTCTTGGCTTTACGCAGGTGCCTGCGTTACACCTTTCCCAAAACCAACACTACCCAAAGACAACTTCTAAACTGCTATTTGCTCATAGCGCTGCAAGCAGCGTTGCGCGTTTGCAAAACAGACTGTACTGCCAGCGAGGAGGCACGAATTGGCCGGGTTCAAGGAAGTCAGTAGAGACCTCGACTTTCCCAGTATGGAGCATCGGATTCTCAAGTTCTGGGAGGATACCGCTGCCTTCAATAAGCTTGTGGAAAAGAACAAAGACAATCCGCGCTGGTCTTTCATTGACGGCCCCATAACGGCCAATAATCCCATGGGCGTCCACCACGCATGGGGACGCACGTATAAGGACGTCTACCAGCGTTTCAAGGCCATGCAGGGCTACGCCCAGCGCTATCAAAACGGCTTTGACTGCCAGGGTCTTTGGCTGGAAGTCGAGGTCGAACGCGACCTCGGTTTTGATTCGAAGCACGAGATCGAGGAATTTGGCCTTGATAACTTCTCGCGCGAGTGCCGCAAGCGCGTTGAGCACTTCTCCACGGTGCAGACGAACCAGTCCATCCGGCTCGGCCAGTGGATGGATTGGGACAACTCGTACTACACCATGGACGACACCAATATCGAGCACATTTGGTACTTCCTCAAGCGCTGCCACGAGAAGGGTTGGCTCTACAAGGGCTGGCGCTCCATGCCCTGGTGCATCCGCTGCGGCACGAGCCTCTCGCAGCATGAGCTGGTCGGCACGGACACGTACCGCGAGGTCACGCATCCGAGCATAACGCTGCGGCTGCCCGTGAAGGGCCGGGACAATGAATATTTCATGGTGTGGACCACCACGCCGTGGACGCTGGCTGCCAATACGGCACTGGCCGTGCATCCCGATCTCACGTACGTGGCCGCTGAAGCCGACGGGAACACCTACTACATGTCCAAGGGGACGTTTGAGAGCGTTGGGCGCGGCAAGCTGACCGCCGTGCGGGAGTTCAAGGGCGCCGAGCTTGTCGGCTTGGAATATGTAGGGCCGTGGCACGAGTTGCCGGCACAGCAGGGCTTTTCTACCAAGGTCGTGGGGTGGGACATTGTCGGCGAGGAAGAGGGCACCGGCATCGTGCATATCGCCCCGGGCTGCGGCGCGGAAGACTACGAGCTCTCGCAAGAGTACGGGCTGCACGTCATCGTACCTATCGACGGCGACGGCAACTACGTCGACGGCTTCGGCTCTCTTTCGGGTCGGAATATCACCGAGACCAACGAGCCGATCTTCGCCGCTCTCGAAGAAGCCGGCATAGTCTACCGCATCGAAGACTACACCCACCGTTATCCGGTGTGCTGGCGCTGCGGCGAGGAAGTCGCCTTTCGGCTGGTGGATGAGTGGTTCATATCGGCTGAAGAAATCCGCAGCCGGATGCTGGCGGAGAATCAGACCGTCGACTGGGTGCCCGAATACGGTCGGAAGCGCATGGACGATTGGCTCATCAACATGGGCGACTGGTGCATCTCGCGCAAGCGTTTCTGGGGACTGCCGCTGCCCTTCTACCACTGTGATAGCTGCGACCACGTGACGATTGTCGGCACCGTGGCCGAACTTGAAGAGCGGGCCACGGACGCCGCCAAGGTGCGCGCGCTGCCGGAACTCCACCGCCCGTGGATCGATGAGATCACGATTAATTGCGCAGATTGCGGCGCTGAAGCGTCGCGGATTCCCGAGGTCGGCGACTGCTGGCTCGATGCCGGCATCGTGCCGTTCTCCACGCTCGGCTACTTGGAAGGCAGCGCCGAGTGGGGAAAGTGGTACCCCGCCGACTGGGTGAGCGAAATGCGCGAGCAGATTCGCCTCTGGTTCTACGCGCTTGCTTTCATGAGCGTGACTCTGGAAGACGTTCGCCCGTACCGCAACGTGCTGATCTACGAGAAGGTCAACGACGAGCACGGCAAGCCCATGCACAAGAGCCACGGCAATGCGATCTGGTTCGATGACGCCGTGGAGCAGATGGGCGCGGACGTCATGCGCTGGCTCTATTGCGAAAGTAACACGCAGCAGAACCTGAACTTTGGCTACGGCGTCGCCGCGGACGTGAAGCGGCGGCTCTTGCTCTTCTGGAACGTCTACAACTTCTTCGTCACGTATGCCCGGCTGGAGGACTTTGACCCCACCCAGGTCTCGATGCCGCTGGAAGTGCGCTCAATCCTGGACCGCTGGATCATCGCGCTGCTCCACAAGCTCGTGCGGGACGTGACCGACGATTTGGAGCGTTTTGACGCCTACAGCGCCTCGCGACGCGTGAATAACTTCATCGAGCAGTTGTCCACGTGGTACGTGCGGCGGGGACGCCGCCGCTATTGGAAGTCCGGTCAGGACCGCGACACGCTTTCGGCGTACGTGACACTCTATGAGGTCCTGACCACCCTGACGCGCACGATTGCGCCTGTAATGCCGTTCCTGACGGAAGAGGTGTACCAAAACCTCGTCCGGGGGGTAGACACCGGCGCGCCTGAGAGCGTCCACCACACCGAGTGGCCGCGCTACAACGTGTCGCTGATCGACGAAGAATTGCTCGCCCATATGGAGTTGACGCAGCGCATTGTCAGCCTCGGCCGTGCTGCCCGCAGCACCAGCAAGATCAAGGTGCGCCAACCCTTGCCGGAGATGCTGGTGCATGTGAAAACCGCTGACGAGCAAGCGGGACTCGAACGCTTGCAGGGGCATATCCTCAGCGAACTCAACGTCAAGTCAATTCGCTTCGTTGGGCCGGAAGAGGAACTTGTGACGTATGAACTCAAGCCGCGGTTCAAGCTGCTCGGCCCCAAGTACGGCCGGCAGGTGAAAGCCATCGCGGCGGCGTTGGGTCAGACTGATGCCCAGGCCGGCGCGCGCCTGGTGGCACAAGGTCTGCCGGTAGCGGTTAGCGTCGACGGGCAGCGGATCGAATTGCTCCCCGAGGAAGTGGACGTGCAGGCGCGCGAGCGGGCCGATTACAGTGTGGCCACCGAAGAAGGGTACTTGGTGGCGCTCCACACCGAAATCTCACCGGATCTTGAGCGGGAAGGCATGGCGCGGGAATTGATTCATCATGTCCAGAATTTGCGGCGCGCAGCGAACTTTGACCTCTCCGATCGCATTGTGACGTATGTGGGCGTGACCGACGGAGAGGCAGACCAAGCGAACGTGTCGGCGATGCTGGACGCTCACAGCGAGGCCGTGGCCCAGGAGACGCTTTCCATACGCGTCGAACCAACGCAGGGGCCGGATGAGGCGCATCAGGAGACCGTTGACCTCAACGGTATTTCTGTGAATCTCGGTGTGGTGCGTGCCTAGTTGGCATCCAGCGATGGCATGCCGCTGGAAGGGTGTTATGCAGAATTCACCGCGAGACGCGGTCAGTGGTGTCTTCAAACAAGCCGAGCGGTTGTAGGCCCAATTGTGACTAGAGCAAGAGAAAATCAGTAGGCACTTAGGATAATTCAGAGGAGAGAGGAAAGAGACAATGGCTGAGAGTGCGCAGACGTTACCACGCATCTTCAAATGGTTTGGGGAAGGTCAATTCGCCGCCTCCGGCTTTCCAGAGACCGAAGAGGAATTGTGCGCAGTGGCGGCGCAAGGCATCAAGCACATTGTCGCGGCCACGCGGCAGAATCCGGATACGGAAACGATAGAGCGGCTTGGCATGACGGTCGAGGCCTTCAACGGCGCCAGCAGCGACTTGACAACCCTCGACGCCGCGGTGGAGTCGCTGCACGCGGCTGCTCTGCGGGACGACAAAGCCCTTATTCACTGAGGCTCCGGTTTCGGCGGGGCCGGTACGGTCCTGGCAGGGTACTTGGTGAAGTATGAAGGCTATGCGCCGGCAGACGCGGTGCAGGCGCTGCGCGACTTCCGACCGGGAGACTTGAAAGGCGGCAATGTGGACAATTTCATCGCCGACTACGCGGAGAGTCTGAATTCATAGCTAAGTTGCACGCCCAACACGAGAGAGTAAACGAAGCCCGCTACTGCATGTGTAGCGGGCTTCTGATTCGGTTTTCTGCCGGTCAAAGCCTTCACAATTTGCCAGAAAAGACCTCAGCTTCTATCTCGGAATGAACTCCAACGCTGCCAATACACCCGCTAATGCTACGAACAACAATACAAGTTGAATCGTGACCTGGTGAAATCGCTTCTCGATCCGCAATTCAAGCGCTTGCAGTTCAGTTCTGAGATCCGCTTTCGTAACGAGTTCGCCGCGCTCTGCGCCGACTATATCAACGAGCGCCTCAGCCTGCGTCTCGTCAAAGCCCGCCCCTGTTAGAATCTTTATTGCCTTATGGGTGTCAAGCACTGCCATCAAGTGTCCTCTTTAGTCGCTGCGCTTGTGCCGCACGTGCCTTAAGTATATCACGCGCGTTGGATCTCCAAGTTGGATGTGTAGCAAGCCTCATTGCGTGTTAACAACCAGGTTAGGAAGCTAGCCGCACCTCAATCGTTAGGTAAGTCAGGATTCGGTTCCGGCCGGATGTGCTGCGCGAGAAACGCCACAAGTTCCCCGACCGGTACCCGTTCCTGCTCCATGCTATCTCTGTGGCGTACGGTCACGGTGTTGTCGTCTTTGGTCTCAAAGTCCACGGTGATGCCAAAGGGCGTGCCGATCTCGTCCTGTCGCCGGTAGCGGCGCCCGATGCTGCCGCTCTCGTCGTAGAAGACGTCCCAGTGCAGTTGCAGCTCGGCCACGATCTCCTTCGCGATGTCCGGCAAGCCGCCCTTCTTTACCAATGGCAAGATCGCCGCCTTGATCGGGGCCAGGAATGGGTGGAAGCGCAGCACGACCCGTGAATCGCCCTTGGCGTCCACGTCCTGGTCATAGGCGTCGAGCAAGAACGTCAGGAGCGCCCGGTCCGCGCCGGCCGCGGGCTCGATGACGTAGGGTGATATGTGCTCTTTCTTCTGTTCATCATAAAAAGTGAGGTCCTGTGCCGTGGCCTCGCTGTGGTTGCGCAGGTCGTAGTCCGTGCGGTTGGAGATGCCTTCCAGTTCACCCCAGCCGAACGGAAATTGATACTCGATGTCCCAGCAGTACTTGGCGTAGAAGGCCAGTTCGTCATCTCCGTGCTGGCGCAAGCGCAGGTTTTCTTCCTTGACACCGTAGGCGACATACCATTGGCGCCGCGCTTCCAGCCAGTAGGCGTGCCAGTGATCATCAGTGCCTGGCTCGCAGAAGAATTCCAGTTCCATCTGCTCGAACTCACGCTGGCGGAAGATGAAGTTACCGGTGGTAATCTCGTTGCGGTACGACTTGCCGATTTGCGCGATGCCGAACGGCAGCCGCTGCCGCGAAGAATTCAGCACGTTCTTGAAGTTAACGAACATACCCTGCGCGGTCTCCGGGCGCATGAAGGCAACGGCGGAGTCATCTTCCACCGGCCCGACGTGCGTCTTGAACATAGTGAGAAAGCGGCGTGGCTCGGTGAATTCGCCGCCGCAGTTTGGGCAGTTTTCGCCCTCAAGATGGTCCACGCGAAACCGCTGGCGGCAACTCGTGCAGTCCACGAGCGTATCGGCAAAGTGGGAGGCGTGGCCGGTGGTCTGCCACACGCTGGGGTTCATGATGACGCCGGTCTCCACGCCGACGACGTTATCACGCGTGCGCACGGTATTGTGCCACCACGCTTCGCGCACGTTGCGTTTCAGCGCGATGCCCAGCGGCCCGTAGTCCCAAAAACTCTCAAAGCCTCCGTATATCTCACTGGAGGGATAGACGAATCCCCGCCGCTTACAGAGGCTTACGATCTCTTCCATAGTGTCAGTTTTAACTGCCAACGTGACTCCCTTCACGACTGTGTCTTCAACGCGCGCATACGCTCCAGAAAGGGCGTTGTCTTTAGGTCCTGCTCGGCGACGTAGCGCACAAATGCATCTGCGGTCTGTTCTAGGTGGGTGGTTGTGGTCGGGTCCACTTGCAGGCGTTCCACGGTCTGCAACGGCTCTTGTGCCAACCAGCGGAGGCACTTGATGGTCCGCGCCGTAACCGGCGACCCGGAAACGCCGCCACACTGCTTGCACACCACGCCGCCGCTATCCGGGCGCACCCGGTTGCCTTCTGTTGAAAGCGAATTGCCGCACCGGGCACACGCTTGGAACTGGGCCTGGTACCCCAGGATCGCCAATAGCTGTAGTTTATAGGCTACCAACACCAGCGGCAAGGCAGTCGTAACCGCCAGCGCGCTCAGGGCCTTGACGAGCAAGATGAATTCGGCGTGCGCTTCCACCTCTTCTTCGACCAGAATGTGCGCGGTCTCGACGGCTTGGTAGGCATAGGGCAAACGGTTGAGATCGGTGCGTAGTTCCGGGAACGTCTGCATGGTTTCGGCCTGCACGACCAAGTCCAAACTCCGGCGACGCACCACAAATACCTTGGCAAGAGTAAAAAGCTCCAGGTGCCCCGCCATGCGACTCGTGGGCCGGCGCACACCTTTGGCAATGACGTTCAGGCGTCCCCGATCGGGCGTAAGCAGTGTCAAGCGCCTATCGGCCTCTTGAAAGTCCGACCGGCGTAGGACGATTGCTTCCGCGATGTAGGTGCGTTCTCTTGCCATGGGCTTCATACGACCAGCGCGAGATTACTGAATTGCCGAGTAACACGCCACGCCTGGGCATACCATCGCTGACCGCGATTCCTACTCTTCTTGACCTCATCCCCACACCAGAACCGACACTAGAATTGTGGAAGGCTGCGAGCTTGCCCACTCACAGCCTCCTCATTTCTCGCACAACGGACAGCGTCCAGTTTACGGTGGCGCAATCTGCGGGTAGGCAATTTCACTGGGACACGCAACCATTCGTAGCCCAAGCCGTAAACGGACATCGTCGTTTACATCGACGAGCGCTATACCTACGTAAGAGGCTAGTCGTTACTAGCCCTCTCCTCCGCCTCGGTGCCGTCTTCTGCCCGTTCTACGTCAGGTTCCTTGCGCACGAGTACCTTCTTGATCCGCCTGCCTTCTACGGCCAACACCGAAACCGTGATGCCGTCGAGTTGCAGTTCATCGCCTTCGTCCGCCATGCGGCCAAGGTGGGCGAAGATGATTCCGCCCAGGGTATCGACCTCCTCGTTTTCCAAGCTGATGCCTAGCGAATCGTTGAGGTCGTGCATGCTAATCGCCGGGTCGACCACGGCCTCCAGTTCGTTCACCATTTCCACCTGCGGTTCTTCAACGTCATGCTCGTCCTGAATTTCGCCGACGATCTCTTCCAGCACGTCTTCAATCGTGACAAGCCCGGCGACGCCGCCGAATTCGTCCACGCAGATGGCCGCGTGGACGCGCTTCTGCCGCATCTCTTGCAAGAAATCGCTGACCTTCTTCGATTCGGGGACGAAATACGGTTCGCGCATCACGTCCCGCACCTGCGTATCGAGCTTGTCAGACTCCACGTACGGCAGCATGTCCTTGACGTAGACAACGCCCTTGATATTGTCGATGGTCTCTTCGTAGACCGGAATGCGGGAGTAGCCGTGCTCAGACGACGTGTGAATAGCATCAGCCAGTGTGCTGTCACCTTCCAAGGTGATAATGTCCACGCGGGGAGACATGATGTCGCCGACGGTCAATTCGCCCAGTTCAAACACGCCGTAGATCATCTCGCGCTCGCCTTCCTCGATCACCCCCTCCTTGCCGCCGGTATCCACCATCAGCTTGATCTCTTCTTCCGTAACCGTCGGCACCGTGGTGAGCGCCTCCTTACCGAAGCGATGCGTAATGAGGTTGCTCGAGTGCGAAATGAGCCACACGAGCGGATAGAAGGCAGATTGGATGACCAGGATTACCCGTGCCGAAAGCAGAGCAAAGCGCTCAGCATGGGTGATCGCCATGGTCTTGGGCACGATTTCACCCAGGACAATGGTGACGAAAGCGATCCCCAGCGTGATTAGGATCACGGCGATCACATTATTGCCAATGACGCGCCCCAGATCGTCCGAGAAGCTCACGGCGCCAATCGCGGAGGCGAGGAAGCCGACCGTTGTGATCGCGATCTGGATGGTCGTCAGGAACCGCTCGATATTCTGGTGAAAGCCTTGGACGATGCGCGCGTTACCCACCCCTTCTTCCGCCAGTTGCTGAATGCGCGCGCGGCTTACGGAAATTACCGAGGTTTCTGTCGCTGCAAAGAACCCGTTGAGTATCGTCAGGATGAGAATGCCAAGAATCTGACCCCAACTTGACGGATCCAAAATCAATCACTCCTTGCTAAAGGACGCCCTTCCTGCCGCTCCACCACAATCTCGTCGTGAACTCCTGAAGCTAAAGATCACATTTCCTCGCTTCCACCTATTCATGTATTCATGCGCCCTTCTTCTCGCCGGCGCCTTCCTGTTCCGCATCTGCTGGCAGCGCGCGCACTCCGCGGACGCGCGCGGGCACGCCGTATGCTTTCGCCTGTGGCGGCACGTCCCGCGTTACCACGGAACCAGCACCCGTCATTGCTTTTCTCCCAACTCGCACGGGCGCGACAAGCAACGTGCCGCTGCCGATAAAGGCGCCCTCACCAATTTCCGTCTCATGCTTGTCCGCGCCGTCATAGTTGCACGTGATCGTGCCCGCGCCGACGTTCACGTCGTTTCCGACTACTGTATCACCTAAGTAGCCCACATGGTGGATTTTGGCACCGGGACTCACCCGTGTATTCTTGAGCTCGGCGTAGTTGCCGATCTCGACGTCGTGTGCGATGACGGTGCCCGGCCGCAAGTGCGCGAACGGCCCGATGCGCACGTTCTCACCGACCTCCGCGCCTTCCAGCACGGACTCCATGACCGTTACGTTGGCGGCAAGGCGCGTATCCTGCAGCCGCGCATTGGGTCCGATTGTGCAGTTGTCGCCAATTGCCGTGTCACCGTAGAGATGGCAGTTCGGCAGGATGGTTACGTCCCGCCCGAACGTCACCGTGTCATCGATCCAGACCGTCGCCGGGTCGACTAAAGTAACACCATCTCTCATCTCTCGCGTGCGAATGCGTGCACGCAGCGTGGTCTCGGCCCGCGCCAGGTCGGCGCGGTCTTCTACGAGAATCAACTCGACGTCAGCGCCCGTGTGTTGCACCACTTCTATGCGGGCTCCTGCGGCAAGCGCGAACGCAGCGAGTGACGCGAGACCGCCTTCGTCTTGGATTTGGACAGCGTCTCGGTGCTCCCAAAGCCACGCGCGCGTTACGCACATGACGCCGGTGCTGAAGCATTCCGCCCTTGGGTCTCTCATGGCATCCTCATGGGTCAGGATGCGTTCAATGCGTCCGGCTGCGTCGCGCACGAGGCCGTCGCTGCTCTGTGGCGCGTCTGCAGTGGGAAAAGCCAGTACAACCAAGTGGCTCGCTGTCTCTTGTTGATGCTGTACGAGCCGCGCCATTATCTCTGCTGAAACGAGGGGCATGGCGCCGGAGATGAGCAGAACCGTGCCGACAGTGTCCGGTATCAGGGTAAGCGCCGCTTCCAACCGGGTGCCGTCACATTGGAATACACAGTCGGCTGCGCTGAAGTAGTCTTCCAATGCAAAGGTTTCGGCTGAACCAGAAATGACCACTGTGAAACAGCCGTTAGCTAAGGCGATTTGGATGGGATAGACGGCCATGGGGCGGCCGGCAAGCGCATGCAGGGACGTGGCGCGCCGCGACTGCATCCGCTCTGTCGGTCCGGTGGCCAAGATGATGGCGGCAGTGGATTGATGAGGGTCTGGGTCGCTCTCTGTCATGGGTTATAAGGCAGCGCGGGTCACGTACTGACACTGCATGTCATCGTCGTGTCGCTCAGTCTAGCTGCCGCCCTACGGACATTCAATGGTGCCCTACGGACGTACTCTGCCTACACCCTTCCTCCTTGTGCGCCGCTCACATTCCCGCGGCTGGGGCGGTAGGATTCGAACCTACGTATGCGGGCTCCAAAGGCCCGTGCCTTACCGCTTGGCGACGCCCCACCTGACTCATCATATCCATGCCCTATGGGAGCGTCAAGTACATCAACAAGGCGGTATTTGAGCCATGTTCCTTGGTTTAGGACTCGTGACACACTGCGATTCAGCCGAGCCAACCAAAGAGTGCAATCGAAACGAAACAACGTTCCGTAGAGTCTTATCGTATCAACAGTGTCAACACTTTGAACATGACTCGTCTCCCTGTAGCGAATGACGCAAAGACCCTCACTGCTATCACGCCTTTGCCAGCGCCTTGGCCTCCTGCACCATGTCGTGGATGATGTCCAGGCCGCCGTGCCAGAAGGCGGGGTCGGCGGTATCGATGTCGGCGCGTTGCATAAGTTGTGACTGGGATTCGCTGCCGCCGGCCGCCAGCATGCCGCGGTACTGTTCCACAAAGGCCGCGCCTTGTTCTTGGTAGGCGTGGTAGAGCGAGAGGGAGAGCAGTTCGCCGAAGGGATAGGCGTAGACATAAAACGGCACGTGGATGAAGTGCGGGATGTACGCCCACCAGTGGCGGTAATTGTCCGTCATCTCCACCGAGTCGCTGAACATGGCCGATTGCTGTTCGATCCAGATCTCGCCGATAGTCTCTGCCGTCAGTTCACCCTCGCTGCGGCGGCGGGTGTGCAGCCCGTACTCGAACTGGTGCATCGCCGCCTGGCGGAAGACCGTGGCAAACGCATCCTCGATCTTCTGCGCCAGCAGGCTCAGCCGGACGCGCGGGTCGGTGGTGCGCTCCATGAGCAGGTGGAACGTCAGCATTTCGCCGAACGTGCTGGCCAGTTCCGCTACCACCAACGACGTGCTGAATTCGAGATACGAC
The DNA here is from genome assembly GCA_012270555.1 of Chloroflexota bacterium. GTDB lineage: Bacteria > Chloroflexota > UBA11872 > VXOZ01 > VXOZ01 > VXOZ01. The sequence continues at coordinate 22,055 of JAAXIC010000047.1, forward strand.
TGCGCGCGAGCGAGACGGGCGTGGATACCATGGCCGAGCTCGTGGGCGAGCGTCATCACGTCGCGCTGGTTGCCGGTGTAGCTCAGGAAGACGTACGGGTGCAGGTGGGGCATGCAGGGCTGGCAAAAGGCGCCGCCGCGTTTGTTGGGCAAGACGGCGGCATCGATCCACTCTTTCTCAAAGAACTCGCCGGCGAGCTGTCCCACCTCAGGTGAAAAGGCGTGGTAGGCGTCGAGTACCAGCGCCTTGGCCTCACTGAAGTCGACGCCACCCTCCGGCGGCGGGAATACCGGCGCGTAGCGGTCGTAGTCGTACAGCTTGCGGTAGCCCAACATGCGGCGCTTGAGGGTGTAGTAGTCGGCGACGATGTCGTAGCGCGTGGTCACGGCGTCGAGCATGGCGTGGGCGGTGGCGTCGTCAACCTCGTTCGCCAGGTTGCGCGACGACATGGGGTCGGGAAAGTCCCGCAGGCGGTCCTCGATGGCCTTCTCCTGCGCCATCACGTTGAAGATGAAGGTCAGAATATGCGCGTCGTCCTGCAGCGCCTTGGTCATGGCAATCTGCGCCCGCCGCCGCACGCCGCGGTCGCCGTGGTAGAGCAGGGCGAGAATCTCGGTCTCGTTCATCTCCTTGCGTTCGCCGTCCACGGTCACGGTCTGGCGCAAGCGGCTCGTGCGCTCGTCGAAGAGCCGCTGGAAAGCGCCGATGCCGGTGAGGCGCTTTTCGGCGTCGAGTTTCTCCTCGGCTTCCGTGAGCGTGTGGGGCGCAAAGACCCGCTCGTGGGCCAGCGAGTGCGCGTAGCGGGCCAGCGGCGGGTGCGCCAGGATGCGCTCGGCAAAGGCGTCGTCCGCCTGCCGCCACTCCACGTCGAAGAAGAGCAACTCGTTCTGAATCTGGGTCGTCTGCTCGTGCGTGCGCTGCAGCAGCGCGCCGTGGGCCGGCTCGGCGGTATCCACTGAAAAAACCAGATCCGCGTACATGGCGGCCTTGTGCGCACCTATGTAGATCTGCTCGATCTCCTCAACCGCTGTCAGAAATTCCTCCGGCGTAATCTCACCCGCGGCAATGCGGCCTCGGTACTTCTCCTGAAAGGCTTGCGCCTGCGCCAATGTGGCCTCAAAGTCCGTCTCGATCGCCGGATCATCCGGCCCGGCGTAGAGGTCTGCCAAATCCCACCGCACGTCCTCCGCACCGGTAGTTTGTTTTGTGTCCGTCGCTGACTGTGATTCGGTCACTCTGTATTGCTCCCATCTTATGAATGTTACGTTGCCAATGTTCGCACGCATCTACACCTTCAGCAGCGCCAGAAACGCCTCTTGCGGTATCTCCACCTGGCCCACCCGTTTCATGCGCTTCTTGCCTTCTTTTTGCTTTTCCAGCAGCTTGCGCTTGCGGGTCACGTCGCCGCCGTAGCACTTGGCGAGCACGTTCTTGCGCAGGGCGGGAATGGTCTCCCGGCTGATGATGCGGCCGCTGATGGCGGCCTGCAGCGGCACCTCGAACAACTGGCGCGGTATCTGTTTGCGCAGTTCCATTACCAATGCCCGTCCCACCTGCTGCGAACGCTCGCGGGGGATGATGCTCGAGAGGGCGTCCACCGGCTGGCCGTTCACGAGGATCTCCAGCTTCACCAGGTCGCCGGGCCGCATACCGGTCACGGTGTAGTCCATGCTGGCGTAGCCCTGGGTGCGGGTCTTCAGTTGGTCGTAGAAGTCGGTGAGGATTTCGGCGAACGGCACCTCGTACTTAAGGATCGCGCGCCGTTCGTCAAGGTATTCGAGCTCTTTGAACCCGCCCCGCCGGTTCTCGCAGAGCTCCATGATGGCGCCGATGTAGCCCGACGGCGTGATGAGGTTGAGCTCCACCCACGGCTCCTCGATGCGGTCAAGCTCAGAGGGGTGGGGCAGTTGCGCGGGCGTATCCACTTCCACGATCTGGCCCGCAGTCGTGACCGCACGATACTCCGTATTCGGCAGCGTGGTGAGGATTTCCAGACCGTATTCCCGCTCCAGCCGCTGCTGTACGATGTCGAGATGGAGCAGTCCCAGGCAGCCGCAGCGGAAGCCGAAGCCGAGCGCCGGGCTCGTCTCCGGCACGTACGTCAGCGCCGCGTCGTTAAGCTTGAGCTTGTCCAGCGCGTCCCGCAGCGGTTCATAGTCCTCGCTCTCTACGGGATAGAATCCGGCGAAAACCATGGGTTTGGCGGGTTGATAGCCGGGCAGCGGGTCTATCGCAGGCGCGGATGCCGCCGTAATGGTATCGCCCACCTGGCACTCACGCAGCGTCTTGAGACCGCTGGCGACGTAGCCCACTTCGCCGGTGGCGAGGCGCGCCTCCTTGACCAAATGCGGTCGAAAGGTGCCGATCTCCATCGCTTCCGAGCGCGCGCCGGACTGCATGAGCAAGATTTCTCCACCGGCTTCCACGACTCCCTCCACCACGCGTACGTAGGCGACGACCCCTTTGTGGAGGTCGTAGTGGGAATCGAAGATGAGCGCGCGCGCCGCTGCACTCTCTGTGCCTGAAGGCGGCGCGATGCGCTCCACGATGGCTGCCAGCACTTCATCGGTGCCGAGACCGGTCTTGGCGGAGGTATAGATCATCTCATCGGGGTCAAAGCCGAGGTTTTCCAACTCCGACGCCACCATCTCCGGTTGCGCGCTGGGCAGATCGATCTTATTGATTACGGGAATAATGGTGAGGTCGTGGTTGAGGGCTTGGTAGAGATTGGTCAACGTCTGAGCCTCGATGCCCTGGGAAGCATCGACCACGAGCAGCGCGCCCTCGCAGGCGACGAGCGCCCGCGACACCTCATAGGCAAAGTCCACGTGTCCCGGCGTGTCGATGAGGTTGAGTTCATACGCAGGGCCGCTGTCTGCCGCGTAGAGCATGCGCACGGCTTTGGCCTTGATGGTGATGCCGCGCTCGCGCTCGAGTTCCATGGAGTCGAGCGCTTGCTCCACCACTTTGCGCGTGTCTATGGCGCCGGTCTTCTCCAAGAGCCGGTCCGCCAGGGTGGACTTGCCGTGGTCGATGTGCGCGATGATGCAGAAGTTGCGGATGTGTTCTTGATTCACGAAATGCGTACTCGCAGTGAAGCCATATTCGGTAGGGATATTCCTCTTCACACGAAGGCCTGAGATCTCGGTCTCGTCCGATCACATAGACGCTAGCAGGGGCGAGACCTCTCAGACGCCAACGTTCATTGTATCAAATGACGTATTGGGGCTCGTATGCGATCCTGGCGCGGTGGCTGCCCGCCTGGAATCCGACCGCTCCAGCCGCGATGTGCGATATGCACTCTCTACCCAGGGCGCAAGAGTGGTAACGGACTGCGTAGGAAGTGCGCCGTTCAAGAGAGTAGCGGGCGGTTATGTGCCCACCGGGAGGCTGCGGGAAAACAGCAGCGCTATCCCGCGCTCTTGCTTGCCGCCGGTACCGCCGCGCCGTGGAGGAGGTCCCGCTCGATGAGCAGTTCGGCGGTGCGCACCGCATTGGTAGCCGCGCCGCAGCGCAGGTTGTCGGCCACTACCCACATGGCCACGCCGTTCTCGTGGGAGACGTCAGCGCGGATGCGGCCGATGAGCACGTCGTCAGTGCCGGCCGCGTCGGTGGCGACCGGGTAGAGTCCTTGGCTGGGATCATCCACCACGCGCACGTCGGGCGCCCCGTCCAGCACCGCGCGCACCTCAGCGGCAGTCATGGGCCGCGTGAGCTCCAGGTGCACCGCCTCGGAGTGGCTGACCGCCACCGGTACCCGCACCGCCGTGCACGTAATCTTCATTTCCGGCGCGTGCATAATCCGGCGGGTCTCGTGCATTACCTTCCACTCTTCCTTGGTGTAGCCGTCATCGAGGAAGGAGTCGACTTCAGGCAGCACGTTTTCCAATATGTCGTGCCGGAAGATCTCCCGCGGCAGTTCGTCGCCGTTGCCGGCGGCCTTGGCCTTGATCTGATCGTCCAACTCCACCACGGCGTCGCGGCCCCAGCCGGAGACGGCTTGGTAGGTATCAACCACCATGCGCCGAATGGGATTGACGCGATGGATGGGGTTGATGGCAATCACAAGCTGCATCGTGGTGCAGTTCGGCCCGGCGATGATGCCGTTGTGCCAGTTGAGGTCATCGTCATTCACGCCGGCAATGACCAAAGGCACGTCAGGATCCATGCGGAATGCCGAGGAGTCATCGATAACCGTCACACCCGCGCGGGCGGCGATGGGCGAAAAGTGGCGGTTCGCGCCGGTGGCGGCGGAGGCAAAGAGAATGTCCAGTCCGTCAAAAGAGTCCTCGGTAGTCTCCTCCACGCTGTACTCTTGTCCGGCAAACGACACGGTTTTGCCCAATGAATTCGCTGAGGCGAGCGGGCGCAACGCCTTCACGGGAAATGCCCGCTCTGCAAGGATGTCGAGAAGGAGACGCCCCACCACACCGGTGGCGCCGAGAACACCTATGTTGTAGCCGTCACTGTTTGCCATACCTCTATCCTAGTCAACTTATCAGGTAGTCGTCTATGCACAAATTGAAAGTGCTCTTCCCAATAATACCAATACAGAGTAATGTACGTGCCACAACAGGTTAGTCTGTAGCGCCAAGTAGCGGTACTTGGGATCCGAAGCACGTTTTGGCGATTCTTGCCTAAAACACGGATGGTTCGCAAGCCCCGTGCCGCTAGGCTCGTACTGCGCACGACATTCCGGAGAAGGTGCAGCTACGGCCCGTCAATCACGCTTCCGAGGAGGGAGCACGTCCTTGACCGCAATCGAGCAATCGGGGAGATGGATAGGGTTCACGGTGTCCGGTTCGGAAAGAATCATGCGCTGACGATAGTACGCAGCGCCCTCAGCCGGACTCGTAGGCTCTCGATACACCTCAATCTGGTCGTCAATTAGGTTTACGATCCAGAATTCCGCAATCCCGGCCGCCGCATAGACCGGCACTTTGACGCGCCGATCCTGCTCTAGGCTAGAATCAGCGATCTCCACCACCAAGAGTACGTCTGCAGGGTAAGGGTGATGATCGAGATACCTGTTTTCACGAGGGGCAGCCAGGACCAGGTCCGGCTCCGGTTCTGAACTGCTGTCCACCATCGTAATGGGATCCTGCGCTCGTATCCGTGCCTTCCCACTAATCATTGCAGGCAACAAGTGCAGGAAGTTGCTAAGACAAACGGCATGGCGCAGCCCTTTAGGACTCATCTGATTCAGCACTCCTCCGATAAGCTCCACGCGCTCATCTTCTCGAAAAAACCCGTGTTCGATGAGCCAGTGGTATTCTTCGAGACTAAAGGTTCGGACGGAATTGTGGCGAACGGCTGGTCTTACAATCGTCGCCATAGTATCTCTCCTCTGCGATTCCGACTGTCTGCCGAGCATCTACCATGGAAGATAACTCGCCAAATTGGCCACAGACTTAGCCTGTCGCGTTCACACGTAACCTGAGACCCACCCGGGGCCGGATCCTAATCCCACAACGTCTTGTCAAGAATAAGGTAGCACAGGTTGCAAACCTGTGCTACGCGTTTTGCAGCCAAGAGAGACCCCTAAGTCAGCCCGAGCAGCGCGTCCAGACCGTAGGTGAGGCCCTTCAATCCTGACACCGCGCGCACCGCCATGAGCACGCCGGGCACAAATGACTCGGTGCTGGTGGAGTCCTGACGTATGGTGAGGGTCTGTCCTAGACCGCCGAACACGATCTGTTGATGGGCCACCATCCCGGGCATGCGTACTGCGTGGACGTTAATGCCGCCGTGCACGCCGCCGCGGGTGCCGACGAGCGTCTCCTTCTCCGTGGGCACGGAGATAAAGTCGCTGCCTCGCGCCTCGCGAATGTCGATGGCGCTTTGCAGCGCAGTGCCGGACGGGGCATCGATTTTGCGCTCGTGATGATATTCAACGATATCGCAGTAGTCCATGTGCTTACCGATGAGCTTGCTGACGTGCATCATGAGCACGGCAGTGAGTGCAAAGTTGGGGGCCACCACCAAACCAAGGTTATTGGCGGCAGCAAGCTCACCCAACTCTTCGACTTCGGAAAACTCCATGCCGGTGGTGCCGACCACGGCGTGCACACCGTGTTCCAAGGCTATGCGGATGTTCACCCGCGCCGCGTCGGCACGGGTGAAATCGATGATAACATCCGTATTGGTGTTCGCCAGGAGCGTGGACAAGTCCGTCTCAGTGGCAATGGTCTGGCCGGTGGCGGCGGTAAAGCCGTCATCTGAAGCAATGATGTTAACGCCGCCAACCAGCGCGAGGTCGTCCTCTCGCGCCACCGCATTTGCCACGGTGGTACCCACGCGGCCGAATATACCGCAAACGGCGACTTGCATGGGTCCCTTCTGTGTAGCAGCCATTGGGTGTCCCTACCACTTTCTCCCGGAACCACCTGAGCTTTCGCCGTCGCCATCGGACTGTGGTGCTTCGCGATCCCCGGCTTGCTCGCTGCCGCGGTCGCGGCCACGTTCTCTCTCTGCTCCCGCAGGCGCACGCTCGCGGTCGTAGCGTCGGGGACCCCGGCCGCCACGCGGCGGGCCGCGCCGGTCGGAGGGGCCGCGTCCCCGGTCGCCGCCACGATCGCCGCCGCGGTCACCGCGGCTTGACTGTGGACGCTCAGAAGGATGTGTGCCCTCGAGCACTGCGCGACGAGAGAGATTAACACGGCCCTGGTAGTCGATCTCGATCACCATCACCATGACTTCATCGCCAATGTCGGCAATATCCTCGGCACGTTCGACATAATCTTCCGCCAGTTCGCTCATGCGCACCAGGCCCTCGCGGCGCCCATCCGGCAGGTTCACAAACACACCGGCGTTCATGATGCGCGAAACCGTGCCGGTAAAGATAGCGCCGACCTCAAGCTCGGTGGTCATATTGCGGATAGTCTCCACCGCCTTGTCGACGCCTTCCTTGGAATCGCCGGTCACGACGATCGTACCGTCATCATCAATGTCAATCTTCGACTCAGTCTCTTCCTGGATCTTGCGGATGATCTTGCCGCCGGGGCCGATTACGTCGCCAATCTTTTCCGGATTAATCTTGAGGGAAACGAGCTTGGGCGCGTAGTCGGACAGCTCCGCGCGCGGCTCCGCAATCGCCTCTGCCATGACGTTGAGCACCTCCAGCCGTGCATCACGAGCCTGCGCCAACGCCTGCTCCATGATGGCGAAGGTGATGCCTTTGACCTTGATGTCCATTTGCAGCGCAGTCACGCCCCGCTCGCTGCCAGCCACCTTGAAGTCCATATCGCCCAACGCGTCCTCAATGCCTTGGATGTCGGTGAGAATGGCGTACTCGCCTTCATCGCCCATCACCAAGCCCATGGCGATGCCACCCACGGGGGCTTTGATAGGCACACCGGCATCCATCAGCGCCAGGGAACTGCCGCACGTCGAGGCCATGCTCGTGGAGCCGTTGGACGAGAGCACCTCGGAAACCACGCGAATGGTGTAAGGAAATTCCTCCTGCGAGGGGAGCACCTGTGCCACTGCCCGCTCGGCTAAGCGGCCGTGTCCAATCTCCCGCCGTCGGGGCGAACCCAGCCTGCCGGTTTCGCCGGTGCTGAAGGGCGGAAAGTTGTAGTGGTGGATGAACGGCTTGGAATCGGCAATTTCGAGACCGTAGAGCGGCTGCGCGTCGCCAATGGAACCGAGCGTCGTGATGCTCAGCGCCTGGGTCTGACCCCGTTGGAAGAGGCCGGTACCGTGGGTGCGCGGCAGCACGCCAACCTCGGCGGACAGCGGGCGGATTTCCCCCGGACTACGTCCATCGGGACGCTTGCCTTCGTGCAGAATCTCGTTGCGCACGTGCTTCTTTACGGCTGACTGCACGGCATCAGCGACGTGCTCTTGGCCGTGCTCCTCGCCCAGGGCTGCCACGGTGTCGGCAGTAATTTCAGCCAGTTGCGCCTCCCGCTCCGCCTTGTCCGGTCGCCCAAACGCCGCTGCCACTTGGTCGGCAACGCGTTCCTGCACCTGCGCGACGAGGGCGTCCGGCGGGCCGTGGGGGACGTACTCGTGCTTCTCTTTGCTCACCTGGCTGATGAGCTCTTCCTGCATAGCGATGGTCTCTTGCAAGGCCTCCTGTCCGCGCTCCAACGCCGCGAGCATCTCCGTTTCCGGCAACTGGCCCGCCTCGGCCTCCACCATCATCACGGCGTCTTTCGTGCCGGCAATGACGAGATCGAGGTCGCTTTCTGCAAACTGCGACAACTGCGGATTAATGACGAACTCGCCGTTGATGCGGCCTACGCGCACCGCGCCCACCGGCCCGCCAAACGGGATGTCCGAAATGCAGAGCGCCGCAGATGCGCCAACAATGCCCATCACGTCCGTGGCATTCTCTTGGTCGGAACTGAGGATGGTAATGATAACCTGGACTTCGTTGCGGTAGTCCTTGGGGAAAAGGGGCCGCAACGGGCGGTCGCACAACCGCGCCGCCAGAGTGCAATCATCGCTGGGGCGACCTTCCCGCCGCAAGTATCCGCCGGGTATCCTGCCTACGGCGTAGTATTTTTCTTCGACATCTACTGAGAGAGGAAAAAAGTCGATCCCCTCACGGGGTTTGGAACCCGTTACCGTGACGAGCAGAATCGTGTCGCCACAGCGGATGGTTACACTGCCGCTCGCTTGCTCGGCAAACCGCCCGGTCTCGATGCTGAGCGCACGACCGGCGTGGTCTGCTTCTACCTTGTGAATCATACGATGGGATAACCCTTCCCGTGCCCCGCCTCAGCCCCAGGTGTGGTTAGTGACTAGCAGATGCCGTTTCACGAAGTCGCTGTTTCCTTGAAACGAAGTCGCCGTTTCACTGAAACAAGGGGGCACTTCTGAGAAGATGCTGATCTGCACAGGTCTCCGTTTCGTGAAGAAACCGCTTCACCGAAACAGCATGTGCTAGTCACCAATCACTAACCCTGTCCGACACGTGTAACTCGGACAAGCCGGTGGCCGACGCTCGGCACGCAATTGAGAAAAAGTATTGAAGAAGATCACGTATTCTTCCTTATCCCACTATAGCCGAGCGTATGATGCTATTTCAAGAAGATACTGGGTGACGACCTTAGTTAAGGGGTTAGCACAAGCGGCGGGAAGCCTTTTGTTCTTGCCTGCTGTTGCCGCTCGCCGTGGGGTAGGCGCAGGTTGCAAACCTGCGCCTACTGATAGAGAAGGTGACAGTTGCTCCTTAGTCGGATCATGCGGAATGGCGTTAGGGAGATCCTTCCGTCCAAATGATGCGAGAAGCTTATCCGTTCGGCTGAGTGGGCTTCGCGAACCCTTGCCTGTCCTGAGCTTGCCGAAGGGTCGAAGCGTAAACGGATTGCTCAGCAAAAACGTATACTGTCCAAGTGGGTGCCTGGGAACTATTGTGGGTCGCAGCACGGGCGTTCACCGCAGAACCACTACTTTCTAAGGAGGACATTCCCCCACCATGCCACCGGAATATGATGCAGCGACGTTGCGGGAGTACTGCGGCATGGTTGCTCTAGCGCCGACCAACGCCGTGGTGGCCGGGTCCTGGGGCACGTGGACGTTCACCTTCACGGTCGGCACGTACGGCATGGACGACCGCTCTAACCTGCGCCTGGTGATGCGGGGCGTTTGCGATTGGGGCAAGCCGGACTTTGACGACCCCACCGCGCCGAACTACTGCCGCGTCTATACCGACGGCGACGCCAAGCTGCGGGTGCACTTCGACCCCGAAAACCACGTGCGGCCCTGGCGGCGCACCATCCACATCCACGTGCATGACGGCACGCTGGCGGCGGGGAAGAAAATCTGGATCGTGATGGGCGATACCTCCGGCGGCAGCCCCGGCAGCCAGGCGCAGACGTTTGTGGAGAGCACGTTCGAGTTCAAGTTCTTTGCCGACAACTTCGGCACGCTGCAGTTTCGCGAGCTGCCGGACGCGCCGGTGGTGCGCATTGTGGCGGGGCCGGCGGCGCATCTGGTCGCCCAAGCCCCGAGCATGGTGGCTACGGGTGAGAAGTTTGACGTGCTCGTGCGCGCCGACGACGCTTGGGGCAATACTGCCACCGGCTTTCGCGGCGAGGTGGGCCTCCACCTGCCGCACCAAGCTGTGCCGCTGGCGAGCCACTCCTTTGTTGAAGAGGACGGCGGTGTCTTTCGCTTCACCGGCCTGACCCTGAATGAGCCGGGAATTACGCGTCTCGAGGCGCGCAGTATAGACCTAGCATTCGATGTCCTCAGCAACCCCATCCACGTGCAGGCAGACACGCCCGCCTTGCGCCTTTACTGGGGCGACATGCACGCCCAGACGGAGGAGACCGTCGGTACGGGCAGTCCGGACGAGTACTTCACCTACGCCCGTGACCACGCTGGGGTGGACTTCCTAGGCATCCAGGGCAACGACTTTCAGGTCACGGCGGAGTTTTGGTATGAGCTGCAAGAGATCGTAAAGCGCTACAACGACCCCGGCCGCTTCCTCACGCTGCTTGGCTACGAATGGTCGGGCAACCATCCGGCGGGCGGCGACCACAACGTGCACTTTCTCGGTGACGAAGGCCCGCTGCACCGCTCGTCCCACTGGCAGGTGCCGGGCGATCCGGGGCCGTGGGAGGATATGTGTCCGGTTTCGAAGCTCGTCGACCGCTACCGCGGCCTGGACGACGTGTTTCTCATTCCCCACATCGGCGGGCGGCGCGCCAACCTCGACTTTTTTGACTCCGAGGTCATGCCTCTCATTGAAATTGCCTCGGCCCACGGCTGGTTCGAGTGGGTCTGGCAGGAGGCGCTGGAGCGGGGCTACATCACCGGCTTTGCCGCGGGCAGCGACGACCACACCGGACGCCCCGGCACCAGCCGTCCCACCAACGGCGGCATGTTCGGCGTCCGTGGCGGGCTACTCGGCGCGTATGCGCCTGAGCTGCAGCGGCGCTCGATCTGGGACGCCATTCGCGCCCGCCATACGTTTGCCTCCACCGGCGCGCGCATGATAGTCCACATGACTGCCGACGGGCACCTGATGGGCGAAGTGTTTTCGTCTGCACACCCACCTGAGTTGAAGGTCCAAGTAGCCGGCACCGCGCCGCTGGAGAAGGTGGAAGTGTTGCGGGGTACGGAGATAGTGTACTCCCATCCGCTCGTAGAGGCAGAGACCGGCCTGCCCCGCAAGCTCCGCGTCGGCTGGCGCGGCGCGCGTGTGAAGGACCGCACCCGCCGCCTGCGTTGGGACGGCAGCCTGCGCGTGGAGAACGGACGCATCGTCTCCGCTAAGGGCTGGGCGTTCGACGATCCCACGGAAGGCATCGTGGAATGGAATGAGGAGAGCGTGCGCTGGGTCTCCCAGACCTCCGGCGACTGGGACGGCATCGCACTGGAAATCGTGGGCGATGCGGAGACCACGCTTTATTTCACGTCTGCGCCTGCCACTTTTGCGGTGCGCCTAGACGAACTGTCAGATGCTAATGAGCTCGTGCGCCCCGGCACTACCGGCGTGGGCAGCGAAGTCCGCATCAGCCGCGACCACGAAGACAGCGCTCCCTACGACGCATCCTTCACGTTTCAAGAATCCGAGCCGCTGCAGCAGGACCTCACGCCGTATTTCGTCCGCGTCACCCAATACGACGGCGAGATGGCCTGGTGCAGTCCGGTGTTCGTGAAGAAGGTGTAGACGCGCTTCGCATGCATGATTGAGCGAGTTGCATTGAAATCCTAGACACAAAGAGGCGGGGGACAAGCCCCCGCGCTACAAGTTCAACCTGATGTCGATTTCCCGTGCCGTATCCAAACTTCCCCAATAAGCACCGTGAGAAGGCGTTCATCACGCCGGCAGCCGCCGTTGCGCATTTTGTGAAAGAGCCCCCGCCCTTGCCGTATCCGGATGCCGTGATTCTTTGCTATCAGTCCTCGTTGTTGGCGCATATTCTGGAGCAACATGAGACCACAGGCGTTGAGCGGGGAACCTATCGGCATCTCCACTGGCTGCAAGAAACGGACAACCGAATCGCGGTTGCCGGCGGCTTTGGCGTTGGCGCTCCCGCTGTGGTCCTGGTGCTGGAGGCGTTAATTGAACAGGGCGTGCGACAATACCTTTCAATCGGTACGGCGGGCAGTCTCCAGAAGCGGGTGGCCATTGGCAGCATTGTCGTCTGCGACCGCGCTATCCGCGATGAAGGGACCTCGCACCACTACCTGCCGCCCGACACGTATGCCCATGCCTCACCGTCTTTGACCGCCCGCTTGGTTGAGGCGCTGAGGGCAACTGATACGCCGCATAGCGTCGGCACGAGTTGGACGATTGACGCGCCCTACCGTGAGACCGTCGCGGAGGTGCTGCACTATCAGGCGGAAGGCGTGCTCACCGTCGAAATGGAAGCCGCGGCGCTCTTTGCCGTGGCGGCGTACCGGGACGTGGAAATGGGATCACTGCTCACGATCAGCGACTCGCTCGCGGACCTCACCTGGGATCCGCACTTCCGCTCCGATACCACGCAGGAGGGCCTGGAGACTCTCTACCGCGTGGCGCTCCAGGCGCTGGAGGCTGAATCCGGCTAGAGAGAGATAATCAAGCGGTTGCCCACGCGCGGGCACGGGCGACGGCGCGCTGCCAGGTGGCGTAGCGGGCGTCTCGTTCGTCGGCGCTGATTTGGGGTTCGTAGCGCCGGGCGACCCGCCACTGCGCCGCTATCGTTTCTGCGTCCGGCCAGAAACCCACACCGAGACCCGCCAAGTACGCCGCGCCGAGCGCCGTGGTCTCCGTTACCGTGGGCACGACGACGGGGATGCCGAGCAGGTCCGCTTGGGTCTGCATGAGGAGCGCGTTTGCCACCGCGCCGCCGTCGGCCCGGAGTTCCCGCAACGCGACACCCGACTCCTGCTGCATTGTTTCCACGACGTCGCGTGTCTGGAGCACGATTGCTTCCAGAGTAGCCCGGACAACGTGCGCCTTGGTGGAGCCCAGGGTCAGACCAAGAATTGTGCCGCGCGCTTGGGGATCCCAATAGGGCGTGCCCAGACCCGTGAACGCAGGCACCACGACCACGCCGCCGGAGTCCGGCACTTGGCGTGCCAGTTCCTCACTCTCCGCTGCCGTCGCAATGACGCCCAGCTTGTCGCGCAGCCATTGCACGGCCGCTCCGGCCACGAAGACCGACCCTTCCAGCGCGTAGGCAGGACCGTCCGCCGAGGCTGCCACTGTCGTCAGCAGACCGGAATCGGAAGGCTTGGCCTGGCCGCCGGTATGCGAGAGCAAGAAGCAGCCTGTTCCATAAGTATTCTTCGCGTGTCCCGGCTGCCAGCAGGTCTGACCGAAGAGCGCCGCCTGCTGATCGCCCGCGATACCGGCAATCGGAACGGCAACGCCAAACACCGCCGGATCTGTGTGCCCCACTACGCCCGATGAAGGTACGACTTGCGGCAAGGCCTCTCGTGCAATGCCAAAGAGCGCGAGCAAGCCGGCATCCCAATCATGCGCGTGAATGTCGTAGAGCATGGTGCGGGAAGCATTGGTGGGGTCTGTGACGTGCTGCCTGTGTCCTGTGAGTTGCGCAATCAGCCACGCGTCCACGGTGCCCAGGCAGAGGTCGTTCTGCGCCGCGAGTTCTCTGGCGCGCGGGACGTTTTGCAGCAGCCATTCAAACTTGGGGCCGGAAAAGTACGCGTCCAGCACCAAGCCCGTCTTCTTGCGAATCTCGTCGGTAAGACCTTGCGCTGCCAGGAATTGGCAGCGCGCCGCCGTGCGCCGGCACTGCCAGACGATGGCGTTGCCCAGCGGCTCGCCGGTTGACCGTTGCCAGGCGAGGCTGGTCTCCCGCTGGTTGGTGATGCCGATGGCCGCGATCCGCTCCGGCGCAACCGCTGTCTTCTGAAGCACGGCTTGGATCGAGTCACGCTGCGTTTGCCAGATGGCGTTGGGATCGTGCTCCACCCAGCCGGCTTGCGGATAAATCTGCGGCAATTCTTGACCGGCGCTGGCAACAATCTGCCCGGCGGCGTCAAAGAGAATTGCCCGCGACGACGTAGTTCCTTGATCGAGGGCAAGAATGTACGTACTCATAGCATTATCACAGACCTGTCCAAGAAGGCCTTTGCGGAGTTGACGAACTGGCTTCAGGAGTAGCGGATGGCCGAAAGGTTCCTAGAATAGGCTGAGTTGATCCGAGGCGGGCTCGTCGGCGGTCGCGGCGGCCTCCGCAGTGTCATCTTCCTTCCGCTCGAAGTATCCCTGGTCATGCAACTCTTTGAGTTGTTTGGCGATTCCGGGCAATTTCTGAATATCCTCGAAGAGCATCTGCTTGATAGCCGGGGTGCGCAGGCCGGCCGCGGGGTGGTAGAAGGGCACGTAGGCGCGGCTGTCGGCGAACTTCGGCTCGCCGTGCACGGCGGAAATCTTCGCGCCGGGGAAGAAGCGCGCCAGCGAGTAGCGGCCGAGCGTGACGATGATGCGCGGCGCGATGGCGGCAAGCTGTCGTTCCAGATACGCGTTGCAGGCGGCGATTTCGTCCGGCTGCGGATCGCGGTTGCCGGGCGGACGGCACTTGACGACGTTGGTGATGAACACCTGCTCGCGCCGCAAGCCCACCGCGGCCAGCATCTCCTCCAGCAGCTTGCCGGCCGGACCGACAAAAGGCCGCCCCTGCTGGTCTTCGTGAAACCCCGGCCCCTCGCCGATGAACATGATGCCGCTCTTGATCGCCCCCTCGCCCGGCACCGCCTTGGTGCGCTTTTCACACAGCCGGCACGCGCTGCACGCCCGCACCTCCGCGCCTATTGCTTCCAAAAGTTGCTCAGGGGTCTGTTCCGCCACCGAGATACTCCGTCGCTGCCAGGCGCGATTATTAGGTTAGTCTGCACCTACAGTACAGAATCTCGCCACCACTGGGCAAGAGAGATGGATTTGGACACCCAACCCGCAATGATTCCTCGCATCGAAAAATGTTAATTGACAACACCACCCAGGCATTGCTGTTGGTAGCCTTCGCTGAGAATGACCCAATCTCGCAGCACGTTGTCGCCTCTTAGCCATGCCCGCATGAGCCCATTCATGGAGCGTTCAGCGCTATTCGGACTGCGCTTCCCGTAGCGGCCGTACGTTTCATACCACCACGAAGCCTCCAGTCTGAAAGCGTTGACCTCCTCTTGCAGGCACTCTGCTGCATTCGCTACAGGGTAGCCCCCTCTCAGGTGATGTTGCTCAACGTGGTACGTCTCGTGAATAAGCAGCGCCGCAAGAAACTCTTTACTCTGACCGCGATACGAACTGTCAACCACAATTAGGTGTTCGGATGGGGAGAAGTAGGCTTGGGGTCCATTGGTACGGTCAAACCTAACATCTGCGCCACTGGAAACGATCACGTCCACGGTGGCAATGCCTAGCTTGTTCTCACCAAGCATCGCTGTTCTGTATGCGTCGGCAAGTTCCGGGTCAATGAAGGGTCCGTCCCCATAGTCCTCACACTGGTTTCTATAGTGCTCACTTAACCACACCCAGCGCATACCCATTTCAGATGTGTACCACTCCACATCCCAATTCGCCCATCGCTCGCGCTCATTGGGGTTGCGTTTTCCGTTCTCACCGTATCTCTCTAGCCAGTATTGAGCCGCAAGTCCTTCCTGGACTATCCTTCTTTCCATGCACTCCTCCCATGATTCAGGGGATCCGGATTCGCCATAGAACACCAGTCCCATCGTCGGCCAGACAAGCGCCTTGGCGAGGATCTCTAAACTCTCACTGCGTAAACTCTGGTCAATGGTGATGCGGTTATCGGTCGTACTAAATTGAGCGATTGAGCCATCAAGGTTGCCGAAAACCGCACTGGCGCCCAACTGCACGAACTCGTCGGCAATACTGTTCCCGATCTTGGTCTGGCGTAAGACCTGGAAGGCGTTTGCAAGCGTTGAGTCTACCGCTGGACGGGGAGTGGGAGTGGGAGTTGGTGTGGAAGGCACGCCGAATTGCTCGCAGATAGTATCCATCGACAGGGTTCTACGGATGCCGTTATCAAGATGTGCCGCAAGGACAGCGTTTGCGAACTTTTCCTCCTCGGTAGGGTTCTGCTTGCCGCGCGCGCCGTAAGTTTCTAGCCAATACTTAGCCGACTGGGTATAGGCTTCCACTCTTCTGCTCATACACTGTTCCCAGGATTGCGGCTGGCCGAAATCAACTACCGACGCCATCAGCACTGTCGGATAGATCAACATAAAGGCCTGCATTTCGTAACTCTCGCGTCGGTACCGTTCGTGGAGGCGAATGCTGGGAGGAGACTCGCTCCACGAGGTTAGAGAGTCGCTATCTGTTCCAAACTGGACGCTTGCGCCTAAACGCACGAATGTGTCAGCGACTTGGTTCCCAGTAGGCGAACGGCGCATGATGTGATAGGCATGGGCAAGCGTTGGATCTATAGATGGCTGTGGGTGAGCGGTGGTAGCCGGAGTTGGTGTCGGTGGCGGAGTGTGTATGTGGTCGGCCTCCCAAGGGAAGCGCTCGGTATTTAGGCGCTGGACAAGACCATTCGGGCCGTTGATCCACGTGCGGTACCCGTCCGTGAATGCCGTCCAGTTGTCGGCCTTGCGCCAAGCCATGAGTCCGCCAGTGGTGTGCTGATTGCTATCGCCTATGGCGTTGTAGTACTCATTCTCCAGGCACTCGCCTACAATATCGTGTCCGATGAGGTCGCGGAGTGTCTTGAATCCCAAGCGAAACTCACAATCTGCAGCATGCAGAGTTCCTCCAGTGAGAATCGTCAAACTAACACCCAGCACTATCCCCGCTATCAACCGCCTCATTCTTCCACTCTCCCTCAACTCAGGATCAGTGAGCTTCAGCCAACGCAGTTGCTCGCTGACTATCCAAGAACTGCAGTTTATCCAAAAAATAGTATCGCATACAAGAGCGAAAATGTCTTTATGTAAGATACTATCGAGAGAGGTGAGAAAAATAAAAACGCCCGTGCGATTTCTCCAATGCACGGGCGCTCTATTTTTGCCTATGTTCGCTGTTGTCTAGCGCCTCCTATGCCGTTGCCAGCACCGACAGGTTCGGGTCCAGCTCGTAGGTACCCAGCAGTTCGCGGAGGGTGTGGGCGAAGTCGTCAGGGACGGGGATCAGGGGCAGGCGGTGGCCGCCGGCGTTGAAGCCGGAGAGGTTGAGACAGGCCTTGATGGCGGCGGGGCTGGCGACCGGAGAGATGGGCGGGAAGATGGACGTAAAGAGCGGCATCAGGTGTTGGTGGAGCGCGCCGGCTGCCGGGATGTCGGACGCCACGGTGGCCTCGATCATCTTCTTGATTTGCAGGCCGATGACGTGGCTGGCGACGCTGATGATGCCGTAGCCGCCCATGCACATGATGTGGTACGTATCGGAATCGTTGCCGCTCCACACGCGGAAGTCATCGGGCGCTAAGCGCAGCACGTCGGAAATCTGGCCCAGGTCGCCGGAGGCCTCTTTCACGCCGATGATATTGTCCACCTCGGCCAGGCGCGCCGTGGTCCCGGCTTCCATGTTGCGCACCGTGCGGGTGGGCACGTTGTAGACGATGCACGGCAGCGACGTGCTCTCCGCGATCGTCCTGAAGTGCTGATAGAGGCCCTCCTGCGGCGGGTTATTGTAATACGGCACCACGAGCAGCAGGCCGTCCACGCCGAGGGCTTCGGCCTCTTGCGAGAACGCCACGCTCTCGCCTGTATTGTAGTTGCCGGTGCCCGCGATCACCGGCACGCGGCCGTCGGACGCCGCCATGACGGTGCGGTAGCACTCCAGCTTTTCCTCATGGGAAAGCGTCGGTGATTCGCCGGTGGTGCCGGTGACGAGCAGCGCGTCCGAGCCGCCCTCAATCAGTTGCCGGGCCAAGTTGCCGAGTTGGTCGTAGTTCACTGAGCCGTCGTCGGCAAAGGGCGTGACCATCGCCGTAATGAGTCTGCCGAGTTCTATACGTGCCATTGCTGCCTGCTCCTTGATCGCGTGCGGTCGTTTGAGTCAGTGTACATTACGCCTAGCGCATTGTCACTCGTTTCCGGCGTCAATCGGGGCCGCTTGGCAAGCGTAGTGGCGTATGCACGGAGGACGACGTTTTGCAGCTCTGCTCTCTTCGCACATCCTCAATCTTTGGGAGGGAAATCCTAAGAATGAGCGCCGCAGAATCGTCCCCTCACCCCAACCCTCTCCCCAGGGAGAGGGAGCAGAGCGCGCCCAATAAGCGTACCGTCTTGATCTTAATGCGACAGCATTGGGGCGCAATCCCTGCCTTCCTGTCCGGATTTACGCAAAGATTTCCCCAGGGAGAGGGCGTAATTCCTGCTTCCCTGTCCGAAGTTACGCAAAGGTCTTCCCAGGAGAGGGAGTTGCCTGTTGCTATAGGTACGCCTACTCGGCAGTGCGCGCAAACGTGCCTGCGACCGGGGCTGGAGTGTCCACTGCGGACTCTTCGAGGCGCGCGCCCGCGACGGGCCGTGGCTGGAGAATGCGGGAGGCGCCCGCTTGCTGGAGCTGGCTGCCGAGGACTTCTGGCTCTGGATGCAGCGCAATTATCGTGCCGCCGTCACCGGCGCCGGCCAGCTTGGCGCCCAACGCACCATTGCGCAGCGCAGCCGCTATCAAGCGCTCGTTCTCTTCCCCGGACCCGCCCAGGTCGCGTTGGATGGCGTGGTTCTCGTTCATCAGCCGGCCCAGGTGTGCCCAGTCCGCTTCCAGCAGGGCTTTCTTGCCCTCGCGCGCGAGGCGGCCAATCTCGACATACGCCTGCACCACGTGGCGTTCGCCTTCCAACCACCGTTCACGGATCGGCCTGTGCACCACGTCGGCGCGATGCTCGACACCGGTGTGCGCCAGCACAAAGGGGAGTTCAGGCACCAGCGGTGTCAGGGATTCGACGGCAGCATACGGCTCGCTGTGCACTTCCCGGTAGAACTCCTTGTCGCGAAACTCCATGTAATTGAGCCCGCCGAAAGTTGGCATATAAAAGTCCTGGTACCCGCAAATCACGCCCATGTCGTTGAGCTCGATGCCGCGGGCGGTTTCCGCAAAGAAGTATTTACTCATTGCGCGTCCCTGGTATGAGATAAGCGCGTAGAGGGCCGCCACAACGAGCGACGACGAGCTTGACAGTCCAGAGCCGGTGGGCACGTCGCTCCAGCACGTAAAGTGCGCCTTCATGCCAAGGCACTGCTGCTGGGAAATCACCGCGCGCAGCACGTCGAAATGATCGCCGCGCTGCCGCAAGTCGTCGCGTGAGCGGATGGTCACCACACCCTGATCGGATTCGAGCGTGAGCCGGTCCGCGGGACGTATGGAGACGTAGCCCCGCTCGGCAATCGTACAGGAGAGCACGCTGCCGCCGTACATGTCGGTGGGGTTGCCGATGATGCCGCAGCGTCCGGGCGCGGAAGCGACCACGGCAGCTTCCGGCGTGTCTTGGCTAGCGGAAGGCATCAGAGCGTCGCCGTTTTGCGCAGCAAGTGCTGCCGCACGAGGTAGCCGTATTTCTCGTCGGAGAGCGCGAAGTCGATGAAGGCCTTGAAATACGTCTCGAAATTGCCGATGTCGTACCGCACCTCTTCGGACGCAAGCTCAACGCAGCGCACCAGTTGTTGTTGCTTGATGAGCACCTCGATTGAGTCCGCGAGCCAGAGTTCGTTGCCTTTGCCGGGCAAGGTCAGGCGCGTCGCCTCAAATATCTCCCTATTCATAATGTACCGTGGCACCACGGCGAAGTTGCTCGGCTCGCTGCCGCGCGGCGGCTTCTCCACAATGCCTGCGATAGCAAAGTCGGGCCCCGCTTCTCCTGTGGGCCGCACGACGCCATAGCGATGAGCATCCTGCGGCGCCACGCGCTCCACGGCCATGGTGCAAACAGCGCCGCTCTGCGCGTGGCTGTCAATCATGCGGCGCAGGAGGTTGCCGCCCTTGATGATGGTATCGCCAAAGGCCACGACAAACGGCTCGTCCCCGACGAATTCTTGGGCGAGCCGCACGGCGTCCGCCTGGCCGGTCTGCACGCTCTGGCGCGTGTAGAAGACGTGGAGGAGCGTATCAAAGTTTGGCAGCCGCTCCGCCAACTCCAGATCATCGTTGCCGAGCCGCTCTTCCAGTTCGGGATCGCGGTCGAAGTGGTCTTCGATTGACCATTTCTTGCGGCCGGTCACGAAGAGAATCTGGTTGATGCCGGCCTGCTCCATCTCCTCAACCACGTACTGCACCACCGGCTTGCGGCCGACGGGCAGCATTTCCTTGGGCTGGGACTTGGTTGCAGGGAGCAGCCGGGTGCCGAGACCGGCAACGAGGATAACGGCCTTGGAGACGTGGGATTGCTGCGCCATGAGAGGGCATGCTCCATTGGGACGGCCAAAGGTGTCTGATTCACGGTAGCGCGGAAATTACTGAGTTGTCAACGTTACTGGAGATATTCACCTAGCTTGACCATAGGGACAGCAATAAGCGCTGTCCGGATGCTGAGACAAGCACGGGAGCGGGCTCCCAGACTTGCAGACTTCAAGAGCCGGCAGGCCACAGCACAACGAGTTCTCACGAGAGAGCCTACAAAATGACGGTAGCGTCCCGCAACAGACGGGCTCGTTGAGCCTGGCGTCGGTGTTTATCTTCATTTGCGTGCCAAGACGATCAAGGCAAAATTCACTGATCCAAAGTTCTTGCGCATGAATTCAGTTTCGAACTCCCCTGGTACCTCGCAGCCGGGAACGTCCCGCACGGCGGATAGGGTGAGTCCGGCACCAGTCACAGCTTGGAGATAGTCGTCGCGCGTATGTGGCTCGTTGGGCAGGTGATAGGTTATTCCGTCCTCGACGAACTGTGTCGGCATGCCACAGGACACAAAGTCGGGATGTACGTCGGTAATGAGCAGATGGGCTCCAGGCGCCATTATGCGAAAGAACTCACTGACCGCGCCTCTGAGATTCGCAACATGGCAGAGAGTCAGCGCGCACACCACCAGATCGAAGGCGGCAGACTCGACCGGCACCTCGTCCTCTAGCGAGGAACTCACGAAATCAATGTGAATGTTCTCGCAGGCCGCGGCGCGTTGCGCAATGGCTTGCATAGCGGGATTGGGCTCTATGGCCGTGACCTGCCAGCCCCGCCGTGCAAGCTTGAGCGCAAACCGACCGGTCCCGGCGCCTGCGTCGAGCGCGGTCATACCCTCCACGCTATTCAGTAGGTCTAGCGAGTACACCTCCTCGGTGGCTATGAGCGTGTTCCACGTCGTGTTGTAGCTCTTTGCCCAGCGTGAGTAGCCCTCCATCAGGCTTAGCTTGACTGGCGTCGGGTGTCCCATCCGGCTCATTGTCCAGATTTACTTCTGTTCGTGCTTCTCGCTCAAGAGCAAGTATTCGCGTTTGACCTATTATCGCCACGTTACAGGTGCACGTGAGCGGCGGTAGGTTACCCCTGCTCGTGCTCACGGCGCATGTCGTCGAGCTTGGCGATAGTCTCGATGATGTACTCGGCTTGGCGCGCCACACCTTGCTTGGTGCGTTCTTCGCCTGCGTCGCGGTCGGCTTTGGTGGGAAAGCCCCAGACGCCGCTCGGCGTGTAGTATTCCGTCGGGATCATGTCCACGAACTCGGAGCCTAAGTCGGGCGACGAGTCGACGACTTTCTCGGTGCGCATCAGTTCGGGATAGGCGTACATGAGGCGGGAGGTCTCGCTCTCGCCGGAGTGCCGGTCTTTGCCGGGGCCGGAGCCACCCGCGCCCACGGGCGCGCCCCACATCACGAGGAAGTCCGGGTCCCACATATTGAGCTCGCGGATGGTGGGCTTGAGAATCCAGTTGCCGCCGTGGGAACTGGTGACGATCATGCGCTTGAAGCCCTGGCGCTTCAGGCAGGCGGCGGTATCCTCGAGGATGGCGGCCACGGTGGCGGGCTTGAAGCTCAAGGTGCCTTTGTAGTTGAGGAATTCGCTCGACGTGCCGATGGGGATCGGCGGCAAGAGGTAGACGATGAGCCCACGCTTGGCCAGCTCACGCGCCAGCAAGCGGCTGCCGGAGAGCCCGAGCAGCCAGTCGGTACCCAGCGGCATGTGGTACGAGTGCTGCTCGATGGCGCCGATGCAGAAGAGCGCCGTGTCGCAGCCACTTTTCTCCACCTCCTCGAACGTGGAGGCCCAACTCAGAAACTCTTCATCCTGCAAGTCGTCGAACCAATGGTGCTCGCTCATCATTTCCTCCTTCTGCTACGAAATCGTCCAACTCTATCCAGGCAGGCATTGTGGACAAAGCCAATTTTCCCCTCACCCCAACCCTCTCCCCTGGGAGAGGGGGTTTCTTTCCCCAGGGAGAGAGGTTTCTCGCCCACAGGTGGTTACGCAAAGGTCTCCCAGGGAGAGAGGTCTTTGTCGTCTGTCGGCGCAGAGCCTGCCCCGTACTCGATACGGGGTTGCAAACGTGTCCTGAGCACTTCGGCAGGCTCAGCACAGGCTCTGACGAAGGGCCTGCGCTACCGCCGGAGCGACGGGTACCTGTGGGCGTAGTCCTCACGCATCTTGCGTGGCTCGATTTGTCTGACCGTCTGCCGACGGCTTACGAGCCACCGAACTGCACCGGTATCGTCACGCCTTCAAAGTCCCCGTCCTGCGCGTCGAAGTCGCCGACGAGCAGTTTGCCCGCGCCCGTGCGGTTCGGGACGGCAATCGTGGCGGAAAAGGAGCCCCACGTCTCGATATAGTCGGTGGAGGTGGCAACGGCGCGGACAAGCTCGTTGCCGTCGCTATCCTGCAGAATGATGACGTTATTTCCCTCGAAGTGCCGCGAGTACCCGCTGACCGTCAATGTTCCCTGGATAGTTGCCCCGGGTCGCGGCGTAATGAGCACCGTGTCCTTGGCGGTAACAGGCAGTGCGTACGATTCCTTGCCGCCGGGCGCCACGTCAATGACCAGCCGCAACGGGTCGCGCAACTCCTGCACGCGGACCTGGTATTCAATCGGTATGAATACGTCCACGAACAGACTGAGGTCCGACGCGCGGACGACATACACCTGGGTAAACCAGTCGAGCTTCTCTGCCAGTTGCGCGTCGGTGAACGCGGTCTCGATCACGGTTGGGAGATGAATCCGCACCACGCCCTCCCCGGGCGCTTTCTCGATCCGCCAATGGGGCACCGCGCCAGCATCACCTTCGTCTGTAGCGAAATCGATCACCAAGCGGTCGAATTCCGGATGCTGTCCAAAGCGAATGTCCGTAATGCGCGCGGCCGGCATTTCCTCCCCGTCCATCACGGTCGGCGCAGCCGGAGACGCCGTAGGTTCCATCCCATCCGACGCGGCTTGCGTTGCCGGGGTTGCCTCCGCCGTGGCGCTCGTTTCGTCGGACTGCAACGCCTCAGTTCCCTCTTGAGCGGCGCATGCGCTCAACAGAAGCGCGAGCGTGAGCGCCGCAAGCCCGGCCATCCAACGGAGATGAAAGCATGTGTTGGCAAGCACTTTTTGTCCTTTCGTTGAAGGTATTTCGACACCGTTACATCGGAACCCAGTCTGACCTCTCCTCGAATCAAAGCAGGAATTCACCTTCACATATCCTCCCGGACTCCGGCCTGCGCCAGTGTGGCGCTGAAGCGCCAGAGAATATCTGTCCAGTAACCCAAAGCCCATGCTATCCCTCCTGAGGACGCGGCCCGTACCAGCGGCGCACGGGCCGTCCCGTCTGGTTGTACACTTCGCCGGCGCGAATCGTGTAGGTTGCCTCCAGGTGTTGCTCGCCGGTGCGCGTAGTGCCCTCGGCATCCAACATAGGATAGGGCCCCGATTCGACGCGCAGCACCGCGATGTCGGCAACGCCGCTGACCTGCAAGTGCCCCAGGGAGTCCCCCATGTCGATGGCAGCCGCCGCGTTTCGTGTCGTTCGCGCCACCACGTCGGGAACGTCCCGCCCCAGGTAGAGGAACTTTGACATAACATCGGGCAGGCTCAGCGCGGTGGCGTGGGACGAATAATTGTGAAGATCCGTACTGATGGTATCGGGCAGGAAGCCGTCTGCCAGCGCATCCCGCGCTACTTCAAAAGAAAAACTGCCCTGCCCGTGACCCACGTCGAAGGTGATGCCGTTCTGCTGAGCGGCGCGCACTTCTGGCAGCACCGTCCGCGTTTGCTGGTCCAGAATCAGCCTGCCTCTGCCCGTAAAGCAATGGGTGATGATGTCGCCGGGTTTCAGGATCGGCAGGATTTCCGACATGTACTGCTCGCTATCGGAAATATGCACCATCATGCGGGTGCCGGTGGCATCGCGCACCGCCGCCGCGCGGCGCAAGGGTTCCAAGCCATTGGGCCCGCAAATCGGTTTGGCGACGCGCACCTTCACCCCTATCGCCACGTCCCGGTTGGCCTCGATCGTCTTGATCGCGTCTTCCACCCCGCAGTAGGACAGGTTGAGGTTCTCGCCCACGCGCATGTCGGTGATGCCGATGCTCGATATATTGACGAAGGCGAATGCCCGCGTACGGGCCTGACCCACAATGAAGTGACGGAAGCCGGTGAAATTCGCCCATCCGGCGCTGCCAGCATCCGCCGCCGTGGTGACACCGGTGGTCAGACACATCGGGTCGGGCAGCACGCCGAGATCGGTGCCGCCCCAGTAGAGGTGCGCGTGGAGGTCTATGAGACCGGGCGTCACAAAGTGGTCGGCGACGTCGAGCACGAGCCAGGCGTCGTCGGTCGGGAGGTCTTCTTCTACGGCGGTAATGCGGCCGTGCTTGGTGCCGATGTCCAGCTTCGCGTCGATGCCCTGCGCGGGGTCGAGGACGCGCCCTCCCTTGAGCACTACGTCAAAGGTTGCCATGAGGATTGCTTCTTTCTACGAGTGGGCGCAGAGCCTGCCCCGTACTCGATACGGGGTTGCAAACCTGCGCTACCGGGGATACGTCAAAGGTCGCCATAGCAGTTGCTTCCTTCTGTATATGGCTGCGCTTTGCAGACAACAAGCTGAGGGGGAATCATGGTAGGCTGAGCGAGGGTATATACCATTATATGACGAAAGCACTCAGAAGCGAAACTTAATAGACAAACTGGGCTTCGACAGGGACTTGGCGTAGACCCCTAAGCACGAACGGGAGTGTGCCTTCCGTAGAAGTGGTAACTGCCACTTCTCGTAGAAACGAGATGGCCCTGCCTGGAAACGGGAATAATCCTTCCAGCACGAAATGCGCTCAGCCTTCCTAGCTAGATTCCGTTCGCCCCCGTATCACGTACGGGGCAGGCTCTGAGCTTGTCGAAGGGCCGCAGGGCGCGTTATCAGAGATTGACCGGTTTGGGCGAGACTTTGCCACCCGGTAACCTAAAGTCGAGAAAACCGCACCATGAAGATTACCGATGTCAAGACCACCGCCGTGCGCGTACCGCTGAGCGAACCGGTCAAGTGGTCGGGCGGCACGCGGGGTACGGCACCGGCGCTCATCGTAGAGATTGAGACAGACGCGGGTATCGTCGGCCTCGGCGAGTGCGCAGGGCCGCACATTCCCGTCATCCGCGCGGCCGTTGATGAGGAATTGCGTCCGCTGCTCATCGGCCAGGACCCGCTGCGCACCGAGTTCCTGCTCCACCGCATGGACGAGCACGTCATCCACTGGTTCCGCACCGGCAATCACGCCATCGCCGGTCTGGAAATGGCGCTCCTCGACATAAAGGCCAAGTATTTTGGCGCCAGCGTCTCCGACCTGCTTGGCGGCAAGTACCGTGACGCGGTGGATTACATGGGCTATCTCTTCATCGACACGCCGGAACGGAATGCGGCTAAGGCGAAAGCGTATGTTGACCAAGGATTTCGCAGTCTGAAAGTGAAGGTTGGACGTAGCATAGAGCAAGATGCGGCCAGTATCGCCGCCATACGGGATGTCGTGGGCCCCGACGTGCGGATTCGCATCGACGCCAACCAGGGCTGGAGCGTGCCCACGGCCATCAAAGCCATCCGCGCCATGGAGCCCTACGGACTGGAGTACGTGGAGCAGCCAGTGACCGACCGGGACTTCGACGGCATGGCGCAGGTGGCCCGCGCCGTGGAAACGCCGGTTGCCGCCGACGAAAGCTGCAAGACGGTCCTCGACGCGCTGCAACTCGCAGAGAAACAGGCGTGCGGCGTATTTGTCATCTACGTGTCGGAAGCGGGCGGCCTCTTGAAGTCACGGCAGATCGCCGACATTGCGTATCAGTCCGGCATCACGTGCGTGCTGGGCACCTGGGCCGAGCTTGGCATTGGCACGCTGGCGGGCGCGCACCTCATCGCCAGCCACCGCAGCTTTACCCTGGCCAACGACACCCACTATCCGATCCAGGAAGACGATGTGATCACACCCTTGCTGCGCATTGAAGAGGGAACACTGCGCTTACCCGAGAAGCCCGGTCTGGGCGCGACACTCGACCGCGAAAAGCTCGCAGCCTATGCAAATTACCCGGCGCGCGAAACCGTCCACGGCGACCCGGAGAGTCCGGATACCATACTGCGCCGCGGGCAAATTCTCTGATTAGAAGCTATCTCATAACTCGGATCGACTTGCCAACTCGTGCTTCGACAAGGGCTTCGCGCAGCACTCAGCACGAACGGATTGTTCGCTTTTTCGTTCGCCCCCGTATCAAGTACGGGGCAGGCTCTGAGCCTGTCGAAGGGCGGGTCCGCACAAAGCGATGTATTTATGAGATGAGTTCTAGCGCTCTTGCCGTGATTGCGTAGTTGCCGGGCACGTCAGAAAGAGGCTTTTGCAGGAATTCAGCCCTCTGCAGGTTCAGGTTCTTCCCCGCTTAAGCTGGTTTGGACCCGCGCCGTACCAGTTGAGCTTGTGCGCGACGCTCCACCAGAGATCCCAGGCTTCGACGCGGATGCGGCGTAACGCGTATGGAACCTCAGCCGATTGGTGCACACCAGGGCCGATTGCAACCGCGGCCTCGTACCCGGCAGCCTGCACTACCTGGCGGATTTGCTCATTCTGGTAACCACGCGGGTAGTCGAAGTAGCGCACTGTCTTGCCAAGCCGCTCCTCTAAGAGTTGTTTGGAGATGACAACCTCTGCCAGCACCGCGCCCCAGTCCGTCTTTGCGAGCCGGGGCAAGTCGGCGTGATTGAGCGTGTGTGATTCCACCTCCATGCCAAAGTCCGCGATAGCAGCGAGTTGGTCCCAGTCCATGTATCCATCTTGGCGTTCGTGAAACCCCGGCATCACGAAGAAGGTAGCAGGGACCTTGTACTGTTTGAGCACGGGAAACACCGCGTCGTACTGTATTCTCCAGCCGTCATCGAACGTAAGCACAATCGGCATCTGGGGAAGCTCTTCTTCCCCAAAGAGACCTTTCAGCGCGCTGTGCAAAGAGAGCGGCCGGTACCCGGCGGCGAGCATGCCCGCCAATTGCGCCTCGAACACCCGCGCCACGGTCGCCCGGTGGTACATGAGGATCGGCAAGGCAACGGCGTTCTCGGGCAGTGCCGGTTCGGAGCGATACGGCGGCTGCCAGGGGACGGGCTCAAGTGTGGCAGGGGCCTTGAGCTGCGCGACGGGCGTCGTTTGCTGCCCCTCGGCCAGGCTAAGGTCGTTAGCGCCGGTTTCAGCTTGCGCCGGTGCCGGCAGCAGCCGCGTCACCGGCACTGCCGCCGCAACGCCGACGAGTTGCTGGAGTACTTCCCGACGCGTTTTGTCATTGCTTTTGCGGTTGCCCACCATAGTCCGCCCTGCTGCGTACGCTCGCGCCGACACTAATGCACTGCCTGGCTGCCTCTATCCTCACCATACTACTCTCTAGGGCAACATGCATACCCTTCTCACATCCCTTTCTCCCAGAACCAGTGGCGCATTCTCGATAAGCGCGTTCGCCATAAAGCCGCTGAGGCAGCCTGCACTCTACCCAGCAATCGGGATGGGTGTGCGCGGTTATGCAGGTTTATTGAGTCATTCAGCCTGTTCTCATGTATGATTGACACAATGAGGCTCAAGCCAGCGGTATGCTGATGTGGGGATTCAGGGTACCGTGTTCTCGCTTGAGGGGTGGAGGCGCATTCATGCTCGGGACCATGCGGCAATTTGCCTCGTCACGGCGCGTCTTTCTGGGCCGGCGGCGCGTCGTACTCGGGCTTGTCTTACTCGCGGGCATCCTCGCGGCTGCCTGTGGGCCGCAAGTAGCGCCGGGCAGCAACGTAGTGACGGACGCGGACTACGCCGCGTGTCTCGATCAGATCCGGAGTCAGGCGCAGCCGGCGGCAACGTACATCTACGACCGACACGGCACCTTGCTTGCCACCATTACCGATCCGGACGCGGGCCTGCGCATCATCCTCGCCTCCGACGACATGCCGCTCCTCGTCAAGCAGGCCACCGTCGCCGCCGAGGACCGTTTCTTCTACCAGCACCCCGGCTACGACATGCGGGCCATCACCCGCGCGTGGGTACAGAATCAACAAGCCGGTGAGGTCGTCTCCGGCGGCAGCACGATCACCCAGCAACTCGTCAAGAACATCTGTCTTACCCCCGAACAGACGTACGACCGGAAGCTGAGAGAAATCAATCTCGCCGCGCGGCTGACGGCGCAGTTCAGCCGAGACTCCATCCTCACGTTCTACCTCAACAAGGTCTACTACGGCAGCCAAGCCTATGGCATCGAGGCCGCGGCCAATGTGTTCTTTGGCAAGAGCGCGCAGGGCCTTACGCTGGCGGAAGCCGCCATGCTTGCCGGACTGACCCAGTCGCCCTCGCGCGATAATCCGTATGCCAACGTTGAGAGAGCCAGGGCCCGGCAGCGGTACGTGCTCGCACAGATGGTGGTGGCCGGCTATATCTCGCAAGCCGAGATGGAGGAGGCTTTCGCCCAGCCGTTGGAGTACAAGCGCTTGCAGCCAGAATCGGTCGAGTCCGATGAGGAGGCCACGTCCGCTGCGGAAGATACACCGGAGGACACGGTTTTAGCGCCGCATTTCGTGCAGTTCGTGCGCGAGCAACTGGCAGCGCACTATGGGGCGGAGCGTGTACGCCAGGGTGGTTTGCACGTCTACACCACGCTCGATCTAAACTTGCAAAACATTGCGGAAGAAGTCGCGCGGGAGCACATTGCTTCTCTAGCAGGCTTCAACGTAACCAACGC
>JAAXIC010000034.1 GCA_012270555.1 Chloroflexota bacterium
TGACACTTACAATTCCGAGCGCAGCGAGGAATCTAAAAAAGCTCCCGATTCTAGATTCTTCGTCGCTGCGCTCCTCAGAATGACAGTGGGGAGTTGGCTCAGACCTAAAGACGATCACATGTCTTACCTTTTGCCAACCCAAGCCTAAAGCTACTAATTGCTAAAGAAACCGGAATGCGTAGATACAACCTGATGCGCAAACGTATCGCATACGCCGTGCTCCAAAGCGAAACTACCGTATGGGGTATACTCCTAACAACGCTAGCTACTGCAAAGGCAAAGAATCTACACACGAACCCAGCGGAGGTGAAGACACACTATGGTTATCGATGTCCACACGCACACGTGTCGTGGGCGGTGGAGTATGGGCAACGCCATCACCATGTCGGCGGACCAGATGGTGAACCGCATGGACAAGATGGGCGTCGATATGTCCGTGCTTCTGCCGTTGGAGAGTCCGGAGTCTTTCCCGGAGTACTTCCTGACGGCGGAGGCCTTGGAAGACTGGAAGAAATACCCGGAGCGATTCATCCCGTTTGGGGTCATCGATCCGCGCAACTCCGTCAACAAACGCATGTTGCTGGAAAGAATGCTCGCGAAGGGCATCATGGGCTTTGGCGAGCACAAGAACGGTTTGGCAATTGACGATCCCCGCAGTATCGAGCTCTTTAGCCTGGCCGGCGAGTTCGACCTGCCGGTGATGCTGCACCTGGACCTCAACCTTTGCACCGACGAGGACGGTCAGCCGGGCATGGAGCGGGTGCTCAAGGAGTGCCCCAATACGATCTTCATGGGTCACGGTCCGGCGTGGTGGGCGGAGATTTCCGCCGACTTCAAGCGGGCCAGCAATATCGGCTATCCCCCAGGTAAGGTCACGCCCGGCGGCAGCACGGAACGCCTGCTGCAGGAATACCCCAACATGTACGGCGACCTGTCCGCGGGCTCCGGCTACAATGCCATCTCCCGCGATCTCGACTTTACCGAGGGCTTCATCCAGCGCAACTGGCAGAAGCTCATGCTCGGCACCGACTACCTCCACCCCTGGCAACCGCTGCCGCAAGTGGAATTCCTACGCAGCTTCCCCATGAGCGACGAGCAGCGCGAGGCGATCATGGGCGGCACGGCGGAGAAGGTCATCCTGAAGGACAAGCATCTGCATACCAAGAAGCGCTAGGATGACTACTCCACCTGTAGGTTGTCTTTTTCACCCGGTGGGTAGATAGACTCGTCACTCCGGCGAAAGCCGGAGTCCAGGTGAGGGCAAGATTGAGGTTTCACGCTGGACTTGAAACGGCTCAACAGTCGGTGCGCACGGACAAGATGGATTTAGCGCCCCCGGGCGGGGGCGAGCTTTCGCGGCAATGACGGGCCAAGGGGTTATCTGATACGCGGATGCAATGCGAGCGTTAGTGTGTTTAGGACACATGCAAAGTAGACGAATACCCACGACAATTACTTGACAGGCTAGAGGGTCTGTACTATACTGAATTACAGCAATTCCAGGGTTGCCTTCATAGCAATTCTGGGGTTGCCCGTTTAAGGGGGGCTTGTTTGCGAAGGGAAAGAATCGGCCCGCGTAGCGATTACTACTAGGCGGGCATTGCGACTCCTTTGCGATAGAGTCCCCATGCATTTGAACGCGGTCGATGGGCCCTGTCTCTTGAGGTGATTTGGATCGTAGTGGGGGCACGATATATCGTGCCCCCACTACGGGGAAAACAAAGCGGTACCTGCAACCGACGGATAGGAGAAACGGAACATGGCAACGAAAATCGAACGCCTAGCGGTGGATGGCGGTGAGCCGGTCCGCACTGCCCCTTTGGAGACCGGCTATCCCGGCGCGCGGCTCATAGGAGAAGAGGAAAGAGAGCTTGTCCTGGAGGTGTTGGACCGGCGAGCGCCCTTCCGTTTCTACGGCGTCAACGAGCCGGACAAAGTTGCCGCCCTGGAACGCGAGTCGGCGCGGCTCTTCGGCACCAGCTACGCGCTCGGCGTGACCTCCGGCACCGCTGCCCTTAAGGTTGGTTTGAAGGCGCTGGACATCGCGCCCGGTGACGAGGTCATCGTCCCCGCGCTCACATTCATCGCTTCGCCCGGCACGGTAGCCGCGCATCAGGCCGTCCCAGTCTTTGCCGATGTCAACGAGTCGTTCACCCTCGCGCCGGATGACATCGAGAACCGCATCACGCCCCGCACGCGCGCCATCATGCCGGTGCACACCAGCGGAGTGTCTGCGGAGATGGATACCATCATGGACATCGCGCGGCGGCACGGTTTGGGCGTGATCGAGGACTGCGCCCAGTCCGCCGGCACGGCGTACAAAGACAAGCCCATCGGCGCGTGGGGCGACGTGGGCGCGTTCAGCCTGCAGGTGAACAAGATCATTACCGCTGGCGAAGGTGGGTTCGTTACCACGAGCGATGCGGCGATGTTCGAGCGGGCGGTGCGCTACCACGACCACGGTAACTACCGCTTTGGACGCATGACCATCGAGACCAGCGCGCCGGACGACACCATGGGCGATCTCACCGCATATCCGCCGGGCCAGCTCGATGCCTTCCCGGGCGAAGTCTACCGCATGGGCGAACTCGCTGGAGCCCTGGCCCTGGCGCAACTGCGCAAGCTACCGGGCATCATCGACGGCATGCGACACGCCCACGACACGATCAAGCGCGAAGTCGAGGGCTTGCCTGGCGTGACGTTGCGCCACCTGCCCGATCCCAACGGCGTGGCCGGCGTCGCCTTTGGCCTGTTACTGGACGATCCCGCCAACACCGGACCCTTCGTGCGAGCGCTCCGCGCGGAAGGCATTCCGGCACGGCACGTCTACGCCGGCAAGCCGGTCTACACCATCGAGGCACTGCAGAACTACCGTCCGGCGGTGGGTGAACTGACGCAGGACTACGGCCCCGGCCTCTGCCCGCGCACGGAAGCCATCATGGCCCGCGCCATCCTCATCGGCATCGGACCGAGCTATACGGAGGGAGACTGCGCCGACGTGGTGCAAGGGCTGTGGAAGGTCGCGACTCAGGTGTTGGTCTGAGGATGGACGTGATCCGGCTGGTCGAGAAGTTTGTCATTCCTGTAAGTGTCAGGTAAT
>JAAXIC010000027.1 GCA_012270555.1 Chloroflexota bacterium
TATACTGCAAATGTCCACAGAACCTAGAATCCGAACTTCTTAAACGTATCAGTGAAAAGCGAATATGATGTTTGGTGATCTAAGGATTCTTCAAGCGGAATTGTACCTTATTCATGACGAGTAAGGTTGTCGATTCTCTAGCAGCGCTGCCTCCGCCGGAGTGCATTCACTTCAGCCCCAACCGTTGCAGCGCCGTCCACCGCCGCGCCCACGTCAGCGCCGCGCTGGCGGCTACCGCCATGGTGCCGGCGAGGGTGTTGAAGAGAATGTCTACCGGATCGAAGACCCGGTTGGGCAGTAGCCATTGGATCCCCTCATCCACCGCGCCCAAGGCTACCGTAATGAGGACGGCAAGCACGGGCGGCAGCGGCACGCGCCGGCCTCTGCGCTTGCGCTCGGTCAGGGCTTCATAGATGAGCACGCCGACGATGCTGTACTCGATGAGGTGCGAGCGTTCCGTCGGAATCGTCATGCGGGTGAGCACGAGCAGGTAGGCGGTGGCAACACCGATGAAGACCGCGACCTCGGCTCCACCCGGCCGCACGCGCAGTCCCTGCGTGAGGATGGTCAGTCCCACCAGGAGCATACAGAGGAGAAAGAGGCCGACAGTGAAGTCCAGCAGGCCCCGTTCTTCTAGTGTCTCGGCCAATCGCTGCGCCAGACCGAGGGTAAGGTAGATCGCCGCCATGACGGCGAGCACCCATAGCCAAAGGCGGCGTTCACGCCGGGAAGCAAAGAGAGTCATGGCTGATTGCTAAGCTGGTGCAAGGTGTGGACGATGCGAGTACTACTGCGCAAACTGCTCGTGTGGACACTCTTGTATTATCCGTCATTCCGGCGCAAGCCGGAATCCAGACGTGCGATACTCTCAATTTAAGGTGAGTGCGCGCATTAAAGCAAAAGAACGCGCCGGAGAAGTAACAGAATTCTCCGGCGCGTCTGCTTGCTCAATGGGGCTCCCAGCACACAAGGAGCAGTGGGCCCGATGGAGATGTACCCTCAACTGCACCAACGCAGGCTCGGCTAGCGAATGAGCAACCGGCCCAGCAATTAAGGAGCAGTCCGGTACCGCGAGCCGGTTACTCCAGCGGCAGCTTGACCGGCTCGCCGCCCAGGCCCGCCGACCGCTCCGCCGCGAAGATGACCTCGTCGATCTTCAGGGCGTCGTGGATGTCCACTTCCGGCTTCTTGTTGTTCAGGATGCAATCGATGATGTGGTCCGTCTGCGGCTGGAACGGGTGGTGGGAGACCTCCGGCGTATCCGGCATGATGGTCTCGAACGTGGCCCAGTCGGTCTGCTCGGTCATGCGCTCGCCGATCAGGGTCTCCGAGTGGAATTTGTTGCCCACCAGGGTGCCGCGGTCGCCGTGCAGGCGCACGTTGAACGTGTAGGGATTGTTGCCCTCCAGAATGCAGCCGACCTTACCGATGCGGCCGTCCTTGTAGCTGATCACGCTGAGCACGGTGCCTTCCCAATCGAACGTCTTGGTGAAGTTGCCCCAGTGGCCCACCACGTGGTCCACCTCGCCGGGCATGAACTGCAAGAGAGCGTCCACGGCGTGGCAGCCGGCGGCCGCCAACGCGGAACCGCCCTGCTCGCGGGTCTTCACCCAGGGGTAGCCCACGTACCACTGCGGCCAGTTGGCGCTGAAGTAGTCGCACTCCCCGTAGAAGATGTTGCCGAAAGCATTGGCCTTGATGAGCTTGTGCACGATGAGGAAGTAGGGACTCCAGTGCAGCTCGAAGCCCTCGCACGCCACCACGCCGGCCTTGTCCACCGCCGCCGCGATGGATTTCAAGCCTTCCCAAGTCAACGAGGCGGGCTTCTCGATGAGCAGGTGATTGCCGGCCTCCGCGCCCGCTACCGCTTGGTCCACGTGCTTCTCGTTGGTTGAGCAAATGAAGATGACGTCCAGGTTGTCCTGCTTCAGCATCTGCTCGTAGTCGTCGTAGCAGTGGGCGTTGCTGAGCCCATGCTCTTCCTTGGCATTCTGGGCGTTTGCCAAGCTGCCGCTGCAGAGCCCGACCACCTCGGTGTGCGGGTTGGTGACCAGGGTACCGATGTGCTGGTGCGAGACCCAGCCGATGCCGACCACACCGACCCCAAGCTTGCCATCGTCAGTCATCGCGAATCCTCCAAGAGTTTCAATAATACGTCTTACAAATCTTGGCTACAGTACAGCGTATTCGCGGCTCGCTGTCAAGGTAGACATATCAGAAGCGAGTGTATAGGTTTTCGCGTACGGCAGCCGTCACGCTGTTTGGAGGGCGCCATTGGCACATTTAAGGTTTTACCCTCCTATTCCGGTAGTGCAGGTTTGCAACCTGCGCCTGAATGACACAGGAAAGGGCAATCCAACGGGATTGCCCTTTCCGTCAGCAACGCTATGTTGGGAAACAACGCCCCTCGCGACGCATCAGCCGTGTTCCCAACGACAATGTAATGTGCCTAGAAGTCCAGCACCGAGTTGGCGAGCGTCTCGTCCAGGACGATCTGGGTTTGCTCGTTGGTCTCGGCGATGGCTTCTTGGATGGTCTTCTCGCCCTGGTAGATGGTGCGCGGCAGGGCCACGTGCAGGCCGAGGATCTCGATGCCGCCGGGAGCGGTCACCACCCAGTGCGCGCCGGCCATCTCGATGGCGGCCTGCAAGCGCAGCGGGTCGTCCTTGGTCCACTCGGGGCTGTTCGCGATGGCCTGCTGCACCGGGAGGCGCCCTTTTTCGTCGTTGAAGCGCAACTCTTGCGGCGCGTCGTAGAGCCACTCGAGAAACGCGAACGCGCCTTCAGGATTGGCCGAAGCATTCGGCAGCACCTTGGAGCCGCCGCCGCCGTAGGTTGCAGGCGTGCCGCCGGGCGGAATCGGCTCCACGGTCAGGCCGTAGCTGAGCGCCGCGAACCCCTCGCGGTAGTCCGGGAAGTTCGGGATGTCGTAGATCTCGAAGTACATCGCCAGCTTGCTGTCGATGAAGATCTGCTGCGGGCGGCCTTCACCCCGGAACTCCTGGATAGCGGCGTAGCCGTCCTGCGCCTCGTACATGCGCAGCGTATGCTCGAACGCGTTCACCATCATCTCGTTGTCCATGGTGGACGTGCTGTCGTCGGCTGACGTTAGGCTGCCGCCCTGCTGCCAGTAGGGAATCATCCAGCCGGCCAGCGCGCCGCCGCTGCCCCACAACGGCACGAAGCCGAGTCGAGTGATGTTGCCGCCGTCTTTCTTGAAAGTCAGGTTGATGGCTTCGTGAAAATCGTCCCACGTGGCGGGCGGGTTTTCGGGATCCAGGCCCACTTCCAGCAGCGCGTCGTTATTGTGGAAGAGCGTGCGCACGTCCGCCGACCACGGCAGGCCGAAGTGGTGGCCGCGGTAGGTGACGTCATTGAGGATGCGCTCCCACATGTCGGCGGTATTGATGATGGAGGACATCTTGACCATGTCCGTGATGTCGCGGACCACGCCGTTCACCGCCATGGTCTTGGGAATGTAGCGGTCCTGGAACGCCATATCGGGCGCCGCGCCGCCGGCCACCGCCGCGGGCAGGGTGTCGCGATTGTCCCTGCCGGACTTGGGAACGGTGGTGACGTTGTAGGCCTCGAAGGTCTCGTTGAACTCCGCCACGAGCTCCGCGCCGATCTCCTCGTTGAAGGAACCCCACGCGGACGTGAGCGACCAGTAAACGACCTCACTGGCCTCCATGGGCGCTGCGGGTTTCTCTTCGGCTTCTGCCTGCGGCGCTTCCTCTTGGGGCGCTTCCTCCATGGGCGCCGCCGCTGTGCCGCAGGCGGCGAGCAGGACCGCGCTCCCCGCAAAGCCGATACCGGTACCAAGCACTTGCCGTCTCGACGTACGCATGGTTGGCCTCCTCTGCGCAACTGTGTAAAACACACTAAACCCGAATCTCCCCTTTACGTACAAGAGAGATTGCCTATCAGTTACTTGTATATCAGTTATGCGGCAATCTGGCAAGAAAGACTATGCAAACTCGAGCTCTCACCGGTTCTCCCTCCCGTATTGGCAGAACAAGGAGAGCCGGTCTGTCAATCAAGCTGATTGCAGGGTGCAGACGCCGCGTCAGATTCTCGGCGCTTGTTTCAGCCGCCGAATTGTGTGCATTGAGGCAGCGATACCCCAAGACAAGCGGGTGGGGCGCGACATGTCGTGCCCCTACACCGCCACCCGCTGCAGTTGGTCCACGTTCCGCCGCACCTTGGCGATGCCCTCGGCGATGTCGTCCATGTCGGACTCCTCCGCCAGCAGCGTCACGTGGCCCATGGCGATGCCCTCTTCCCGCGTCAGCCGCTCGGACTCGGGACACTCCATCACGCGGAATTTGCCCGCGCCGCCCGCAATGTCGCCGGTTTCCAGGTCGAGCATGGGATTGTCGTAGATCGGCCGCGGGTGCCCGCCCGAGACCGGCACGCCCTCGGCGTGGGCGGCGTCCAGGAACGTCCGCTTGTCCGTGCCGAACTCCTCCGGCTTGAGGCGGAACGTATAGATGTGCATGCCGTGCTGGGTCACCTCCGGCGGGATTGGCGGCGGCTCGATGCCGTCAATCTGCGCCAACAGGCCGTTGAGGTAGTGCGCATTGCGGTTGCGCTTCTTCGTCTGCGCGTCGAAGCGCTCCAACTGCCCCAGCAGGATTGCCGCTTGAAACTCATTCATGGGGTAGTGGCCGCCCAACTCGTAGTGCACGTACCCCGGCTCGCCCTTGGCGCGGCCGAAGCTGGAGAGCGTGTAGAGCCAGCGCTCGGCCAGCTCCGCGTTATCCGTCGTCAGCATGCCGCCCTCGCCGGTGCTCATGTTCTTGCCGCCGCCCAGGCTATACGAACTCGCGTCGCCCATGCCGCCGAGTTTCGTGCCCTTCCACTCCGCGCCGTGGGCGTGGGCCGCGTCCACGATGATTGCCAGGTCGTGCTTGCGCGCGATCTCCGCAAACCGCTCCATGTCCGCCGGATAGCCGCCGTAGTGCACCGGGCTGATGGCGCGCGTGCGCGGCGTGATCGCCTCCTCCGTGCGGTCGGGGTCCAGGCAGAGCGAACCCGGGTGGATGTCCGCCATCACCGGCGTCGCGCCGAGATACATCGGCGCAAAGGCCGTGGCAATGAACGTGAACGCCGGCACGATCACCTCGTCGCCCGCGCCAACGCCGAAGGCCTTCAGCCCGATTTCCAGGCCGGCCGTGCAACTGATCAGCCCAATGCCGAACTTCGCGTCATGATAGGCGGCAAATTGCTCCTGCGCCGCCATCTTCATGGGTCCGTGGGACGTGCCGCCCCAGAGGTTGCTCTCGAAGACCGCGCGCACGTTGCGCAGTTCGGTCTCGTCGAACTGCGGCCACTTCGGCCAGCGTTTCGTGCCGTCGCGCACCGGTGTCCCGCCGTGCAGGGCCAGTCGTTCCATGACGCCCACTTCCTTCCTTTAATTAAGAGACGTATTATTGCCTACTCGATGGAGCGCGCAAGCGCAACGCCGTCGTCGCAACGTCATAAGCGCCGCGCGCTGCCGTTACAAAAGATTGTAGCATTGCGCGTCCGGCTCTTGTGGCCGCTGTCCGCGCGCAGAGTTCCCAGACTTGCCCGCTGGGAAGAGTATTAATCCCCTCTCCCTGTGGGCGAGAGCAAGCGCGGCCTGTCTTGTCCCCTCTCCCTGGGGGAGAGGGTTAGGGTGAGGGGGCAGATTGTGGCAGAGTGGCTTGCGTCCCCTCACCCCGGCCCTCTCCCCGAGGAGAGGGTGAAACTCCTTACCCTTGGGACCTCGTTATGCAAAGGTCTCGCAAGGAGAGGGGAATTCTATCGCTCCCGCCGCGGGTTTACGCCGCCGTGTCGCCGGTGTACACTTCCACTGGATGGAAAAGTCGTGCCCCGACCCTCGGAAGGAGTTTATCCGCCATGGCTACCACGGAGGAGCGCTTGGAGCGCATGGAAGGCGGATACGAGCATCTGGCAACCAAAGCGGACATAGCCGCAACCAAAGCGGATATAGCCGCGCTCAGTGGCAGGATAGACGCGCTCGAGGCCAGGATAGACGCGGTGGTCGCGGAGTTGCGCATCCATCGCTGGGCGCTTGGCATTTCGATTGCCTTGCAGCTTCTCATTTTGGCCCGCCTCTTTGAGATCATCCCGCTGGGGTAGTCCCCTCACCCTAACCCTCTCCCCAGGGAGAGGGAACCGGAGCCGGCTCCAACCTTCTCCAGGGAGCAGGAAGCGGCTCCGCCCTTCTCCAGGGAGACCTTCTCGCTGCGGCGGTGGTACGCGCGTTGCCGCTCTTTGTCGGTGCGGTTTGCATTCACGCCAATTTTCGTCGGTAGTGCTTGCATTCGTTTTAGCGGTTTGATACACTATTCGTCAGGCTGACAGGCGCAGGCTCACGCCGTGCAGACTGGCGGGAGCGCCGGAAAGGTCGGTTGGCTTTGATCCCAGCAGTAAGCGATGCCACAGGCGTCAACGGTCCGGTCGGAGGGGTTCACCCAAGGCTCCATGCCGGGCGGTTTGACGTTTTTTCGCGGCTGCCTCTTGCATTGCCTGGGGCGGTTTGCTACACTGTGGGGCAGGCTGACGTGCGCGCGTCCACGCATTCGGCATAGCGAGGGCGTAAAGAAAGTCAGTGCGTATTGTTTCGTATCAACATACCGTGCTATTGGCGTCAACGGTCAGGTCAGCAATGATCGCCCTGGTCTGCCACCTGGGGAGTGTGACGTACACCCACGATTTCCCCTCAGCGCGGGATAGCCAGAAAGAAGGGAGAGTATGCATGCACGCGCCGGAATAGCCCGGTATTCTTTGGGTGTTCATACGAGATTTCGTTCTAGTGAAAGGAAAGGACTGTGAGACCTTTGTCTCGTTTTTTGAGCGTCTTCCTAGCGCTCATTCTGATGGGTCTGTCGGTGCTGGCGGCGTCAGCAGACGCGCCTACCGACGCTACTGGTGATGCCGGCTCCAATAAGGGCGGAGACTTCGTTCTGATGAACGTTGATCTTGTCTCCGAGGAAGGCAGTTCCGCAGATAACCCGGCATATGTCAATGACAAGTTGGAATTCTTGATCACTATCTACCGGCTTGACGGTGGTCATATAGTCACGGCCTCCGGCGCCAGCCCTGAAGGGGTGGACGGCCCTGGGGATGGTGTAGACGTCGATGCCACCACTGACGATGACACAGCGGTAGAGATCCTCGACGATCAGAATTCCTACAGGGAGTATACGGTACACTACACGATTCAGACTACCGATCTGGGTAACGCAGATAGCCGGATGGTTAGCTTTGAGTGGTTGTACACGTTCTCCGCTGGAACCGGTACTGACGGCACTACTGAAGCACATACGGTTCAGAGTGTTAAGGCTAGCGCCGATGTGTACATCGGTACGCGGCCGGGCGCGGATGAGGGCGTGACCGAAGTGGTGCTGGACTTTGCCGATCCTGCGGTCCCTGAAATGGAAAAGGGCAATGAGATCAAGTTCACCCTGGTGGTGAGCACCGGCAAGTACGCTCTCCGCACGAATAAGTCCTTCACCATCATGCGCCAGTACAAAGATGCTGACGGTGATAACGATGGCGCGGCGCTGCCGGTATTGGGGATGACGATTGATGCGCTTGGCACCAACGCGGTGGGCAAGACGATCAAGACCTCGCCCGAGGGGTACAAGCTGCAGGCGAGGGACCTTGAGGTCCTTGATAAAGGCGGCAGTATCGAGTTCTCCTATAAGATCCCGATCACTGAAGCCGACATCTCGACGGATCTCAATAAGGACGGCAACTTTGGTACAGACGGTAAAAATCCTGTGACAGCCTCTGCGCAGCTTGACTCCGTTACTGAACACGACGTGGTAGAGACCCGCGAGGGTGTCATCCTCACGTTGCCTGTCCCCGAGCCTGAGCCTGTAGCCACACCGAGCCCGTATCTCTATGAGATTGACGCGGCGAAGGTGATGGAGCTCGCCGGCGGTATCGCCATCGAGCTCACCCGGTTGGACACCGGCAGCACGATTACGTTGACGCTTGGCACG
Source organism: Chloroflexota bacterium (assembly GCA_012270555.1). Lineage (GTDB taxonomy): Bacteria > Chloroflexota > UBA11872 > VXOZ01 > VXOZ01 > VXOZ01. The sequence goes on from JAAXIC010000027.1 coordinate 7,998, forward strand.
CTCAGCGGCACCGGCGCGCTCCTGCCGCGTGACAGCGGCTACATCCGCGACGAGAGCCGCGGCCAGACCTATGCCGTGGTGCGGCGCGCGTCCGACAACAAGGTAGTGCGTGTGTGGATCTCCTCGAATAGCGAGTGGGTCTCCCACGTGCCCTGGGACAATGTCATAGCGTTCTACAACGTGCCGGCGGACGTCCTGAATGCCATTCCGTTGGACGATACCATGCCGGAAGTCGACCAACTGGTTGACGTGGAAGGCGACTACTATGTGTACAGGGATAGGGCGTGGCGCCATATTCCCAACCTGTCCACGTTCCGGGCGGAAGGCTTCTACTGGTGCGACCTGACGACCGCGGATGCCAGCCACGCAGCCGCATCGTCAACCGCGACGCCTCTCCCGTCCAAGGTAGGACCCCCAGCCGAGGGCTATCCGGCCTGCCGGGGAATGTAGTCGCGTAGTAAAGATGCATTGAAGCTGTATGGGCACATCACAAAACCATAGTGTTATCAGTGACCGGGAAGGCGACAGCGTGATGACCGCACGCTAGCGGACCCGGGGGTCTGTACAGTCTCCTTATGCTACGGCGAGAGCCGGTGTCTGTGGCAGGACACCGGCTCTTGTGTTTTAAGTTAAGCTGCTCTCGTAACCCCGGCGCCCCTCACCCCAGCCCTCTCCCCACCGGGAGAGGGAGCAAGACACGACGGCATGCGTCTTGTCCCCTCTCCCAGCGGGAGAGGGAGCGGATGGCGGAGCAG
>JAAXIC010000045.1 GCA_012270555.1 Chloroflexota bacterium
TCCACCCGCGCCACCATGTAGCGCACCACCTCCACGGGCGTGTACCACACGCCCAGTTGCTTGCGCAGGGCGGGATCGAAGGCTTCCAAGAACGGCTCGTAGAAATACGGCACCGCCTCTCCCTCGCTGAAACGGGTGAAGAAGGCTTCGCGGTCTACCCGGTCGAGGGCGGCGGCGGTCCAGTTGAGCACCTCGACCAAACCCAGCGATTGCAGGCGGGCGGGATCGGAGAGTTGCTGAAAGAGTGCCCGCAACACCGGCGCGCGCAGGTGCCAAACGGCAGTGCGCCATTCGAATGCGCCCACAGGCGGCGGCAACGCCCGCGACCACAGCACCCAGGCGGAAAAGACGCCATAGAAGAGCGTCTGCACGAGGGTAGAGCGGAAGAAGGCGGCGCCCTTCTCGCCCTCGAAACGGACACCGAGCGCCTCTTCCAAGGCCTCACGCACTGCCGTCAGGGACGGCGCGTCACCCGCCGCCTCAACCCGCGCCAGACCGTCACGGGCGTAAGAAGCCAGCAGCCACGCCAGGTCGCGCGGCTCAGCCAGTACCGCCCTGTGCGAGAGCGCGCGGCAAAGGTATTCACCCAATCCGGCGCCGACCTCGCGAGCAAAAGCGCGCGGCTTCTGCAGCCGTTCTTCAAATTCTGCGGCGCTGCCGGCCAGCCGAAAGGTCTCCAGCATCAAAGGTCGGCCCTGCGCGTCTTCCCCCAGCAGCAGGAAGTCGCGGAAGTTCGTCACCAGCACAAGCCGGTAGCGCTCCCAATAACGGCTTACTTGGTCGCTTGCGGCGGTCAGCCACGCGTCGTCACCGAGCGGCTTGACCTCCACCACGCCGCGCTCCGGCACCTCACTGCCGCTCGGTCTATTGACCGCTTGCGAGCGCGAGCGGGATGACCGCCGCTTAACATAGAGCCCAAAATCGGGATGCCCCGCGCCTTGGTCGGTCATGTCGCTGACACAAAAGACCTTGGGCTTTAGCGTAGCGCCGACTGCATCCAAAAGCGCAGACAGCGGCGGGTACAGCGAGCGTTCGTCAGTTGCCCCGCCGGAGGCGCGTATCCGCCGCAAGTCGGCAAAGTAGGTTTCAACTGCGGTGATGAGTTTGGCAGTGTTCATGTGCCGTGTTCTGGTCTCCGTGGCGGATTGTCGACACTAGGATTCATCGAAATGGTTTTCGCTCTTCGACAGCGTCTGCCCGTTTCTTACACCAGGGCACATCATCAAAGCGGTTCAGAAGGTCCCAAGCAAGTTCGCATTTAGCGTCATATGCCTTTTTCCGGCATTGAATGTCGGAGGTGCGATCAGATTTGTTTTGGTTTGTCAGAATCTCAATGACAAGGCGCACCAAGTGGAGGTCTTGTTCCCAAGTCTTGACCTCTGCGGAGAGTCAATGAAGCCAGTGAAGCAGATAGCGCACTTCGACGTTAGTGTTATCCCTTCTTTCGGATTCTGCTTGACGATTCAGCATTTGAAAGTCAACGGAAAGGTACCGAGTCGTTTTTGGATCAATCGCATAGACATCATATCCTTCAATCAGTCTCTTTTTCCAAACCAACTGTTCTATCAGGTCTCCCTTTGGCGGGGTGGCTCGCTCCAAGGGCAACTCTAGTTGTTGGAGCTTTATTCCGTAACGGAAGCGCCAGGCCGCCGCTAAAACGTCATGTGCAGATTCCTGAAAGGTGAGATGATCAAATCTCGCAATATCAATCGTCGCATCTGTTGCATGCCGACCGTGAAGCAACTGGTAAGCGTAGTGCAGGTGATCTTGACAAGGGCTCACGATTGACCACAGTGAATCGAAGTACGCGGCATCCTGGATTCGCAGAAGGTTGTCTTGGCAATCTCCGTGAAACATGCTCCCGATTATTCGCATGGCATCCCTCGTCTGGATGTTCTCGCCACTACTTCAGCATCTCTTGAATGCTCTCACGCTAGCCCGCTAGTATCCAATTGCGCAGGAAAGGCAGCTATCAGCCCAATTGAGTGTTGATTTCACGTCATGTTACCATCGCTAGCACTTCACCGAATGAGCGCCGACCTCAGCCCACACGCACGAATTGTACAGCGATGCCTAGTCCGGTTGCCCTAGCGAGGCGGGCGTCGGCGGTGAGGAGGGGGAGGTCGTGGACGCGGGCAGTGGCGACGTAGAAGGCGTCGTAGGCGCTGAGGTTCTGGTGGTACTGCCAGGCGAGGGGCGCGAGGGCACGGTGGGGGATGCGCTCAACCGGCCAGTGGATCAAGTCTTCTATGGCTTGGAGGGTGCGCGCTTCCGCCAACCGTCGTTGGAGCACCGCGCGGCGCAAGACCGACAACACCTCCGCGTCCAGCAATTCCGGCGCGAGCAGCACGGCGCTTTCGAGCATTCCCGCCACCGTTAGGCCCACCGGGGTGCGCAGGAGATACTCCACCGCCACTGAGGCATCGACAACACAGCGGGTCACTCGACCTCCCGCTCACGGAGCGTGCCCTCTGCGAACGTGCGTTCTTCATGCAGCAACGCGGCCGCCGGTGTGCCCAAGTCAGTCTGTGGACGCTGGGCAAGCCGCTCGCGCCACTCCCAGCGCGCCAATTCGCGCTCGACGGCGGTGAGCACCGCCGCGCTGATGGTGCAGTTGCGCGCGCGCGTGGCGGCGCAGACGGTCGTGGAGTTCGTCGGGTATGTTCTTTACTTGCAAGTTTGCCATGGCATGATAGTAGCATGCTTAGTTCATGCTAACAAGGCATCAGTGCACGATTAGGCACGTCTCAGGCTTTGAGTCAGTTGCCGGGTCTGATGAGGATTCGCCCTCACCCCCGTATCATCCGATACCTTGTATCGGCGTACGGGGCAGGCTCTGCGCCCCTGTCGGCACGCTGCCATTTCCCCTCACCCCGGCCCT
>JAAXIC010000026.1 GCA_012270555.1 Chloroflexota bacterium
CTGCGACCTTGTCGAAGCCTGCGACCCTGTCGGAGCCGCCTACACCTGGGGGTGGCTGCCGGACCAAACCGCCACCGCCCGCGCCTTTGCGCAGGCGTACGAGACCACCGGCGCACGAAAGTATCTCGACCGCGCGCAGACCGTAGCCGACCACATCCTGCGCCTCCATCACGATCCGGCCACCGGCGGTTTCTGGGACAGTGCGCCTGCTCTCACGGCCGCGCCGCTCGGGCTGCTTGGGCAGCGCCAGGAGGTGCTGGCGGATACGGCGGCGGCGGCTGAACTCCTGATTAGGTTGTGGCGACTCACCAACAATGAGCGCTACCGCACTATTGCGCAGAATGCCCTCGCGAACTATGCGGTCTCGTTCCGGCACTTTGCGCACTTTGGAGCGCTCTACGGGCAGGCGGTTGATCGCTTGCTGCGTCCGCCGACGCACATCGCGGTCGTCGGCCCCCACGATTCAGCGGCAGCCCAGGCGCTCTTTAAGCAAGCGCTGCGCATCCACACGCCGGCGCAAATCACCCAGTGGCTCGACCGGGAACGCGATGCGGACCTGCTGGCAGCCTGCGGTATCGCGGTGGAGGATCCCGCGCCCGTGGCAAGAGTCTTTAGCGGTACCGATGAGGTGGCGCAGGCTGCGACACCCGCAGCGCTTGCGGCTATCTTCGAGCAGGTAGAGCCAACGGGTGAATAGGGGGCAGCGTTGCGCCAGCATGAACCGGGCGGTCGGGAGAGCCTCGTTTGCGCATGTGGGGCGCGGTCACCCGGTGTCTGTCGTTTGCGCTTCCGCGTGCATTTCAATCTGCCGGACTGCCGTGCTGCCTTCCTTGCGGAGAATCATCGTCGCGGTTTCGGTGTCAGCGCCCTGCACGACCACCAGCGCTTGGACGGTGGTGTCTTCCACCTCTATCGGAAGCTCCTGCGGGCGGGTCAAACGAACATTGAGAAACGCGCCGGCCGCGCCGCCTATGACCATGATCGGCAGCAAGAATTCGCTCGGCACGATGAAGACGGTAACCAGAGCGAGCGCCGCGCCGATGACGCCGCCTTGCGCAATGCGCAGGACAAGGCGAAAGAGGGCGGCCCGCGATCCCTGGTGCTCGACCTTCAGCAGTTCCACGTCATAGCCGCGCGCCGCAAGCTCCTCTACCGCCAGGAGCGCGGCATTTCGCGTATGAAATGATCCGACGAGTTGGCTTGCCATAGCGCACACTCTTCTGGTTGAGCAGGTAGGGAGTGTCTTTATAGACCGCTAATCGCAGCGTTTCTACTGCTGCGCCGTTTCAATAAGTGACTCCAACGGACCCTATTGTCTCCAACGTCCGCTGTTACACAAGGCACACGCGTTTCGCTGAAAGGTCTTGAGAATTACTCGGCTCGGCGAGAGAGCAACGTCCCCGCGTAGATCAACCCCAAGAGCGGAATCACCGAAAAGACCAGCGGCAGCAGCCAATCGCCGCGGATGTTTCCCGTCAGTATGAGCAGGGCCAGCGTAACATCGGCAATTACGTTGACGACGATTATTGCCGACCCAATCATCAGCACTTTGCGGGCCGGCTTGGGCAAGACAACCATATAGAGAAGCGCGGCGGCCGTAAGCGGATGAACGGCCATCAGAACGAGGCGTTCCCCAATGCTCCCGCCATCAGCAAAGCCTCCGACCAAGGCGGTAAACCCGGCGAATAGCGCGTGGATTGCCCCCAACGCGAGTAATACGACTCTAAAGTGCTTCATGTTTGCTCTCGCTTAGCTGCTGTGGGAAATGTGAGATAGAGGTGCAGTCATCCGCTTTGATTACGCGCGTAGAGGGTGCCGCGTAAAGGATTTGGTACTGTGGCTAGTGACTGGACACCGCACGTTAACGCAGCAGCACGAAGAGTTCATACACTCTCGCGCACGGCTCGATTCGAGCCTTCTGAAGCGTCAGGCTTTCAAATAACCGAGGGAAACCTGTTGCCTACGCTTGCTTTAGCGCCCTGAGATGCGTGCCGAAGCAGCTTTGATGCGTTGCTGCGCTCTGGTATATAATGCCAGTCTTAAGTGCACTATACCTCTTTCTCCAACAAGGGTACAAACCGTATGAAGGCGTATGCGACGGACACGATTCGTAATGTCGGGCTCTATTCCCACGTGGGCGCGGGCAAGACCTCTCTCGCGGAAGCGATGCTTTTCGCGACCGGCGCAATCAACCGTCTGGGCTCCGTAGATAACGGCAGCACGGTCTCGGACTACGATCCCGACGAGGTCAAGCGCCAGATCTCCCTCAATCTTTCGCTCGTCCCGGTCGAGTGGAACGAAGCCAAGATCAATGTGCTCGATACGCCGGGCTACGCCGACTTTTCCGGTGAGGTGGCCAGCGCCCTGCACGTTTCCGATGGCGCCGTATTGGTGGTGGACGTGGCCAGCGGTGTGCAGGTGGGCACGGAAGAGTCGTGGGAGCGGATCACTGCCCACGATCTCCCGCGTTTGATCTTTGTCAATCGCATGGACCGTGAGAACGCCGACTATTTCAGCACCGTGGACAGCCTGCGCGAATACTTTGGCAACAGCGTCGCGCCGCTGCACGTTCCCATCGGCTCCGAGAACGACTTCACGGGCGTGGTGGACGTTCTAGCGAACACCGCGTACCTCTACGCCGACAACGAGGTATCGGAGGCGGAGGTGCCCGACGACCTCGCGGATACGGTGGAAGAGTACCGTATGACCCTCATCGAGAACGTGGTGGAACTCGACGACGATCTGACGGAGAAATATCTGGAAGGCGAGGACATATCCGCCGAGGAGTTGCAGGCTGCGCTGCATGAAGGCGTGCGTACCGGTCAAGTGACACCGGTGCTCTGCGGCTCCGCCACCCGCAACGTGGGCGTGCACGCGCTCATGGACGCGATCTTGCGCTATCTGCCGTCACCGGCGGAAACTGATGCTGCCACTGCTACGCAGGAGGGTGAGGAGCAGGAACTGCCCGCCGATAGCGAGGGACCGCTGGCGGCGTTCGTCTACAAGACCTTGGCCGATCCCTACGTCGGCAAACTCTCGTTCATTCGTGTCTATTCGGGCACGTTGAGCTCGGATTCTCGTGTTTGGAACGTCAACACGGAGAGTGAGGAGCGCATCGGTCAGTTACTCTTCGTGCGCGGCCGCGAGCAGGAAAATACCGACCATATCGCCGCCGGGGATATGGGTACAGTGGCCAAGTTGGCCGATACCCTCACCAGCCACACGCTCAGCGAGCGCAAGCAGCCGCTGATGCTGCCTGCCGTCACGTTCCCACGCTGGCTCTTCACCGCTGCTATCGAGCCGACCTCGAAAGAAGACTTGGAGAAACTGAGCAGCGCGCTGGCGCGGGTCACGGAAGAAGACCCTAGCCTGCACGTCGAGCGGCAGCAGATTACGGGACAGACGCTCTTCTCGGGCATTGGCGAGACGCACATCAACGTCGCGCTGGAGCGCATGAAGCGCAAATTTGGCGCCGACGTGAAGACGGTACCGGTGAAAGTGCCCTACAAGGAGACGATTACCGGCACTGCGGCGGCGGAGGGCCGCTTTGTGCGCCAGACCGGTGGCCACGGCCAGTACGCCGTTTGCAACATCGAAATCGAGCCTACCGGAAGGGGAGAAGGCTTCGAGTTCGTGGACAAGATCTTCGGCGGTGCGATCTCAGCTCCGTTCCGCGAGGCGGTGCACAAGGGCGTCCGCGAAGCCATGAAAGAGGGCACGCTCGCCAGCGGTGAAGTGGTAGACCTGCGCGTCACCCTCGTAGACGGCAAAGAGCACACGGTGGACTCCTCCGATTTGGCCTTTCAAATTGCCGGTTCCATGGCCCTCGGAGAAGCCATGGATAGGGCCAAGCCCGTCCTCTTGGAGCCGGTCTTGCAGATGAAAGTGCGCGTGCCGGAAGACCGCATGGGTGACGTGATCGGCGATCTCACGAGCCGCCGCGCCAGAGTGCATAACATGGATATGGTGTCGCCCGGCACGATGGAGGTCGAAGCCGAAGTGCCTCAGGCCGAGGTGCTGCGCTACGCCACCGACCTGCGCTCTCTCACCCAAGGCCGCGCTACGTTTACCTCTGAATTCATAGGCTACGAGCAGGTACCCGCGAGCACCCAAGAGCAGGTGGTGGAAGCGCATAAGCGCGAAAAAGAAGAAGCCTCGGCGTAGACACCCTGACAAGCCACTCACGCATCGTCTTCAGTACGAAGTAGATAAGCAGCAGTCTAGGTTAGGGCCTGCCAAAGCTAGTGCGTCATTCCGGCGGAAGCCGGAATCCAGCGCCCGGCACAGCAAACAAGACCCGGATACCCGCCTACGCGGGAGGACAGGCCGGTAGCGCAGGTTCGCACGGGACGTGCGCATAGCCTGCGTGCGTGTGAATTCCCGTCCCGCAGTGCGTCGGGGGCAGGTGCAGAATTCCAGTCCAATGCACATCCCCGGCAGGCGAGAAGACCCAATCCTCTCTGGGGAGATGGCCGGGTGAGGGGGGATTCTTCACCGTTGTTTTCCAAATCCGGGTGTTTGCCAGAGATGCGAAAAGGTCTTCCATAGCATTGTCACTCTTGCGGAGGTTAGGTATGAAGCCAGTCAATGTCACGCCGATTCTCGCGGAAGGCTCGCTCTTCCGCATCGTCGCCGGCACGGCACAAAGTCAAGTCGGCATTCTGATACTTGGATCCGGTGAGAAGACCGGCGGCCTCCACGCCAGTGACCACCCAGAGGCCGACCAAGTCGTCTACGTCGTTTCCGGTCACGGCGAGGCCACCATCCGCGACCAGACCGCTCCCCTTGCCCCAGGCGATGTGCTCATCATCGACGCCGGCGATCCCCACGAACTCCGCTGCACCGGCGATGAACCCCTGCGCACGCTGAACGTGTACGCTCCGCCAACGTACTAGACGGCAGCGTGCAAGCAGCGACCATGGCAAACGCCAGAATCAAGCGCATCGTGTGCCTCGCCAACTCGCGCAAGGAGGGCGACCGCTGCATTGCCGGCAAGGAATTGCTGAGGAGTGGCGAGCCCGGCGCATGGGTGCGGCCCGTCAGCGACCGCGAAGACGAAGCAGTTAATGAAAGCGAACGTCAGTACGAGGATGGCGCCGAGCCGCGCTTGCTTGACGATCGCGAGCCGAAAGTGCTCGACGTCATAGACGTGCCACTGCACGAGGCACGACCGAAAGGCTACCAACAAGAGAATTGGCTGCTCGACCCGAATCGCCGTTGGAGAAGAGTTGCGTGCGTTGGGCCGAATGCGCTCGACCGCCTTGCCGAACCAGCCGGGCCGCTCTGGATTAATGGGTATCACACGAATCTCGGTCGAAACGACAGATTGCCCCTTGAGCGTGCGGGGTCCTTGGATGGCTCGTTACGTCTCATCAGAGTTGGTAAGCTGGTATTAGACGTGTTCGCTCCCAGGATTGAGCAAGGCGACTTCAAGCGGAGGATCAAAGGCGGGTTTCGCCATGCCGGGGAGGACTATCGCCTCTGGGTCACCGATCCCGTGTGCGAGCATACGTACCTGAACCGGCCTAACGATAGATACCAACTTGGCGAATGCTATCTGACCGTGAGTCTGGGTGAGCCGTATCAGGGGTACGCCTACAAACTCATAGCGGCAATTGTTGAACTCTAGTGGAGATGCCTATCGTGGCTTCAACCCGCATTCCGGTCCTCACCATTGGGCACTCCAATCACGCCCCTGAAGCATTCTTGGCGCTGCTGAAAAGGCACGGCGTTGACGTGATAGTGGATGTGCGCTCAGCGCCGTACAGCCGCTATCTGCCCCACTTCAATAAAGAGCACTTGGCAAAGACCCTGAACGAATCCGGCATCCGCTATGTCTTTCGTGGGAAGGACCTCGGCGGACAACCGGCGGAACGCGCGTTCTATGACGAAGATGGGCGCATACGCTATGACGAAGTGGCGCGAACTCCTGCCTATGGAGAAGGGATGGACTTCATCGTGGATGGGGCAGACGAATGCCGCATTGCACTGATGTGCAGTGAGAAGGAACCGTTGGACTGCCACCGCACGCTCATGGTCAGCCAATCGTTAGCCCAGCGCGGTGTTGCCGTGGCGCACATCCACGCCGACGGCAGTGTGGAGAGCCACGAAGAAGCCATCGACCGGCTCTTGCATCAATTGAATTTGCCGCCAAATGGTGACCTCTTCCGCTCTCGCGAGGAGGTGATCGAGGATGCCATTTCGCGCCAAGCGCAGAAGGTTGGCGCTCGCTGGGCTGATCCTGCCATGGGCGGTGCGCGGTGGGAGCGTGCGCTTTGAAAGTCTTTACCATCGGCTTTACGAAGAAATCCGCATCAGTTTTCTTTGAGTTGTTGCGGACATCTGGCGCAAAGCGGGTGGTGGACGTGCGGCTAAACAACGCTTCGCAATTGGCAGGGTTTGCCAAGAGAGACGATCTCGCATATTTCCTCCATGAGATATGCCGGATGGACTATGTTCACATGCCCGAATTGTCGCCTACCAAAGAACTGCTTGACGCCTATCGTAAAGAGCAATGCGATTGGGACACCTACGAGCGGGAGTTTATCGCGCTCTTGAACGACCGAGGCATTGGGAAAAAGGGAATTAAGCAGACGATTTCCAACAGTTGCCTGCTGTGCAGCGAGCACGAACCCGATCACTGCCACCGTCGGTTGGTGGCGGAGTACTTCAAGCGGCACTGGGGCGACGTTGAAATCGAACATCTCATCTGAATAAGAGCGTCTAGACTTTGTTTGATCTACTCCATGACCTGGTGGATTGGGTACTCGCCTGGAGTGAGTCGCCCTACGGCGGCTTGGCGCTCTTTCTGCTGTCGGCGGCGGAGTCGATCATCTTCCCGGTGCCGCCGGACCCCTTGTTGATTGCGCTCGGCGTCGGCAAGCCGAGCTTTGCGTTGGTCTTTGCCGCCATCTGCCTTCTCGGTTCGCTGGTCGGCGCGAGTATCGGCTACCTGATCGGCATGTGGGGCGGGCGTCCGGTGGTAGACCGCCTCTTTTCGCAAGACAAAATACAGTTCGTTGAGCAGAAGTACCAGCGCTACGACGTATGGGCCATTCTCATTGCCGCCCTCACACCGATACCCTATAAGGTGTTCACGGTTACGGCGGGCATGTTTCGGCTGCACTTCGGCCGCTTCATGCTGGCGTCGCTGCTTGGACGCGGCGCGCGCTTCTTTGCCGTCGGCCTGCTGATTGCCCTCTTCGGCGAGCCGATTGCGGCCTTCATCGATCAGTATCTCGACATCCTGTTCATAGTGTTTATGATTTTGCTTGTTGGTGGCTTCTTTGTGATCAGGCTCTTGACGCGATCAGGAAAGTCACCAGGGGCGGCAGCGGCGGACGAACCCGCGCCGTAGTTGCGTGACTGTGGGCGCATCGGCTCGAGGCCGGGCAAGTGCTTGCCTTAACCGCTGTTTGCCGTATGATGGAAACGCACAGGAGATGGGAAGGTATTCAGGGTTTGTATCCGTCACTCCGGCGAAAAGCCTGCCCCGTATCGAGTACGGGGCCGGAGTCCAGGGTCGGAGTAACGGATAGATTCCGCGTCCCCGCGCGGGGCGAGCGTGCGCGGGAATTGTAAATGTTGACTAATTCG